>NZ_JBPJZS010000003.1:0-589663 GCF_051216435.1 Variovorax pasteuri
AGTGAAACGACTCAGCGCCGATGATAGTGCGGGTTCCCGTGTGAAAGTAGGTCATCGTCAGGCTCTTACAGCCCAGAAAACCCCAGTCAGCTTTGACTGGGGTTTTTTGCTTTGCGCCTCTGAAAGGCAATGCTGAGAACTCAGGCGTTATGAACAAATGAGTGGTCCATTGAAGCCGCACCAACGGCAATCAATTCACCCAGGATATCGCCTGTCAATAAATCCAATTCAACGCCGCTGAAAAAGCGCGCGTGAATGCTCGCAAGATAAGGCGTGCTTCTGAGCCAGCCGTTCCACTGCTCAAGACCGATTGACTGCAGTTCAAGCAACTTGAACTTCATCAGTACCTTGATGGCGTGGCGAGCGTGCTTCACAGGAGCCCGGCGCAGACCATCGAGTCGGCGACGAGCCACCGAGAGAGATCTTTCAACGTCACCGAAGATTGCGCCGTGCCCAGGAATGACCTGGCGCGGCGCCAAGGTCTCGATCAAATCCAGCGTGGCCGCCATATCCCCGAAAGAGGGCTCGCCGGCCAACTCCGGAAATGCCACCCCGAACCCGTTCTCCCACAAGGCATCTGCGGAAATCAGCGTCCGTGACACCGGCTCGAACAGAATGACCGAGTGAGGATCGTGTCCTGGCGCTGCATGAATCTGCCAGCGCCGGTCACCCAGCAAGCAATCCGTTCCCGGTTGCAGCAAGCCCGTCAGCTCAAAACGCGGACAAACCTGCCCGGTCGCCACAAAACTCAGGGCCTCTTCGTCCCACCGTTCGACGAGCTGCGCCTCTCCCGGAGGAATGTCGGTGCGAACGCCAGGGTAGCGCGCCTGCAATGCGGCGTTCCCGCCGCAGTGATCGCTGTGAAGGTGTGTGTTCAGGATGCGTTGGAGCGGCCTCTCGCCGAGCACCGACGCGACAAGTGCCACCGTTTGCTCGGCATGCGTCGAGTACCCGGTATCGACCACTGCCGTCTCCTCGCGCCCAACGAACAGCACATTGTTCGACGACAGCCAGCCCCGCTCGAGCACCACGACATTCGCCGGCAATCCGGCGCTCGCCGCTGGATGGCTGCTCATTCAGGCGCTCGCACTGGAGCGAAGTTCACGCCGCAGGATCTTCCCGACGTTGGTCTTCGGCAGAGACTCCCTGAACTCGATGTGCTTCGGTCGCTTGTAGCCAGTGAGTTGCGAGTGGCAATACTGAAGCACCGCATCTTCGGTGAGCGCGGGATCCCGTCGAACCACGAACACCTTGATGGCCTCGCCTTGCTTCTCGTCCGGCACACCGACGGCCGCGCATTCGACCACCCCGGGGCAGAGCGAAATCACATTCTCGAGCTCGTTCGGGAACACGTTGAAGCCGCTTACCAGGATCATGTCCTTCTTGCGGTCGACGATGCGGCTGTAGCCATCTTCCTGCATCACGGCGATATCACCAGTCCGCATGAAGCCATCAGCGGTGAACGCGGCTGCGGTCTCGGAAGGCTGGTTGTAGTAGCCCGTCATCACGTTGGGCCCCTTGATGCAGAGTTCGCCAGACTGACCCACGGGCACTGAATTCCCGTCGTCGTCCTTGATCGCGATCTCGATGCTCGGCAACGGCAGGCCGATGGTCCCGGTGAAGCTCGTGTTCGACACCGGGTTGTTGGTACCGATTGCGCAGGTCTCGCTCATGCCCCAGCCTTCGATCATCGGACAGCCCGTGGCCTCGAACCACTTTCGCGCAGTGCCTTCCGAGGCGGCCATGCCGCCCGCCTGCGAGACGAAGAGCGTGGAGAAGTCGATCGACTTGAACTCCGGGTGCATGAGCAGCGCATTGAACAGCGTGTTCACCGCCGGCAGCATGTGGAACGGCCGCTTCTTGAGCACCGCGATGAACTTGTCGAAGTCGCGCGGGTTCGGAATCAGCGTCATATGCGAGCCCTGGCGGATCACCAGCAGGCACAGGGTCAGCGCGAAGATGTGATACAGCGGCAGCGCCGCGATGCTGTTGACCTTTGCCAAATCCCCGGCACGTGCCAGAGCCGGCGTGAACCAGGCCTCGGCCTGCAGCGTGGCCGCGACGATGTTCCGGTGCGTCAGCACAGCGCCTTTCGACAGGCCGGTCGTTCCACCCGTGTACTGCAGGAACGCGATCGAATCGAGCGTGCTCTGGTCGGGACCCAGCGTGCGGCCGCGTCCTTCGGAGATCGCCTCGTTGAACGGCGTCACGGTGCGCCCGTCGCTCAACGGCAGCTTGTAGGCCGGCACCATCTTCGCCAGATGCCGCACGGCCGTCGTGATCCAGGCGCCATACAGCCCGCCCAGCAGGTCGCCCATCGAAGTCACGACCACATGCTTCAAGGGCGTGCGCTCGATGACCTTCTCGAGCGTCGACGCGAAGTTCTCCAGGATGACGATCGCCGTGGCGCCAGAGTCCTTCAACTGATGCTCCAGCTCGCGGGCCGTGTACAGCGGATTCACGTTCACACACGTGTAGCCCGCGCGCAGCACGCCGCACATGGTGACCGCGAACTGAGGGATGTTGGGCAGCATGATCGCCACCCGCGCGCCCGGCTCGAGCCCTTGCCCCTGCAGCCAGGCACCCAGCGCCTTCGACAGCGTGTCGAGCTCGCCGTACGACATCCAGCGCTCCATGCAGACCGAGAACGGCCGGTCGGCATAGCGGCCGAACGCCTCGTCGAACATGTGAGGCAGGGAACGGTACTGCTCGGGATCGATCTCGAGCGGTACGCCCGCCGGATAACTGTGTTGCGCCGATGTTTGCATGCAAGCTCCTTTGGCGCGGATTGTGGGAGGCACTGTGCCTCCCCCGCCAGCGGGCTTGTCCTAGGGACCGCGCATGGGATGTCGCGCTCGCGATAGCTGCGCCGCGACCACTCCCGGCAAAAGAATCAGGCCCTGCCCGACTCACCCGGCAGCAGCACCCCGGCCTCGATGTCGCTCGCGGCCTCCAGCGACCCGTACAGCGGCGTGAAATCGGGCGCCGTCAGGTCGAACAGCTGCGCGAAGCTGTCGATCACGAAGTAGTTGGCCTGGTACGTATCGATCTTGTAGCGCGTGCGCATGGTGCGCAGCAGGTCCAGCGGCAGCCGGCGCGGCTCGTCGCTGAGCACCGCATGCTTCAGCTCGCCCACCGAGCTCAGGATGCCGGCGCCATAGGCGCGCAGCCCGTCGGGCTGGCGAATCAGGCCGAACTCCACCGTGTACCAGTAGAGCCGCGCCAGCTTCTCGCCCGCGCCCAGTTCGTGCGCCTTGATGCCGCCCGCGCCGTAGCGCTGCACGTAGTCGGCGAAGGTCGGGTCGAACAGCATCGGCACGTGGCCGAAGAGGTCGTGGAACACGTCGGGCTCGACGATGTAGTCGAACTCCTCGGGCTTGCGGATCCAGTCGGTCACCGGGAACTTGCGGTTGGCCAGCAGCGTGAAGAAAGGCAGCTCCGGAATCAGCCCCGGCACCGCCACGATCTCCCAGCCGGTCGCGCGGTGCAGCCGCTCGTTGAGTTCGTCGAAGCGCGGGATGCGGTCTTTCACGCCGAGCGACGGCAGCGCCTTGATGAAGGCGTCGCATGCCAGCCCCGGCAGCTGCGCTGCCTGCCGCTCGTAGAGCCGCTTGTAGGTGTCATGGTCGGCCGGCGTGTAGCTCGCCCAGTCCTGCGGGCAGGTGTAGTCGGCCAGCACGGTGCCGCCGCGCGAGTAGTCGCCGCGCGGCGGGCGGTCCGAAGCGCCATAGACGGCAGGGGTGACAACGGCGGCGGCAGGGGTGTCCATGAATGAAAACGATCGCTAGAGAGTTATTTGAGCCAGCGGTCCATCGTGCGCTGGAAGTCACCGCCGGCCTGCTGCAGGTGCAGCCATTGGTCGACGTACGATTTGAAGGCCACGTCGTCGCGCGGCAGCATCCAGGCCATTTCGCCGTACTGCAGCGGCTTGTCGGGGTTGACCGCGCACAGGCCCGGCTTGAGCTTTTGCTGCGTGATGGCCTCGGCCGCTTCGGTCACGAACACGTCGGCGCGGTTGGCAAGGATCTCGTCGAAGATCGTCACGTTCTCGCCGTGCAGCGTGAGCTTGGCCTGCTTGAAGTTGGCGCGGGCGAAGCGTTCATTGCTGCCGCCCGGGTTGAAGATGACGCGCACCGACGGTTGGTCGATGGCCGCCACGCTCTGGTATTTGCCCACGTCGGCGCAGCGCGCAATGGGCGTCTTGCCGTTGACCATGTAGGGCGCGCTGAAGAAGGCGCGCTTCTGCCGCTCCGTGGTGACCGACACGCCTCCCACGGCGATGTCGCACTTGCCGGCGGCCAGGTCGGGCAGCAGGTTGGCCCAGGTGGTCTTGATCCAATCGGGCTTGGCGCCCAGGCTGGCGCTGAAGCCCGTCATCAGGTCGACGTCGATGCCTTCGAACGAGGCATCGGTTTTCTGGAAGCTGAAGGGCTTGTAGTCGCCCGGCGTGCAGATGCGAAGCACCGCGGCCTTCTGCACGGCATCGAGGTGCGAGCCGGCCACCAGCGGCATGGCCGCCGGTGCCACCGGCGCCGACGGCGACATGGCGCAGCCGGAAAGAACGGCGGCTGCCGCCGCGATGGAAGTCAGACCGATCGAAAACGTGCAGCTGCGCATGCCGGGCTCCTGGAGCAGTTAGGGAAGGAGCCTTATTTTGCGGCGCTCAGCACGCCACGGCGCATCTGGTCGAGCTCGATGCTCTCGAACAGCGCCTTGAAGTTGCCGTTGCCGAAGCCGTCGTCGCCTTTGCGCTGGATGAACTCGAAGAAGATCGGTCCGAGCTGGTTCTCGCTGAAGATCTGCAGCAGCAGCGCGTCCTTCTTGCCGTCGATCAGGATCTTGCGCTTCTGCAGCTCCGCCACGCTCTCGCCATGCTCGGGGATGCGCTTGTCGACCAGTTCGTAGTACGTGTCGATGGTGTCCAGCAGCGTGACGCCCTTGGCGCGCAGTTCGTCGACGGTCGCGTACAGGTCGTCCGAGCCCATGGCGATGTGCTGGATGCCTTCGCCCTTGTACATGTCCAGGTACTCCTGGATCTGGCCGGCCTGTTCCTTGCCCTCTTCGTTGATCGGGATGCGGATCTTGCCGCAGGGGCTGGTCATGGCCTTGCTCTTCACGCCTGTGACCTGGCCTTCGATGTCGAAGTACTTGATCTCGCGGAAGTTGAAGAGCTTTTCGTAGAAGCCGGCCCAGACGTTCATGCGGCCGCGGTAGACGTTGTGCGTCAGGTGGTCGATGTAGGTCAGTCCGTTGCCGAACGGCGACAGCGCCTGCTCCGGCGCGATGCCGGGCAAGGCCTCGAAGTCGACGTCGTAGAAGCCGATGTTGCCGATGTCGCCGGGCTTGGCGCCGTTCTTGCCGGGCCAGCGGTCCACCAGGTAGATCAGGCTGTCGCCGATGCCCTTGATGGCGGGGATGTTCAACTCGCCAGGGCCGGCCTTGTCGGCGAAGCCCCAGGCACCGAGCGAGGTGGCGCGCTCGTACGCCTGCTTGGCGTCCTGCACGCGGAACGCGATGGCGCACACGCTCGGGCCGTGCTCGCGCGCGAATTTCTGCGCGAAGGAGTCGGGCTCCGCGTTCAGGATGAAGTTGATCGTGCCCTGGCGGTACAGCAGCACATTCTTGTGGCGGTGCTTGGCCACGGCCGTGAAGCCCATGCGCTCGAAGACCTTGCCCATGGCGACCGGATCGGGTGCCGCGTACTCGATGAATTCGAAACCGTCGGTGCCCATGGGGTTCTCCCAGGGGGTGAAGGCGGGTGCGTCGGCATGGCTCATGTGCGGTCTCCGAAAGAGGTGGGGTTTCGATGAATAGGGCGCGACGTCGGGGCGAAGTCGGCCGGTCATGCAATGTAGGCCGAATGCCTCTCAGGTTTTCTGCGTTTCCGGGCGCTCAGCCTGGCCTTGGCGCAGTAAAACTGCAAAAATAGAAGAATGGAAGCACTAGACAAGATTGATCGGCTCATTTTGCGCATGCTGCAAGCAGACGGGCGCGCCACCTATGACCAGATCGCCGAGCAGGTCAGCCTGTCGCCCAGCGCGGTGCTGCGCCGCGTGAAGCGGCTCGAGGAGCAAAAGGTCATCGACCGCTACGTGGCGCTGGTCCAGCCCGAAGCCGTCGGCCTGGGGCTCACCGCCTACCTCAACGTGCGGCTCGAGAAGCACACCGAAAGCCACAAGCGCAACCCGATGGACCTGTTCCGCGCCAGCGTGCAGACCTGGCCCGAGGTGGTGGAGTGCGCCGCCCTCACCGGCGACATGGACTACCTGCTGCGCGTGGTGGTGGCCGACATGGCCCACTACAGCCGCTTCATCATGGACACCCTGCTCAAGCACCCCAGCGTGCAGGACTGCAAGACCAGCTTCGTGCTCGACCGTGTCAAGGCCACCACAGCTGTGCCGGTTTAGCCACATCCGGTTGCGCGAGCGCCACGCGCGTCGGCATTGGTTCACGAATGTGTCCGGCGATTGACCTTGCGGACTTGTTGATTAAGGGAAAACCCTTAAATTCGACCCATGCTCACCGCCAAGACCCTCCTCAAAGCGTCTCTCGGCCTCGGCTCTTTCCTCAGGGCGCCGATGGTTGAAGCGCAACCACGCGCCGCCAGCGCGCCTCAACCCGTGATGGTGCCGATCCGCTCGATCGGCCCGCGCGAACGCGAGCGCATCGCGCGCCACCTGCTCGACCTGACCCCGCACGACCGCTACCTGCGTTTCGGCTATGCGGCGGCCGACGAACAGGTGCAGCGCTACGTCGACGGCCTCGATTTCGAGCGCGACGAGCTCTTCGGCATCTACAACCGTCGACTCGACCTCATTGCGATGGCGCACCTGGCCTTCGCGCCCGGCGACCAGCACAGCGACTGCGCCGAGTTCGGCGTGTCCGTCTCGGCGCACGCCCGCGGCCGGGGCTACGGTGCGCGCCTGTTCGAGCGCGCCGTGGTGGTGGCCCGCAACGAAGGCGTGGGCATGCTCTTCATTCATGCGCTGAGCGAAAACGCCGCCATGCTGAAAATCGCCCGCAACGCCGGCGCGACCGTGGTGCGCAGCGGCGCCGAGGCCGAAGCCCACCTGCAACTGCCCAGCGCCACCTTCGACAGCCGCATGAGCGAAATTGCCCTGGCGCACTACGCCGCGGTCGACTTCGCCCTCAAGAGCCGCGCCAAGCAGTTCTGGTCCTTCCTGGCCAGCCTGCAGGAAGTGCGCAGCGGCATGCGCGCCGCACGCAGAAAATCGGGCTCCTGAGCCCGCGCAGGGGCGCCGAACGGCTTGTGACGCCCGTGCGATGGCGCCGGTCATGTGCAATCCGTTATCCTTGCCCCTCCTCAACTAAGCCCTCCCGCAGTGGCCGAACCTCACCCTGAACGCGCTCCCGTTGAACGGGAAGACAAACGCGGCTTTCTGCAGAAGCTCGCCGAATTCATCCACCCCGGACCAGACTCGCGCGACGAGCTGATCGAAACCCTGGCGGACGCCGAGGACAACGAGGTGATCGGCGCCGAGTCGCGCGTGATGCTCGAAGGCGTGCTGCGCATGGCCGACATGACCGCCGGCGACGTGATGGTCGCCGCGCCGCGCATGGACCTGGTGAACATCGATGCGCCCTACGACGCGTTGCTGCACCTCGTCATCGACACCGCGCACTCGCGCTTTCCGGTGTACGAGGGCGAAAAAGAAAACATCATCGGCATCCTGCTCGCGAAGGACCTGCTCAAGCTGCAGCGCGCGCCGGGCCTGAACATCCGCGCGTTGCTGCGCCCGGCCACCTTCGTGCCCGAGAGCAAGGGCCTGAACGACCTGTTGCGCGAGTTCCGCGGCAACCGCAACCACCTGGCCATCGTCATCGACGAATTCGGCCGCGTGGCCGGCCTCATCACCATCGAGGACGTGCTCGAGCAGATCGTCGGGGAGATCGAGGACGAGTTCGACATCGCCGAGGACGAGGGCGACATCTTCGGCCTGGCCGACCACACCTACCGGGTGTCGGGCGACACGCCCATCGAGCGCGTGGCCGAGGCCTTCGGCATCACCTTCGACGAAGAACAGCTCAGCGAAGACTTCGACACCATCGGCGGCCTCATCGCGCACGAGATGGGCCACGTGCCCAAGCGCGGCGAGCATCACGCCATGGGCGGCTTCGACTTCGTGGTGCTGCACACCAAAGGCGGCGCCGTGCGCTGGTTCAAGGTGTCGCCGGCCCGCGGCGGCGACGCGGCCGACTGATGCCGCTGCCCGCAGCAGCGACGGCGCGCGCGGCGCAAGCTGTGCCCGCCTCCCCCCAGGCGGCCTGGTTCCGCATCCTCGGTTTCGGGTTGGCCGGGCTGGCACAGGCGCTCTCCATCGCATGGCCGGCCGACGGCCGGCCGCTCTGGTGGCTGCAGCTCCTGTCGCTGGGCGCGCTGGTGTGGCTGCTCGACGGCCTGCGCGCGCAAGGCGCGGGCTGGCGCCGTGCCAGCCTGCACGGCTGGCTCTTCTCGACCACCTGGCTCACCGGCAGCTTCTGGTGGCTCTTCATTTCCCTGCACACCTACGGCGGGTTGCCGGCGCCCTTGGCCGTCATCGCCGTGGTGGCGCTGGCCGCGGCGCTCGGGCTCTACTACGCCGCGGCCGCCGCATGGTTCGTGGTGCGCGGCCCCAAGGGGCGGGTGACGGGCGCGCTCGTCTTCGCGGCGTTGTGGACACTGGCCGAACTGGTGCGCGGCAGCTGGTTCACGGGTTTTCCGTGGGGCGCCGGCGGCTATGCGCATGTCGAGGGGCCGCTGGCTGCGCTGGCGCCGTGGGTGGGCGTGTATGGCATCGGCGCGGCGGCGGCGCTGGTCGCGGCCCTGGTCGCGCTGCATCGGCCCGTTCGCACCGCCGAGTTCGCGCAAGGTCTGGTGCTCATCGCGCTGGTGTTCGCCGTGCCGCACCTGGTGCCTTCGCTGCGCAGCGACGTGCAAGGCGACAAGGGCGCGACCGGCAAGCTCCAGGTCGCGCTGCTGCAGGGCAACATCCCGCAGGACGAAAAATTCGTTCCCGGTGGCGGCATCGAGACCGCGCTGCGCTGGTATGGCGAACAGCTGCGCGACGCCAAGGCCTCGCTCGTGGTGACGCCCGAGACCGCCTTGCCGCTGTTGCCGCAGCAGTTGCCGGCGGGTTACCTCGAAGCCATCCAGGCGCGCTACAGCCAGGGCACGCAGGCCGCCATCGTCGGCCTGCCGATGGGCGGGCAGGGCACCTACAGCAACTCGGTGCTCGGCTTCCGGCCCGGCGCCGCGCAGGCCTACACGTACAGCAAGCACCACCTCGTGCCCTTCGGCGAATTCATTCCCATGGGTTTTCGCTGGTTCATCCAGATGATGAACATTCCGCTGGGCGACTTCTCGCGCGGCGGCCTCGCGCAGGCGCAGTTCCTGTGGCAGGGCCAGCGCATTGCGCCGAACATCTGCTACGAGGACTTGTTCGGCGACGAGATCGGCGCCAACTTCAAGGACGAGGCCACCGCCCCCACCATCCTGCTCAACGTGAGCAACATCGCGTGGTTCGGCGACTCGGTGGCCATCGACGAGCACCTGTCCATCTCGCGCATGCGCGCACTCGAATTCGCACGGCCCATGGTGCGTGCCACCAACACCGGCGCCACGGTCGTCATCGACGCCGAAGGCCGCGTGACGCACGCGCTGCCGCGCCTCACGCGCGGTGTGCTCGAGGCCAGCGTCGAAGGCCGGCGCGGGCTCACGCCGTATGCGCGCTGGGTGGCGCCCTTCGGCCTGTGGCCGCTGTGGATCCTCGCGCTGGCCATCGTGGCCGCGGCCTTCGTGCTCGGCCGCCGCCGGCGCTGAGGCTCAGGCGGGCTGCGCGGCCTTCACCGGCCAGTCGCGCAGCTTGCCCGGGTTCAGCAGCCCCATCGGGTCGAAGCGTTTCTTCACCTCGATGACTTCCGGCGGCAGCGGCCCGCCGGCCTTGCCGTCTTCCACGATGTTCACGTGCGGGTTGTTGATGTGCACGTTGTGCGCGCGGTGGATGTCGATGATCTCGTTCAGCCGCTCCTCGGTGCTGAAGCGAACCAGCTGCAGGCCGCTGCAGGTCAGCAGGCCGCCCACGTTGCGCAGGAACTCGACGTGCATCATCACCTCGCCGCCCAGCAGCTTTTCCATCTCGATGATCTGCTCGACATGCTTGCCGGGAATGAAGCCGCTCTGCAGGTAGGTCAGCGTCGGGTCGATCTTCAGTGCGTGCAGCGTGGTGTGGTTCCAGGTGAACTCCATCAGCGTGCGGTTGCTCTTTTGCACTTCGGCGGCCGTCTTGCGGTAGCCCACCGTGCCGCCGTGCGCTTCCACCAGCAGCATCATGGCGGGCTCGTTCGACTCGGCCACCAGCGAGAGCACCGTGTGGCAGCCCTTGGGCAGATGCGCTGCCAGTTGCGCCAGGTGGTCGGCGACCGGCGCCGCAAAGAAGGTGACACCGCGCTTCACGATGCCGGGCGCGTTCGCCAGCTTGTCCGCGAAGTTCAGCGCGTTCTCGAAGCTGTCGAAGGTCACCAGCGTCTCGAGCCACGGGTGCGCGGGTGCCAGCGCAATCTCCAGCTCCAGCACGAGGCCGTTGGTGCCCCACAGGTGGTGCATGCGCATGGCGTCGGGGCCGCGCAGCTCGACCATCTGCGGCTCCGCCTCGATGGTCATCGCGCGAATGCCGATCACGTTGCCCGGCGCGCTCAGCGGCCCGTAGTTGATGGAGCCCACGCCGCCGAAGCCGCCGCCGAACAGGCCGCCCAGCGTGGCGCTTCGGTAGGTGGAGGGCACGCAGCGCATCTCCTGCCCCGTAGGCCTGGTCTGTTTCTCGAGCTCGCCCAGGCGGATGCCGGCCTGTGCGCGCGCCACGCCGGGCCGCACCCACAGGCAGGCGTTGTAGCCCGTCATGTCGAGCACCACGCCGCCCGCCAGCGGCGTGGTCTGGCCGTAGTTGCCGGTGCCGCTGCCGCGGATGGTGATCGGCACGCCGCGGCGTGCGCAGGCGCCGACCACCGAACGGATTTCTTCTTCAGTGCGCGGGCGCACGACCACGTCGGCGCGCTTGTCCTTCAGCTGACGCGTGAGCACCGGGCTGAACCACGAGAAGTCTTGCGACAGCCGCGTGACGCGGCCTTCGTCGGTGATCCAGTCGAGGTCGGGGAGTTCGAGCAGCAGTTGCTCGATGACGGAAGCGGGAGCGTTCATGGTCTAGGTCAATCCTGGGAAAGTTCGCTCGCGTGCCACGAGCCCAGCGCCACCTTGGTGAGCCAGGCCATCAGCACGAAGAGCGCGACACCGGTGAGGGAAATCAGCAGCAGCGCGGCGAACATGCGCGGAATGTTCAGCTGGAAGCCCGCCTGCAGGATCTGGTACGCCAGCCCCGCGCCCGAGCCGCCCGTGCCGGCCACGAACTCGGCCACCACCGCGCCGATGAGCGCCAGCCCGCTCGAGATGCGCAGCCCGCCGAAGAAGTAGGGCAGCGCGCTCGGAATGCGCAGGCGCACCAGCTGCTGCCAGCGCGTGGCGCGGTTCAGCTTGAAGTAGCTCTGCAGGTCGGGGTCGATGCTGCGCAGGCCCAGCGTCGTGTTGCTGATGATGGGAAAGAGCGCCACCAGCGCCGCGCACACCGTCATGGCCGCCACCGGGTTCTTCACCCAGATGATGATCAGCGGCGCCACTGCCACGATGGGCGTCACCTGCAGCAGCACGGCGTACGGAAAGAGCGCGGTCTCGATGCGCTTGCTCTGCACGAACAGGAACGAGATCAGCACGCCCGCCACCGTGGCCAGCAGGAACGACAGCACCGTGATCTTCAGCGTGACCAGCAGCGCGTTGCCCAGCGGCGCCCAGTCGGTCACCAGCGTCTGCATCATCAGGTAGGGCGAGGGCACCAGGTAGGGCGGCAGCTCCATCGCCACCACCATCCATTGCCACAGCGCCACCAGCACCACGCCGATGAGCACCGGGTAGAGCACGCGCTGCACGCGCGGCTGGCTCAGCAGGGGGCGGCTCGGCTTCTTCGCGGGCTTCATGGCGCCGCCTCCTCTTCGGTGGTGCTGGCGCGCAGCAGGCTGTCCTGCAGTTTCTTGGCGTAGCGCGCGAACTCGGGCGTGACCATGAAGTCGGCGCTGCGCGGATAGGGCTCGTCGATCTGGAACTGCTCCACCACGCGGCCGGGCCGCGCGGCCATCATCACCACGCGGCTCGACAGGAACACCGCCTCGTGAATGGAGTGCGTCACGAAGATCACCGTGAGCTTCTTCTTGCGCCACAGGTCGAGCAGGTCGGCGTCGAGCTTGTGGCGCGTGATTTCGTCGAGCGCGCCGAAGGGCTCGTCCATCAGCAGCAGGTCGGGCTGCGTGACCAGGCCGCGCGCAATCGACACGCGCATCTGCATGCCACCCGAGAGCGCACGGGGAAGCGCATTCGCAAACTTCTCCAGCCCCACCAGCGCGAGCGATTCCGCGACGCGCGCATCGGCCTCCTTGCGCGGCACGCCGGCCAGGTCCAGCGGCAGGCGCACGTTGGTCTGCACGCTGGCCCAGGGCATCAGCGTGGCCGACTGGAACACGAACGACATCTTGCGTTGGCTGTCGTGCAGCTGGCTCACCGGCTTGCGCCACACCAGCAGGCGGCCGTCGCTGGGCTCGAGCATGCCCGCCACCATCTTCAGGAGCGTGCTCTTGCCGCAGCCCGAGGGCCCCAGCAAGGTGACGAACTCGCCCTCGGCGATCGACAGGTCCACCGGCAGCAGCGCCTGCGTGCCGTTGGGGTAGGTCTTCTCGGCCGAGAGAATTTCGACGGCGGGCACCGACGGCGCGAGTTCCGGCGGCGGTGCCAGCGTGTGGGGTTCGATGCGATTCATGCAAAGGGCCTTTCGAGAACGGCCGCAACGCGCGGCCGCCTGGTTTCAGGGCTGAACAAGGTCCAGGGTGTCAGGGCAGGACCTTGGCGTCCTTCACGAACTCGGTCGTGTAGGTCTTGGCCAGGTCCACCTTCGCGGGGTCGAGCAGCTTGGCCGTCACCAGGAAGTCGTAGCTCGCCTTGGCGCGCGCGTCGGTGATCACGCCGATGCCCAGCTTGGCTGCGTCGCCGCCGGTGATCATTCCCATCTCCTTGAGCTTGGCCACGCTGTAGGCCAGCTGGTCGTCGGTCATATTGGGGTTGTCCTTCTTGATCAGCGCGTTGGCGGGCGCCGGGTCGGCCAGATAGCTCTTCCAGCCTTCGGCCGAGGCCTTCACGAACGCGGCGACCTGCTTGTTGCGGTCCTTCAGCGTCTTCTCCATGCACGACACCGTGGTGGCGTACGCCGGGAAGCCGTGGTCGCTGAACATCAGCACCGTGCTCTTCACGCCGGCCTTTTGAATGGCGTAGGGCTCGGAGGTCAGGTAGCCCTGCTGCGCGGCGTTCTTGTCCGCCACGAAGGGCTGGATGTTGAAGGTGTAGGGGCGCGTCTGCTCGTCGGTGAAGCCGAACCTGGCCTTCAGCCAGGGCCAGTAGCCGCGCTGCGCCTGCGCGCCGATGAGCAGCGTCTTGCCCTTGAGGTCCTCGAACTTCTTCACGTCGTCGTGCGCGATCAGCACCTGCGGGTCCTTCTGGAAGAAGGCCGCCACGTTCACCACCGGCACGCCGCCTTCGCGCACCTGCATCATCTGGATGTCGCTCGAACCCATGATGCAGTCGGCCTGGCCGGCGGCCATCATCTGCGTGATGTTGACCTGCGGGCCGCCCATCTTGATGGTCACGTCCAGGCCGTACTTCTTGTAGATGCCCTGCGCCACCGCCTGGTAGAAGCCGCCGTGCTCGGCCTGCGCGTACCAGTTGGTCATGTAGGTGAACTTGTCTTCGGCCTGCGCGGGCGCCGCGGCAAGGAAGGCGATGGCGGCGGCGCCGGCCAGGGACAGTGCGAAGGAGCGCATGAAGTAGACCTCTCGAAGGCTGGGAACGTTGAAAAAGGGAAAACGGTGAAGGGGGCGATGCAAAAAGCGGGCTCAGGCCGGTTCGAAGTGCTGCTGGATGAAACCCTGCTGGTGGCCGCGCTCCCAGGTCGCCTCTTCGCGCACCACCCAGCGCAGCGCGTAGAGCTCGGTGAGCGCCTGAGCCCAGCTGTCGGAAAGCGTGTCCAGAATTTCCTCGCCCTGCTCGCGCGTGGCCGTGGTCGGGTCGCCGATGACGCCGCTCGGCCCGAAGTCGCGCGCGGTCCACGCGCAGGCCGGGCGGCCGTCGGCCGACAGCAGCTTGATGGGAAAGGGCGGCGGAAAGTTGGCCACCGCGCGCTCCATGTGCACCGTGTCGGGCGCCAGGGCCAGCATCAGCGCGGTTTCGGAGTGGCCCGCATGCATCGCGAGCTTCTTCTCCTGCTCGCTCACCTGCTTGCTCGCCGCGCTGGGCAGGCGCGACACGCCGTGCGGCACGATCACGAAGTCGCCGTGGCGCAGGCGCAGTTCGCGCGCCGCCATCTCCAGCACCTGCGGCTGGCCGCCGTGGCCGTTGGCGAACAGCAGCTTGCGAAAGCCCGAGCGGTAGACCGACTCGCCGATCTCGATCACCGTCGACAGCAGCGTGGTGCCGGTCAGCGTCATGGTGCCGGGAAAGTGCAGGTGCTCTTCCGACTTGCCGTAGGTGATGGTCGGCAGCGCAAAGGCGCGCACGTCGGCCGGCAGCTTCTCCAGCGCCTTGCCCATCACGCCGGAACTGATCACGCTGTCGACCGAGCACGGCAGGTGCGGGCCGTGCTGCTCGATGGCGCCGCAGGGCAGCACGATGACGGTGTTCTCGCGGTCGGGCAGTGCGGCGATCTCGGTCCAGCTCAGATAGGGCAGGAAGCGGTGGGGCGGAATGTAGCCGTGGAGCATGGGGGTCCTTGTCGGTGGTTCGTGTGTGGGGTCACTGAACGCAAAGTGCGTCGCCGGTGCGCTGCAGCCACGCCGCGGGCACGGCGCCGCGCGTCACGCGGCCGTCGCGCAGCACCACGCGGCTCGCGGTGCGCGAGGGCCAGCCGTGGCGGTCGGCGTCGGTGAAGAGCACCAGGTCGGCCGCCTGGCCGACCAGCGTGGGATGGGCCGGCGCCGGCGAGCGCCGCAGCCAGTCGCCGCGGCACAGCGCCTGCGACCAGGTGTCGAAGGGCTCGTCGAGCTGCGCCACCAGCGCGGCCGTGCCCAGCGCCTCCACCGGGTCGAAGCTGCCGAGCCGGCAGAAGGGGTCCTGCACGTTGTCGCTCGCGAACAGCAGTGGAATGCCGCGCTCGCGCGCTTCCTTCACCAGCGTGATGCCGCGCAGCCGCGGCGTGCGCCCGGTGACGGCGTCCTGCAGCAGCAGGTTGGTGGCGGGCAGGGAGACCACCGTGATCGGCGCGCGCGCCACCGCATCGAGCGTGGCGAGGGCCTGCGCCTCGGGCTGGGCCGCCAGCGCGCAGACGTGGCCGCAGACCACGCGGCCTTCGTAGCCGATCTCGCGCAGGATGCGTGCCGTGGTCTGCAGGCCGACCGCCGCGGCGTTGAGCTCCTCGTCCACGTGCAGGTCGATGTCCAGGTCGCAGGCCTGCGCCGACACCAGCAAATTGCGCAGCGCGTTCTCGCTCCAGTTGGTGGAGTGCACGAAGCCGCCCAGCAGCGCATGCGGCCCGGTGGCCTTGACCTGTCGGGCGAGCCGCAGGGCCTGCGCCGCGTCTTCGAACAGCGGCAGCTTGATGAGGCTCACCTGCTCCAGGCGCACCCTGCCGGCCCACTCCTGCGCCAGCTCGGCCATCACGGGCCAGGCCATGGGCAGCGCGTCGGGCTCCCACCAGTCGACGTGCGTGCGCACGTGCGTGGTGCCGCATTCCCAGGCCCACTGCAGTCCGCGCGCGGCGCGCTCGCGCACGTCGGCGGGCGTCCAGTGCACGCGGTCGGCCAGCATTGCGTCGATGGCGCCCAGCAGGCCGGGCTGCACCTGCTTCATGCGCGGCAGGGTGAAGGCCTTGTCCAGGTGCGTGTGGGCGTCGACGAAGCCGGGCAGGGCCAGCGTGCCGGCCACGTCCCAGCCCGAGGGGGTGTGGGTGTCTTCGTCGGCCACCGGGCGCACCGACTGCACGCGGCCGGCTTCGATGGCCACGCGCGCCAGCACCGGCACGCCGTCGCGCTGGGGCCAGTCGGTCGGCAGCAGCCAGCGCGGCAGCCGCACGTTGTTCAGCAGGGTGGGCGTGGGGCCTTGCGCGCTCATGCGAATCGCGCCATGGCCTGGCCCACGCGCGCCATGAAGCGCTTGAGCTGGGGCTCGGTCGCCACGTTCATGTGGTAGTGGGCGTGGTAGTCCACCTTGGCGCCCCAGCCGGTGAGCCGTTTCATGTACCGCGTCACGATCTTGCGCGGTGGGTCGCCCATGTACATGGCCACCCAGCGCGGCCGTCCGTAGGTGACCACGGCGCTGATGCGCTTGATGTGCGTGAGCATCGGCTTCACGTTGGCCGGGTCGCTGATGTCGAAGGCCACGCCCGGCATGAAGAGCCGGTCGAAGTAGCCCTTGAGCATGGCCGGCAGGCCGAAGCACCAGGTCGGAAAGCAGAACACGATGCCCTCGGCCCACTGCAGCCGGTCCACATAGGACTTCAGCGGCAGCTGGTTGGCCGGCACGTCGTGGTAGCCCAGGCGCTCCTCGCGCGACAGCACTGGGTTGAAGCCCTCGGCGTAGAGGTCGCAGTCGTCCACCTCGTGCCCGGCGGCGCGCAGGTTCTTCAGCACCTCCTGGTGCAGGGCGGCATGGAAGCTGGTTTCGACCGGGTGGCAGTAGACGACGAGCACGCGCATGGTGTGTTTGACCGCTTAATCAGAGCAAGTGGTCAGGTTATGCAAGCGACGTGCCAATCCGGGTGCACCGGCTTGGGGCGCGCAACGGGCCAGGGGTCCCTGCGCGAAAAAACACCATCCGGCGGGGCTGCTGCGCCCCGCCGGGCTCTCAGAGGATCAGGAGGTCACGGGCGAGGCCGCGACGAGATGCTCCGTCAGGAACCACACCTGCAGCTCGTTGGTGCGCAGCACATTGCTCACGAACACATCGTTGCTGCCCGGGTCGCCCGCCTCGTCGACCTCGTCGGCCGCCTTGCGCGCCTCGATGATGATGTGCTCGTGCGCTTCGGCCAGGCGGCGCAGCTGCACCGCGGCCGGTTCACGTCCGCGCGGGGGGCGCGCGATCTTCGTGGTCTCCGCGATGTCGCCCGCCATGGCCAGCGCAATGCCGCCCAGCAGCTGGATGCGTTCGGCCAGGATGTCGACCAGCAGCACCTGCGCTTCGAAGTGCTGGTCGTACATCAGGTGCAGCTGGTTGAAGGTCGGGCCCACCACCTGCCAGTGGTGCTTCTTGTACATGTCGCGCAGGGTGATGGTGTCGGCCAGGCATTGGTTCAGCAACGCCACGCTCTGCTTGCAGACCTTTTCGGACAGGCCGTTGGGCATCTTCACGATCTCGCCGTAGCGCTGGGTCTCGTGGCTGGGTTGCTTCAGGTCCGGCTGGACCTCGGCGCGCGCGGGTGTGGTTTTCGGTTTGCTGGCCATGGGAGTGCTCCTGGAAGGGACGTTGGAAACCTTCGGTTCTAGCCCCCGTATCGCGCCCCGTACGTAGGCCGCAGGGCCGGTTGCGATGACGCCGAACGCCTGCAGCGCGCGTCGGCAGCCTTCAACTTTCCCCCGCGCTGCCGATAGGCAAGAGCAGGGTGCCGTGGTGGCGCCCCTCACCTCTGGATTGACGGATCGGGCTTGCATGAAGGGAAGTCGGCTTCCAACCGGGCGCCGCTTTCATGGCGCGGCAGCCGCGCTGCTCCTTGCGCCGCTGGTGCTTGTGCCGCTGCCGTGCGCGGCGGAGTCCGGCAGCGGCGGTGAAGGCGCGAGCGCCCGGTTGCGCATCACCGTGGTCGTGCCGCCCGTGTTCCGGGTGCTGCAGGTCACGCCGACGGCCGAGGGCTACGACTACCGGGTGTGGACCAACATGAAATCGATCGTCATCGGTGGGCGCGCCTACCGGTTCGAGCGCATCGGCGAGACCACGCTCAAGCTGCCCGCATCGCCGGACGGGGCCTGGATCGTCTACGGGCTGTAGGCGGCAGCCTCTGCTCAAGGCTTGATGCCGCAGCCGCCCAGCACGAACGCCACGAGTTCGCGCGCGATCGGTTCGCGCTCGATGGGCGCGTCGGGCGGCAGGCCGAGCATCACGCGCGTTTGAATGGCGTAGTCGGCATAGCTCTGGGTCATGGCCCAGATGTGCATCAGCAGGATGCGCGCGTCCAGCGGTCGCATCTGCCCGCGCGCGATCCAGCCGTTGATGATGTCCACCTTCTTCTGCGTCCAGGCCCGCGCGTTGGGCCAGTAGCGGTCGAGGTTGCGCCCGCCGTCGAGAATTTCGCGCGTGAAGATGCGCGACATCTCGGGGCTGTCGATGGCGTGGTCGAGCTTCTTGCGGATGTAGTCGCCCAGCACCGTGGCCGGGTCGCTGGCGTCCTCGAACGAGAACACCACCTTCCACGCGTGCAGCACCTGCATCAGCAGCTCTTCGTAGAGCTCTTCCTTGCCGACGATGTAGTAGTGCAGCTGGGGCTTGGTCAGGCCCGCGCGCGCCGCGATGGCCTGGGTCGAGGTGCCCTTGAGCCCGTGCAGGCTGAACTCGGTGACCGCCGCGGTGCGGATCGCCGCCATGATCCGTTCGCGCCCGGGACGCGCACGCGAGAGCGGGCCGTCGGGGGCGGGCATTTCCTGGGCTGCGGAGGCGGGAAGGGCGGCGGAATCGGCGTTCATGACGGGCAAAGGCGGCTGGGTGCGCGGCGCTTGGAGTGGTCGCGCGCGGTCGATGGTAACCCTGGCGCATGGCCGCATGCCATGGCGGCATGAGCGCGCGGAGCGCGCGGGCATGGTTCATGTATCTTCCTCGCCGCCTCGAAAGAATCCACTTCAACACAGGAGCTCTCCATGTACCTTTCTCCCCGTTTCAGGGCCTTCGCGGCCGGCACCGCACTGCTGGCGGCCAGCGCGCTCGCGCAGGCCCAGCAGGCTCTACCCAATGTGGTGATCCTGGCCACCGGCGGCACCATCGCCGGCGCCGGCGCCTCGGCTGTCAACAGCGCCACCTACGCGGCGGCCAAGGTCGGTGTCGAGAAGCTGATTGCCGGCCTGCCGGAGCTCTCCAAGGTCGCCAACGTGCGCGGCGAGCAGGTGTTCCAGGTGGCGTCCGAAAGCCTCACCAACGACAACCTGCTGACGCTGGCCAAGCGCGTCTCGGCACTGTCGAAGCAGCCCGACGTGGACGGCATCGTCATCACGCACGGCACCGACACGCTCGAGGAAACCGCCTACTTCCTGACGCTCACCGTTCACACCGCCAAGCCGATCGTGGTGGTCGGTTCGATGCGCCCGGGCACGGCGCTGTCGGCCGACGGCGCGCTCAACCTGTACGACGCGGTGAACGTGGCGGGCAGCAAGGACGCGATGGGCAAGGGCGTGCTGGTGACGATGAACGACAACATCGACAGCGGCCGCGACGTGAGCAAGAACGTCAACATCAAGACCAGCGCCTTCTCCAGCCAGTGGGGCCCGCTGGGCATGATCGTCGAGGGCAAGAACTACTGGTTCCGCGCGCCGGTCAAGCGCCACACCATGAACTCGGAGTTCGACATCGACAGCATCAGCGCGCTGCCGCCGGTGGAAATTGCCATGGGTTATGAAGGCGTGTCTTCCGTCGCCATCGACGCCATTGCCAAAAGCGGCGTCAAGGCGCTGATCCACGGCGGCACGGGCAACGGCTCGGTGGCCGACCGCATCGTGCCGAATCTGCAGAAGGCGCGCGCCGACGGCGTGATCGTCATTCGCAGCTCGCGCGTGCCCGACGGCTTCGTGATCCGCAACGCCGAGCAGCCCGACGACAAGTACGACTGGGTGGTGGCGCACGACCTGCGCCCGCAGAAGGCGCGCATCCTGGCGATGGTCGCGCTGACCAAGACCAGCGACACCAAGGAACTGCAGCGCATCTTCTGGGAATATTGATCTCCCCCAGGCTTGCTCGCTTCGCGTAGCCTCCTTCCCCCTTCCGGGGGCAACACCTGCGGCCCGGCGAAGCCGGTTCCGCGGTGTTTCTGGCGAAGACCCGGAGCGCCAAGCTCAGGCCAGCGCGCGCCGCAGCTCCCGGTGTCGAGCGTATTCCAGGCTGCTCACGCACACGAGCAGCCAGGCCAGGCCGGTCAGCAGGCCGGCCGCCACGTCGCTTGCAAAGTGCACCTGCAAGAAGATGCGGCTGCAGGCGATGGTGACGATGGCCCCTGCGGCGGCCATCGCGCCGGGCACGTGCCAGCGCGGCGGCAGCGTGCGCAGCAGCAGGTACAGCAGCATCCCGTAGCTCACGATCGCGCCCGCGCTGTGGCCGCTGGGAAAGCTGTAGCTCGTCTCCAGCGCCAGGCCGTGGTCGTGCAGCGGCCTCGCCCGCGCAAAGATGTGCTTGAGGGCAGGGTTCAGCACCACGATGCCACCCAGGGCCAGCACCCAGCCCAGCGCCAGGGCGCGGTGCCTGTGCCACCACAGCGCGGCCGCCACCAGGACGCATACCGGTGCGAGGAAGGCCGCGTCACCCAGGTGCGTGACCCAGCTGAACACCACCAGCGCGGTCCACGGCAACTGCGCGGCGATGGTGTCGGTCAGCGCATGGTCAGCCTGGCCCAGCACGCGGCCGTCGGAAATGTTCGAGGCGATCCAGGCGAACAGGCTCGAGGCCAGAAGAATCAGCACGAAGCCCGACGCGAGCCCGAGCGCGACGCGCGGTTCGCTGGGCTCTTCGGTGTCCTGCGCCTTGAAGTGGCGCTTTTGCAGCACATGACAGACCGCGCCGGCACCGAGAACCGCAACCGCGAGGAGTGAGAGGAACCAGGGCAGCGCATGGGCGCCGAGCTGCTGGGCAGCGATGACAAGGGGGTGAGAAAGGGGGTGAGAAAGAGAGGCTTCGGTCGACATGCGGCGCACCCTAAGGCCGCGTCGCTTCACTGGCAAGGGAAAGCCCGAATACTTCGGCGCAGCCGAAGGCCTTGTCGCTCGCCACGTAGTCCCAGCGCTCCACCCGGCATGCGCGCTTGCCGCCGGCGATGTCCGCGCGCACCACGTTCACCGAATTGGGATGGCCCGCCCGCACGCGCGACGAGATGGCCGTGCCGGCCTGCACCGCCCATGCCGTGCGCGCGCAGCCCGAGAACGCGTCGTGCAGCGGCCGCACGAAGGGCAGGTGGATGTGCCCGCCCAGGATCAGGTCGGCGCCGGCCGCGCTCCAGCGCGCCACGGCCCGTTCGCGCCCGTGCAGGCGGTTGCCCAGGTCCTGCGTGCGCGTGACCATCACCGGCTGGTGCGTCACCACCACCCGCACCTGCGAAGGCGCGGCCGCTTCCAGCCGCTGCGCCACCCGCTCCACCTGCGCCGCCGAGATGGCCCCGTCTTCGTGCCGGTACCAGCGCGTGGTGTTGACCGCGACCACCAGCCACTCGGGCGATTCGAACACCGGCTCCAGCGTGTCGCCGAAGGCCTTGCAGTAGCGGGCGTAGGGCGCGAAGACGCGCGCCGCCAGCTGGTACAGCGGAATGTCGTGGTTGCCGGGAATCGCCAGCACCGGCGCGCCCAGCCGGTCGGCGAAGGCCCGCGCCGCCGCGAACTGCGCCGCGGTGGCGCGCTGGGTGATGTCGCCCGACAGCACGACCAGGCCGGGCGCCAACGCGAGCGACAGCCGTTCGAGCGCCTGCAGCACGTCGGGCCGCTCGGTGCCGAAGTGGGGGTCGGAAATCTGCAGCAGGCAGCTCATTCGCGGGCCGCTTCGAGCTCGGGCGCCGTTTCCTGCGGCCTGACCAGCCACAGCGGCTCGGGCGACACGCGAAACAGCAGGGGCATGTCGACCCAGCCGATCTCGCCGTCGGTCGCCACCTTGACGCGGCGCGGGCCGAGCCCTCGGCCTGTCTTCACGGTGAGCGACTCGAACGGAAAGCTCAGCACCTGGTCGGCATCGCCGAGCCGGCCCAGCGCCCCGCGCACCAGCAGCCCGGGCATCGACAGCGGCCCCACCGGCTTGAGCGCGATGGCGGCCAGCTGGCCCTGCTCGGGCACGTCGGCCTCGGGAATGCCGACCTGGTGAAGTTGCAACGGGTTGTTGCCGACGAACAGCGTGGGCGTGCGGATGTCGCGCTCCTTGCCGCGCCAGGCCATGCGCAGGTTCCAGTGCCGGTGGCGGCCGCGCAGCACCGTCAGCAGCCCGGCGCCGAAGGCGATCCAGCGGCTGCGGCCATAGCGTGCCTTGTAGGTTTCGCGCTCTTCCAGCAATTCGGCGTACAGGCCCATGCTGGCGTTGACCAGGAACACCCGGTCGTTCACCAGTCCCACCTGCACCGGCCGGGGCTGCTCGGTCAGCAAAATGTGCAGCGCCTGCGCCGTGTCGCGCGGGATGCCGTGGGTGCGGCTGAAGTAGTTGAAGGTGCCCTGCGGCAGCACACCGAAGGCGCAGCCGCTGCCCAGCGTGGCCTGCGCCACCGCGTTGATGGTGCCGTCGCCGCCCGCGGCCACCACCACGCCGCCGGCCGCGCGCGCCCGCTCGACCGCCTCGCGCGCCAGCGCCTGCACGCGGTCGGGGCCGTCGATCACGAAGATGCGGTGCCGGCGGCCTGCCGCGGCGCAGCCCTCCTCGATGACCCGGCGGGCCTCGGCCGCGTCCTCGCTGCCGGAGCCGGCGTTGAGCACGATGAACAGGGGGGCGTCGGGTGCGGTCTCGGGCACAGGCATGGCAGGGAAGGCGGGAGGTGGAACAGGGCGAAAAAGGCGGGGAAGCGCTTGCAGCGGACCCGTCGCACGCGGCGGGTTGGGTGTTGTCGCACCCGCCGGCCGGCCCGGCCAGCAGGCGACTTCCCGAGCCGCTGTGGGAGAGTTGCCCTCCGACCGTAAAATCGCCCGCTTTCGCGGTGCTTCGCCGCGCTACCGTCCAATGTCCGGCCCACGCCGGCCAGCTTCATGTTGACCTTCCAGCAAATCATTCTCAAACTGCAGTCGTACTGGGCCGACAAGGGCTGCGCGCTGCTGCAACCGTACGACATGGAAGTGGGCGCGGGCACCTCGCACACCGCCACCTTCCTTCGCGCCCTCGGCCCCGAACCCTGGAAGGCCGCCTACGTGCAGCCCAGCCGTCGCCCCAAGGACGGCCGCTACGGCGAGAACCCCAACCGCCTGCAGCACTACTACCAGTACCAGGTCGTGCTGAAGCCGGCGCCCAGCAACATCCTGGAGCTCTACCTCGGCAGCCTCGAGGCCCTGGGCTTCGACCTGAAGAAGAACGACATCCGCTTCGTGGAAGACGACTGGGAGAACCCCACGCTCGGCGCCTGGGGCCTGGGCTGGGAGGTCTGGCTCAACGGCATGGAGGTGACGCAGTTCACTTACTTCCAGCAGGTCGGCGGCATCGACTGCAAGCCGATCACCGGCGAGATCACCTATGGCCTGGAGCGCCTGGCGATGTACCTCCAGCAGAAGGAAAGCATCTATGAGCTGGAATGGGCGCCCGGTGTGACCTACGGCGACGTCTATCACCAGAACGAGGTCGAGCAGTCGGCCTACAACTTCGAGCACAGCGATGCCGAGTTCCTGTTCACCGCCTTCAACGCGCACGAGAAGCAGGCCAAGCACCTCATGACCGAGCAGCTCGCACTGCCGGCCTACGAGCAGGTGCTCAAGGCCGCGCACAGCTTCAACCTGCTGGACGCGCGCGGCGCCATCAGCGTGACGGAGCGCGCCGCCTACATCGGTCGCATCCGCAACCTCGCGCGCAGCGTGGCGCAGAGCTACTACGAAAGCCGCGAGCGCCTGGGCTTTCCGATGGCGCCGCGCGAATGGGTCGCGCAGATCCCGCCGAAGAAGGCCGCCTGACCGTCTGCACGCACAGCCGCCATGCCAACCGTCTTCACCCACGTCGCCGTTCCCGTCTGCGCAGCCATTGCGCTGGGCACGCGGCGCGTGCCGGTGTCGGCGCTGCTCGCGGGCATGCTGGCGTCCATCGCGCCCGATTTCGACGGCCTGGCCTTCAAGCTCGGCATCGCCTATGGCGGCATGACGGGGCATCGCGGCTTCACGCACACGCTGGCGTTCGCGCTGCTGCTGGGCCTTGCCGGATGGTGGCTCGCGCCGCGCTGGGGCATGCGCCGGGCGGTCGGCTGGGCATGGATCGCGCTGTGCACCCTGTCGCATGCGCTGCTGGACATGCTGACCAACGGCGGCATCGGCATCGCCATCTTCTGGCCGTTCAGCGACGTGCGGTACTTCAGCCCGTGGCGCCCCATCGAGGTGTCGCCGATCGCGCTGAAGCGCTTCTTCTCGCCGCGCGGCGCGGCGGTGCTGCTCAACGAGATGGTCGTCGTGTGGGCACCTTTGCTGGTGGCCTCGGTGGCCGTGCTGGTTGCGCGCCACACGGTGGAGCGGCGCAGCGGCGCCGTGGCCGCATGAATTCGATTCTTTCTTCTTTCCCCTCCACGGCGCCGCTTTCCTGCGCGGCCGTGACCGGTGCCGCTTGCGGCCCCTCTCCAACAACGCTTTGAGCCATGTCGTCTGCCAGCCTTCTTGTCGAACTGTTTGTCGAGGAATTGCCACCCAAGGCGCTGAAGAAGCTCGGTGACGCCTTTGCCGGCGTCCTGCGCGACCAGCTGGTGGCGCAGGGCCTGGCCGAAGCCGGTTCCGTGCTCACCGCCTATGCCTCCCCGCGCCGCCTGGCCGCGCACCTCAGCCACGTGGCCGAGCGCGCTGCCGACAAGGCCGTGTCGCAAAAGCTCATGCCCGTGGCTGTGGGGCTCGACGCCGCCGGCCAGCCCACGCCCGCGCTGCTCAAGCGCCTGGGCGCGCTGGGCGCCGACGCCTCGGCCGTGCCCGGCCTGAAGCGCGCGATGGACGGCAAGGCCGAAGCCCTGTTCTACGAAAGCACCGCCAAGGGCGCCACGCTGGCCGAAGGCCTGCAGAAGGCGCTGGCCGAAGCCATCGCCAAGCTGCCGATTCCGAAGGTCATGAGCTACCAGCTCGAAAGCGGCTGCGAGCTGCCGGGCTGGAGCAGCGTGAGCTTCGTGCGCCCCGCGCACGGCCTGGTGGCGCTGCACGGCGGCACCGTGGTGCCCATCGAGGCGCTGGGCCTGAAGGCCGGGCGCGACACGCACGGCCACCGCTTCGAGGCGGCGGTCGATCCGGTCGTGCTGCGCGACGCCGACAGCTATGCGCTGCAGCTGCAGGAAGAAGGCGCGGTCATCGCGAGCTTCGAGGCCCGCCGTGCCGAAATCGCACGCCAGCTCGCGGCGGCGGCCGTCAAGGTCGGCGGCGGCTCCGTGCCCATCCACGACGATGCGCTGCTCGACGAAGTGACCGCGCTGGTCGAACGCCCCAACGTGCTGGTCTGCAGCTTCGAGCGCGAGTTTCTCGAGGTGCCGCAGGAATGCCTGATCCTCACGATGAAGGCCAACCAGAAGTACTTTCCGCTGCTCGACGCGTCGAACAAGCTGACCAACAAGTTTCTTGTCGTCAGCAACATCACGCCCGACGACGCGAGCGCGGTCGTGCAAGGCAACGAGCGCGTGGTGCGCCCGCGCCTGGCCGACGCCAAGTTCTTCTTCGACCAGGACCGCAAGAAGTCGCTGGCTTCGCGCGTCGAGTCGCTGGGCAAGGTGGTCTATCACAACAAGCTGGGCACGCAGGGCGAACGCGTGCAGCGCGTGATGCACATCGCGCGCGGCATCGCGGAGAAGCTCGGCAACAGCACCGTTGCCGCGCAGGCCACGCAAGCCGCCCAGCTGGCCAAGGCCGACCTCGTGACCGACATGGTCGGCGAGTTCCCCGAGCTGCAGGGCACCATGGGCCGCTACTACGCGCTGCACGACGGGCTCGATGCCGCGGTGGCCGACGCCATCGAAGACCACTACAAGCCGCGCTTTGCCGGCGATGAACTGCCGCGCAACACCGTGGGCCTGGTGGTGGCGCTGGCCGACAAGCTGGAAACGCTGGTCGGCATGTTCGGCATCGGCAACCTGCCCACCGGCGACCGCGACCCGTTCGCGCTGCGCCGGCATGCGCTGGGCGTGATCCGCATGCTGATCGAGAAAGACCTCGCGCTGGGGCTCGACGCGCTGCTGCAGGACGCTGCCGCGCAGTTCAAGGACATTGCGGGTTTCGACAGCGGCAAGGCCACGGTCGAGCTGCAGGACTTCATTCTCGACCGCCTTGCCGGCAGCCTGCGCGAGCAGGGCGCGAGCGCGCAGGAAGTCGACGCCGTGCTGGCCCCGCGCCCGCAGCGCCTGGGCGAAGTGCCCAAGCTGCTGGCTGCGGTGCGCGCCTTTGCCGCACTGCCCGCCGCCGCGGCGCTGGCGGCTGCCAACAAGCGCATCGGCAACATCCTGAAGAAGGCCCCTGAAGCCGACGCGCATGTCAGCGAGCTGCTGCTGCAGGAGCCCGCCGAGCGCGCACTGCACGCGGCCATGGCGCAGGTCGTGCCCGCCGCCAACGCCCAGTTCGACGCCGGCGACTACACCGCCTCGCTGCAGACGCTGGCCGCGCTGCGCGAGCCGGTCGACGCCTTCTTCGACGGCGTGATGGTCAACGCCGAGCAGGCCGATCTGCGGCTGAACCGCCTGGGCCTGCTGATGTCGCTGCACGCCGCGATGAACCGCGTGGCGCAGCTCGAGCGGCTGGCTGTCTGATCCTCTCCTGACGACTCCACCACGGGCGACACAGCCATGAAACTCGTCATCCTCGACCGCAACGGCACCATCAACGTGCACCGCGAAGACTTCGTCAAGAGCGACATCGAGTGGACCCCGCTGCCCGGCGCGCTCGAGGCCGTGGCGCGGCTGAACCATGCGGGCTGGCACGTGGTGATCGCGTCCAACCAGTCGGGCCTGGGCCGCGGCCTGTTCGACATGGCCTCGCTCAATGCCATGCACGCCAAGATGCACAAGATGCTCGCGGCCGTGGGCGGCAAGGTGGACGCGGTGTTCTATTGCCCGCACAGCCCCGACGAGGACTGCGAATGCCGCAAGCCGAAGCCGGGCCTGTTCCTGCAGATCGGCGACCGCTACGGCATCGACCTGAAGGGCGTCCCGACCTGCGGCGACAGCCTGCGCGACCTGCAGGCCGGCGCGGCCGCCGGCTGCGAGCCGCATCTGCTGCTCACGGGCATGGGCGCGGCCTGCCGCGGCGTCGATCCGCTGCCTTCCGAATACCCGGCGAACACGGTGGTCCACAACGACCTCCCCGCCTTTGTCGATTTCTTGCTTGCGCGCGAAGCGCGGGCTGCACTGCAGGTGGCTGTCTGATGGCGTTTCTTCGTTCCGTTCTCCATGCACTCTGGATGCTCGTCACCGTGGTGCCCTGGGGCATCATCATGTGCGTCAGCTCGATCTGGAAGCGCGGCATTCCGCTGTACTGGATGGCCGAGCGCTGGCTCGGCTGGGCCATCGGCGGCGCGCGCGTGCTGCTGGGCATCAAGACCCGCGTGAGCGGCATGGAAAACCTGCCCACCGACGCGCTCGCCGGCGCGGTGCTGCTGGTGAAGCACCAGTCCACGCTCGAGACCTTCCTGATGCCCACGCTGATGCCGCATCCGCTGGCCTACGTGTTTAAGAAGGAGCTGATCTACGTGCCCTTCTTCGGCTGGGCGATGGCGCGGCTGGACATGATCCACATCGACCGCAGCCAGCGCGCGCAGGCTTTCAACAAGGTGGTCAACCAGGGCCGCAAGCTGCTCGCGCAGGGCATCTGGATCATCATGTTCCCCGAGGGAACGCGCATTCCGCGCGGGCAGAAGGGCACCTACAAGAGCGGCGGCACGCGGCTCGCGTGCGAGACCGGCGTGCCGGTGATTCCCATTGCCGTCACCTCGGCCAAGGTGTGGCCGCGCAAGGCTTTCATCAAGCGCCCCGGCGTGGTCGACGTGTCCATCGGCCCGGCGATCCCGAGCGTGGGGCGCAAGCCCGACGAGTTGATGCGCGAGGTCGAGGCCTGGATCGAGGCCGAGATGCGCCGCCTCGACCCCGAGGCCTACGTCGACAGCCCCAAGCCCGTGCAGGAAGCGGTGCGCTGAGGGCCGCCGGAGAACGCGACATGGCGGGACTGCTTCAGTTCACGTTGGATCTGTTCGAGGGACTGGGGAGTGAGCTTGCGCCGCCGGCGCCCGCACCGGCGCGGCCGCCGCGCGTGAAGAAGCCCAGGCTGGTGGCGCCCCCCGCCATGCCTTTCGTTGCGCCCACGCCGCCCGAACCTGTGGACCCGCACGCACCGCCCGCGGTGCCGCTGGCCGACACCCTGACGCTCGCGCGCTTCGCGCATCCGCAGGCCTCGCGCGAGGTGGTGATCGGCGCCGCGCGCGTGGCCTACGAGTTCAAGCGCGGCAAGCGCAAGACCATCGGTTTCCTCGTCGGCGCCGAGGGGCTGTCGGTGCGCGCGCCGCGCTGGGTCACGCTGCGCGATGTCGATGCGGCCATTCATGAGAAGGCCGACTGGATCCTGCGCAAGCTGACCGAAACGCAGCAGCGGCATGCGCGCGTCGAGGCCACGCGCATCGACTGGCGCGACGGCGCGCAGTTTCCGTTCATGGGCGAGGCGGTGGTGATCCGGCTCGACCCGAAGCACGGGTTCGCGAGCGTCGGCGGCACGCTCGATGCGGCCGAAGCCGACGGTCCGCGCGTGCTGCGGCTCGCCGTTGCCCAGAACGCGGAGCCTTCGCAGATTCGCGATGCGGCGCAGGCTTGGCTCATGCGGCAGGCGCGGCGGCTGTTCATCGAGCGCCTGGACCACTTCGCGCCCTTGCTGGGGGTGCGGTGGGTGAAGCTGTCGTTGTCGAATGCGGCCACGCGGTGGGGGAGTGCCAGTGCGGATGGGTCGATCCGGTTGAACTGGCGGCTGATTCATTTCGGGCCGCGGGTGATCGACTACGTGGTCGCGCATGAGCTGGCGCATCTGCGGGTGATGGACCACTCGCACCGGTTCTGGGAGACGGTCGAGAGCGTCATGCCTGATTACGACCTGCTGCGGCGGCGGCTGAAGGATGAGGCTGTTCCTCGGTGGTGAGGGGGGCTTTGTTTTTTCCCGGGGCCGGGACTCGCTCCGGCGGGCGACTTACTTTCTTTTGCTTCGCCAAAAGAAAGTAAGCAAAGAAAAGGCGACCCCACTGTCTGCGACCCCTGCGCTGCGCTACGGGGCAACCTGCGGTGCTCGCGTTTCGCGGGGTCTCGCAGAACTCGCTTCGCTCAAACAGCTGCGAGCCCTGATCCGCGAAACGCTCCGCTCCTCGGCGCAGCCAGAGGGGGTGGGAACCACCCGGGCCATTGCTTCGCTCGGCCACCAAGTCGCCGCTGGCGCTGCGCGCCAGCGGCGGTTGGTATTGGCTCTTTGGGGTTGGCTGCTGGATGTTTGCTGTTGGGAGCCGAGCGCAGCGAAGGCGTGTCGGTGTCCCAACCCCTTCTGGATGCGCCGAGGAGCGCAGCGTTTCGCGGATCAGGGCTCGCCCTTGTTTGAGCGAAGCGAGTTTGGGCGAGACCCCGCGAAACGTGAGCACCGCAGGTTGCCCGCAGCGAAGCGAAGGGACGCAGCCAGTAGGGGTCGCCTTTCTTTGCTTACTTTCTTTGGCGAAGCAAAGAAAGTAAGTCGCCTGCCGGGGCGAGACCCGGCCCCGGAAAGCAAATTTCACCGAGCGTGCGTAACCCCCCCATCCACCACCAACGTAGACCCCATCACATAGTCCCCCGCACGCGAGGCCAGGTAGATGGCAGCCCCGGCCATGTCCTCAGGCACCCCGATGCGCCCCGCCGGAATGCGGTCCTTCACCACGTCGCCGTGATCCCGCGCATCCTTGTTCATGTCCGAAGCAAACGCCCCGGGCGCGATCGCGCTCACCACGATCCGGTCCTGCGCCAGCCGCAGCGCCATGCGGCGCGTCAGCTGGATCAGTCCCGCCTTGCTGGCCGCATACGAGTACGTCTCCTGCGGGTTCACCGAGATCCCGTCGATCGATGCGATGTTGATCACCTTCGACAGATGGTCCGTCGCCGCCTTCTTCAGCATCGGCGTCAGCGCCTGCGTCAGGAAGAAGGGCGTCTTCAGGTTCAGGTCCACCACCTTGTCCCAGCCGCTCTCCGGAAACTCTTCATACGGCGCGCCCCAGGCGGCACCGGCGTTGTTCACCAAAATGTCGAGCGAGTCTTCGTGCTTCGCATAGGCCGCGACCAGCGCCTGCGCGCCTTCCAGCGTCGACACGTCGGCCGGCAGCGACACGCAGTGGCCGAAGGCCGACAGCTCCTTCGCCGTCTGGTCGCAGGCCGCGGCCTTGCGCGCCGAGATGTACACGCGCGCGCCCTGGGCCAGGTAGCCCTCGGCGATCATGCGGCCGATGCCGCGCGAGCCGCCGGTGATCAGGGCGGTGCGGCCCTTCAGCGAGAAGAGTTGGGTGGTGTCCATGGTGCGGGTGTCTCCTGAATGAAATATTTTCAGGAAACGAGCTTAGTGCGCGCACCGCCGCGCGCGCGTCACCTCGGTGTCAGCGACAGGCTCCGCGGGCTCTCAAAGCTGCGCAGCGCACCGGTGAGCGGGTCGACGAACGAGAGCGACTTCGCCAGCAGCTGCAAGGGCTTGCCGAAATCGTCCGCGCCCTCGGGCAGCAGCACGGGGTAGATCGGGTCGTTCACGATCGGCATGCCCAGCGCCTGGCAGTGCACGCGCAGCTGGTGCTTGCGGCCCGTGACCGGCGACAGCCTCAGCAGCGCGCGGCCGTCGCGCACCTCCTGCACCTCGATGCGGGTCTCGGAGTTGGGCTCGCCGGGTTCTTCGCGCACGCGCATGAAGTGGTCGTCGTCGACCAGCCGGCTGCGGTAGACCTCGGGCACCGACGACACGCCCTCCTGCCAGGGCACGACCGCCTCGTAGTGCTTGTCGATGCGGCGCTCCGGAAACATCGCCTGGTAGGCGCCGCGCGTGGCTTGGCGCACCGAGAACAGCACCAGCCCCGAGGTGCTGCGGTCGATGCGGTGCATCGGCACGAGCTCGTCGATCTGCAGCTTGCGCTTCAGGCGCACCAGCAGGCTCTGCTGCAGGTACTTGCCGGTGGGCGTGACGGGCACGAAGGGCGGCTTATCGACCACCAGCAGCTCGTCGTCCTGGAACACGATGTGCTCCTCGAACGGAATGCGCACTTCGTTGTCGAGCGCGCGGTAGTAGTACACCCGCAGCGGCGACTGGTAGCGCCGCGCCACGGTCACGGGCACGTGGTGCTCGTCGACGACGTCGTTGGCTTCGATGCGTTCGATCCAGGCCTCGCGCGTGATGGCGGGAAAGCGCTCGATCAGGAACTCGGCGATGGTGGGCCAGGGGCCGTACGGAAGGCCGACGCAGCTCGGGCCGACGCCGTCGCGCGTGGGCAGCGGCAGTTGGGGCGGCGGGCGTCGGCTCATGGCGAGGAAGACGCCTGCTGCAGCAACCGCAGCGCCTCTGCGAACGACGGTCGCGCGGTCGCGTCGGGCTGCAGGCAGCGGTCTTTCAGCGCCGCCACCGAGGCCGGCACGGCGTCGGTGCAGCGTTCGATCAACTCCTCCAGCAGGCAGCCGAAGGCGCGCATCTCCAGGCCCTGGAACGCGCGCGCCTGCGCGGCGGCCAGCGCGCCGGTCATCCAGGCCGCGCCGAAGTCGCCGAGCCGGCCGCCGCGCTGCGCATGCCACAGGATGTTGTGCGCGTAGAGGTCGCCGTGAAGAATGCCGCGCGCATGCAGATGCTGCATGGCCGAGGCGATGTCGCGTGCGATGCGCAGGGCCACGTCGCACGGCCAGCGCGCGTCGCCCGCGTAGACGTCGCGCGTGCACGACGCCAGGCTCGGCGGCCCCGCGAGCGTGACGAAGGCCGGATCGACCAGGCCCATCACCAGGCCTTGCGTGCCCTCGGGATGCCCGTCGATGCGGCTTTGCGCGGCGATCAGCGTGGGGTGCGCGCCGGCCGCGATGCAGGCCGCCATTTCGCTGTGCGGCCAGCCGTCGCTGGTGACGGCCCCCTTGAACAGCTTGACGGCCACCTGCTGCGCCTTGCCGAGCGTGGCCTGGTGGATCACGCCCGAGGCGCCTTCACCGAGCTTGCGGCCCAGCGTCAGCTCGCGCCAGCCGACGTGCGGCACCGACTGCGCGGCGATCGCCGCGTCTTCGGCCCGCGTGTCGAAGGGGTTGCCCGCGCAGGCGAGCCACGACAGGCGCGGCAGCGACAGCAGCCAGGCGGGCAGCGTTTCGAAGCGGTTGGCCGAGATGCGCAGCAGTTCGAGCTGCCCGAAGCCGGCCATCGAAGGCGGCAGCGCACGCAGCCGGTTGCCCGCCAGCATCAGCTTCTGCATGCCTGTGCAGTGGCCGAGCGAATTGGGCAGTTCCTCGATGAGGTTGTCGGTCAGGATCAGCCAGCGCAGCGACGCAGGCAGCGAGGCCTCCGGCACGGTGCGGATCCGGTTGGCCTTGAAGCCGACGATGTCGAGGCCGCGGCACCGGCCGAGGGCTTCGGGCAGCGTGGTGAAGCGGTTGTCCGAGCAGAACAACACGCGCAGGCGGTGCAGCCGGTGCAGGTCGTCGGGCAGCGTGGCCAGCGCGTTGCCCGACAGGTTCAGCACCTCGAGGGAATCGGCAAGGTCGAAAATTTCGCGCGGGAACTCGGTGAGCCCGCACGAGAGATCGATTCGTTGTGCGCCTGCCAGCTGGCCCGCGCGGAGCTCAGCCAGCGTGTTCATGCGGGGAGTCTAAATGGCCTGCAATGTCCGCCGGCGGTGCCCTGGTTGGCGCCTTAGCTGGCGCCGAAACGGTAGATGCCGTCCTTGCCCAGCTCGCGCTTCACCTGGCCCGCGAACCACAGCAGGTGCAGGTGGGCGACGGACTCGCCCATGGCAAAGGTCATCTGGTGCAGGTCGAGCGCGCGCTTGAACAGGATCGGCAGGCCTTCGGCCGCGGTCATCGGGCTCGCCGTGCAGGCTTCGAGCAGCTCGGCGAGCCGGTCGCGATGGTGCTCCTGCAGCTGGTCGACGCGGCGGTGGATGCCGGTGAACGGCTTGCCGTGCGAAGGCAGGCCGAGCGTGTCGGCGGGCAGCGCCTTGAACTTGTCGATGCTGTCCAGGAACAGGCGCAGCGAGTTCGCCTCGGGCTCGCCCGCGTGCACGCTCACGTTGGTGGAAATGCGCGGCAGCATCATGTCGCCGCCCAGCAGCAGCTTGAGTTCGTCGCAGTACAGCGCGATGTGCTCGGGCGCGTGGCCGTAGCCGACGATGCAGCGCCAGGCGTGGCCGTCGATGGTGACGGTGTCGCCGTCTAGCATGCGCACGAAGGTGTCCGGCACCGAGGGCACCAGTTCGGCGTAGTAGTTGGTGCGCCCGCGGATCTTGGCGATGGCCTCGGGGTCGGTCATGCCGTGCGAGGCGAAGAAGCGCGCCGCCTGCTCGCCGCCCGCCAGGGTGTCGCCGTTGGCGCTCAGCACGCGGGCCACGTTGTAGTCGGTGGCGCTGATCCACATCGGCGCGTTCCAGCGTTCGCACAGCCAGTGGGCCAGGCCGATGTGGTCGGGGTGCATGTGGGTGACGATCACGCGCAGGATCGGCAGGCCCTGCAGCTGGGTCTCGAAGATCTGCTCCCATTGCGCGCGCGACTCGTCGTGGGCAATGCAGCAATCCACCACCGTCCAGCCGGCCACGCCGTCGAGGGTGTCGCGCAGCAGCCAGAGGTTGATGTGGTCGAGCGCAAAGGGCAGCCGCATGCGGATCCAGCGCACGCCGGGCGCCACTTCCATCGCTTCGCCGGGCTGGGGCAGCGTGTCGCCCAGGGGGTAGTGGAGTTCGCGTTCGAGAAGGTTCATGTAAGATTGACGTTTACGTAAACGTCATGGGTTAAGGGCACCATTGTAGGGATCGCCGCATGAATCTGCTGTCGCCCCCGCAACGCCCCTTCTGCAACGCCCTTTTGCCACCACCGCTGCTCGCTGCCATGCCCGCGTCCACCTTCACCATCAGCCAGCTCGCGAAGGAGTTCGACCTCACGACGCGGGCCATCCGCTTCTATGAAGACATGGGCCTGCTCACGCCCGAGCGCGCCGGGCTGCAGCGCGTGTACAGCGCGCGCGACCGGGCGCGGCTCACGCTCACGCTGCGCGCCAAGCGCCTCGGCCTGAGCCTGACGGAGGCCAAGGACATCCTCGACATGTACGACAGCCCGCGCGACACGGTCCCGCAGCTGGAAAAATTCCTCGGCGTGCTGGGTACCCACCGGGCACAGCTCGAGGCGCAGTTGGCCGAACTGCAGGCCAACCTCGCGGAAGTGCGCGAGCACGAGAAAAAGGGACAGGCCACGCTGGCCAAGGCCCAGAAGGCGAACAAGGCAGGCAAGGCGACGCGATCCGCAAAGCTTGCCGGCGCCAGGACCTGAACACACGACTCATCGACAATAGACCCACTATGGCCGACAACACTGACAACCTCGACGACCTCTTTGCCCACAACCGTGCGTGGTCCGCGCAAATGGAGCGCGACCGCCCCGGTTTCTTCACCAGCCTGGTCAAGCAGCAGACGCCACGCTACATGTGGATCGGCTGCTCCGACAGCCGCGTGCCCGCCAACCAGATCACCGGGCTGGAGCCCGGCGAGGTGTTCGTGCACCGCAACGTTGCCAACATCGTGGTGCACTCCGACCTGAATGCGCTCTCGGCGATCCAGTTCGCCGTGGAGCACCTGAAGGTCGAGCACATCATGGTGGTGGGCCACTACGGCTGCGCCGGCGTGAAGGCCGCGCTGAGCGGCAAGCGCATCGGCCTGGCCGACAACTGGATCCGCCACATCCAGGACGTGCGCGACCGCCACCACGTCATGCTCGAGAGCCTGCCCGACGAAGAGGCGCGCGTCGATGCGCTGTGCGAACTGAACGTGGCCGAGCAGGTGGTCAACGTGGCCGTGAGCACCGTGATGGTCGACGCCTGGGCGCGCGGCCAGAAGGTGCGCATCCACGGCTGGACCTTCGGCGTGCACGACGGCCTGCTGCAGGACCTGGGCCTGAGCGTCGACGGCGCCAAGCCGCTGGACTCCGTCTACAAGGCCGCGGTGCAGCGCATCCGCTACAAGTGGAGCCGCCCGGGCGAGGTGATGCAGGCGCTGACCACGCAGGGCGCGCAGGTGAACCAGGCCGTGCAGGAAGCACAGGCCATGACGCCGCAGCCCGAGGCGGGTGGCACGGGCGCTGCCGCCGCAACCTGACCCAGCGGTTTCCCTTTCGGCCCGTCCATGTTCCCGCAGCGCCTCGACTCGCCGCTGGCCTATGAGATCGCCAAGGCGATGATGGACGGCTTCAACCGCCACTACCGGCTGTTTCGCGCCGAGTCGGCGCGCGCCAAGCACCGCTTCGAAACCGCCGACTGGCACGGCCAGCAGCGCGCGCAGCGCGAGCGCATCGAGTTCTACGACCTGCGCGTGAGCGAGGCCGTGGCCCGGCTCGAAAAGGAGTTCAAGGCCGGCGAGCAGCCGATGGACGTGTGGCACCAGGTCAAGCTGCACTACATCGGGCTGCTGGTGGACCACCACCAGCCCGAGCTGGCCGAGAGCTTCTTCAACTCGGTGACCACCAAGATCCTGCACCGCGCGTACTTCCAGAACGACTTCATCTTCGTGCGCCCGGCCATCAGCACCGAGTACATCGAGCCGCGCGGCGCGCCCACCTACCGGCCGTACTACCCCAAGCCCGAGACGCTGGCCGACACCGTCGAGCAGATGCTCGACGACTTCGCGCTGCTGGGCACCTTCGCCAACAAGCGGCGCGACGCCGAGCGCGTGGCGCAGGTCATCCTGAACCGCTTTCACCAGGTGAAGCTGCGCGCCAACTTCCAGCTGCAGGTGCTCTCGGGGCTGTTCTTTCGCAACAAGGGCGCGTACGTGGTCGGCAGGATCATGAACGGCTTCGTCGAGATCCCGTTCTCGCTGCCCGTGCTGCACGACAGCCGCGGCAGGTTCTACATCGACGCGGCGCTGTTCGGCGAAGACGACCTGCAGATGCTGTTCAGCTTTGCGCGCGCGTACTTCATGGTCGACATGGAGGTGCCTTCGGCATGGGTGCAGTTCCTGCGCTCGCTCATGCCGCGCAAGCCGCGCGCCGAGATCTACAACGCGCTCGGCCTGGCCAAGCAGGGCAAGACGCTGTTCTACCGCGACTTCCTGTCGCACCTGAACTATTCGAGCGACCGCTTCCGCATCGCGCCTGGCATCAAGGGCATGGTCATGCTGGTGTTCGACCTGCCGTCGTTCCCGTTCGTGTTCAAGCTCATCAAGGACTTCTATCCGCCGCAGAAGGACACCACGCGCGAGCAGATCAAGGGCAAGTACATGCTCGTGAAGCAGCACGACCGCGTGGGCCGCATGGCCGACACGCTGGAGTACAGCGACGTGGGTTTTCCGCTCGACCGCTTCGAGCCCGGGCTGATCGAGGAGATCCAGAAGTTCGCGCCCAGCCAGCTCGAGATCGGCGACCGCGACGGCAACGGGGAGATGGAGGTGGTGCTACGGCACGTCTACATCGAACGCCGCATGATCCCGCTGAACATCTACCTGCAGGAAGCCTTCGACACGCTGGCCGCCCCCGAGAGCCCGGCGCATGCGAAGCGCGCGAAAGACCAGCTGGAGCATGCGGTGGTCGAATACGGCAACGCCATCAAGGACATGGTCGCGGCCAACATCTTTCCCGGCGACATGCTGTGGAAGAACTTCGGCGTCACGCGCGGCGGCAAGGTGGTGTTCTACGACTACGACGAGATCGAATACGTCACCGACTGCAAGTTTCGCAAGGTGCCCGCGCCGCGCAACGAGGAAGAAGAAATGAGCGGCGAGGTCTGGTACTCGGTGGGCCCGAAGGACGTGTTCCCCGAAACCTTCGAGCCCTTCCTGCTGGGCAACCCCGATGTGCGCGCCGCCTTCATGGCGCACCATGCCGACCTGCTCGACGCCGCCTTCTGGCAGCACCACAAGGAACGCATCCAGGCCGGGCAGATGCTCGATGTGTTCCCGTACGAAGAATCGCAGCGCTTCCAGCATGAAGGCCACGCAACGCATTTCTGAGCAACCGGTTTTTTTGTTTTTTGCTTCGCTTCCACATTCCTGAAGGAGACCTCCACATGTCCGAATCCATCGTCATCGTCGGCCTGGCCCGCACCCCCATGGGCAGCTTCCAGGGCGACTTCTCTTCGCTTTCCGCGCACGACCTGGGCGGCGCCGCCATCAAGGCCGCTGTGGAGCGCGCCGGCATCGCGCCCGACAGCGTGGGCGAAGTGCTGTTCGGCAACTGCCTGATGGCCGGCCAGGGCCAGGCACCGGCGCGCCAGGCGGCCTACAAGGGCGGCCTGCCCGACAGCGCGGGGGCCGTCACGCTCAGCAAGATGTGCGGATCGGCCATGAAGGCCGCCATGCTGTCGCACGACCTGCTGCTGGCCGGCACGCACGACGTGATGGTGGCAGGCGGCATGGAAAGCATGACCAACGCGCCCTACCTGATGCTCAAGGGCCGCGGCGGCTACCGCATGGGCCACGACCGCATCTTCGACCACATGATGCTCGACGGCCTGGAAGACGCCTACCAGCCGGGCCGCTCCATGGGCACCTTCGGCGAAGACTGCGCCGCCAAGTACAAGTTCACGCGCGAACAGCAGGATGCGTTCGCCATCGCCAGCGTGGAGCGCGCCAAGAAGGCGACCGAAACGGGCCTGTTCAAGGACGAGATCACCCCCGTCACGGTCAAGGGCCGCAGCGGCGACACCGTGATCTCCATCGACGAAGGCCCGGGCAAGGTCAAGCTCGACAAGATCCCCACGCTCAAGCCCGCGTTCAAGAAAGAGAACGGCACCATCACCGCCGCCTCGAGTTCGTCGATCAACGATGGCGCGGCCGCGTTGGTCATGATGACCGAGTCGCACGCGAAGAAGATCGGCGCCAGGCCCATTGCGCGCATCGTCGGCCACGCCACGCACGCCCAGCAGCCCGAGTGGTTCTCGACCGCGCCCGTGGGGGCCGTCGCCAAGCTGTTCAAGAAGACCGGCTGGGCGGTGAAGGACGTGGACCTGTGGGAAGTGAACGAAGCCTTCGCGGTGGTCCCGATGGCGCTGATGCACGAACTCGACGTGTCGCACGAGATCGTCAACGTGCACGGCGGCGCCTGCGCGCTGGGCCACCCGATCGGCGCGAGCGGCGCGCGCATCATGGTCACGCTGATCCATGCGCTGAAGGCGCGCGGCAAGAAGCGCGGCGTGGCCACGCTGTGCATCGGCGGGGGCGAAGGCACGGCGGTGGCACTCGAATTGCTATAACGACCAAGGGTCGGCGGGCGTCCGGACAACGGGCGCCCGCCGGCTTTTTCTTTTTCGGATACTTCAAAACATGCGTAGAGCAGGAGATTTCATGCGCCCATCCATCCACCGTACCGCCGTTACCGCCATCAGCGCCATGCTGGCCGCTGCCTTCATGGCACCCGCCGCCTGGGCCCAGAAGCGCGACAACGTGCTGTTCCAGGCTGCCACCGACGAGCAGCCCGCGGTGATCAAGACGCTGGAGAAACTCGTCAACATCGAGACCGGCACCGGTGACGCCGAAGGCATCGCCGCCGCCGGCAACTACCTCGAGGGCGAGCTCAAGAGCCTGGGCTTCACCGTCACGCGCAGCAAGTCGGCCGGCATCGTGGTGGGCGACAACATCGTGGGCAAGCTCAAGGGCCGCGGCGGCAAGAACCTGCTGCTGATGTCGCACATGGACACCGTGTACCTGAAGGGCACGCTCGCCAAGGCGCCGTTCAAGGTCGAGGGCGACAAGGCCTACGGCCCCGGCATCGCCGACGACAAGGGCGGCAACGCCGTCATCCTGCACACGCTCAAGCTGCTGAAGGACTACGGCGTGCGCGACTACGGCACCATCACCGTGCTGTTCAACACCGACGAGGAAAAGGGTTCCTTCGGTTCGCGCGACCTGATCCAGGAAGAGGCCAAGCTGGCCGACTACGTGCTCTCCTTCGAGCCCACCGGCGCCGGCGACGAGAAGCTCTCGCTGGGCACCTCGGGCATCGCCTACGTGCAGGTCAACATCACCGGCAAGGCCTCGCACGCGGGCGCCGCGCCCGAACTGGGCGTGAATGCGCTGGTCGAGGCGTCCGACCTCGTGCTGCGCACGATGAACATCGACGACAAGGCCAAGAACCTGCGCTTCAACTGGACCATTGCCAAGGCCGGCAACGTGTCGAACATCATCCCCGCCAGCGCCACGCTGAACGCCGACGTGCGCTACGCGCGCAACGAAGACTTCGACGCCGCCATGAAGACGCTCGAAGAGCGCGCGCAGCAGAAGAAGCTGCCCGAGGCCGACGTCAAGGTGCTCATCACGCGCGGCCGCCCGGCCTTCAATGCCGGCGAAGGCGGCAAGAAGCTGGTCGACAAGGCCGTGGGTTTCTACAAGGAAGCCGGCGGCACCCTGGGCGTGGAAGAGCGCACCGGCGGCGGCACCGACGCGGCCTACGCGGCGCTCTCGGGCAAGCCGGTGATCGAAAGCCTGGGCCTGCCGGGCTTCGGTTACCACAGCGACAAGGCCGAGTACGTGGACATCAGCGCCATTCCGCGCCGCCTGTACATGGCCGCGCGGCTGATCATGGACCTGGGCGCCGGCAAGTAAGCAAGCAATCCCCGAACCGAAAACAAAGACAGGAGACAACGCCATGCTGCTCAGCGCCGACCAGGAAGCCATTCGCGACGCGGTACGCGATTTTTCGCAAGCCGAGCTGTGGCCCCACGCCCCCACGTGGGACCGCGAACACAGCTTCCCCAAGGAGGCCCACCAGGGTCTGGCCGCGCTGGGCGCCTACGGCATCTGCGTGCCGGAAGAGCACGGCGGCGCCGGCCTCGACTACCTCACGCTGGCGCTGGTGCTGGAAGAAATCGCGGCCGGCGACGGCGGCACCAGCACCGCCATCAGCGTGACCAACTGCCCGGTCAACGCCATCCTGATGCGCTACGGCAATGCCGCACAGAAGAAGCAATGGCTGGAGCCGCTGGCGCAAGGGCAGATGCTCGGCGCCTTCTGCCTCACCGAGCCGCAGGCCGGCAGCGACGCATCGAGCCTGCGCACCACGGCGCGCAAGGACGGCGACGGCTACGTCATCGACGGCGTGAAGCAGTTCATCACCAGCGGCAAGAACGGCCAGGTGGCCATCGTCATCGCCGTGACCGACAAGGGCGCGGGCAAGCGCGGCATGAGCGCGTTCATCGTGCCGACCGATGCGCCCGGCTACCACGTGGCGCGGCTGGAAGACAAGCTGGGCCAGCACAGCAGCGACACCGCGCAGATCAACTTCGACGGCTGCCGCATCCTGCGCGAGAACCTCATCGGCGCGGAAGGCGAGGGCTACAAGATTGCGCTCGGCGCGCTCGAGGGCGGGCGCATCGGCATCGCCGCGCAGAGCGTGGGCATGGCGCGCAGCGCCTTCGATGTGGCGCTGGCCTATGCCAAGGAGCGCCAGGCCTTCGGCGGCGCGATCTTCGACCAGCAGGCCGTGGGCTTCCGCCTGGCCGACTGCGCGACGCAGATCGAGGCTGCGCGTCAACTGATCTGGCACGCCGCCAGCCTGCGCGACGCCGGCCGGCCGTGCCTGAAGGAGGCAGCCATGGCCAAGCTCTTCGCGAGCGAGATGGCCGAGCGCGTGTGCAGCGCCGCCATCCAGACGCTGGGCGGCTACGGCTACGTGAACGACTTTCCGCTGGAGCGCATCTACCGCGACGTGCGCGTGTGCCAGATCTACGAAGGCACGTCGGACATCCAGAAGCTGCTGATTCAACGCGCGCTGGCCTGAACGAAGGGCGGCAGGCCGGGGCTGCGGGGGGGCTTCCCGGGCGGCTTCGGGCTTGCCCTCTCGGCCCGGGGCCCGCGAGGTGTTCCAATAGCGGTCTTCATGAGCGCCATCGACCCTCCCACCGGACCTTGCCCCTGCGGCCGCGCCGACCGCCGCGACAAGCCCATCGGCTATGCCCTGTGCTGCGGCCGCTATCTCGACGATTTCGAGAACACCCCCGCGCCGGACGCCGAATCGCTGATGCGTTCGCGCTATTCGGCCTTCGTGCTGGAACGCGCCGAGTACCTGCTCGCCACCTGGGACGCCGCCAAACGGCCGGCCTCGATCGAGTTCGAGCCGGGCGTCAAATGGCTGGGGCTGGACATCCGTTCGCGCTCGGTGCTCGACTCCGACCATGCCGAGGTCGAATTCGTCGCCCGCCAGCGCAGCAGCACCGGCACGGCCACCCGCCTGCACGAGCGCAGTCGCTTCGTGCGCGAAGGCGACCGTTGGTACTACCTCGACGGCGACCTGCAGCAGCCTGCGGGTTGACGCGCCGGGCCAGGGCTCGCACAATCAGCCCCGCTCCGGGGTGCACACATGTGGTGTGCTGAGATGGCAAAGCTGCCGACCCGCGAACTTGATCCGGGTCATACCGGCGTAAGAAGAGCTGCACTCCCTGACTTCGGTCCGTCACTCCCCTTCCGTGACGGGCTTTTGCCGAAGTCCATCGAGCGATTGCGGAGCACCCTTTCCCTCAACAAGGAGTGCCCCCCGATGAATGCGCCCGACAAGTTCACCTCCCTGCTTTCGCTCACGCGAGAGCCTTTCCCCGCCTCCCACAAGTGCCTGATTCCGGGCAGCCGGCCCGACCTCAACGTGCCGGTGCGCGACGTGCTGCTGACCAACGGCGAGACGGTGTCGCTCTACGACACCTCGGGCCCGTACACCGACGCCAAGGTCGACATCGACGTGCGCCGCGGCCTGCCCGACGTGCGCGGCGCATGGATCGCCGAGCGCAACGACACCGAAAGTTACGAAGGCCGCTCGCACCAGGCGCTCGACGAGGGCCTGAAGCACGCCCACGACCATGACGCCCTGCGCCTGGCCGAGCTGCGCGCCGCCGCCTCGGCCTTGCAGCGCACGCCGCGCCGCGCAAAGTCGGGCGCCAACGTCACGCAGATGCACTACGCACGCCGAGGCATCGTCACCCCCGAGATGGAATACGTGGCACTGCGCGAGAACGGCAAGCGCGAATGGATGGCCGAGTACCTCGCCAACGAGGAGCGTGCGAAGCGCGTGGCCGGCAACCCGATGGGCGCCAGCATTCCGCGCATCATCACGCCCGAGTTCGTGCGCGACGAGGTGGCCCGGGGCCGCGCGATCATTCCGGCCAACATCAACCATCCCGAAGTCGAGCCGATGGCGATCGGGCGCAACTTCAAGGTGAAGATCAACGCCAACATCGGCAACTCGGCCGTCACCTCGAGCATCGAGGAAGAGGTCGAGAAGCTGGTGTGGGCCATTCGCTGGGGCGCCGACAACGTGATGGACCTGTCGACCGGCAAGAACATCCACACCACGCGCGACTGGATCGTGCGCAACTCGCCGGTGCCCATCGGCACCGTGCCGATCTACCAGGCGCTGGAGAAGGTGGGCGGCGTGGCCGAAGACCTGACCTGGGAGATCTTCCGCGACACGCTGATCGAGCAGGCGGAGCAGGGCATCGACTACTTCACCATCCACGCCGGTGTGCGGCTGCCGTTCATTCACCTGACGGCCGACCGCATGACGGGCATCGTGTCGCGCGGCGGCTCGATCATGGCCAAGTGGTGCATTGCGCATCACAAGGAGAGCTTCCTGTACGAGCGCTTCGAGGACATCTGCGACATCATGAAGGCGTACGACGTGAGCTTCTCGCTGGGCGACGGGCTGCGTCCGGGCTCGGGCGCGGACGCCAACGACGAGGCGCAGTTCGCCGAGCTGCGCACGCTGGGCGAGCTCACCCAGGTCGCGTGGAAGCACGACGTGCAGACCATGATCGAAGGGCCGGGCCATGTGCCGATGCACATGATCCAGGCCAACATGGACGAGCAGATCAAGCACTGCCACGAGGCGCCGTTCTACACGCTCGGGCCGCTGACCATCGACATTGCGCCGGGCTACGACCACATCTCCAGTGCCATCGGGGCCGCGATGATCGGCTGGGCCGGCACTGCGATGCTTTGCTACGTGACGCCCAAGGAGCATCTCGGGTTGCCTGATCGTGATGACGTGAAGCAGGGGATCATTGCCTACAAGATCGCGGCGCATGCGGCGGACGTGGCCAAGGGGCATCCGGGGGCTCGGTCGCGTGACGATGCGCTGAGCAAGGCGCGTTTCGAGTTTCGCTGGCAGGACCAGTTCAACCTGGGCCTGGACCCGGACACTGCGCGCGAGTTCCATGACGAGACGCTGCCCAAGGACTCCAGCAAGGTGGCGCACTTCTGCTCTATGTGCGGGCCGAAGTTCTGCTCCATGAAGATCACGCAGGAGGTGCGGGAGTACGCGGCCAAGAAGGGAGTGGCTGAGGCTGCTGCTGTGGCTGAGGGGATGGAGCAGAAGTCCAAGGAGTTCATGGCGGGGGGGGGAGAGATCTACATTCCTATTCGGGCTGTGTCTTAGTTTTTTTCCCGGGGCCGGGACTCGCTCCGGCGGGCGACTTACTTTCTTTTGCTTCGCCAAAAGAAAGTAAGCAAAGAAAAGGCGACCCCACTGTCTGCGACCCCTGCGCTGCGCTACGGGGCAACCTGCGGTGCTCGCGTTTCGCGGGGTCTCGCAGAACTCGCTTCGCTCAAACAGCTGCGAGCCCTGATCCGCGAAACACTGCGCTCCTCGGCGCAGCCAGAGGGGGTGCAGACCAATCGGGCCATTGCTTCGCTCGGCCAAGCCGCCGCAGGCGCTGCGCGCCTGCGGCGGTTGGTATGGGGTCTTTAGGGTTGGCTGTTGGCAATTCGGAAGCCGAGCGCAGCGACGGCCCGCTGGTATCCCCACCCCTTCTGGATGCGCCGAGGAGCGCAGCGTTTCGCGGATCAGGGCTCGCCCTTGTCTGAGCGAAGCGAGTTTGGGCGAGACCCCGCGAAACGTGAGCACCGCAGGTTGCCCGTAGCGAAGCGAAGGGACGCAGCCAGCAGGGGTCGCCTTTCTTTGCTTACTTTCTTTGGCGAAGCAAAGAAAGTAAGTCGCCCGCCGGGGCGAGACCCGGCCCCGGGAAAAAACCAATTGCTACCATCCCCCCAAGCCATTAGCCAAGCCAAGAACCCCAAATGCCCCAATTCCCTTTCACCGCAGTCCTCTTCGACTGCGACGGCGTCCTGGTCGACTCCGAACCCATCACCAACCGCGTGCTCGCCGACATGCTCGGCGAACTCGGCTGGCACCTCACCACCGAAGAGTCGATGAACACCTTCACCGGCAAGGCCGTGAAGGACGAAGCCGCGCTCATCGAGTCGAAGACCGGCGTGAAGATCACCGACGAGTGGCTCAAGCGCTTTCGCGCGCGCCGCAACGAGGCGCTGGAGCGCGACCTCGTCGCCATCCCGCACGCCCCCGCGGCAATCCGCCAGATCCACACCCTGCTCAAGGGCCGCATCGCCTGCGCCTCGGGCGCCGACCGCCACAAGGTCGAATTGCAGCTCGCCAAGGTCGGCCTGCTCGACTGCTTCCAGGGCCGCATCTTCAGCGGCCATGAAATGCCCCGTTCCAAGCCGCACCCCGACGTGTACCTTGCCGCGGCCGAAGCCCTCGGCGTGGACCCGAAGCGTTGCGCGGTGGTCGAGGACACGGTCACCGGCGCGATGGCCGGCGTGGCCGCGGGCGCCACGGTGTTCGGCTACAGCACCGGCGAGTCGGGCCACAGCGGCCCCGGCCCGCTGCTGAGCGTGGGCGTGGCGCGGGTGTTCAGCGACATGGCCGAATTGCCCGCGCTGCTTTCGGGCTACGGGCTGCAGGCGGCCTGAGTTTCTGATGCAATGAGGGGCTCGACCGCCGCGCCACAAGGCACACAGCAAGGAACGCCCCCATGACCTCCGAATACAAGACCGAGCAACCCGAACGCACCGAGATCGACGCACGCACCGGCCCCGCCGTGGTCGAGTTCGGCACCAACTGGTGCGGCATCTGCAAGGCCGCGCAGCCCCATATTGCCGAGGCCTTTGCCAAGTACCCGGACGTGCCCCGCATCAAGGTGGAAGACGGCAGCGGCCGGCCGCTGGGCCGCTCGTTCAACGTGCGGCTCTGGCCCACGCTGGTGTTCATGCGCGATGGCAAGGAGATCGCGAAGCTGGTGCGTCCGGAAGACAGCCAGTCGATCGCCGACGCGCTGGCGAAAATCGCCCAACCCGGCTGACGCGCTACAGCCCCTGCTGGCGGAAATCGCGCGGCGCATGCCCCGTCCACTGCAGGAACGCACGCGAAAAACTCTTCTCGTTGCGAAATCCCACGGCCAGCGCCACCTGCTTGATCGGCCGCGTCGTGCGCCGCAGCTGGTCGACCGCCATCGCGTGGCGCACTTCGTTCTTCAGCGCCTGCAGCGAGGTGCCTTCCTCGTGCAGTTGCCGGTGCAGCGTGCGGCTCGATACGTTGAGCAGGCCGGCCAGCGCCTCGGCCGTGGTCGCCTCGCTGGCGCGTGAACGCAGCAGCTCGCGCACGCGCTGGCCCAGCAGCCGGTCGCGCCGATACTGCAGGATCGTCAGCGGCAGTGCGCGCTTGAGCATCGTGCGCAGCGCACGCTCGTCGCGCTGCAGCGGCAGGGCGAGGTAGCGCTCGTCGAAGCTGATGCTTGCCTGCGGCGCATCGAAGCGCACGTCGGGCGTGAACATCGGCGCATAGGCGTCGGCATGCGCCGGCGCGGCGAACGGAAAGCTCGCGTGGCGCAGCGAAATGCGCGAGTCGATCGCCCAGCACATGTAGCCGTGCATGAAGCGCAGGCTGGTTACCAGGCAGAACTCGCGAAAGTCATCGTCCAGCGGGCGGTTCTCGGTGATGCGCAGCGTGGCCACGCCGCCCGCCACGTCGAGCGCCAAGCCGATGTCCTCCGTCAGCAGCCGGTGGTGTCGGCACCAGCGCTTGATGGCCACGCCCAGGTCGGGCGAACTCAGCGAGGCGCGGCACAGCATGCCGTAGCTGCCCCAGGGCAGGCGCCGCGAGAACCAGCCGAGCGCCTCGTCGTCGAGCTCCTGCATGGCATGGTCCGACAGCGCCTCGAACTGCGCGGCCGTCACCCGCGCACCGGGCCGGGCCAGTTCACGCGGCGTGATCTGTGCCGCCTTCAGCGCCTCGGACGGGTCCTTGTCATAGCGCGCGTAGCCCTGCACGATGGCTCTCACGAAGGCCATCGGCGTGACGGCACGGGCGGGTCTGAGGAACGACGGGGACGACATGGTTTGGCGGGCCGGGCGTGGCGCAATTTGCAACCATTGTGGCGCCAATTGCGGCGCTACCGGGCGTAAGCTGTGTTGTTCCAAGCGCCATACCGCGTGGGCAGCCCTGCGCGCCGACCCCTCAGAGGAGACAAGACACATGCACGATCCCGGCCTGAACTTCGACCTGGGCGACACCATCGACGCGCTGCGCAGCGCCATCCAGGACTTTGCGGCGAACGAAATCGCGCCGCGCGCTGCCGACATCGACCGCGACAACCTGTTCCCGCACGACCTCTGGCAGAAGCTCGGCGAGCTCGGCCTGCACGGCATGACGGTGAAGGAAGAGTTCGGCGGCACCGAGCTGGGCTACCTGGCGCACATCGTGGCCATGGAAGAAGTCTCGCGTGCCTCGGCCTCGGTGGGCCTGTCGTACGGCGCGCACTCCAACCTGTGCGTGAACCAGATCCACCGCAACGGCAGCGACGCGCAGAAGAAGAAATACCTGCCCAAGCTGGTGAGCGGCGAGCACGTCGGCGCGCTGGCCATGAGCGAGCCCAACGCCGGCTCCGACGTGGTGAGCATGAAGCTCAAGGCCGAGAAGAAGAACGGCTTCTACGTGCTCAACGGCGGCAAGATGTGGATCACCAACGGCGGCGACGCCGACACGCTGGTCATCTACGCCAAGACCGAGCCCGAGATGGGCGCGCGCGGCATGACGGCCTTCATCGTCGAGAAGAACTTCAAGGGCTTCTCGGCCGGCACCAAGCTCGACAAGCTGGGCATGCGCGGCTCCAACACCTATCCGCTGTTCTTCGACAACTGCGAGGTGCCCGAAGAAAACGTGCTGGGCGGCGAAGGTCTGGGCGCCAAGGTGCTGATGAGTGGGCTCGATTACGAACGCGCGGTGCTGTCCGGCGGCCCGCTGGGCATCATGGCCGCGTGCATGGACGCGGTGCTGCCCTTCGTGCACGAGCGCAAGCAGTTCGGCCAGAGCATCGGCGAGTTCCAACTGATGCAGGGCAAGCTGGCCGACATGTACTCGACGTGGCAGGCCACACGGGCCTACGTGTACGCCGTGGGCAAGGCCTGCGACCGCAACGACCATGCGCGCACCTTCCGCAAGGACGCGGCCGGCGCGATCCTGTACTCGGCCGAGAAGGCGACGTGGATGGCCGGCGAGGCGATCCAGGCGCTGGGCGGCGTGGGGTACACGAAGGACTTTCCGGTGGAGCGGCTGTGGCGCGATGCCAAGCTGTACGAGATCGGTGCGGGCACGAGCGAGATTCGCCGGATGCTGATCGGTCGCGAGCTGTTCGCGGAAACGGCGTAGGCTGCTTTCTCCCTCCCCTTTCGGGGGAGGGCAGGGGTGGGGGCACGCGGCCTTCGACGAGGCGCAGCGCCGAACAGACGCCGCTTGCCCCCATCCCAACCTTCCCCCAAAGGGGGAAGGAGCCAGACAAAGGAGACAAGGACATGAACATGACTGTTTCGTTGACCGAGAGCTACGGCAAGGGCGCCACCGACGTCCCCCTCATCGAACAACCCATCGGCGACTTCTTCGACGACATGGTCGAGAAGCACCCCGACCGTGAAGCGCTCATCAGCCGCCACCAAGGCCAGCGCTACACCTACCGCGAGTTGCAGGCCGAGTCGAACAAGCTCGCGAGCGCCTTGCTGAACCTCGGCCTCGCCCCCGGCGACCGCGTGGGCATCTGGTCGCACAACAACGTGCCGTGGGTGCTGATGCAGATCGCCACCGCCAAGGTCGGCCTGATCCTCGTCAACATCAACCCGGCCTACCGCACCTCCGAGCTCGAGTACGCGCTCAACAAGGTCGGCTGCAAGGCGCTGGTGACGATGGCGCAGTTCAAGACCAGCGACTACCTCGGCATGCTGCGCGAGCTGGGCCCGGCGAAGCTGCCGCAGCTGCTGCACACGTTCTGGATCGACAAGCCCGGGCAGAGCCATGCGGAAGATGAGCAGCCCGGCATGCAGCGCTTCTCGCAGCTGCTTGCGAGCGGTGACGCGACCGACGCGCGCATCGCGCAGGTCCAGAAGACGCTGAAGGCCACCGACCCCATCAACATCCAGTTCACCAGCGGCACCACGGGCTTTCCCAAGGGTGCGACGCTCACGCACCGCAACATCCTGAACAACGGCTTCTTCATCGGCGAGTGCATGAAGCTCTCGCCCGTCGACAAGCTGTGCATTCCCGTGCCGCTGTACCACTGCTTCGGCATGGTGCTGGGCAACCTGGCCTGCCTCACGCACGGCTCGGCCATCGTCTACCCGAACGACGGCTTCGATCCGCTCACCGTGCTGGAGACCGTGCAGGCCGAGAAGTGCACCGGGCTGCACGGCGTGCCCACGATGTTCATCGCCGAGCTCGACCATCCGCGCTTCAAGGAGTTCGACCTCTCGACATTGCGCACCGGCATCATGGCCGGCTCGCCGTGCCCCACCGAGGTGATGAAGCGCGTGGTCGACCAGATGCACCTGGGCGAGATCACCATCGCCTACGGCATGACCGAGACCAGCCCCGTGAGCTGCCAGAGCAGCACCGACACGCCGCTGGACAAGCGCGTGTCCACCGTGGGCACGGTGCAGCCGCACCTGGAGGTGAAGATCATCGACCCCGAGACCGGCGCGATCGTGCCGACCGGCCAATCGGGCGAGCTCTGCACCCGCGGCTACTCGGTGATGCACGGCTACTGGGAAGACGAGCCGCGCACGCGCGAAGCCATCGACGCCGAGCACTGGATGCACACGGGCGACCTGGCAACGATGGACGCCGAGGGCTACGTCAACATCGTCGGGCGCATCAAGGACCTGGTGATCCGCGGCGGCGAGAACATCTACCCGCGCGAGATCGAGGAGTTCCTGTACCGCCACCCGAAGGTGCAGGACGTGCAGGTCGTCGGCCTGCCCGACAGGAAGTACGGCGAGGAGCTGTGCGCCTGGATCATCGTCAAGCCCGGCCAGAGCGCGACGGACACCGAGATCCGCGACTTCTGCAAGGGCCAGATCGCGCACTACAAGGTGCCGAAGTACATCCAGTTCGTCACCGAGTTCCCGATGACGGTGACCGGCAAGATCCAGAAATTCAAGATCCGCGACGCCATGACCGAGCAGCTCGGCCTGACGAAAGAAAAGACAGCATGAGCAAACTCGAAACCAAACTGAATGCGCGTTCGGCCGATTTCCAGGCGAACGCCGCGGCGATGCGCGCGTTGGTCGATGACCTGCAGGCGCAGTTCGCCAAGGTGGAGCAGGGTGGCGGCGAGGCCGCACGCGCCAAGCACACGGCACGCGGCAAGCTGCTGCCGCGCGACCGCGTGGCCGAGCTGCTGGACCCGGGCACGCCCTTCCTGGAGATCGCGCCGCTGGCCGCGCATGCGATGTACCTCGACGCCAAGGGGGCCGAGTCGGCGCCCGGCGCGGGCCTCATCGCGGGCATTGGCCGGGTGAACGGCGTCGACTGCATGGTCGTCTGCAACGACGCCACGGTGAAGGGCGGCACCTACTACCCGATGACGGTGAAGAAGCACCTGCGCGCGCAGGAAATCGCCGAGCAAAACCGCCTGCCCTGCATCTACCTCGTGGACTCGGGCGGCGCCAACCTGCCGAACCAGGACGAGGTGTTTCCCGACCGCGACCACTTCGGCCGCATCTTCTACAACCAGGCCAACATGAGCGCCCAGGGCATCCCGCAGATCGCGGTGGTCATGGGCTCGTGCACGGCAGGCGGCGCCTACGTGCCGGCGATGAGCGACGAATCGATCATCGTGAAGAACCAGGGCACCATCTTCCTGGGCGGCCCGCCGCTCGTGAAGGCGGCCACCGGCGAGGTGGTCACGGCCGAAGACCTGGGCGGCGGCGACGTGCACACGCGCCTGTCGGGCGTGGCCGACCACCTGGCGCAGAACGACCTGCATGCGCTGGCGCTGGCGCGCACCGCGGTGGCCAACCTCAATGCGAAGGCGGCCGAGGCGCCGGCAGCAGCCAAGGGCGGTGCCGAGGTGCGCCAGCCCGCGTTCCCGCGCGAAGAGCTCTACGGCGTGATCCCCACCGACACGCGCAAGCCCTTCGACGTGCGCGAGATCATTGCGCGCATCGTCGACGGCAGCGAGTTCCACGAGTTCAAGGCCCGCTTCGGCGCCACGCTGGTCTGCGGCTTTGCCGAGATCGAAGGCATGCCCGTGGGCATCATCGCCAACAACGGCATCCTGTTCAGCGAGTCGGCGCAGAAGGGCGCGCACTTCATCGAGCTGTGCTGCCACCGCAAGATCCCGCTGGTGTTCCTGCAGAACATCACCGGCTTCATGGTGGGCCGCAAGTACGAGAACGAAGGCATCGCGCGCCACGGCGCCAAGATGGTGACGGCGGTGGCCACAGCCAACGTGCCCAAGTTCACCATCATCATCGGCGGCAGCTTCGGCGCCGGCAACTACGGCATGTGCGGGCGTGCGTACAGCCCGCGCTTTCTCTGGATGTGGCCCAACGCGCGCATCAGCGTCATGGGCGGCGAGCAGGCCGCGAGCGTGCTGGCCACGGTGAAGCGCGACGGCATCGAGCTGAAGGGCGGCAGCTGGAGCAAGGAAGAGGAAGAAGCCTTCAAGGCCCCCATCCGCCAGCAGTACGAAGACCAGGGCCACCCCTACTACGCCACCGCGCGCATCTGGGACGACGGCATCATCGATCCGGCCGACACGCGCCGCGTGCTGGCGCTGGGCCTGGCGGCGTCGCGCAATGCACCGATTCCCGAGCCCAAGTTCGGCATCTTCCGCATGTAGGAACCGCACGGAGACGCTTTCATGACGCTGCGCCGCCTCTCGCTCATCACCGCCTTGCTTTGCATGTCGCTGGGCGCGCACGCGCAGAACGTGGCGCGCCGCGACGTCGAGATACCGATGGCGGTCAAGGGCTTCTTCGGCGAGTCGCACATCAAGCTCGCCGCCACCGAATACAGGCCCGAGGGCGACGGCCCGTTTCCGGTGCTGGTGATCAACCACGGCACGCCGCGCTCGCCCACCGACTTTCCGAAGATGCAGGACCGCTATGCGCGGCAGGCCGAGTTCTTCGCGAAGCGTGGCTTCCTGGTCATCAACCCGCTGCGCCGCGGCTACGGAAAGTCCGACGGGCCGTGGGCCGAGAACTACTTCAGCTGCGCCAACCCCGACTACGTGCACGCCGGGCTCGAAACCGCGAAGGACATCGGCGCGGCGCTCGACTACGCGCGCTCGCTGCCGTATGCCGATGCGCAGCACATGGTGCTGCTGGGCAAGTCGGCCGGCGGCTTCGGCGTGCTGGCGCTGTCGAGCCTGAACCCGGCCGGCGTGGTCGGCACCATCAACTTCGCGGGCGGACGCGGCTCGCGCGGGCCGGACGACGTGTGCAACGAAGCGAAGCTGGTCGATGCCTTCGGCCGCTACGCCTCGACCACGAAGGTACCGATGCTGTGGGTCTATTCCGAGAACGATCATTTCTTCGGGCCCGCGCTGGCGAGCCGCCTGCTGGCGGCGTACAAGGCCCAGGGCGTCGACGTGCGCTTCGAGGGCGTGCCGCCCTACGGCAACGACGGCCACGCCTTCTTCGAAGGCCGCGACAACACCGCGATCTGGGTGCCCATGGTGGACCAGTTCCTCGCGAAGCTGGGCCTGGCCCGGCAGGTGCAATGAAGACAGACAAGACACAACGGACATGAGCGACTACACCAAGCTGAAACTTTCCATCGACGGCGAAAGCCCCGTCGCGCGCATCTGGCTCGACCAGCCCGACGCACGCAACGCCTTCGACGATGTCGTCATCGCCGAGCTGACGCGGGCCTTCACCGAAGCCGGCGCCGCCGCGCAGGTGAAAGCCATCGTGCTCGGCGCGAGCGGCCCGGCCTTCTGCGCGGGCGCCAACCTCAACTGGATGCGCCGCATGGCCGACTACACGCGCGACGAGAACATCGCCGACGCGGGCAAGCTGGCCGCCATGCTGCGCACCATCGCCGAGTGCCCCAAGCCCACCATCGCGCGCGTGCAGGGCGATGTGTATGCGGGCGGCATGGGGCTGGTCGCGGCCTGCGACATGGCGGTAAGCGTGGACACCGCCTGGTACTGTCTGAGCGAAGTGAAGATCGGCCTCGTGCCCGCGACCATCAGCCCCTACGTGCTTCGCGCCATGGGCACGCGCGCCTCGCAGCGCTACTTCCTCACGGCCGAGCGCTTCACGGCCGCCGAGGCGCACCGCATCGGCTTCGTGCACGAAGTGGTCGCCGCCGACGCGCTCGATGCCAAGGTCGACGAACTCGTCAAGGCACTCACCGGCGCGAGCCCGGCCGCCGTGCGCGCCTGCAAACAGCTGATTGCCGAGGTGGACGGCCGCGAGATCGACGACGCCTTGATCGCCAAGACCGTCGAGGGCATCGCCGACATCCGCGCGAGCGACGAAGGCCGCGAGGGCGTGCAGGCCTTCCTGCAGAAGCGCAAGCCGTCATGGCTGGCAGCCAAGGCCTGACGCCCATGCCGCACACACTCATCGAACGCATGGACGCGTGGCTGTCCGCCCACCGCGCGGACTACCACGCGTCGCTGCGGCCCGGCGTGGGCGATGACGACCTCGATGCCTTCGAGGCGAAGTTTTCGCTCAAGCTGCCCGAGGCTTTCCGCGCGCTCTACCGCTGGCGCGACGGCCAGCCGAACAGCAACTTCGACAGCCTGCAGCACAACCGCATGTTCAGCGCGCTCGGGGACATCGCCGACACCAAGGAGATGCTGGACGACATGATCGGCACCGACTTCGAAGACCCTGCCACCTGGCGGCGCGGCTGGGTGCCTTTTCTGTCGAACGGCGGTGGCAGCTACCTGTGCGTGGACATCGATGCGGAAGGCGGCGGCCAGCCGGGGCAACTCGTCGCCTTCTGGAAAGCCGACGAAGACCGCCCCGTGGAGCATGCGTCCGTCGATGCATGGCTCGCGGACCTCGTGGCTTCCATGGAAGCCGGCACGATCGAATTCGACTGAGGGCCGCCCATGAACACCAGCCTCGACATGCCCCAACTGCTCGCACTGGCCGCCGCCATCGGCTGGGCCAGCGGCGTGCGGCTCTACCTGGTCGTGCTGCTGACGGGCGTGGTCGGCTACTTCGGCTGGGTGCCGCTGCCCAGCGGGCTGCAGCTGCTGGCGCATCCGGTGGTCATCGCGGCCAGCGGTTTCATGGTGTTCATCGAGTTCTTCGCCGACAAGATTCCCGGCCTCGATTCGCTGTGGGACATGGTGCACACCGCCATCCGCATCCCGGCCGGCGCAGCGCTCGCGGCCAGCGTGTTCGGCGCCGACCACGGCGTGCTGGCCGTCGTCGCCGCACTGGTGGGCGGCGGCTTCGCGGCCACCGCGCATGCGGCCAAGGCCACCACGCGCGCGGCCATCAACACCTCGCCCGAGCCGTTCTCCAACGTGGGCGCTTCGCTGGTCGAGGACACGATGGTGCCGGCGGGGCTGTGGCTCGCGGTGGCGCACCCCTTCGTCTTTCTGGTGCTGTTCGTGCTGGTGCTTGTGGCGAGCGTGTGGCTCATTCGCAAGAGCTGGCGTTTCCTCAAGGCGCTGTTCGCCCGCGTGGCCCGCATCTTCAGCGGCCGATCCGATCCAGGCGTGGTGCCCGCGTTTCAACTGAAAAAGAATCCTCCGGGAGACACTCCGAATGTTTAAGAAGATCCTGATCGCCAATCGCGGTGACCAGCCGCGAAGCGGCGCAGCGGCGAAGCCAAATTGCATGGCACGCGCAGCGTGCGCAGGCGATTTCACCGCGAAAGCACTCCATGTTTAAGAAGATCCTGATCGCCAATCGCGGTGAAATCGCGTGCCGCGTTGCCGCCACCGCACGCCGCATGGCCATTCGCACCGTGGCCGTGTATTCCGATGCCGACGCGCATGCCAACCATGTGCGCGCCTGCGACGAGTCGGTCCACATCGGCGGCAGCGCGCCCAAGGACAGCTACCTGCGCTGGGAGCGCATCCTCGAAGCCGCCAAGGCCACGGGCGCCGAGGCGGTGCACCCGGGCTACGGCTTCCTGAGCGAGAACGAAGAGTTCGCGCAGGCCTGCGCCGACGCGGGCCTGGTCTTCATCGGCCCGCCGCCCTCGGCCATCAAGGCCATGGGCCTGAAGGCCGAGTCGAAGCAGCTGATGGAAAAGGCCGGCGTGCCGCTGGTGCCCGGCTACCACGGCCATGACCAGAACCCGCAACTGCTGCAGCGCGAGGCCGACCGCATCGGCTACCCGGTGCTCATCAAGGCCAGCGCCGGCGGCGGCGGCAAGGGCATGCGTGCGGTCGACAAGGCGCAAGACTTCGCCGCCGCGCTGGCGTCGTGCCAACGCGAAGCGATCAACAGCTTCGGCGACGACGCGGTGCTGATCGAGAAGTACGTGCAGCGCCCGCGCCACATCGAGATCCAGGTGTTCGGCGACACGCAGGGCAACTACGTCTACCTGTTCGAGCGCGACTGCTCGGTGCAGCGGCGCCACCAGAAGGTGCTGGAGGAAGCGCCCGCGCCCGGCATGACCGAGGCCATGCGCAAGCAGATGGGCGACGCCGCCGTGTCGGCAGCACGCGCGGTGAACTACGTGGGCGCGGGCACGGTGGAGTTCATCGTCGAGCAGCGCGACGGCGGAGAGATGAATTTCTTCTTCATGGAGATGAACACCCGCCTGCAGGTGGAGCACCCTGTCACCGAAGCCATCACCGGGCTGGACCTCGTCGAGTGGCAACTGCGCGTGGCATCGGGCGAACCGTTGCCTGCGAAGCAGGCGGACCTGAAGATTCACGGCCACGCCATCGAGGCGCGCATCTGCGCCGAGAACCCCGACAACAACTTCCTGCCCGCCACCGGCACCTTGCGCGTGTACCGCAAGCCGCAAGCCACCGCATTCCAGCGCAGCCGCGTACGCATTGACGATGGCGTGCGCGAGGGCGGCGAGATCTCGCCCTTCTACGACTCGATGATCGCCAAGCTCATCGTGCACGGCGCCACGCGCGACGAGGCGCTGGCCCGGCTCGACGCCGCGCTGGCGCAGGTGCAGATCGTGGGCGTGCAGACCAACGTGCAGTTCCTGCGCGGCATCCTGGCCACCGAATCGTTCGCGAAGGCCAACCTCGACACCGCGCTGATCGAGCGCGAACGCGCCGTGCTGTTCGACCGGGAGGCCCTGGGCCTGCCGCTGGCCGCCGCGGCGGCCATCACGCGAACGCTCGTCACCGAATGGCCCGGCAAGTTGCCCGACCCCTTCGCGCGCCGCGACGGCTGGCGCTCGCACGGCGAGTACCTGCGTCGCTTCGACTTCGAGTTTCGCGGCGCCGAGCAGATTGCCCTGCTGACCTACAAGCGCGACGGCAGCCTGTGGCTGGAAGCCGGCGGCGCCGAAGGCCCGCTGGTGATCGGCCAGTTCCCGACCGGCGAGTTCGAGGTGGAATTCGCCGGCACGCGCCAGACGCTGGCCGTGCACGTCGACGGCGCCACGTCGCACATCTTCGCTTCGAAGGGCGCGACGAAGATCACCACCATCGACCGCCTCGCGCATGCCGGCGAGACCCAGGCCGAAGGCGGCCGGCTCACCGCGCCGATGCCCGGCAAGGTCGTGTCCTTCGCCGTGAAGGCCGGCGACAAGGTCACGCGCGGCCAGCCGCTGGCGGTGATGGAGGCCATGAAAATGGAGCACACGATCGCCGCGCCGGCCGACGGCACGGTGGAGGAGCTGATGTTCTCCCCGGGCGAGCAGGTGGCCGAGGGCGACGAATTGCTGCGGATGAGTGCGGCGGCGGCCTGAAAAAAGTTAACCCCGTTCCGGGCGGCCGCCCGTATCAGCTGCGGTAGTCATCACTCAAGGATCTCCAATGACCTCTCGCACGCTTTCCGGTTCGCCGCTTTTCTTGTCTGTCCGCCAGCGGTCGGGCATCGTCCTCGTGGCCTTGGCGGCGGCGTTGTCGCTGGCGGGCTGCGAACGCAAGAGCAACGAGGCCGCGCTGGCCGCACCCGTGCCGGCCGCGCCCATGCAGGCCGCGCCCAGCATCGCCGGCGGCATGGCCATGAAGGAGCAGCGCCGCGCGCGCGTGGCGGACACGGCGTCCGCCGAAGCCGATGCGTCGCAAGACACCCCGCTGCAGCGTTTCCTGGCGGTGCGGCAGGAGCTGAACGTGGAGGTGCCTTCGGAGCAACTCGCCGACGCCTGGGGCAAGGTGCGCGACCTGTGCGGCACGCTGAAGTGCGAGCTGCTGTCGTCCTCGCTGCTGCGCGAGACGCCGCAGCAGCCCGGCAACGCCATGCTCGAAGTGCGCGTGGAGCCGGCCGACGTCGACAAGCTGCTCGGCGGCCTGGCGGGCGTGGCGAACGTGGTCTCGCACACCACCACCAGCGAGGACAAGACCGCCGAGGTGATCGACGTCGAAGCCCGCATCAGGAACCGCACTGAGTTCCGCGACAGCCTGCGCACCATGCTGCGCGACACCGTCACCAAGCGCACCATGGCCGACCTGCTGGCCATCCAGCGCACGCTGTCGGACACCCAGGCCGAGCTGGACGCCATCGCCACGCAGCGCAAGGTGCTGGCGCAGCAGACCAGCAAGCAGCACATCCAGATCCAGTTCACGCCGCGGCGCGCGCTGGTGGGCAGCGGCGACGGCTACAGCCCGATGGGCCAGGCGCTGCGCAATGCCGGCTCGGTGCTGGCGGAAAGCGTGGGCGCGCTGATCACCTTCGTGGCGGCGGTGTTGCCGTGGCTGGTGCTGGTGGTGCTGCCGCTGGGGTGGCTGGTGCGGGTGCTGTGGCGCCGTCGCAAGGCCAGGGCGGCCTGAGCTGCCTGTCGGTGAAGCACGACGCAGCGGGCTGCGCCGTGCGCGTGGTCAGCCCACCACCACTTCGCTGATCTGCATCACCGGCGCGATGTCGGTGTAGTTCTTGATGTCGCCCTGGATCTCCTTCGCGTGCGGCCCGAACGCCGCCTGGAAGGCCTCGACCGATTCGCTGAACACGTGGCACATGCCGACGTAGGTGGGCGGCGAGCCCGGTGCGCCGCCGCCCAGGCCCTTGTCGATGGTGTACGACAGGCAGGCGTCGCCCATGCGGGCCTTGAGCAGCGGCATGTGCTTGTCGCGGTAGTACGCGTGGTCGAAGCGGGCATCGGCCGCGTAGGGGTACATCACGCTGACTTTGATCATGGGTGTCTCCTGATGGGATCGGACGGTTGACGGGCGTTCGAGCATAGCCATCCAGGGGCGAGGCGTCAGCGCCCTCACTAAGATCCGTCCCCATGCGAATCACCGTCTACCTCACCGACAACCGCCCAGACCCCTGGATCCAAGGCCTGCAGGCCGAACTCCCCGACGCCGTCATCGAGGCCTGGAAGCCCGGCGCGCCGCAGGCCGACCATGCCGTGGTGTGGGCGCCACCGCAACAGTTTCTCGACGAGCAGCCCGGGCTGCGCGGCCTCTTCAACATCGGCGCGGGCGTGGATGCACTGCTCAAGCTCAAGGTGCCTGCGCACACGCGCATCGTGCGGCTCGACGATGCCGGCATGTCGGTGCAGATGGCCGAGTACGTGTGCCACACGCTCATTCGCCACTTCCGCGAGTTCGACGTGTACGAGGCCGATGCGCGCGAAGGCAAGTGGAGCTACCGCAAGCCGCGGCTGCGCAGCGATTTCCCGGTCGGCATCATGGGCCTGGGCGTGCTCGGCGAGCGCGTGGCAAAGGCGGTCGCGCAGTTCGAGTTTCCGGTGCTGGGCTGGAGCCGCTCGCCGAAGCACATCGACGGCGTGCAGGTGTTCAGCGGCGAGGCGCAGTTCGACGAGTTCCTGTCGTCCACGCGCGTGCTCATCAACCTGCTGCCGCTGACCGAGGCCACGCGCGGCATCCTCAACCGCACCACGCTGGGCAAGCTGCGGCCTGAGGGCTACCTGATCAGCATCGCGCGCGGCGGTCACCTGGTCGAGGACGACCTGATCCCGATGCTCGACGCCGGCCAGCTCGCGGGCGCGACGCTGGACGTGTTCCAGGTCGAGCCGCTGCCGGCCGACCACGCCTTCTGGCGCCACCCCAAGATCACCGTGACGCCGCACGGCTCGGCGCGCACGCTGCGCGAGGAATCGATCAGCCAGATCGCCGGGAAGATCCGCGCGATGGAGCAGGGCCTGCCGGTGAACGGCGTGGTCGATCCGACGCGCGGCTACTGACGACGACCGCACGCAAGCGCCAGCCCACGGCGCTTGCCACTGAAACGCGGCGCGAACGGCCAAGGGAAGGGGAAACCCCGAGGCATTTGTTTTTCACATCCATGAAAATCTTTTCATGATTGTGAAAACTGCGTTCCGCGTGATCGAGATCGTCGAGCTCTTCGCTCGAGAGAAACAGCCGCTGGCGCTGTCCGAGATGGCGCGCCTGCTCGACATGCCGGTGTCCAGCTGCCTGGGCCTGATCCGCACGCTCGAGGAGCAGGGCTACATGTACGAGACCGGCCGCCGCCAGGGCTACTACCCGACGGGCCGGCTGCTGGCGATGGCGCAGGTCATCGCCGCCCACGACCCGGTGCTCGACCGGGTGAAGGCCACGCTCGAAGAGCTGCGCGATGCCGCCCGCGAGACCGTGGTGTTCGGCAAGTTTCGCGACGCGGGCCAGGTGGTGTACCTGGAGGTGCTGAGCGCGCCGCAGGCCATCCGCTACTCCGCCGAATCGGGCGAGACGCGCCCGGCCTACGCCAATTCGCTGGGCCGCGCGCTGCTGTCCACGCTCGTCCCCGAGGCGCGCCGCAAGCTGCTCGACGGCCTGACGCTCGCGCCGTTGACCGATGCCACGCTCACCACCGCCGAGGCCATCGAGGCCGAGCTGCAAAGCGCCGCCGCGCGCGGCTGGTACGGCAACCTCGGCGAAAGCATTCCCGACCTGATCGGCCTGGCCTGGCCGCTGCGCATCGGCGGCGAGGCGTACGCCATTTCGGTCGCCGGCCCGCGCTACCGCGTGGAGCCGCGCATCGAGGAGATCGCCGCGATGCTGCGCTCGGCCTGCCTCGCCATCGAACCCAAGACAGAAAGCCCCCGATGACCCCCGCCCCGACTGCCGCTGCCGCTGCCGCTGCCGCTGCGCCCCGCTACTTCGTCCGCGAGGACGAGATCGCCGGCTACCACCCCGCCAACCACACCGGCACGCTGAACAAGCGGCTGATCGGCCCCGAGACGGTGGGCGCGAAGCAGATCGAGGTGCTGGTCGGCCACATCCAGAAGGGCAAGGGCGCGCTGCCGCATGCGCACCCGGGCATCGAGCAGGTCTGCTACATGCTCGAAGGCCGCGCGGTCGCCGAGGTGGGCGGCCAGCGGCAGGAGTTGGGCCCGGGCGACAGCTGCTTTTTTCCGGCCGACGCGATGCACACCTTCACGGTGGTGAGCGACGAGCCGGTGCGCGTGCTGGTGATCTACAGCCCGCCGTACGAGGAGCTGCCGGAGCGCGTGATCCGGCCCTGAACCGAAGCGCCTCGAACCCGGTTCGCAGGCGCGGCTTTGCACCGACAACAACCCCGGAGACAAGCACCCATGAAGACGACGAAGAACGCGACCGAGCAAACGGTCGTGGTGGCGAACCGCCGCCGTTTCATTTCCATCGGCGCGGCCGCAGGCCTTGCCGGCGCCGCGCCATGGGCCTTCGCGCAGGACGGCTACCCCAGGCTGCCGATCAAGCTCGTCGTGCCCTTCGCGGCCGGCAGCGGCACCGATGCGGTGGCGCGCATCACCGGGCAGATGCTCGGCGAGGCGCTCAAGGGCTCGGTCATCGTGGACAACCGCGCGGGCGCCAACGGCGTGATCGCGGCCGAACTGGTGGCCAAGGCGCCGCCCGACGGCTACACGCTGTTCATGACGACCAACACCACGCATTCGGCCAACCCGAGCCTGATGAAGTCGCTGCCCTACGACCCGGTGAAAGACTTCGCACCCGTGAGCCGCATGGGCAACCTGCCGTTCATGCTGGTGGTGAACAACGACCTGCCGGTGAAGAGCGTGGCCGAGCTGCTGGCCTGGGGCCGCGCGAACCCGGGCAAGCTGACCTATGCGAGCGGCAACAGCACCGGCATCGTGAGCGGTGCCACGCTGTCGCGCATGAGCGGCATCCCGATGCTGCATGTGCCGTACAAGAGCACGCCGCCGGCCATCGCCGACCTGATCGGCGGCCAGGTGTCGATGATGGTGGTCGACCTGGCGGCGGGGCTGGCCACGGTGAAGGCCGGCAAGATGCGCGCGATCGCGGTGACCACCCAGGAGCGCACCAAGCTGTTCCCCGAACTGCCGCCGCTGGCCGACACGCCCGAACTGAAGGGCTTCGACATCACGTCGTGGAACGGCGTGTTCGCGCCGGCCGGCACGCCGAAGGACATCGTGCGCCAGCTCAACAAGGCGCTGTCGGACATGGCCAACGGCACGGCGTTTCGCGAGCGGGTGGCCAAGCTGGGCTTCGATGCGTTCGGCAGCACGCCGGAGGCGCTGGGAGCGTTCACGGTGTCGGAGCTGGCGAAGTGGAAGAAGCTGATCCAGGCTGCGGGCATTCAACCCGAATGAGCGCGTTGAATTTCTCCCTCCCCTTCCGGGGGAGGGCGGGGGTGGGGGCAAGGGGCCTTTGCAAAAGCACCGCCTCCACCAGCGCTGCCCGCCCCCATCCCAGCCTTCCCCCAGAGGGGGAAGGAGCCAATACGCAGAGCACCCGACGCGCATGAATCGGCTCTCGAATTTGAATTTCTCCCTCCCCTTCCGGGGGAGGGCTGGGGTGGGGGCACGCGGCCGTTGCAAAAGCACGGCCTCCACCGGCGCCGCTCGCCCCCATCCCAACCTTCCCCCAGAGGGGGAAGGAGCGAAGACCAAGACATGAACACCGCCGGACCTCTTCAAGGCATCCGCATCCTCGACCTCACGGCCGTGGTGATGGGCCCCTACGCCACGCAAACGCTGGGCGACCTCGGCGCCGACATCGTCAAGGTCGAGCCGCCCGCCGGCGACAACCTGCGCGCGGTCGGCCCGATGCGCCATGCCGGCATGGGCGCGATGGCGATGCACCTCAACCGCAACAAGCGCTCCGTCGTGCTCGACCTCAAGCAGCCCGAGGGCCGCGAGGCCTGCCTGCGGCTGGCGGCGGGATGCGATGCGCTGATCTACAACACGCGGCCGCAGGCGATGGCACGGCTGGGCCTGGGCTATGACGCGGTGGCCGCGGTCAACCCGAAGATCGTCTACCTTGGCGCCTTCGGCTACGGCGAAGAAGGGCCCTACGCCGGCAAGCCCGCGTACGACGATTTGATCCAAGGCGCCGCAGGCATCGCCTCGCTGTTCGCGCAGCAAAGCGGCGGCGAGCCGCGCTACGCCCCCGTCACGCTGGCCGACCGCGCCGTGGGCCTGCAGGCCGCCATTGCCCTCCTTGCCGCCGTGCTGCATGCGCAGCGCACGGGCCAGGGCCAGGCCGTGGAGGTGCCCATGTTCGAAGCGCTGTCGCAGTTCGTCATGGGCGACCACCTCGGCGGCCACAGCTTCGAGCCGCCGCTGGGCCCCACCGGCTACGCGCGCCTGCTCGCGCCGCACCGCAAGCCCTACGCCACGTCGGACGGCTACCTGAGCGTGCTCATCTACAACGACAAGCACTGGCAGTCCTTCTTCGACGTCATCGGCCGCCCCGAACTGCGCGCCTCGCCGATGTTCGGCACGCACACCGCGCGCGCCGCGAACATCGGCGCGGTGTACGCGTTCGTGGCCGAGGTGATGGCCACGCGCAGCAGCGACGCATGGTTTGCCGCGCTGGCCGGCGCGGACATCCCCGTTGCGCGCCTGCACAGCACCGAGAGCCTGCTCGACGACCCGCACCTGCGCGCGGTCGATTTCTTTCCCGAGTTCGACCACCCGACCGAAGGCCGCATCCGCACCCTTGCGCCGGTCGGGCGCTACAGCGCCACGCCCACGGCCATCCGCCGCCCCACGCCGCGCATCGGCGAACAGAGCGTGGAGCTGCTGCGCGAAGCCGGCTACGACGACGCGGCCATCGAAAGCATGCTCGCGCGCGGCGTCACGCTGCAGCCAGATCCAATGAAAGACAGCGAATGAATTTCTCCCTGAACGAAGACCAGCGCTCGCTGGTCGCGGCCATCGAACGGCTGTGCGAAGACTTTCCCGCCGACTACTGGCGCGACCACGACGACCGCGCCGTGTTCCCGCACGCGTTCCACCGCGCCGTGGCCGAGAGCGGCTGGCTCGGCATCGCCATGCCCGAGGCGCAGGGCGGCGCGGGGCTCGGCATCACCGAGGCGGCGCTGATGATGCGCGCCATCAGTGCGTCGGGCGCCGGCATGTCGGGCGCGTCGTCGGTGCACATGAACATCTTCGGGCTCAACCCGGTGGTGGTGTTCGGCAGCGAGGCGCAGCGCCAGCGCTTCCTGCCGCCGCTGATCGCCGGCACCGAGAAGGCCTGCTTCGCCGTGACCGAGCCCGACGCGGGCCTGGACACCACCAGCCTGAAGACGCAGGCGGTGCGCCAGCCCGGCGGCGGCTATCTGCTGCACGGCCGCAAGATCTGGATATCGACCGCGCAGGTGGCCGACCGCATGCTGATCCTCACGCGCACCACGCCGCTGGACCAGGTGAAGAAGCCCACGCAGGGGCTCACGCTGTTCTACGCGCCGCTGGACCGCGGCAAGGTCGAGGTGCGCGAGATCCACAAGCTCGGCCGCGCGGCGGTCGACTCCAACATGCTGTTCATCGACGGGCTCGAAGTGCCTGAAGAAGACCGCATCGGCGAGGAGGGGCGCGGCTTCGAATACATCCTGCACGGGCTGAACCCCGAGCGCATCCTGATCGCGGCCGAAGCCATCGGCATCGGCCGCGCGGCGCTGCGCATCGCCTCGCAGTACGCGCAGGAGCGCGTGGTGTTCGGCCGGCCCATCGGCCAGAACCAGGGCGTGGCGCACCCGCTGGCGCGCGCCTGGGCCAACCTGGAGGCGGCCGACCTGATGGTGTTCAAGGCCGCCACGCTGTACGACGCGGGCGAGCCCTGCGGCATCGAGGCCAACGCCGCCAAGTACCTGGCGGCCGAGGCGGCGCACGACGCCTGCCAGAACGCCGTGCTCACGCTGGGCGGCATGGGCTATGCAAAGGAATACCACGTGGAGCGGCTGCTGCGCGAGAGCTACATACCGCGCATTGCGCCGGTGAGCCCGCAGATGATCCTGAACTTCATCGCCGAGAAGGCGCTGGGGCTGCCCAGGTCGTACTGACCCAGTTGGCCCGGACACCGCCATGGCCGAAGCCCCGGCCAGCGCATGGGGCCTGCGGGGAGGGGACAATCGTGCTCCTGCCGTTTCCACCAGCCAAGAGACAACAGCCATGAAGCTCCCCACCCAAGTCAAGATCGTCGACGTCGGCCCGCGCGACGGCCTGCAGAACGAAAAGCAACCCGTCTCCGCCGAAGTCAAGATCGGCCTCGTGCACCGCCTGCAGGACGCGGGCCTGAAGGAAATCGAGGTCACCAGCTTCGTCTCCCCCAAGTGGGTGCCGCAGATGGCGGACAACGCCCAGGTGATGCACGGCATCCAGCGCAAGCCAGGCGTTCTCTACTCGGTGCTCACGCCCAACATGAAGGGCTTCGAGGCCGCCATCGCCGCGCCGCGCGAAGAGTGGCCCGACGAGATCGTGGTGTTCGGCGCCGCCAGCGAAGCCTTCAGCCAGAAGAACATCAACTGCTCGATTGCCGAGAGCATCGAGCGCTTCGCGCCCGTGGTGGCCGCGGCGCGCGAGAAGGGCATTCGTGTGCGCGGTGCCATGTCGTGCACCGTGGGCTGCCCCTATGAAGGCGAGATCGCGCCGGCCAAGGTCGGCTACCTCGCGCAGTTGATGAAGGGCATCGGCGTGCAGCGCGTGGACGTGGCCGACACCATCGGCGTGGGCACGCCGCACAAGGTGCGCGGGGCGATGGAGGCCACGCTGGCGCACTTCGAGGTCGACGCCATTTCCGGCCACTTTCACGACACCTACGGGCAGGCGCTGGTCAACACGCTGGCGGCGCTCGAGCTGGGCGTGTGGAACTTCCAGTCGTCCTCGGCCGGCCTCGGCGGCTGCCCCTACGCCAAGGGCGCGACGGGCAACGTGGCAACCGAAGACGTGGTCTACATGCTGCAGGGCATGGGCATCGAGACCGGCATCGACCTCGACAAGCTGATCGACGCGGGCGTGTACATCAGCGAGGCGCTGGGCCGCGAACCGAACTCGCGCGCGTCGAAGGCGATCCGCACCAAGCGGGCCGGTTGAAGCATGGACCTGAATGTCTGGCTTGCGTTCCTGGTGGCCAGTTGCGTCATTGCGGTATCGCCCGGTTCGGGCGCGGTGCTCAGCATGAGCCACGGGCTCAGCTACGGCGTGCGGCGCACCACGGCGACCATCGTCGGCCTGCAGCTGGGGCTGGCCGTGGTCCTGCTGGTGGCCGGCCTGGGCGTGGGCGCGGTGCTCACCGCCTCGGCCACCGCGTTCACCGTCATCAAGGTGGTCGGCGCCTGCTACCTGCTGTGGCTGGGCTGGCGGCAATGGCGGGCGCCCGTCGCGGCCGCTGCGCAAGCGGACGGCGGCGCACCGGTGTCCGTGCGCGAGCCCGACCTCACGGCGGCGCAGCGCGTGCTGCGCGGCTTCCTGACCAACGTGACCAACCCCAAGGGCATCGTGTTCATGGCCGCCGTGCTGCCCCAGTTCATCCAGCCGACGCGGCCGTTGTGGCTGCAGCTGCTGGTGCTGCTGGCCACGACGGTGATGGTCGACGTGACCGTGATGCACGGCTATGCCTGGCTGGCCGCGCGGCTGCAAGGCGTGCTGCGCAGCGTGCGCGCCCGGCGCGCGCAGAACCGCGTCTTCGGCGGCGTGCTGATGGCGATGGGCGCGTTCCTGTTCCTGTTCAAGCGCAGCGCCTGATAGATTCGATGCGATGTGCGGCTCCGAACTCCATTCCCTCCCTGAAGGCGTCCAGCGCGTGGCCCGCGTGCTGCAGGACGCCGGACACCCCCATTCCCCACGCATGCTCGACGACGCCTGCCGCACCGCGCAGCAGGCCGCCGACGCGCTCGGCATTGCCGTCGGGCAGATCGCCAAGAGCATCATCTTCCGCCGCAAGAGCGACGAGGCGGCCGTGCTGGTCATCACCTCGGGCGACAAGCGCGTGGACGAGAAGAAGGTCGATGCGCTGGTCGGCAAGACCGGCCGCGCCGATGCCGAGTTCGTGAAGGCGCGCACGGGCTTCACCATCGGCGGCGTGTCGCCGGTGGGGCATGTGACCAAGCCCGTGGTGCTGATCGACCGCGAGCTGTTCCGCTTCGAAGAGATCTGGGCCGCCGCGGGCCATCCGCACGCGGTGTTCCAGCTGCGCCCGCAAGACCTCGAGACCCTCACCGGCGCGCCGGTGGCGGACGTGGTGTGAACTTCGGCGACGCGGAGACCCTGGCCGAACGTGCTGTGGCCGTGCGTGGCACGGCCGATGCGGTGCCTTCGCCCTGCACGTCGGTGTGCCGCATGGACAAGCTCAGCGGCTTGTGCGAAGGCTGCCTGCGCACCATTCCCGAGATCGCGGGCTGGAGCAAGATGGAAGACGAAACGCGGCGCCATGTGTGGCGCGCCATCGAGCTGCGGGCCAGGGCCGGCATCTGGCGTTCGACGGCCGATGCGGCCCACTCAGGCGACACAGGAGACACCCACGCATGAAGCACATCGACTTCTATCTCGACTTCATCTCGCCCTACGCGCACCTCGCGTTCGAGCACCTGCCCGAGGCGCTTCAGGGCCTGAGCTACAGCGTGGCCTACAAGCCGGTGCTGCTGGGCGCGCTGCTCAAGCAGCACGGGCAACTGGGCCCGGCGGAGATTCCGTCCAAGCGCAGCTGGACCTACCGCCACGTGCTCTGGCTGGGCCACACGCACGGCATTGCGATCGAGATGCCGGCCTCGCATCCTTACAACCCGCTGGCGCACCTGCGGCTGGCGCTGTCGACCAGCGACGACGGCACCGTCAGCCGCCTGGTGGCCGAGACCGTCTTTCGCCATGTGTGGCGCGGCGGCGAAGAAGCGGGCGATGCCACCCGGCTGGCCGCACTGGCGGCGCAACTCAATCCCAAACGCGAAGCCGGCAGCGACGAGAGCAAGGCCCTGCTCAAGCGCAACACCGACGAGGCGCTGCAGCTCGGTGTGTTCGGTACGCCGGCCTATGTGGTCGATGGCAAGCTGTTCTGGGGTTTCGACGGGCTGGCAATGCTGCGCGCCTACCTCTCGGGCGATGCGTGGTTCGACGGCCCGGCGTGGACTGCCGCCGACCAGCGCCCCTCCTTGCTGCGCAGCAGCAAGGGCTGAGTACAAACCCGCGCAGGGTTTCGATTTCTTACAGGCTGAAACGCGTTGCGCGGGTTTCACCCTAATTCGTAAGCGTCGGTTCAGTTTCGCGAAAGGCTCGGGTCAGTCGCGCCTCCAAGAATGCCTCACGGCCCCGGAACCCGGGCGCCGCATGAACGCATACACACAGGAGACGACCCATGGCAGCCACACTAGATTCCCGGGGAGTGCCGCATCCGGCACCCCGGCCCATGTCCGCGGAGGAGAAGAAAGTCATCTTCGCCTCCTCGCTCGGCACCGTGTTCGAGTGGTACGACTTCTACCTCTACGGTTCGCTGGCCGCGATCATCGCCAAGCAGTTCTTCAGCGGCCTGGATGCGGGCGCGGCCTTCATCTTCGCGCTGCTGGCGTTCGCCGCGGGCTTCCTGGTGCGTCCGTTCGGCGCCATCGTGTTCGGCCGCCTGGGCGACATGATCGGGCGCAAGTACACCTTCCTGGTGACGATCCTGATCATGGGCCTGTCGACCTTCATCGTCGGCCTGCTGCCCAGCTACGCGACCATCGGCGTCGCGGCGCCGGTGATCCTGATCGCGTTGCGCATGCTGCAGGGCCTGGCGCTCGGCGGCGAGTACGGCGGTGCCGCCACCTACGTGGCCGAGCACTCGCCGCACGGCAAGCGCGGCGCCTACACCTCGTGGATCCAGACCACGGCCACGCTCGGCCTGTTCCTGAGCCTGCTGGTCATCCTGGGCGTGCGCGAAGGCCTGGGCGAAGCGGTGTTCAACGACTGGGGCTGGCGCATTCCGTTCCTGGTGTCGATCCTGCTGCTGGGCATCTCGGTGTGGATCCGCCTGACACTGAGCGAATCGCCCGCCTTCCAGAAGATGAAGGCCGAGGGCAAGACCTCGAAGGCACCCCTGGCCGAGTCCTTCGGCGAGTGGAAGAACCTGAAGATCGTCATTCTTGCGCTGGTCGGTCTCACGGCCGGCCAGGCGGTGGTCTGGTACTCGGGCCAGTTCTACGCGCTGTTCTTCCTGACGGCCCAGCTGAAGGTCGATGCGACCACCGCCAACCTGATGATTGCCGCCGCGCTGCTGCTGGGCACGCCGTTCTTCGTGATCTTCGGGACGCTGTCCGACAAGATCGGCCGCAAGCCGATCATCATGGCCGGCTGCCTGCTGGCCGTGGTCACCTACTTCCCGGTCTTCAAGATGCTGACCGAAGCCGCCAACCCCGACCTGGCCCGTGCACAGGCCACGGCCGGTGTCACGGTGACGGCCGACCCGGCGTCGTGCTCGTTCCAGGGTAACCCGGTGGCCCGCGAGATCGACTTCAAGAGCTCGTGCGACATCGCCAAGCGCTACCTGGTGCAGAACTCGGTGAGCTATGAGAACGTGGCCGGCGCGCCGGGTTCGAAGGCGGTCGTGAAGATCGGTGACAAGACGGTCGAGGCGCCCGTCGGCAACGTCGTGAACCTCAAGTTCGACGAGAACTCCGCCAAGGAAATCGCCGCCTTCAAGAAGGGTGTGGCCGAAGACCTGAAGATCGCGGGCTACCCGAGCAAGGCCGACCCCGCCAAGATCAACAAGGTGCTGACCGTGCTGCTGCTGTTCTGGCTGGTGCTGCTGGTGACGATGGTCTACGGCCCGATCGCAGCGATGCTGGTCGAGATGTTCCCCACGCGCATCCGCTACACCTCGATGAGCCTGCCGTACCACATCGGCAACGGCTGGTTCGGGGGCCTGCTGCCGACCACGGCCTTCGCCATCGTGGCCTCCACCGGCAACATGTACAACGGCCTGTGGTACCCGATCATCATCGCGGGCATCACGCTGGTGATCGGCACGCTGTTCATCCGCGAGACCAAGGACGTGGACATCTACGCGAACGACTGATCGACCGTGCGCTGAAGAGGAGGGCGCGGGCCCTCCGCTCCACAAAGAGGCTTCATGCCACGCGCATGAGGCCTTTTTCTTGAGCCTTTCAATTCGTTCAACCATCCCTCAGGAGACAACACCCATGTGGAAAATCGTCGTCGGCTTCGTCATCTTTGCCGCCCTTGCCCTGTACGTGATCTCGAAGGCCGGTGACAAGGTCGACATGTCGGGCGAGAAGCATGGGGGCGATGCGGCCACGCACGAGCCAGCGCCTGCGGCGGCGCCGAAGTAAGGCGGTCTTCAAGGAGGACGCGCGCTTGTTCTCCGGCGTGCCGGGCCTTGCCTGAAGGCCCCCAATGCAAACGGCCCGCCGGGCGTACCGGCGGGCCGTTTGCATCAGCGCTCGACAGCCGGGGCTCAGCGCTTGAAACGCCCGTCGCTGATGATCGACAGGTCCGCGAAGTCGATGCCGCTGTGGTCCTGCGGCGAGTAGCTCACGTCCAGCCCGCCGCCCAGGTCGAAGTTCCTGATGCTTTCGAGCGCGGCGACCATCTTTGCGCGCGTGGCCTTGGGGCCGGCGCGGCGCAGCGCCTCGACCAGCACCTTGGCCGATGCAAAGCCTTCCAGCGCGGCCGGCGACAGTTCGGCCTGGCCCTTGGCCTGCGCCAGTGCCAAGGCCTCCTTCACCATCGGCTGGCCCGCGGCGCGCTCGCTGGGGAACACCTGCGTCACGATCACGCCCTTGCTCGCTTCGCCCAGTTGCTTGATGAAGCCCGACGAGGCGTTGTTCGACAGCGTGACCACCTGCGCCGCCGAGCCCGCCGCGCGCAGCGCCTTGATGCCGTCGACCACCGCGACGCCCGAGCCGATCCACACCACCGCCTGTGCATTGGCCTCCTGGATGGCCGGCACGATGGCCTTGTAGTCCGGCTTCTCGCGGTCGGCCGGAATGGTCACCGTCGGCTTGGCCTTGCCCTTGGTGAAGCCGGTCATCGCGCCTTCGAGCGCGTCGGTGCCGAAGGAGTCGGTGACGTACACCACCGCGATGCGCGTGAGGCCGATGGTCAGCAGGTGCTGCACCGCCTTCTCGGCCTCGCGCTGGTAGGTGGCGCGCACGTTGAACACCTGCCTCTGCAGCGGCTTGTGCAGCACCATGGCGCCGGTGGAAGGGCCGATGAGCGCCACGTCGTACTTGTCGAGCCACGGAATGATGGCTTGCGAATGCGGCGTGCCGCGGCTCATGAAGAGCGCGAGCACCTTCTTGTCCTCGATGAGCGCGCGTGCGTTCTCGCCGGCGCGCTTCACGTCGAAGGCGTCGTCCATGCGGATCACCTCGATCTTCTCGCCGTGGATGCCGCCCTGGGCGTTGACCGCGTCGATGATCAACTGCGCGCCGCCGATGGTCTCGTTCACGCTCGCGGCCACCGAGCCGGTCATGCCGGCGGTCTGGCCGATCAGGATCTGGGCCGAGGCGCTCAGTGCCGTCAATGCCAGCAGGGCAGCGGCGCAAAGCGTGCGCGTCTTTGTCATGAGGGGCTTTCGAAGGAATACACGAACAGTTGCTAAGAGATGCAAAGAAACGTCGTATTTGTTTCTTAAAGTGTCTTGCGCGCCATTCGGAGAAACCCCTGCGAAACGGCCAACCTTGTGACGCAGTGCACAAGCCGGTCACGGCTCTCTCCCTAGAATGTTTGCCCCACCCCCCAAGGCATTCATGACACAGGGCTCCATCCGGATTCGCGGCGCGCGCCAGCACAATCTCCAGAACCTCGACCTCGACATCCGCACCGGCGAGATGACCGTGGTGACCGGCCCCAGCGGCTCGGGCAAGTCGAGCCTGGTGTTCGACACCCTCTATGCCGAAGGCCAGCGGCGCTATGTGGAGACCTTCTCCGCCTATGCGCGCCAGTTCCTGGACCGCATGGACAAGCCGGCGGTCGACAAGGTGGAGGGCGTGCCGCCCGCCATCGCCATCGACCAGACCAACCCGGTGCGCTCCTCGCGCTCCACCGTCGGCACGATGACGGAGCTCAACGACCACCTGAAGCTGCTGTTCGCACGCGCGGCCAACCTGTTCGACCGCGAGACGGCGCTGCCTGTGCGGCACGACTCGCCCGACAGCATCTATGCGCAGATCGTCGAGCGCGCCGCGGCGGCGGGCGACCCGCGGCTGGTGGTCACCTTTCCGGTCGAATTGCCCGCGAGCACCACGGCCGACGAGGTGACGCAATGGCTGTCGGCCAGCGGCTTCACGCGCGTGCAGGCCGAGCGCGAGGTGGCCACGCCCACCGGGCCGCGCAAGGTGCTCGACGTGGTGGCCGACCGCTTTCGCGTGTCCAGCGCCGAGCGCGCGCGCGTGGTCGAGGCCATCGAGGTGGCGCTCAAGCGCGGCAGCGGGCGTGTCACCGTGCATGCCACGGGCGCTGAGGAGAACGCTCCCACCGACGTGTGGAAATTTTCGACCGGCCTGCACTGCCCCGAGAGCGACATCCGCTACGCCGACCCGATCCCGTCGATGTTCTCGTTCAATTCGGCCGTGGGCGCCTGCGACACCTGCCGCGGCTTCGGCCGCGTCATCGGCGTCGACCTGGGCCTGGTGATTCCGAACGACAAGCTCACGCTGCGCGCGGGCGCCATCAAGACCATCCAGACGCCCGCGTGGAAAGAAGCGCAGGACGACCTCATGCGCCACGCCGAGGCCGCCGGCATTCCGCGCGACACGCCGTGGAACAAGCTCACCGAGGAGCAGAAGCACTGGGTGATCGAAGGCACGCCCAACTACAAGGAAGGCAACTGGAACAAGCAGTGGTACGGCGTGCGGCGCTTCTTCGGCTACCTGGAGAGCAAGGCCTACAAGATGCACATCCGCGTGCTGCTGTCGAAGTACCGCAGCTACACGCCGTGCCCGACCTGCAGCGGGGCGCGCCTGAAGCTCGACAGCCTGATCTGGCGCATCGGCAGCAAGGAAGACGCGGACGCGGTGCTGCCGCCCGAGAAGCGTTTCATGCCGACCGGCGCGAAGTGGACGCGTGCGCAGCTGGAGGCGCTGCCGGGGTTGTGCCTGCATGACCTGATGCTGTTGCCGATCGAGCGGTTGCGGAGGTTCTTCGACCGCATGGGTCGGGCAATGGCTCCCTCCCCCTCTGGGGGAGGGCAGGGGTGGGGGCAGGCGGCCTCCACGAAGGCTGTGGCGGTGGTGGAGGCCGAGAGCCCCCATCCCAACCTTCCCCCAGCGGGGGAAGGAGCAAGACAGGGCGAGGCCCAGGCGCTGAAGCTGCTGTTCGAAGAAATCACCACCCGCCTGCGCTACCTGCACGACGTCGGCATCGGCTACCTCACGCTGGACCGTCAAAGCCGCACGCTGAGCGGCGGCGAGGTGCAGCGCATCAACCTCACGACGGCGCTCGGCACCTCGCTGGTCAACACGCTGTTCGTGCTCGACGAGCCCAGCATCGGCCTGCATCCGCGCGACATGAACCGCATCACCGAGGCCATGCTGCGCCTGCGCGATGCGGGCAACACGCTGGTGGTGGTCGAGCACGACCCAGCCGTCATGCTCGCGGCCGACCGCGTGATCGACATGGGCCCGGGCCCGGGCATCCGCGGCGGGCAGATCGTGTTCGACGGCACCACCGACCAGCTGCGCGACGCCGACACGCTCACCGGCCAGTACCTGGGCGGGCGCAAGAAGATCGGCATGGGCTTCAAGCGGCTCGTGAGCGAGAACACGCACCGGCTCATCCTGGAAGGCGCGCGCGAGCACAACCTGAAGAACGTCACGGTCGAGTTTCCGCTGGCGCGGCTGGTGTGCGTCACCGGCGTCAGCGGCTCGGGCAAGTCCACGCTCATTCAGGACGTGCTGGCGCCCGCGCTGATGCGCCACTTCGGCAAGGCCACCGAAACGCCCGGCGCGCACGACCGCCTGCTGGGCGCCGACCACCTCGGCGACGTGGTGTTCGTCGACCAGTCGCCCATCGGCAAGACCGCGCGCTCCAACCCCGCGAGCTACGTGGGCGCGTGGGACGCGATCCGCGAAATCTTCGCCACTGCGGCCTTGTCGCGCCAGCGCGGCTACACCGCCAGCAAGTTCAGCTTCAACTCCGGCGACGGGCGCTGCCCGACCTGCGGCGGCTCGGGCTTCGAGCACGTGGAGATGCAGTTTTTGTCGGACGTGTACCTGCGCTGCCCCGACTGCGACGGCAAGCGCTACCGCCCCGAGATCCTCGAAGTGCGCGTGGAGCGCAAGGGCAAGACCTACAACGTGGCCGACGTGCTCGACCTCACCGTGGCCGAAGCCGCCACGGTGTTCGACGCCGACCGCGACGTGCTGCGCGTGCTGCAGCCCATCTCCGACGTGGGGCTCGACTATGTGAAGCTGGGCCAGCCCGTGCCCACGCTCTCCGGCGGCGAGGCGCAGCGCCTGAAGCTCGCCGGCTTCCTGGCCGAGGCGGCGAAGAACGCCACGTCGAGCAAGCAGCTGCTGGCGCGCAAGGGCACGCTGTTCTTGTTCGACGAACCGACCACCGGCCTGCACTTCGACGACATCGCGCGCCTCATGCGCGCGCTGCGCAAGCTGCTGGACGCGGGGCATTCGCTGATCGTCATCGAGCACAACCTCGACGTGATCCGCGCCAGCGACTGGCTGATCGACCTGGGCCCCGAAGGCGGCGAGGGCGGCGGGCAGGTGGTGGCCGAAGGCACGCCCGAGCAGATGCGCGAGAACCGCGCCTCGCTCACCGGCGCCGCGCTGGCCGACTACGAGCTGGCCATCGGCCCCGACGCCTACAAGGTGGCCGAACGCGCCGCGCGCCGCTACATCGCCAACGCCAAGACGGCGCCGGGCGCCAACGCCATCGAGATCGTCAACGCGCGCGAGCACAACCTGAAGAACCTCAGCGTGGACATTCCGCGCGGCAAGTTCAGCGTGGTGACGGGCGTGAGCGGCTCGGGCAAGTCGACGCTGGCCTTCGACATCCTGTTCAACGAGGGGCAGCGCCGCTACCTCGAATCTCTCAACGCCTATGCGCGCAGCATCGTGCAGCCGGCCGGCCGGCCCGAGGTGGACGCGGTGTACGGCATTCCGCCGACCGTGGCCATCGAGCAGCGGCTGTCGCGCGGCGGCCGCAAGAGCACGGTGGGCACCACCACCGAGGTGTGGCACTTCCTGCGCCTGCTGTACGTGAAGCTGGGCATCCAGCATTGCATCCACGACGGCGCGGCCGTGCAGCCGCAAAACCCCGACAGCATTGCCGCGCAGCTGATGCGCAACTTCAAGGGCCAGCACATCGGCCTGCTCGCGCCGCTGGTGAGCAACCGCAAGGGCGTGTACACCGAGCTGGCCGACTGGGCGCGCCCGCGCGGCTTCACCCACCTGCGTGTGGACGGCGACTTTCTGCCGACCACGGGCTTCCCGCGCATCGACCGCTTCAAGGAGCACAGCATCGAGCTGCCGGTGGCCAGCCTCGACGTGCTGCCCTCGAAGGAAACCGAGCTGCGCGAGGCGCTGACCAAGGCGCTCGAACACGGCAAGGGCGTGGTGCACGTGCTGAGCGACCTGGACGGCCTGCGCGCCGCCATGATGGCCGGCGTGTCCGCGGTGGGCATCGGCCGCGTGCAGGTGTTCTCCACGCTGCGCGCCTGTCCGGTGTGCAGCACCAGCTACGCCGAACTCGACCCGCGCCTGTTCAGCTACAACAGCAAGCACGGCTGGTGCCCCGACTGCGTGGGCACGGGCGTGAAGCTCAGCAAGGACCAGCGCAAGGTGTTCGACGACTCCGTGCGCGACGACGACAGCAAGGGCCGCGAACAGACCTTCGCCGAACCCGAGATCGAGGACCTGGCCGACACCGCCTGCCCGACCTGCCAGGGCACGCGGCTGAACGCCACGGCACGCGCCGTGAGTTTCGGCGCATCGCCGGCCGACGGCCTGAGTGGCATCGGCATCACCCAGCTCGCGCGCATGAGCGTGACCGAGGTGCGCCAGTGGTTCGAAGGGCTGTCGCTCTCGGGCCGTGAAGCCGAGATCGCGCGCGACCTGGTGCCGGAAATCAAGAGCCGGCTCGAGTTCCTCGAGGAAGTGGGCCTGGGCTATCTGACGCTCGACCGTGGCGCGCCCACGCTCAGCGGCGGCGAGGCGCAGCGCATCCGCCTGGCGGCGCAGCTCGGCAGCAACCTGCAGGGCGTGTGCTACGTGCTCGACGAGCCGACCATCGGCCTGCATGCGCGCGACAACCAGATCCTGCTGAACGCGCTGCACAAGCTGGGCGAAAAGGGCAACACGCTGGTGGTGGTGGAGCACGACGAAGACACCATCCGCCGCGCCGACCACATCATCGACATCGGCCCGAGCGCGGGCAAGCGCGGTGGCCGGCTGGTGGCCGAAGGCTCGGTGGCGGACATCCAGAACGCCGCCGATTCGCAGACCGGGCGCTACCTGCGCGATGCCATCCGGCATCCGCTGCAGGCGCGCCGCCTGGTGCCCGCGCCCGACCCCAAGGCCGAGCACAACGGCGAATGGCTCACCGTGCACGGCGCCGACCTGCACAACCTGCAGGACGTGACCGCCACGCTGCCGCTGCACCGCCTGGTGGTGGTCACCGGCGTGAGCGGCTCGGGCAAGTCGACGCTCGCGCGCGACGTGCTGCTGGCCAACGTGCAGGCCGTGGTCATCCAGCGCATGACCAAGGCGGGCCGCGACGCGGACGCCGCCGGCAAGCGCCCGGCCTGGGCCGGCTGCAGCAGCGTCGACGGGTACGAGGTCATCGACCGCGTGCTCGAGGTCGACCAGACGCCCATCGGCAAGACGCCGCGCAGCTGCCCGGCCACGTACATCGGCTTCTGGGACACCATCCGCAAGCTCTTCGCCGACACGCTCGAGGCCAAGGCGCGCGGCTACGGCCCGGCGCGCTTCAGCTTCAACACCGGCGAAGGCCGCTGCCCGGGCTGCGAAGGCGCGGGCGTGCGCACCATCGAGATGAGCTTCCTGCCCGACGTGAAGGTGCCCTGCGAGGTGTGCCACGGCGCGCGCTTCAACCCCGAGACGCTGGCCGTGAGCTGGCGCGGCAAGAGCATCGGCGACGTGCTGAAGATGGAGGTCGACGAGGCCGTCGAGTTCTTCGCGAGCATGCCCAACATCGCCCACCCGCTGCAGCTGCTGAAGGACGTGGGGCTCGGCTACCTCACGCTGGGGCAGCCCTCGCCCACGCTGTCGGGCGGTGAGGCGCAGCGCATCAAGCTGGTGACCGAGCTCAGCAAGGTGCGCGACGACATCACCCGCCGCGGCCAGAAGGCGCCGCACACGCTGTACGTGCTCGACGAGCCGACCGTGGGCCTGCACATGGCCGACGTCGAGAAGCTGATCCACGTGCTGCACCGGCTGGTGAACGGCGGCCACAGCGTGGTGGTGATCGAGCACGACCTCGACGTGATCGCCGAGGCCGACTGGGTCATCGACCTGGGGCCCGACGGCGGCAACGCCGGCGGGCGCATCGTCGCGGCGGCGCCGCCGGAGGAGGTGGTGCGCCTGGGGACGCACACGGGCGTGGCGCTCAAGCCGGTACTGGCAAGGTGAGCCTCGGGCCCCGGCGCTCCCGCTGAGACCGGCGGCGCAGGCAGGGCGTGCGCCGCCGGTCTCAGCGGAAAGGCACCCCGGGGAGCACGCAGAGCATTTCGTAGAGCAGGTTGGCGCCGAGCAGTGCGGTGTTTCCGCTCGTGTCGTAGGGGGGGCTGACCTCCACCAGGTCGGCGCCCACCACGTTCAGGCCGCGGCAGCCGCGCACGATCTCCAGCGCTTGAGGCACGGTGAGCCCGCCGATCTCGGGCGTGCCCGTACCGCCGGCGAACGAGGGATCGATGCCGTCGATGTCGAAGCTGATGTACACCGGATGCGTCGGTCCTATGCGCTCGCGCACTTGGGCCATCAGCGGCGCCAGCGACTGGTACCAGACCTCGTGCGCCTGCACCACGGTAAAGCCCTGTTCGCGTGGCCAGTCGAAATCGTCCGCCGCATAGCCGGTGCCGCGCAGCCCGATCTGCCAGACCTTGTCGCAGGCCAGCAGGCCCTCTTCGACCGCGCGCCGGAACGGCGTGCCGTGGGCGATGCGCTCGCCGAACATGTCGTCGTTCACGTCCGCATGCGCATCCACATGCACCAGCGCGACCGGGCCATGCCTGCGCGCCACCGCGCGCAGGATCGGCAGCGCGATGGTGTGGTCGCCGCCGAGGGTCAGCGGCGCGCAGCCCGCGGCCAGCACCGTGTCGTAGAAGGCCGAGATGATGTCAATCGACTTTTCGAGCGAATAGGTGTTGATCGGCACGTCGCCCAGGTCGGCCACGTTCAGCCGGTCGAAAGGCGCCGCGCCTGTGGCCATGTTGTAGGGCCGCAGCAGTGCCGACTCGGCGCGGATCTGGCGCGGCCCGAAGCGCGCTCCCGGCCGGTTGGACGTGCCGATGTCCAGCGGCACGCCGATGAACGCCGCGTCCAGCCCGTGCGGGGACGTTGCCGCCGGGAGTCGCATCATCGTGCCGGGGCCGGCAAAGCGCGGCATCGTGTTGCCGCCGAGCGGCTGGTTCGGGACGGGTGTGTGCATGCTGTATGGGGGGTCAGCGCCGCCGGCCGCGAAGCCATTCCAGCGCAAGCAGCAGCGCGGTGGTGAAGACGATCAGGAGCGTTGCCACGGCGGCGATGGTGGGCGAGATGTTCTCGCGGATGCCGGTGAACATCTGGCGCGGCAGCGTGACCTGGTCCGGTCCCGCGAGGAACAGCGTGACCACCACCTCGTCGAACGAGGTGGCGAACGCGAACAGCGCGCCCGAGATCACGCCCGGTGCAATCACCGGCAGCGTGATGCGCATGAAGGTCCGGAACGGTGTCTCTCCCAGGCTCAGCGACGCGCGCACCAGGTTCTGGTTGAAGCCGGCCAGCGTGGCGAGCACGGTGGTCAGCACGAAGGGCGCGCCCAGCGCGGCATGCACCACGATCAGCCCGAAGTAGGTGTCGGCCAGCCCGAGCGGTGCGAAGTAGAGATAGGTGGCAACGCCCACCACCACGATCGGCACCACCATCGGCGAGATCAGCACGCTCATGAGCAGGCCCTTGAAGGCGAAGCTCGTGCGCGACAGGCCCACCGCCGCCAGCGTGCCCAGCACCGTGGCCAGCACCGTGGCGGCCGGCGCGACGATGAAGCTGTTGCGCGCCGCGCGCGCCCACTCGGGCGATTCGAAGAGGTTGCGATACCACCGCAGCGACCAGCCGGGAATCGGGTAGGCCAGGAACGAACTGTCGGAGAAGGACAGCGGAATCACCACCAGGATGGGCGCCAGCAGAAAGGCCAGCACCGCGACGCAGCCCACACGAACCGCCCACCAGCCGAGCTTGTCGGCAAAGGTGGCGTAGGCCGGGAATTGGGGAAGCTTCATCTTGCTTGTCTTTCGTGCGGTTCAACCAAGGCTCAGCTCGGCCTTGCCGATGCGCCGGTACACGGCATACAGCACCAGCGTGGCCACCAGCAGCACGGCGCCCAGCGCGCAGGCCATGCCCCAGTTGATTTCCACGTTGGTGTAGCGCGCGATGTAGTAGCTGAGCATCTGGTCGTCCGCACCGCCCAGCAGCGCAGGCGTCACGTAGTAGCCGATGGCCAGGATGAACACCAGCAGCGCCCCCGCGCCGATGCCCGGATAGGTCTGCGGCACATACACCCGGAAGAAGGCCGCCAGCGGCGAGCTGCCCAGCGACACGGCCGCGCGCAGATAAGTGGGCGGCACGCTCTTCATCACGCTGTAGAGCGGCAGGATCATGAAGGGCAACAGGATGTGCACCATCGCGATGATCACGCCGGTGCGGTTGAACAGCAGCGCCAGCGGATGGTCGGTCAGGCCGATGCCCATCAGGCCGCGGTTGACCAGCCCCTCGGATTGCAGCAGCACGATCCACGCTGCCACGCGTACCAGGATGGACGTCCAGAACGGCACCAGCACCAGGATCATCAGCACGTTGGCCTTGCGCGCCGGCAGCGTCGACAGCCACCAGGCCAGCGGATAGGCCAGCAGCAGGCAGAAGAAGGTGACCACGGCGCTGATCTGGAAGGTGCGCAGCAGGATGTTGGCAAAGGCGCGCTGGTCGGCGGGCATGCGCTCCACGTCGCCGGCCACGTCGCGCCGCAGGTCGACCGAGGCGAGCAGGTAGTCTGGCGTCCAGCGCGAGCCGTTCTTGGCGATGGCCTGCCAGAACGGCGGCTCACCCCAGCGTGCATCGATCTCCAGCATGCGCGCCTTGACCTCTTCGGGCGTGCCCGCGATCGGCAGCGCGCGAAAGGTGCCCATCACGAGCGAACGGGCGCCTGCGATTTCGGTGTTGAGGCGGCGCGCCAGCGCGCCGGCGTCGGAGCTGTCGGGCAGCTGGCCCAGGTCGGCCGCGATGGCGGCATAGGCCGCGGGCGCGGGCGCCTCCTTGCGGTTCCATCCGTCGAGTGCGCGCACGGTGCGCGGCAGCGCATTGGCCACTTCGGGGTTTTCCACCGCGCGCTGCAGCAGCGCCACGATGGGCACCAGCAGCGTGAGCAGCAGGAACACCAGCAGCGGCACCGTGAGCGCGAAGGCGCGCCACTTGCGGCGGGCGTCGGCGCGCGCCAGCGCACGCCGGAGCTCGCCGGGTGGCGCCTCGGTGGAACCCAGGGGAGCAGACGTTGCCGCGTGCATGGCCTCTTGCCTGTCCGCTTACTGCGTGGCCCAGGACGCGAAGCGCTTCTCGAGCGCTTCGCCCTGGTCGGCCCAGAAGCCGACGCTGAACTGCAGCGCGTCCTTGGCGTTGCTGGCCGAGGTCGGCAGGTCGGCCAGCACCTTGCTGCTGAGCGAGGCCAGCGCCTTGGTGTTGGTGGGGCCGTAGGCGATGTTCTGGGCATACACCGCCTGATTGGCCGGCTGCATGGCGAACTGGATGTATTTCAGCGAGGCTTCCTTGTTCGGCGCGCCCTTCGGAATCACCAGGTAGTCGAGGTCGTAGATGCCGCCCGGCCAGAAGATCTTGAGGTCGCGGCCTTCGCGGTTGGCCGCGTCGATGCGGCCGTTGTACACGGTGGTCAGCACCACGTCGCCGGCCACCAGGAACTGCGGCGGCTGCGCGCCGGCCTCCCACCACTGGATGTTCGGCTTGAGTTCGGTGAGCTTCTTGAAGGCGCGGTCGGCACCGTCCTTGGTGGCGAGCACCTTGTAGACGTCCGCCGGCTTCACGCCGTCGGCCATGAGCGCGAACTCGAGGTTGTAGCGCGCGCCCTTGCGCATGCCGCGCTTGCCGGGGATCTTCTTCACGTCCCAGAAGTCGGCCCAGCTGGCGGGAGCGGTCTTGAGCTTCTCGCCGTTGTAGGCCATCACGGTCGACCACACGAACAGGCCGACGCCGCAGTCGGTGACCGCGGCCGGCAGGAAGTCGGCCTTGCTGCCGATCTTCGAGTAGTCGAGCTTCTCGAACAGGCCCTCGTCGCAGCCGCGCGCCGCGTCGGGCGATTCGACCTCCACCACGTCCCAGGTGACCTTCTTGGTCTCGACCATGGCCTTGATCTTGGCCTGCTCGCCGTTGTATTCGACCGGAATGATCTTGGTGCCGGCCTTCTCGTAGGGCTCGTAGTAGGCCTTCTTCTGTGCGTTGGCGTTGGCACCGCCGAAGTTGACCACGGTGAGCTGCTGCTGGGCGAGGGCCGGCAGCGCGAAGCCGGCGGCGACGGTGCAGGCGAGGAGGGTCTTTTTCATGATGGAAGTCTTCCTGGGTAATGAAAGGAAACGAGGGAGCAACAGACTGGATTCAGGGGGCATAGATGCGCGCATGCGCCATCGGAAATTCGAGCACCACCCCTTCGCCCGCCTGCGGCGCGGCGGCACCGTCCAGGCTGTCCAGCGGCAGCTTCACGGTGGCTTCGGCCTGGCCGTCGCCCATGCTGCACAGAAGCCGCAGGTGGTCGCCGAAGTAGATGACGCGCGCCACCTCGGCAGCGAGCATGTTGGCGCCCTGCTGCGCGGTCGCACTGCGGTGCAGCACCACCCGCTCGGGGCGGATGCACGCCTCGACGGCCGCGCCCGCGGCCGCCCCGCTGACGTTGAGCCCGTGCAGCACGCGGCCGTCGGCCAGCGTCATCTCGGCGCGCTCGCCGCCGCGGCTCAGTCGGCCCTTGAACACCGTGTTGTCGCCGACGAAGCCGGCAACGAATCGGTTGGACGGCGTCTCGTACAGGCGGTCGACCGTGTCCAGCTGCTGGATCACGCCTTCGTTGAACACCGCGACGCGGTCGCTCATGGTGAGCGCTTCGCCCTGGTCGTGCGTGACGTAGACGAAGGTCACGCCCAGCTGGCGGTGCAGGTCCTTGAGCTCGATCTGCATGTGCTCGCGCAACTGCTTGTCCAGCGCGCCGAGCGGCTCGTCCATCAGCACGAGCTGCGGTTCGAACACCAGCGCGCGCGCCAGTGCCACGCGCTGCTGCTGGCCGCCCGAGAGCTGGCCGGGCAGGCGTTCGGTCATGCCGCGCAACTGGACCATGTCGAGCGCGCGCTGCACGCGGCGCTGCTGCTCGTCCTTCGGCACCTTGCGCACCGTCAGCGGATAGGCCACGTTCTGCCCCACGCTCAGGTGTGGAAACAGCGCGTAGTTCTGGAACACCATGCCGAAGTTGCGTTTGTGCGGCGGCACGCCGGTGATCTGCTTGCCGTCGAGCAGGATCTCGCCCGAGGTCGGCGACTCGAAGCCCGCCAGCATCATCAGCGTGGTGGTCTTGCCCGATCCTGAAGGCCCGAGCAGGCTCAGGAACTCGCCACGGTGAATGTCCAGGTCAAGCTGGCGCACCACCAGCTGTTCGCCGTCATAGGTTTTCTGGACGCGCTGGAAGCGCACCAAGGGTTCTGCTGTCATGGAGGATGTCAGGAAAGGGTCGATCAGCGAAGCGAGGTGAAGCAGTCCGCGAGAAGTGCCGGGCCTTCGTCCAGAAGCAAGTCGGATGCCGTCGGCGGCACCGGCACGCGAATTACATTGCCGCGGGTGCCGCACGGCAGCGGGATCGACCCGCGTCGCGCCGCCTCCGCGACCACCCGGCGGGTCGGCGTGAGGGCTGCACCGCGGCGTGCCGTCGAAGCGGCATTGCCGGGCTGGGGTTCGCGTTGCATGGAGGCGGCCTGTGCATTCAAGAAGGAATGCCGGCACTCTAGGTCGCGTGAATCGATACGGCCATGTACACCGCAAGCGATCGCCGGGGAGACTGTACTGGTCTTGTATCCTGTACACACTTTCCTCAATATGGTGCAGGCCGGACTGCCGGAGATGCTCCCGATGCTCATTCTTCGTCCCGAACAGCCGACGCCACTGGTCAGCCAGATCGTGGAAGGGCTGCGCGGCCTCATCGGCGCCCAGAAGCTCAAGGCCGACAGCAAGCTGCCGTCGATCCGCGCTTTCGCCTCGACCCATGGCGTCAGTGTCTTCACGGTGGTGGAGGCCTACGACCGGCTGGTGGCCCAGGGTCTGCTGGTCTCGCGGGCCAACGCGGGTTTTTTCGTCAAGCGGCGCAGCGAGGACAGCACCGCCGGTGCGGCCAGTGCGCCCCGGCCAGACCCCCGCTTCGACGCCCGCTGGTACCTGCAGCAGATCTTCGAGAACCGCAACCTCCCGCTCAAGCCCGGCTGCGGCTGGCTGCCGCACGACTGGCTGTTCGAGGACGGCATGCGCCGCAGCCTGCGCCACCTGGCCTCCGAAGGCGCCGATATCGGCGGCTACGGCCTGCCCTTCGGCCACATGGCGCTGCGCATGGCAACGGCGGAGGCGCTGTCCGAGCAGCAGATCGTGGTCGAGGCCGCCCAGGTTCTGCTGACCCAGGGCTCCAGCCAGGCGCTGGACCTGGTCGCACGCCGGCTCCTCAAGCCGGGCGATTCGGTGCTGGTGGACGACCCGGGCTATCCGAACCTGATGTTCATGCTGCGCTTTCTGGGCGTGGAGATCATTGGCGTGCCGCGCATTCCCTCGGGCTACGACATGCCCGCGCTCGAGGCCTTGCTTGCCGAACACCGGCCCAAGGCCTTCTTCACCCAGCCCCGGCTGCAGAGCCCGACCTGCTCGATGGCCTCGCTGCCGCAGCTGGTGCAATTGCTCCAGTTGGCGCAGACGCACGATTTCACGCTGGTCGAGAACGACATCTATGCCGAGATGGATGCGTCGATGCGGCCGTCGCTCGCCAGCCTGGGCCAGTTGCGCCGGGTGGTCTACGTGGGCAGCTACTCGAAGACCATCTCGCCGAACATCCGCGTCGGCTACGTGGTTGCCCAACCGGAGCTGCTCGACGAGTTGGCGCAGCTCAAGATGATCTCGGGCCTGACGTCCTCCGACATCACCGAGCGCCTGGCCTTCGGCATCCTGACGGACGGCCGCTGGCGCAAGCATCTCAAGGCCCTGCGCGACCGCCTCGCTCAGGCGCAGGGCAACGTCGCGAGGCGGCTGGACGCACTGGGCTTCGAGTTGTTCCATCACGCCGCGGCCGGCATGTATTCGTGGGCCCGGCACCCGGACATTGCCGACAGCGCCGAGCTCTCGAAGCGCGCCACGGCGGAGGGGATCATGCTCGGCCCGGGCCAGCTGTTCCTGGTCAACCCGCATCCCACCGGCTGGCTTCGCTTCAATGTGGCCTTCAGTGAAGACGAACGGCTCTGGCGTTTTCTCGAGCGCAGCATCGAGGAGCGCAGATACGACTGACAGGGCTCGCAATGGCCTGCCGGCAGGCGCACAATGGCCTCAACCCTTGGCGCAGGCGCATCCTGAATCAGCCATGGTGGAGTGAACATGCGAGGGGATGAAGCGCCGCGGCAGGGCTACGCAAGGAGCCATGTCATGACCCGCTTCATCGATGTTCACAGCCTGGTCCGCCTGGTGGACGAGACCGGCGTTCCCCAATTCCTCGAGGCGCTGGCCGACGCACTGCGCGACGACTTCCTGCGATGGCGCGAGTTCGACAAGAAGGCGCGCGTGGCCAGCCACTCGCACCTGGGCGTGATCGAACTGATGCCCGTGGCCGACGACGGCGCCTACGCCTTCAAGTACGTCAACGGCCACCCGCACAACACCGCGGTCGGGCTGCCCACCGTCATGGCATTCGGCGTGCTGGCCGAGGTGGACACGGGCTACCCCGTGCTGCTGTCGGAGCTCACGCTCACCACCGCCTTGCGCACCGCCGCCACGTCGGCCATGGCCGCCAAGGCACTGGCGCGGCCCGATTCGCGCAGCCTCGCGCTCATCGGCAACGGCTCGCAGAGCGAGTTCCAGGCGCTGGCTTTCCATGCGCTGCTGGGCATCGAGGAGGTGCGCGTGTTCGACACCGACCCGCACGCCACCGACAAGCTGGTGCGTCACCTGTCGGCCTGCACGCCACTGGAAATCGTGCGTGCCGCTTCCGTGGCCGATGCGGTGCGCGGCGCCGACATCGTCACCACCGTCACCGCCTACCAGGGCCAAGCCAGCGTGCTCACGCCCGGGATGATCGAGCCCGGCATGCACATCAACGCCGTGGGCGGCGACTCGCCCGGCAAGACCGAGCTGCACCCCGACGTGCTGGCCCTGGCGCGCGTGTTCGTCGAGTACGAGCCGCAGACCCGCGTGGAGGGCGAGATCCAGCAGGTGGCGGCCGACTTTCCGGTGCACGAACTGTGGCGCGTGCTGCTGGGCGAAGTGCCGGGCCGCGAGAGCCCGCGGCAGGTCACGCTGTTCGACTCGGTCGGCTTCGCGCTGGAGGACTACACGGCGCTGCGCTACATCCAGCGCATGGCGACCGAGCGCGGCATCGGCCAGCAGATTGCGCTGGTGCCGGAGCTCGACGACCCGAAGGACCTGTTCGGCCTCACGGCCTCGGGCAGGCGCCGGGCGGTGCTGCGGCGTGCGGCATGATGGCCGGCTTCATCACCGCCGCCGCCGCACTGCTTCATGCTCACCATCTACAACGACCAGCACGTTCTTCACCAGGGCAAAGTCGAGATGTTCCGCGGCGAGCTCGTGCCGTGCTTCGAGGTGCCCGCCCGCGTCGACCATGTGAAGCATGAGTTGGCGCGCCGGGGCCTCGGCCCGCTGCAACTGCCCGACGCCTTCGATGCGGCGCTGCTGGCCAAGGTGCATGCGCCGCGCTACCTGGACTTCATCGCGCATGCGTGGGAGGAGTGGGTGGCGCTGGACCCGGCCAACGTGTCGCGCGATGCGCTGCCTTCCTATTGGCCCACGCGCGGCATGCGCACCGATGTGCTTCCCAGGAGCTTTCCGGCGCGCATGGGGCTGTTCTCTTTCGACGCGGGCACGCCGCTGACGGCCGGGAGCTGGCAGGCCGCGCGGCACGGCGCGGCGTGCGCGTGGACGGCGGCGCAGCGTGTGGTCGGCGGCGAGCGCGCGGCCTTTGCGCTCACGCGGCCGCCGGGACACCACGCGGGCGCCGACTTCTTCGGTGGCTACTGCTTCATCAACCACGCGGCCGTCGCGGCGCAGGCGCTGCGCGACGCGGGCGTGGAGCGGGTGGCCGTGCTCGACGTGGACTACCACCATGGCAACGGCACGCAGGCCATCTTCTACGAGCGCGACGACGTGCATTTCGCCAGCCTGCACGGCGACCCGCTGACCGACTACCCGTACTACCTGGGCCACGCCGACGAACGCGGCGCGGGCCGGGGCGAGGGCTTCAACCACAACCTGCCGCTGCCGCGCGGCACCGACTTCGCGGCCTGGCGCGCGGCGCTGAAGGCCGCGCTCGCGCGCATTGCGGCCGTGAAGGCCGGCGCGCTGGTCGTCTCGCTGGGCGTGGACACCTTCGAGGGCGACCCGATCTCGGGCTTCAAGCTGAAGAGCGACGACTACCTGCGCATGGGCGAAGACCTCGCGCGCGCGGGCCTGCCCACCGTGTTCGTGTTCGAGGGCGGCTACGCGGTGGCCGAGGTGGGCGTCAACGCGGTGAACGTGCTGGAAGGCTTCGCGCAGGTGTAGCTGACGCGCAGGTGACTCCGGGCGCGCCAATGGCCTTGTTTTTGGCGGGCAATCGGGGGCTCCCCGATTGCCTTTGCCGACCCGGCGAGGCCCAATCGGCGCTTCTTCAAGTCAGGATCCAGTCAGCCATGCTGCGCCGCTCTTCTTTCCTTTGTGCCGCCACGCTCGCCGCGTGCGGTCTCGTTTCTCCGCTGGCGGCTTTCGCTCAAGCTTTTCCCGCCAAGCCCATCAAGCTGGTCATCGCCTTCCCGGCCGGCGGCCCGACCGACATCACCATGCGCCAGCTCGCCGACAACGCGAGCAAGATCCTCGGCCAGCCGGTGATCATCGACAACAAGCCGGGCGCCGGCGGCACGCTGCCCGCGCAGGCGCTGCAGACCTCGCAGCCCGACGGCTACACCGTGGCGCAGATCCCGCTGGGCGTGTTCCGCCTGGGCTACACCACCAAGATCAACTGGGACCCGCTGAAGGACATCACGTACGTGCTGAACGTGACGGGCTATGCCTTCGGCATCGTGGTGCCGGCCAACAGCCCCTTCAAGACCTGGGCCGACCTCGTCGCCTACGCCAAGGCCAACCCCGGCAAGCTGACCTACGGCTCGACCGGCAACCTCACCAGCCCGCACCTGACGACCGAAATCGTCGCGCAGAAGGCCGGCATCGAGCTGCAGCACGTGCCCTACAAGGGCAGCGCCGACCTGATGCTCGCCGTGGTCAGCGGCCAGCTGATGGCCGCCGCCGACAGCACCGGCTTCGCCCCGCAGGTCGAGGCCGGCAAGCTGCGCGTGCTGAACACCTGGGGCGACAAGCGCCTGGCCAAGTTCCCCGACGCACCCACGCTGAAGGAGCTGGGCTACGACATCGTGCAGAACTCGCCCTTCGGCATCGGCGCGCCCAAGGGCACCCCGCCCGACGTCGTGAAGAAACTGCACGACGCGTTCAAGCAGGCGATGGAAGAGCCGAGCTACGTGGCCTCGCTGGGCCGCTACGACATGCTGCCGAACTACATGAGCTCGGCGACGTACACCAAGTTTGCGCAGGACACGGTGGTGAAGGAGAAGGCGGTGATCGAGAAGCTGGGGTTGGCGAAGGGCTCCTGAATTCGGCAATTGCCCACGCTTCATGTTTAAAAAATTCTATTTTTTAAACATGTCGAGTGAGGCATGTATGGAAGTCGGCCTTTTCTATACAGGCTCACCCTCGGCGGCGGCTGGCGATGTGCGCGCCGTCGCCGGCACCTTCAGGCGCTGACCCTCGGCCGAGATCGCAAACAACTCTTCCACCAGCCGCCCCGCCAGCTCAGCCTTCACGGGCTCCCCCCCGAACACCAGCCGAAACACGATCGGCGCAATCAGGTGGTCGATCACCTGCTGCGGCTGAGGCGCGTGCTCCCCGCGGGCGCGCGCCTGTTCCACCATCGTCAGCGCTTCCTTCCTGCGATTGCGCAGGCAATCGGTGTCCGAGTCGGCATTGGCCAGCGCGGCCGCCGCTTTCAGCAGCGAGGTGTTGCACGGCTTGGCCAGATGCTCGATGAGCTCGCGTGCCCAGGCCTCCAGGTCCACGCGAAGTGCACCCGTGTTCGGCAGCGGCCGGTTCGGGTCCAGCCGGTGCGTGGCCGTTTCCGCCAGCAAGCCCTGCAGGTCGCCCCAGCGCCGGTAGATGCTGGACGCGCTGACGCCCGCGCGCTCCGCCACGGCCGGCACGGTGACGCGGTCGCGCCCCTGCTCGGCCACGAGTTCTTCGAGCGCGGTGCGCACCAGCGCCTGCACTTGCGCGCTGCGGCCGCCGGGGCGCTTGTTGGAGGGGGGGGGCAGGACGACGTCGTTCATGTTTCGGACTTTAACGCAAAGATATTTGCTTTAGGTTCTTCTCAAGTCTAGAATCGCAAAAGCAAAAAAAGTTGCATTAAGGATTAAGACATGCCGTCCACCTGCCCAGAACTCGCCACCGCCGTCGCCGCTGCCGCCGCCACTTCCGCGCGCGCCAAGCCCTGGCGCTTGCCGGCCGGCGTGACCTTCGCGCTGCTGGCCGCCGTGCTGTTCGCCTTCTTCTTTGCCGCCAGCGCGCCGTCGCCGCTGTTCGTGGTGTTCCAGCACGCCTGGCATTTCTCTTCGTCGATGCTCACCGTGGCATTTGCGATCTATGCGATTGCACTGCTGCTTTCGCTGCTGGTCGCCGGCTCGCTGTCCGATCACATCGGACGCCGTCCCGTGGTACTGGCCGCACTGGTGCTCCAGGCGGTGGCGATGGGGCTTTTCTTGCTGGCGCACGACATCGGCGGGCTCATCGTCGCGCGGGTGGTGCAGGGCGTGGCCACGGGCATCGCGAGCGGGGCGCTGAGCGCGGCCGTGGTCGAGGCCGCGCCGGCCTCGCGCAAGCGGCTGGGCGCGCTGATCACCAGCGTGTCGCCGATGGCCGGACTGGCCGTGGGCGCGCTGCTGACGGGCATGGCGGTGAAGTTCTCTGTGCAGCCGGTGACGTGGGTGTTCGGCGGCCTGGCCGCGGTGTTCGCGCTGGGTGCGGTGGTGGTGCTGTGGATGCCCGAAACGGTGACGCCGCGCGTCGGCGCGCTGGCATCGCTGGTGCCGCGCGTGTCGATTCCCGTGAAGGCGCGTGCCGAGTTCGTGCGCGGGTTGCCGGTGCTCATCGCGGTGTGGGCGCTCGGCGGCTTGTTCCTGTCGCTGGCGCCCTCGCTGATGCTGCATGTGTTCGGCGTCGACAACGGCGTGGTCAACGGACTGACGGTGGCGGTGCTGTCGGGCGTGGGCGCGATCGCGCCGACGTTGCTCGGGCGCTTTGCGGCGCCGCGCCCGGCCGTGCTCGGCATGGCGAGCATGGTGCTCGGGCTGGCGCTGCTGCTGGCGTCGCTGGCCACGCGTTCGCTGGCGCTGTTCTTCGTCGGTACGGCGGTGACGGGCATCGGCTTCGGCGGCGCCTTCTCGGCGCTGGTGCAAACGCTGGCGCCGCTGGCGCAGTCGCACCAGCGCGGCGAACTGTTCGCGGCGATCTTCGTGGTGAGCTACCTGGCGTTCAGCCTGCCCGCGATGCTGGCGGGCTTCCTGGTCGCGCCGCTGGGCTTGCTGAACACCGCACAGGGCTACGCGGCGGTGCTGTTGCTGATCGCGGCCTTCGGCACCTGGCGCCAGTGGGCGGGGCTGCGCCGCGCGGCGCGCGAAGTGCCGCTCAGCGAGTAACCAGGATCGCGCGCGCCGCTTCGGCGAACCCCGTGCCGCGCTCGCCCAGCGTCACGTAGCGCGGCAGGTGTTCCAGCTGCGGCACGAAGCGCGCGACGTTCGCCACGCCGATGCTGTGCGCGAAGCTGCGGAACATCAGCTGGTCGTTGGTGGAGTCGCCCACGTAGGCCCAGCGGTCCATCTCGTCGTCGAGCGTGCGGCCCCACAGCTCGCGTGTGATCCAGCGCGCGCCTTCGAGCTTGTCGTTGTCGCCGTACCAGCCGTTGATGTGGATGCTGCTCACGGTGGCGTGCATGCCTTCGCCGCGCATCAGCGCGACCACCTGCGCGACGGTGGCGTCGCTCAGCTGCACGAACTCGCTGTGGTCGATGGCGATGTCGGTCTCGCGTCCCGGCGAGTCGGTGGCGCGGCCGGCGCCCGGAATCTCGCGCTCGATGCGCGCCAGCACGGCCTGCATGCGCGCGAAGTTGGCCGCGCGCGTGGCCGCGTCCTGCTGGTAGCGCTTCTCGATGCGGCCGTCGGCCTGGGGCAGCAATGCCACCGCGCCGTTCTCCGCCACGATGGCGTCGATCGGCCAGGTGTTCACGAACGGCAGGCTCCAGCCCACGGGGCGGCCCGTGATGGCCACCACGGACAGGCCCGCGGCCTTGAGGTCGGCGAGCGCCTGCAGCGCATCGGGCGTGATGGCGCCCTCGTGGGTCAGCGTGTCGTCGATGTCGGTGAACACGCCGACGAGCGCGCTGCGTGCGGTCGCATCCCACTGGGTCAAGGGCAAGAGGTGGTGGGGCGCGGTGGGCAATGAGGGCGAGGAAGACAGGGAAGACGGCGAAGACATGGCAAGGAATCCGGAGGGAGCCGCGATCCTACCGGCGCTTTCGGGTAGCATCCCGCCCCCGCCGCGCGTTCGAAGCCGGCGCGGCGCCTTCCATGCCCCACATCCTCGTCGACCACCTCCTCAAGACCTACCGAATTTCCGAGCGCGACCCCGGCGTGATGGGCGCGTTGCGCGGGCTCGTGCACCGCCGCCATCGCACGGTGGAGGCGCTGTCGGGCGTGTCGTTCTCGCTCGAGCGCGGCGAGCTGCTGGGCTTCATCGGGCCGAACGGCGCGGGCAAGTCGACCACCATCAAGATCCTTGCGGGCATCCTGCGGCCCGACGGCGGTCGCGTGGAGGTCGACGGGCGCGACCCCTTCGCCGACCGCGAGCGGCACGTGGCGCGCATCGGCGTGGTCTTCGGCCAGCGCACGCAGCTGTGGTGGGACCTGCCCGTGGGCGACGGCTTCGACCTGCTGCGCGACATCTACCGCGTCGATCCGCAACGCTACCGCCGCACGCGCGACGAACTGGTCGCGCTGCTGCACCTGGAGCGCGTGCTCGACCAGCCCGTGCGCCAGCTGTCGCTGGGCCAGCGCATGCGCGCGGAAATTGCGGCGGCGCTGCTGCACGAGCCCGACATCCTCTTTCTCGACGAGCCGACCATCGGCCTGGACGCGCCCTCCAAGCTCGCGGTGCGCGACTTCGTGCGCCGCGCCAACCGGGAGCGCGGCACCACGGTGCTGCTGACCACGCACGACATGCACGACATCGAGGCGCTGGCCCGGCGCGTGATCATCATCGGCCACGGGCGCGTGCTGGCCGACAGCCCGGTCGAGGCCCTGCGCGCGCAGGTGATGGCCGAGCGGCGGCTGGTGGTCGACTTTGCGCAGGGCGCCGAGCTGCCCCTGCAGGTGGACGGCGCCAAAGTGCATTCGCGCGACGGACAGACGCTGGTGCTGGACTTCGACCCCGCCGTGACCACCGCACCCGCGCTGATCGCGCGCATCGCGGCCGCGCATGCGGTGCAGGACATTCGCCTGGAAGGCCTGGCGATCGAGGCGGTCATCGCGCGGTTCTACGCCATGCACGGCGCGGGCGAGGCGTGACCATGGCCACCCTGCGCGAACTCGCGCGCCCCTACCTCGCGGCTTTCGCGTCGCGCTTCCTGCAGATGCTGCAGTACCGCACCGCCGCGCTCGCGGGCTTCGCCACGCAGTGCTGGTGGGGCGGCATCAAGGTGATGGTGTTCGCCGCGTTCTATGGCGGCACCGCCATCGCGGGCGCCAGTTCGCCGATGTCGCTCGCGCAGGCCATCACCTACACATGGCTGGCCCAGGGGCTGCTCGTGTTGCTGCCCTGGCTGGGCGACCCCGAAGTGGCGCAGGCGGTGCGCACCGGCTCGGTCGCCTACGACCGCCTGCGCCCGGTGGACGCCTACGCGTTGTGGTTCGCGCGCAGCGCCGGCTGGATCGCCGCGCGCCTGCTGCCGCGCGTGGCGTTGATGGCGGCGTTCGCGGCTGTCGCCTTGCCGCTGATCGGCCTGAACGAATGGTCCTGGCAGCCGCCCGCGGGCGTGGCGGCGGGGCTTGCGTTCCTGCTGTCCGCCGCGCTCGCGCTGCTGCTCTCGACGGCGATGGTGATGCTGCTCAACGTGGCGATGACGGCCGCGCTGAACGAACGCGGCATCAATGCGGTGGCGACGCCCGTGGTCATCGTTTTGTCGGGCAACGTGCTGCCGCTCGCGCTGCTGCCGGACGCCTGGCAGGGCGCGCTGCTGGTCCAGCCGTTGGCCGGGCTGATGGACATTCCGGCGCGGCTGTATTTCGGGCAGCTGAGCGGCTGGCATGCGCTGGGCGGGTTGGGGCTGCAGTGCTTCTGGACCGTCGCGCTGGTCGCGGCGGGGCGATTCGCCATGGGTCGCACCATGCGCAGTCTTCAGATTCAAGGGGGCTGAAGTGGCGCCTGTACTAAACGCAATGCGGAGCAACTGATGGGCACGCTCCCCCTTTTCTTCAGGCTGGTCCGGGCCTCCATTGGCGGCCAGGCGCGCTACCCGGCTTCAGCGCTGATGCTGACGCTGGGCCAGTTCCTGGGGACCGGCATCGAAGTGGTCGCCGTGTGGGCGCTGTTCCACCGTTTCGGCGAAGTGCAGGGCTGGACCCTCGGCGAGGTGGCCGTGTTCTACGGGCTGGTGAACTGCATGTTCGCCATTGCCGATGCGCTGGGGCGCGGCTTCGACGTGCTCGGCACCGAGTTCCTTCGCACTGGCGCGTTCGACCGGCTGCTGCTGCGTCCGCGTCCGCTGGCGCTGCAACTGATGGGCAACGACTTCCGCATCAGCCGCGCGGGCCGGCTGCTGCAGGGCGTGGCGGTGATGGCCTTCGGCACGGTGCAGGCGGGCGTGGTGTGGTCACCCGGCGCGGTGGCCATCGCGCTGTTTGCGCTGGCCGGGGGCGTGGCGTTGTTCCTCGGCATCCTGGTGCTGCAGGGCACGTTGTCGTTCTGGACCGTGGAGAGCCTGGAGATCGCCAACGTGCTCACCTACGGCGGCGTGCAGGCGGCGCAGTACCCGCTCGCGCTGTACGCGCAGTGGTTTCGCCGCGTGCTGACCTTCATCGTGCCGCTGGCCTGCGTGGCCTATTACCCGGTGCTGGCGATCCTGGGCAAGGCCGATCCGCTGGGGGCGCCCGGGTGGGTGGGCTGGGTGTCGCCGCTCGCGGGATTCGTGTTTCTCGCGGCGGCTTTCGGGGCGTGGCGCTTCGGGTTGCGCCACTACGCGTCAACGGGGAGCTGAGCCCCGTCAGTCGCTGTCAGCCGGCGTTCTGCAACGCCAACCCCGCATGCTCGCGCAGCGGATGGAAGTGGATCTTCGGAAACCGCTCCTGCGCCAGCCGCACGTCGTACGGCGAGGTGCACAGGAAGGCCAGCGTGTCTGCCGCGTCCTTGGCCATGCGCACCGGGTAGGCGTTGACGAACTCGCGCAGCTCGGCCGGGGTGTCGGCCGTGATCCAGCGCGCGCCCGTGTACTGGCAGCCTTCGAGCCGCACGTCGGCGTCGTATTCGGCCTTCAGGCGGTGCTGCACCACTTCGAACTGCAGTTGCCCGACGGCACCCAGCAGCATCGGGCCTCCGACCTCGGGGCGGAACACCTGGATCGCGCCCTCTTCACCGAGCTGGGCCAGGCCCTGCTGCAGCTGCTTGGTGCGCAGCGGGTTCTTCAGGATCACGGTCATGAACAGCTCGGGCGCAAAGAAGGGCAGTCCGGTGAACTGCAGGCTCGCGCCGTCGGTGATGGTGTCGCCCAGCTGCACGCCGCCGTGCGTGGTGAAGCCCACGATGTCGCCCGCGTAGGCCTCTTCCACCGCCTCGCGGCGCTGGCTCATGAAGGTCACCACGCTGGTGGGCCGAAGCTCCTTCGAGGTGCGCTGCACCTTGAGCTTCATGCCCGGCGTGTACTTGCCCGAGGCCATGCGCACGAAGGCGATGCGGTCGCGGTGGTTGGCGTCCATGTTGGCCTGCACCTTGAAGACCACGCCCGCGAAGTCCTTGTCCTCGGGCTGGATCTCTTTCACCACCGGCTGGCGGTTGACCACCGTGGTGCTGGTGCGCGACTGCGGCGAAGGCGCCAGGTCGACCAGTGCGTCCAGCACTTCCATCACACCGAAGTTGTTCACGCCGGAACCGAAGAACACGGGGGTCTGCTTGCCGGCCAGGAAGGCCTCGCGGTCCCAGCTGGGCGAGGCGCCGGTGGCCAGCTCCATGCTGTCCATGGCGCTCTCGAAGTCGGCGCCGAAGCGCTTGGTCAGCGTGTCGCGGTCGGTCAGCGGAATGGTCTCGAAGTCGTGCGGCAGCCGTTCGCTGCCCGACTCGAACACCGTCATGGTGTGCGTGCGCAGGTTCATGATCCCGCGGAAGCTCTTGCCCTGGCCCACGGGCCAGGTCATGGGCACGCAGGGCATGCCGAGTTCGCGCTCCACTTCGTCCAGGATGTCCAGCGGCTCGCGCACTTCGCGGTCCATCTTGTTGACGAAGGTGATGATGGGCGTGTCGCGCTGGCGGCAGACCTCGATGAGACGGCGCGTCTGCGCTTCCACGCCGTTGGCCGCGTCGATCACCATCAGCGCCGAGTCGACGGCGGTGAGCACGCGGTAGGTGTCTTCCGAGAAGTCCTTGTGGCCGGGCGTGTCGAGCAGGTTGATGACGTGGTCGCGGTACAGCATCTGCATGACCGACGAGGCCACCGAGATGCCGCGCTGCTTTTCGATTTCCATCCAGTCGGAGGTGGCATGGCGCGAGGCCTTGCGCGCCTTCACCGAGCCGGCGATCTGGATCGCGCCGGAGAAAAGCAGCAGCTTTTCGGTCAGCGTGGTCTTGCCGGCGTCAGGGTGGGAAATGATCGCGAAGGTGCGACGGCGGCGGGTTTCGGCAAGAAAAGACAAGGTGGGCAATCTGCGGGGGAATGCCGCGATTTTAGAAGGGCGGGAGTTTCCGTCCGTCGAACCGAGGCAAAGCAGTCCGGGCGACCGGCTCAGGCGTCCAGGTGCCGCGCCGTGTGCGCGGCAATGGCGTCGACGATCTGCGGCCACATCGGAATCGGCAGCGCATGGCCCATGCGCGGAATGCGCAGCAGCGTTGCGCCGGGAATCGCATCGGCCACGTCGACGCCGCAGGCCACCGGCACCAGCGGGTCGGCCTCGCCGTGGATCACCAGCGTGGGCACCTGCACGTCGTGCAGCGCGGGCTTGCGGTTGCCCGAGGCCAGGATGGCCGCGAACTGGCGCGCCACGCCGGGCGGGTTGAGCCCGCGCAGGAACACGAGCTGGGCCCGCTCGGTGTCGCGCGCCTCGTCGAGCGGAAAGTCCGCGGTCCCGCGCAGCACGCGCCACACCTTGGCGTAGTGCGGCAGGTAGGCCTCGAAGGTGGTCGGCGAGGGCGAGAACAGCACCGCCATCGCCTCGGGCGTGGGCGGCGGCAGGGCCGGGTTGCCGGTGGTCGACATGATGCTGGTGAACGACAGCATCCGATGCGCATGGTGAATGCACAGCTCCTGCCCGATGGCGCCGCCCATGGAGGCGCCCACGACGTGGGCGCGCGCGATGCCCAGCGCGTCGAGCAGCCCGACGCAGTCGCCGGCCATGTCGCGCAGGGTGTAGGGCACCTGCAGCGGCCGGCCGGCCATGGCCTGGTGCATCAGCAGCTGGATGTCGGGCACGCCGAGCTCGGTCAGGTAGCTCGAGTGACCGATGTCGCGGTTGTCGAAGCGGATCACGCGATGGCGGCCGGCTTCGGCGAGCCGCGCGCAGAACGCGTCGTCCCAGGCGACCATCTGGGCGCCGAGGCCCATGACCAGCAGCAGCGGCGTGGCGGCCGGGTCGCCGAAGCTGTCCCAGGCGAGTTCGATGCCGTTGACGCGCGTGCGCCGCTCGATGGGCGGCGGGGCTGCTGCCGGGGGCATGGCGGCGGGTTCCGGCTTACTTGCGCTGCAGCAGCTTGGTCACTTCGTCTACGTTGGACTGGATGCGCTGGCGCACCACGTCGAACGCGTCGGCCTGCGACTTGGCCGCGAGGTTGGCGAGTTCCTTGATGTCGTCGATGGCGCGCTGGAACGACTGGCGGCCGAGTTCGTCGAGCTTGGCGAAGTTTTCCTTCGGGTCTTTGCCCGGCATGCCCTTGGCGACGCTCTGCCATTCGGTGATGGCGTGCTTGATCATCTCGGTCTGCCGCTGCACCACGGTCTGCAGGCCCTGGTAGGACTTTTCGTTGGCTTCCATGACCGCCTGCAGGTCCTTGCGGCCGCTGTCCAGCAGCTTGCCGGCGCCGCCGGTCAGGTTGAGGTTCTGCAGCCGGTCGGCCATGCCCTTCAGCGGATTGAGCATGTCCGCGGCGTTCGGCATCGCCTGCTTCGCGCCCGCGGTGCTCTCGCTGCTGGAGGGGGTCTTCTTGGCGGCGGCTTTCTTGGCAGTGGCCATGGTGCGCAATCTCCTGTGTCGGGTGAACGGATGGGTGGCTGGAACCTGCCTCGCGGCCGGAGTCCGACGCCACGATACGCCGCACAGGGCCGCCCGAGCCTGTCGCCCGGACAAAAAATCCTGCGGGGTTTCCCTCGGATGCGGGGCGCCTGCCCCGCGTGCCGGTTACATCGGCGGCGCGAAGCCGTTGCGCCCGGCCGTGACGCGCAGCGCCGTGGGCGTGCCGTTCTTTTCCTGCGCATTCACCATCACCTTGGCGCCGGGCACGAGCAGTGCGTCGGTGCCGGGGCGGAAGGTGACCACCGGAGCGTCGGGCGGCACGATGACGGTCTTTTCGCCGCCCTTGTAGGTCAGGCGCATCTGCTGCCCGCCGCGCACCGACTTCGGCGCCGCGGCCAGGTCGGCGACGGTGGCGTTGGTCATGGTGCTGTCGGGCAGCAGGTCCCACGGCCTGTGGCCTTCACCCGTGCCGCGCGCGGCCTCGGGGAACACCACCACTTCGATCGCCTTCTGCGTGCCGTCGGGCTGCGGCATGGCGGCGGTGCCGATGAAGCTGCCGCGCTTGATGTCGGACAGCTTGATGCGGTAGACCTCCGACACCGGCATGTCGGCCGGGCGTGCGAGGCTGACGACCTCGCCGCCGCGGTCCTGGACCACGAGGGTCTTGGCGTCGACGCGCACGATGGTGCCGCGGATGCGCACCGGGTCGGCGTTCTGCGCGGCGGCAAGGACCGGGACGCTGGCCGTGGCGACGAGGGCGGCTGCGGCAAGCAGGGCCGAGGGGATTCTGGAGTGCGTGAGCGACATGGGCGGGGGCTTCCGTGGTTGGGTGCGAGCCAATGTACGCCTGTGCGGCAGAACGCGCTTTCCGTGATGTGAGATACCCGAGCGATTGGCGGGCCGGGGCGCCGCGTCTACAATCCGCCGTTCCGAGGAGCGTTGCAGCGCCGTCAGGCGTGAGGCTCGGACCACATCGCAACCACGCTCATCCGCTGTTCTCGCGGTGAGTCCTTTTTCCGTCAGACCCCCGAACGCAGTGGCATCTTTCAAACCAGTTTTGGAGTTCTCATGAGCGCTGTTCTCAAGCCCACCCCCGTGTCCACCGCCGACCAGGCGATTGCCGACCTGTCCCTCGCCGCCTGGGGCCGCAAGGAAATCCGCATCGCGGAAACCGAAATGCCCGGCCTGATGGCCATCCGTGAAGAGTTCTCCAAGGCGCAGCCGCTCAAGGGCGCGCGCATCACGGGCTCGATCCACATGACCATCCAGACGGCCGTGCTGATCGAGACGCTGCAAGCCCTGGGCGCCGAAGTGCGCTGGGCCTCGTGCAACATCTTCTCGACGCAGGACCACGCCGCCGCCGCCATCGCCGCCGCCGGCACGCCGGTGTTCGCCATCAAGGGCGAGTCGCTCAAGGACTACTGGGACTACACCCACGCCATCTTCGACTTCGGCCCCAAGGGTTCGAAGGGCGAAGGCCCGAACATGATCCTGGACGACGGCGGCGACGCCACGCTGCTGATGCACCTGGGCCAGCGCGCCGAGAAGGACCTGGGCGTGCTCGCCAACCCGACCAGCGAAGAAGAACGCATCCTCTACGCCGCCATCAAGGCCAAGCTGGCCGTGGACAGCACCTGGTACACCCGCAAGGCCGCCGAGATCATCGGCGTGACCGAGGAAACGACCACCGGCGTGCACCGCCTGAACGAGATGTCGGCCAAGGGCACGCTGCAGTTCCGCGCCATCAACGTGAACGACTCGGTCACCAAGAGCAAGTTCGACAACCTGTACGGCTGCCGCGAATCGCTGGTGGACGGCATCAAGCGCGCGACCGACGTGATGATCGCCGGCAAGGTGGCTTGCGTGGCTGGCTACGGCGACGTGGGCAAGGGCTCGGCCCAGGCACTGCGCGCACTGAGCGCCCAGGTGTGGGTGACCGAGATCGACCCGATCAACGCCCTGCAGGCCGCCATGGAAGGCTACAAGGTCGTGACGATGGAATACGCCGCCGACAAGGCCGACATCTTCGTGACGACCACCGGCAACAAGGACGTCATCACGCACGACACCATGGCCGCCATGAAGGACCAGGCCATCGTCTGCAACATCGGCCACTTCGACAACGAGATCGACGTCGCGTCGATCGAGAAGTACGAGTGGGAAGAAATCAAGCCGCAGGTCGACCACGTCACCTTCCCGGACGGCAAGAAGATCATCCTGCTGGCCAAGGGCCGCCTGGTGAACCTGGGCTGCGGCACGGGCCACCCGAGCTTCGTGATGTCGTCGTCGTTCGCCAACCAGACCATCGCCCAGATCGAGCTGTTCACCAAGCCCGACGCCTATGAAGCCGGCAAGGTCTACGTGTTGCCCAAGCACCTCGACGAAAAGGTGGCTCGCCTGCACCTGAAGAAGGTCGGCGCCATGCTGACCGAGCTGACCGACGCGCAGGCCGCCTACATCGGCGTGAGCAAGAACGGCCCGTACAAGCCCGACACGTACCGGTATTGATCAGCGCAATGAAAAACCTCCGTGCTTCGCACTGCGGTGCGAGCTTGCTTGGGGCGGCCCGGCGCTTCGCTCATGCGCGCTGATCAACTGTTGGTAGAGCGCGGCATGGCCGCGTCGCGTTCGCAGGCCGTGCGGCTCATTGCCGGCGGCATGCGCTGGCGCGATGCGGGCACGAGCGACGCGTGGCGCCAGGTCGTCAAGAACAAGGACGAAGTGCCCGAATCGGCCGAGCTCGAGCTGGCCGATGCGGCCGAGGCCCGGTACGTGTCGCGCGGCGGGCTCAAGCTCGAAGGCGCGCTGGCGGTGAGCGGCGTCGACCCGGCCGGCAAGCTGTGCCTCGACGTGGGCCAGTCGACCGGCGGCTTCACCGATTGCCTGCTGCAGCGCGGCGCCGCGAAGGTGGTCGGCGTCGACGTCGGCCACGGGCAGCTGCATGCGAAGTTGCGCGAGGACGCGCGCGTGGTGGCCATCGAGGGTGTCAATGCGCGTGCGCTGTCGGCGGACGATCTGCATGAAGACGGTGACGAGGGCGCAGAGGCCGAGGCGTCCGAGCAGCCCGCCGATCCGCGTTTCGACCTGATCGTCGGCGACCTGTCGTTCATCTCGCTCACGCTGGTGCTGCCTGCCGTGGTCGAGTTCCTGGCCGACGACGGCCAGCTGCTGATGCTGGTCAAGCCGCAGTTCGAACTGCAGCCCGGCCAGGTCGGCAAGGGCGGCATCGTGCGCGACGAATCGATGTATCCGGTGGTCGAGAAGCGCCTGCACGACGCCTGCGAGGCGCTCGATCTGCGTGTGCTGCGCTGGTTCGACAGCCCGATCGCCGGGGGCGACGGCAACCGCGAGTTTTTCATTCATGCCGTGCGCGCTGCCAAGGCGAGCGACGGTTCCTAAGGAGACGCAGGTGCGCCTTCCGCTGAGTTTCGAATTCTTCCCGACCAAGACGCCCGAAGGCGCGGTCAAGCTGCGCGCCGCGCGCCAGCAGCTGTATGTGCGCAAGCCGCAGTTCTGCTCGGTCACCTACGGCGCCGGCGGCTCCACGCACCACGGCACCTTCGGTGCGGTGCAGGAGATCCTGTCCGAGGGCGTGGACGCCGCGAGCCACTTCTCGTGCATTGGCGCCACGCGCGCCACGGTGCGCGAGCAGCTCGGCGAGCTGAAGGCCATGGGCGTGAAGCGCCTGGTGGCGCTGCGCGGTGACCTGCCCAGCGGCTACGGCATCGGCGGTGAATTCCAGTACGCGAGCGACCTCGTCGCCTTCATCCGCGAGGAAACCGGCCGCGACTTCCACATCGAGGTGGCCTGCTACCCCGAGATCCATCCGCAGGCCCGCTCGCCCGAAGCGGACCTGCAGGCCTTTGCCGCCAAGGTGAAGGCCGGCGCCGATTCGGCGATCACGCAGTACTTCTTCACGCCCGAGGCGTACTTCCGCTTCGTCGACGACGCCCGCAAGCTGGGCATCGACACGCCGATCGTGCCGGGCATCATGCCGATCACGAGTTCGACGCAGCTCATGCGCTTCTCGGACGCCTGCGGCGCCGAGATCCCGCGCTGGGTGCGCCTGCGGCTGCAGGCCTATGGCGACGACATCGCGTCGATCAAGGCCTTCGGCCTGGACGTGGTGACCGACCTGTGCGAGCGCCTGCGCGACGGCGGTGCGCCGGCGCTGCATTTCTACACGATGAACCAGTCGGCGGCGACGCTGGCTGTGCTGGAGCGCCTCGATTGAGAGGGAGCGCGGCAGGCGCGGCCGCCTCGTTGCGCGGGGCGCTTCGCCTCGTCTTCGTGGCGGCGAGCTGTGCGCTCGCCGGCTGCGCCATGCCGCCGGCCACGGACGCCGAAGGCGGCAAGCTGCAACCGCTGCCGCGCGCGCTGGCGGTGCCGCCCGGTGCCGCGCCACGCTCCAACGTGCCGTCGGTGCGCTACGACCTCGCCGTCTCCGGCGCTGACGAATTGACGCCGGACGACGGCGTGCCCGGCGACGCCGGACCGCGCGACATCTTCGAGCGCGGCGGCGCCTCGTGGTACGGCATCCAGTTCCATCAGCGCAAGACCGCCAGCGGCGAGCGCTTCGACATGACCGCCATGACGGCGGCGCACAAGACCCTGCCTTTCAACACGCGCGTGTGCGTACGCAGCCTCGTCAACGGCAGCGAGGTGCTGGTGCGCATCAACGACCGCGGCCCCTATGCGATGGGCCGTGTGATCGACCTGAGCCGCGCCGCGGCCGACCGCATCGGCCTGACCGGCCTGGGCATCAAGCAGGTGGCGCTGACCATCGTGGACCACGACGGCATGCGCTGCGGTGGCTTGCAGGTGGAGCCGGGTGATGCGCAGGCGCCGGTGGCGTCGGCGGCCGAGCCGCAGCAGCGTGCCAGGGTGCAGGTGCCGGCGCGGCGCAAGGCGCTCGTTCCGGCGCGTCAGCGCAGATGACTCGGTAAACGAAGCCTGCGGGGCTCGGGCTCGGGCTCGGGCTCAGCCGCCCGACTCGAGCGAGAAGGTGGCGTTGCGGTCCTGTCCCAGGCGCTCCGCCAGCTGGGGCAGCGCCGCCGCGAGCAGCGGCTTGAGCGTGTAGGGCGGATTGATCAGGAACATGCCGCTGGCCGGCAGGCCCGGACGCTGCGTTTCGCCGGAGGCGGCGTCCTTGGTGATCTTGCTCGACTTGACCGTCAGCGTGGCGTGCAGCCACGACTTGCCGGCCTTGGTCGCCATCGTCTTCAGGCGGCGCGGCAGGTCGTGCGCCTCGGGGCGCGGAATGATCGGGTACCAGACCGCGTAGGTGCCCGTGGCGAATCGCTTGAGCGCCTCGGCGGCGAAGTCGAGTACACGGCCGTAGTCGGTCTTCATCTCGTAGCTCGGGTCCATCAGCACCAGCGCGCGGCGCGAGGGCGGCGGCAGGAACTTGGTGGCGCTGCCGAAGCCGTCTTCGTTCATCACGGCGATCTGCCGGCCGGCCTCGAGCTGGGCGATGTTGGCGTCCAGCGTGCGCGAATCGGTCGGGTGCAGCTCGAACAGCTTGAGCTTGTCGTGGTCGCGCAGCAGGTGCTGCACGATGAACGGCGAGCCGGGGTAGACGCGTGCGCCGCCGTTGGGGTTGAAGTCGCTGATCACGCTCAGGTAGCGGGCGATGGCGTCGGCCAGCGGGGCTTGCGCCTCGGGAGCTACCTTTTTGGTAGCAGACTTCGCAGCGGGCGCGTGCGTTGCGGGCTCTTTCTTGCCTGAAAGAAGGCGCAGGATGCCTTCGGCAGCCTCACCGCTGGTGCCTGCGTAGTCGCCGTCAAGGCGGTACAGGCCGGCGCCGGCGTGGGTGTCGACGACCGTCAGGGCTGCCTCTTTTTCAAGCAGGTGATCGAGCGTGGCAATCAACACCGTGTGCTTGAGCACGTCGGCGTGGTTGCCGGCATGGAAGGCGTGGCGGTAACTGAACATAGGGTGGGAATGGTAACGGTGTTGGGGCGCGCATATGCAAATTTGCCACCGCAAGGCCATTCTTTATATAATCGAGGGCTTCGCAGCGTTTTTGTAGCCCCGCGGCGAAGTCTCCCGAACCGTTTTGCGGTGCGGGGTTCACCCACCTAAGAGATTCCCATCAGAGGAACGCCGACCGTGGAAAAGGGCTCGCCAAACCCTCTTTTCAAGAGAAAAACTCATGACCAAAACGTTCAGCGCCAAGCCCGCTGACGTGACGCACGAGTGGTTTGTGATTGACGCGACCGACAAGGTCCTCGGACGAGTAGCCAGCGAAGTTGCTCTCCGTTTGCGCGGCAAACACAAGGCCATTTACACGCCTCACGTCGATACCGGTGACTTCATCGTCATCATCAACGCCGCGCAACTGCGCGTCACCGGCGCCAAGTCGATCGACAAGGTGTACTACCGTCACTCGGGCTACCCGGGCGGCATCAGTGCCACCAACTTCCGCGACATGCAATCCAAGTTCCCGGGCCGTGCCCTGGAAAAGGCCGTCAAGGGCATGCTGCCCAAGGGTCCGCTTGGCTACGCGATGATCAAGAAACTCAAGGTCTACGGTGGCGCAGAGCACCCGCATACCGCCCAACAGCCCAAAGTGCTGGAACTGTAAGGAGCCTTGAGAATGATTGGTGAATGGAACAATGGCACCGGCCGTCGCAAATCCAGCGTCGCCCGCGTGTTTCTGAAAAAAGGCACCGGCAAGATCACGGTCAACGGCAAGGACATCCAAGAGTTCTTCGGCCGTGAAACCTCGATCATGATCGCCAAGCAGCCCCTGGCGCTGACCAACAACCTCGAAGCTTTCGACGTGATGGTCAACGTGAACGGCGGCGGCGAATCGGGTCAAGCCGGCGCCACGCGCCACGGCATCACCCGTGCGCTGATCGACTACGACGCAACGCTCAAGCCCGTGCTGAGCCAAGCCGGCTTCGTGACGCGCGATGCGCGTGAAGTCGAACGTAAGAAGGTCGGTCTGCACTCCGCCCGTCGTCGCAAGCAGTTCAGCAAGCGCTGATCTGTTCACTGCGAACACAAAGCCGCCCTCGGGCGGCTTTTTCAATGCAAGGGCCGTCCTCGAGCAGCTTTTTCAATGCAAGGGCCGCCTTCGGGCGGCTTTTTCGTTGCCATCGACGCATCCGACCCCACTTGCGTTGGGGTGCACGCCACACCCCGCCTGCCGAAATTGCGGCATTGCAGTAGCATTGGTTCCATTGGCCGCTTGTTCGGCCCCAAGGAGTTATCACCCCATGAGCGCCGTAGCCGAAAACATCCAGACCCAGATGCCAGAGCCCATCGTCTTCACCGACAGTGCGGCAGCCAAGGTGGCCGACCTGATCGCCGAAGAAGGCAACCCCGACCTCAAGCTGCGCGTGTTCGTGCAGGGTGGCGGCTGCTCCGGCTTCCAGTACGGTTTCACGTTCGACGAAATCACGAACGAAGACGACACCACCATGACCAAGAACGGCGTGTCGCTGCTGATCGACGCCATGAGCTACCAGTACCTGGTGGGTGCCGAGATCGACTACAAGGAAGACCTGCAAGGCGCCCAGTTCGTCATCAAGAACCCGAACGCCACCAGCACCTGCGGCTGCGGATCGAGCTTCTCGGCCTGATGCCCGGATGCTGCTGACCCAGCCTCCCCAGAAAGCCGCCTCCGGGCGGCTTTTTCGTTCCCGCTTCTTTTCTCCGCTTTTCTCCGCTTGCCCATGACCTCCGAGGCTGAAACCGCCCCCGCGCCTGTAGATCCCGTGCGCAAGAGCCTGCTGTGGCTCGTCGCCGTCGGCTTCTTCATGCAGACGCTGGACGCCACCATCATCAACACGGCGCTGCCGGCCATGGCCGCGAGCCTGGGCGAGAGCCCGCTGCGCATGCAGTCGGTGGTGGTGGCCTATGCGCTCACCATGGCGATGCTGATTCCCGCCTCGGGCTGGATCGCCGACCGCTTCGGCACGCGGCGCATCTTCTTCTGCGCCATCGTGCTGTTCGCCGCCGGCTCGGTGCTGTGCGCGTTGTCGCACGGCCTGGGCCAACTGGTGGCCGCGCGCGTGGTGCAGGGCCTGGGCGGCGCGCTGCTGCTGCCCGTGGGGCGCCTGGCGCTGCTGCGCACGGTGCCGCGCGGGGAGTTCCTCCAGGCCATGAGTTTCGTGGCCATTCCGGGCCTCATAGGCCCCTTGCTGGGCCCCACGCTGGGCGGCTGGCTGGTGCAGTACGCCTCCTGGCACTGGATCTTCCTGATCAACGTGCCCGTGGGGCTGCTGGGTTGCCTTGCCACGCTCAAGTACATGCCCGACCTGCGCGGCGCGGTGCAGAAGCGCTTCGACAGCGTCGGCTACGCCATGCTGGCCTTCGGCATGGTGGCGATCTCGCTGGCGCTGGACGGCGTCTCCGAGCTGGGCCTGCGCCAGGGCGGGGTGATGGTGGTGCTGATCTTCGGCTTCGCCAGCATCGCAGGCTATTGGCTGCGCGCCTCGCGCACGCCCGAGCCGCTGTTCGCACCGTCGCTGTTCCATGTGCAGACGCTCAGCATCGGGCTCATCGGCAACCTGTTCTCGCGCCTGGGCAGCAGCTGCATGCCGTTCCTGGTGCCGCTGCTGCTGCAGGTGTCGATGGGCTACTCGCCGGTGCGCGCCGGGCTGATGATGCTGCCGATCGCGCTGGCCGGCATGGCCATGAAGCGCTTCGCCACGCCGCTGATCACGCGCCACGGCTACCGCCGCGTGCTGGTGGTCAACACCATCCTCGTGGGCTGCACCATGGCCAGCTTCGGCCTGACGGCGCCGGGCCAGCCGATGGCGCTGCACGTGCTGCAGCTGCTGGCGTTCGGCGCAGTCAATTCGCTGCAGTTCACCGCCATGAACACCATCACGCTGAAGGACCTGGACGGCAGCATGGCCAGCAGCGGCAACAGCCTGCTGTCGATGGTGCAGATGCTGGCCATGAGCCTGGGCGTGGCCGCCGCGGGTGCGACCCTGGCGGGCTACAACGGCATCTTCGGCTCCGACTCTGCGGCGCACACGCTGGACGCCTTCCAGGCAACCTTCGCGAGCATGGGGCTGATCACGGTGGCCTCGGCGTTGATCTTCTGGCACCTGCCGTCGGAATCGCGGGCGGCGCACCCGGCGCAGCCGGAGGTGTCCGGCCAGGGCTGAAGCAAGCGGATTCAGGCGGGGTAGATCGCGCCCAGCACCCGCGCGCCGCGCGCGCCCGTCACGCTGGCGAGGTTGCCCGGCTCGCGCCGAACTGCGGCGCGCGCCAGCCAGGCAAAGGCCGCGGCCTCGACCTGCTGGGGCGGCAGGCCGTGGTCGGTCGACGCCACCACGTCCACGCCGGGCAGCAGCGCGCGCAGGCGGCCGAGCAGGTGGTCGTTCAGTGCGCCGCCGCCGCAGACGATCAGCAGCTTGCTCTCTTTTCCGTAGCGCAACAGGTCCGCTGCACAAGCCTGAGCGGTCAATTCAGCCAGCGTCGCCTGCACATCGGCGGGGGCCACCGCCGTGGTGCCGAGCTGTGCGGCCAGCCAGGTCGGGTTGAACAGGTCGCGCCCGGTGCTCTTGGGCGGTGCCTTGGCGAAGTACGCGTCGGCCAGCAGCAGCGCAAGCAGCTCGGGCAGCACCTGTCCGCTGGCCGCCCACTGGCCGCCGCGGTCGAAAGGCTGGCCCTGGTAGGTCTGGCACCAGTGGTCCATCAGCGCATTGCCCGGGCCGCAGTCGAAGCCGCGCACGAGGGCGCCGTCGGGTGCGTTGGCGGCCGGCAGCAGGCTCAGGTTGGAGATGCCGCCGATGTTCAGCACCGCGACGCTCTCGTCCGGGCGGGCGAACAGGGCGCGGTGAAATGCCGGCACCAGCGGCGCGCCCTGGCCGCCGGCGGCGAGGTCGCGGCTGCGGAAGTCGCCGACCACGTCGATGCCCGTCAGTTCGGCCAGCAGGGAGGGGTTGTTCAGCTGAACCGTATAGCCCACCTCGTCGAACTCGAGCGGCCGGTGGCGCACGGTCTGGCCGTGCGCGCCGATGGCGGTGATCGCCCCGGCGGCGATGCCGCTGTCCGCCAGCAGCTGCTGGACCACGCCGGCATAGGCACTGGCCAGCGCGTTGCCGGCCAGTGCCGCGCGGTGCAGTTCGTTGTCGCCGGGCGTATTCAGCGCCATCAGTTCCGCGCGCAGTGCGACGGGAAACCCGGCCGTGGCGTAGGCCTGTACCGCGATGCGGCCGCCGGAGAAGTCGGCGAGCACGCCGTCCACGCCGTCGAGCGAGGTGCCCGACATCAGGCCGATGAAAAGGTCGGCAGCCATGCGTGGGTCGGTGTTGAAAAAACTCAGTCGGCGCTGGCCTGGATGACGGAGAAAGCCGCCGCCAGCTCGGTGCGCGCACCCACGGCGATGCGCTCAAAGGCCGGACGCAACGCCGCGGTGATCGGCGCGCCGCCTTCCTGCGCGATGGAAGCCGGGTCCTGGTAGACGCCGCCCACGCGGAATTCGAAGTGCAGGTGCGGGCCGGTGGCCCAGCCCGTGGAACCCACCGCGCCGATGGCCTGGCCCTGGCTGATGCTCTGGCCGGCCTTGACGTCGATGCGGCTCAGGTGCGCATACGCCGTCTGCTGGTTGTTGCGGTGGTTGATGATGATGATGTTGCCGTAGCCGTTCTGCGTGCCCGCAAAGTCGACCGTGCCGTCGCCGACCGAACGCACCGAGGTGCCCGTGGGCGCCGCGTAGTCGATGCCGTTGTGCTGGCGCCAGCTGTTCAGGATCGGGTGCATGCGCATCGCGAAACCGCTGGACACGCGCGAGAACTCGACCGGCGTCGCCAGGTAGGCCTTGCGCAGGCTGTCGCCGTTCGGGCGGTAGTAGCTGCCCTTCTGGTTGGCGCCCGGGGGCTGGAACCAGACGGCTTGGTGGATCTTGCCGTTGTTCTCGAACTCGGCCGAGAGCACGCGGCCGCTGCGCAGCGCCTGCCCGTCGGCTTCGAAGGTCTCGTAGACCACGGCAAAGCGGTCGCCCTTGCGCAGGGCGCGCACGTCGACGTCGCCCGCGAAGATGTCGGCCAGCTGGCTCGCCACCGCATCGGGAATGCGCGAGTCGTCGGTGGCGGCGAACAGCGAGGTGCGGATGGTGCCGCTGGCCAGGCGCGTGCCGGGGGTCAGCGCGTCGCGCTCGGTCACGCCGGCGAAGCCGGTGGGCGTGCGCTCGATGACGAAGCGCTTGAAGCCGCCGTCGCCGTCGGGAATCCAGCGGGCGCTGAGCTTCTTGAGCTGGTTTTCCTGCGTGGCCTCGGCCGTCACCGTGCGGCCGGCGCGCGAGAACAGGGCGTTGCGCGCGTCGGCGCTGCCGCGCACGAAGGCGGTGGCGGCGGGGTCGGCGATGCCCAGGCGCTTCAGCAGGGCCTCGGCCGTGTCGCTCGAGCGGGTGACGTCGGTGCGGAACAGCGTGAAGCTGAAGTTTTCCAGCGACGCGCTTTGGTCGGCGAACGACACGGGTGCCGTCGCTTCGAGGATCTGTTTCACCGGGAGGTCGGACGCGTCCGGGCCGAGCGATGCCACCGCAAGCGTACCGGCGCTCAGCAGGGCGGCCGCGATGACCGCGGTGATCTGCTTGGGGTACGTCCGGAAGGTATAGGCCACGCGAGAAGCAAAGAGCTCCTCGGCGGCAAGAATGCCGTTGATCAAACTTTGAATTCCAGCTCAGGTTCTGCAAAACCGTGCAGCAAGGCCCAGTACGTTCAGGGCGGCAGCAGACGGTGCGGAAGAAGCGCCGCTTAGAATTCGGCGCTTGAAAAGTCGGGCTGAGTATAGCTTCGGCACCCCCAAAGTCAGCTAAAAAAGCCCATGAACGCCGAATCTGTTACATCCAATACCCTCTCAAATAGTGTAGGACGCGCGCTCGAAATATCCCTCCGGGGCGCTGACGAGCTCCTGCCGCAGGACGAGTGGGTGCGCAAGCTGCAGCGCTCGGAAGCCACCGGAACCCCCCTGCGCATCAAGCTGGGGCTGGACCCGACGGCGCCCGACATCCACATCGGCCACACGGTGGTGCTCAACAAGATGCGGCAGTTGCAAGACCTGGGCCACCGGGTGATCTTCCTGATCGGCGACTTCACCAGCACCATCGGAGACCCCTCCGGGCGCAACAACACGCGCCCGCCGCTGACCCGCGAGCAGATCGAGGCCAACGCCCAGACGTACTACAAGCAGGCCAGCCTGGTGCTGGACCCCGAGAAGACCGAGATCCGCTACAACTCCGAGTGGAGCGATCCGCTGGGCGCCCGCGGCATGATCCAGCTGGCCGCCAAGTACACGGTGGCCCGCATGATGGAGCGCGACGACTTCAACAAGCGCTTCAAGGCCGGCCAGTCGATCTCGGTGCACGAATTCCTCTACCCGCTGATGCAGGGCTACGACTCGGTGGCGCTCAAGAGCGACCTCGAACTGGGCGGCACGGACCAGAAGTTCAACCTGCTGGTCGGGCGCCATCTCCAGCAGGAATACGGCCAGGAGCCGCAGTGCATACTGACTATGCCGCTGCTGGAAGGCCTCGACGGCGTCGAGAAGATGTCCAAGAGCAAGAACAACTACATCGGCATCAGCGAAGACGCCAACACCATGTTCGCCAAGGTGCTGTCGATTTCCGACGACCTGATGTGGCGCTGGTACACGCTGCTGAGCTTCCAGTCGCTGGAGCAGATCGCGGCGCTGAAGGCCGAGATCGCGGGCGGGCGCAACCCGAAGGACGCCAAGGTGGCGCTGGCCAAGGAAATCACCGCGCGCTTCCACAGCGCGGCGGCGGCCGAGACGGCCGAGCAGGATTTCATCAACCGAAGCAAGGGCGGCGTTCCGGACGAGATTGCCGAGGTGTCGCTGTCGGGCGCCCCGCTGGGCATCGCCCAGCTGCTGAAGCAGGCCAACCTGGCGTCTTCGGCGGGTGACGGCAACCGCCTGATCGAAGGCGGCGGCGTCCGGGTCGATTCGGTGGTGGTCAGCGACAAGGCGCTGAAGCTGCCGGCCGGCAGCTACGTGGTGCAGGTCGGCAAGCGCAAGTTCGCGCGCGTGACGCTGAGCTGACCCGCGCGGTCGAACGACCGGTCAACGCACCTCGATGGTGACGCGCCGGTTGCGCGGCTCGTCCACCTCGTCGGCGGTCGGCACGGCCAGTTCGCGTTCACCGCGCCCCACGGCCTCGATGCGGTTGGCCGGGAACTGGCGTTCGATGAAGAGCTGGGCCACTTCCTGTGCCCGGCGGCGAGAGAGCAGGTCGTTCTGTTCGCCGTTGCCTTTGGTGTCGGTGTGGCCCGTGACCACGATGTCGCTGCCGCTGCGCGCCAGCGCCGCGGCCATCGCCTCGGTCATGACCTGCTGCGACGCGGCCGTCAGCGTGGTGCCCCCGAGCTCGAAGTACACGGTGTAGCGCTGCGGAAGGGGCGGGCGCATGTCGAACAGCGGCTTGTTGTCGGCCTGGAGCTTGGCTGGATCGACCTGGTCGACGACCGGGGCGCCACGTGCACCCACGGCAGCCGTGGCGCGCTGGTAGGGGGTGGAGAGCGTTTCCTCCCCTTCCTTGGCGCGCACCACCACGGCGGAGGGCTTGCCGTCGGCCTGGGGCAGCAGCACCACCCGGGTACCGGGCGTGGAGCAGGCGGCCAGCAGCAGGGCCATCAGCGCGGCTGCGAGCAGGGATGCGCCGCGAAATTTCAGGGATATCGTCTTCATGGCTGGCCGTCCGCCTGCACGATGAAGTCGGTGCCTCGAATGCCGATGGTGGCCGTCTGCGTCTCGACCCGCACCGCGTCGGGGTTGGTCTTGCCGATCAGGCCCGTGATCATGCGCATCGAGCCGCGCAGCAGCGACAGCAGCATGCCGCCTTCGTGCGTCGTGGCGTCGAAGTGGAACTCCTTCAGGTCCAGCCGCGACGACGGGCCAACCACCAGCGTGGTGTCGTCGCGCAGCACCACCGACGCCGAGGAGTCGGGGCCGGTCACGATGCGGTCGACGGCGCCGATGGGGTCGCCCGGGCTGGCGGCGCGCGTGGCGCCCGAACCGCTGAGCAGTTGCACGTTGCCGCGCACGGACTTCACGAAGCCCGCCTGGAGGTCTGCCTTCGCAGCGGCCGGCACGGGGGCGGCTGGCGTCGGTGTCTGGGCTTGGGCCAGCGCCGCCGAGCCGACAATGGCGAGGCCGCACAAGGCGGGCAGGAAGTTTTTCATCATCTGAAGCTGGTTCCTTTGCGAAAGAATGTGTCGCAATAGTCAGAAATATTAGAGCGAAGGCGTTACATATGGACACGGCGCCAATAATTCAGCCGGCTCCTGCGGCCTTTTACCGCTTTTCGCGTGGCGTATTGCCCAATTTCCCGATGGATTTCGCATGACGTTCTCACCCAAGGCGCTGCTTCGTGTATCCGTGGCCGTCGCGCTGCTCACCATTCTGCTCAAGGGCTACGCAGGCTACCTTACCAATTCGATGGGCCTCATCTCCGACGCGATGGAGTCCTTCGTCAACCTGGCCAGCGCCATGTTCGCGCTGGCCATGGTGACCATCGCGGAGCGCCCCGCCGACGACGACCATCCCTACGGCCACCACAAGGCCGAGTACTTCTCCTCGGGCTTCGAAGGCATCCTGATCGTGGGCGCCGCCATCGCGATCCTCTGGGTCTCGGTGCAGCGCCTGCTGGCCCCGCAGCCGCTCGAGCAGGTGGGCTTGGGCCTGGCACTGTCGGTGGTCAGCTCGGGCTTCAACGCGGGGCTGGCCTACGTGCTGTTCCGCGCGGCACGCGTGCACCGTTCGATCGCGCTGGAGGCCGACGGGCGCCACCTCATGACCGACGTCTGGACCTCCGCCGCGGTGGTGGTCGGCATCGTCGGCGTGCAGCTCAGCGGCTGGCTCTGGCTCGACCCGCTGCTGGCCATCGGCGTGGCGCTGAACATCGTGCGCGAGGGCGTCAAGCTGGTCTGGCGCTCTTCGCAAGGCCTGATGGACGAAGCCCTCGACCCCGAGACCCTCGCCACCGTGCGCGCCACGCTGGACACCTTCGTCGCCCGTGTGCCCGAGGGCCCGCAACTGCGCTTCGACGACATGGTGACCCGCAGCGCCGGCCAGCGCCGCTTTGCCGACCTGCACATGCACGTGCCCGGCGATTGGACCCTGCTGCACGCCGCCCACATGCGCGACCAACTCGAACAAGCCCTGATGGACGCCGTGCCCGGCCTGCGCGTCACCATCCAGCTCCTGCCACTCACCATGGAAGCCCGCGCCACCCAGGCCGGGGAACATCACCCTTCATGAAAGCTGTTCTGCAACGCGTATCGAACGCACGCGTCGACATTGCCGGGCGCACCGTCGGTGCCATCGACGTGGGCCTGCTCGTGCTGCTGTGCGCCGAGCGCGGCGACACCGACGCGCTGGCCGACCGCATGCTCGCCAAGATCCTCAAGCTGCGCATCTTTTCCGACGACGCCGGCAAGATGAACCGCAGCGTGCAGGACATCGGCGGCGGCCTGCTGGTGGTGAGCCAGTTCACGCTGGCGGCAGACGTGAGCGGCGGCAACCGCCCCAGCTTCACCCAGGCCGCGCCGCCCGACGAAGGCCGCAGGCTCTACGACTATTTCGTGGCGCAGGCGCGCGCCGCGCACCCGGTGGTGGCCACCGGCGAGTTCGGCGCCGACATGCAGGTGCACCTGCTCAACGACGGCCCCGTCACCATCCCGCTGCAGATGACGGCGTAGCTGTCGATTTACTTGCCGTACGGGCTGCGAATGCCCATTTCCGCGAGGATCTCGATCTCGTAGGCTTCCATCTCGTCGGCGTCGGCCTCGCTGGTCTCGTGGTCCCAGCCCTGCGCATGCAGGGTGCCGTGCACCAGCAGGTGGGCGTAGTGGTGGGCCAGGGTCTTGCGGTTTTCCTTCGCCTCGCGCGCCACCACCGGCGCGCACAGCACCAGGTCGGCCATCACCAGCGGGCTTTGCGCGTAGTCGAAGGTGAGCACGTTGGTCGCGTAGTCCTTGCCGCGAAACTCGCGGTTCAGGCGCTGGCCTTCGTCGGCATCGACGATGCGCACGGTGATCTCGCCGTCGATGTCCAGCGCATGGCGAATCCAGCGCGTCACGCTGTGGCGCGGCAGGGCGACGCGGTGGCGCTCCACGCCCTTGAAACGGCCGAACTGCAGCGACAGCGACAGCGCCGGAAGCCTGGATGCCGCCATCTCAGTGGACCCCCGTCCGCTTGCGCTGGCCGTCGTAGGCGTCCACGATCTTCGCCACCAGCGGATGCCGCACCACGTCCGCGCTCGTGAAGTGGGTGATGGCGATGCCGCTCACCCGCTTGAGCACGCGCTCCGCATCGATCAGCCCGCTCAGCTGCTGCTTGGGCAGGTCGATCTGGCTCACGTCGCCGGTCACCACTGCGCGCGCGCCGAAGCCGATGCGCGTGAGGAACATCTTCATCTGCTCGGGCGTGGTGTTCTGCGCCTCGTCGAGGATCACGAAGGCGTTGTTCAGCGTGCGCCCGCGCATGAAGGCCAGCGGGGCAATTTCGAGTGCGTTGCGCTCGAAGGCCTTCTGCACCTTCTCGTGGCCCATCAGGTCATACAGCGCGTCGTACAGCGGGCGCAGGTACGGGTCGATCTTCTGCGTCAGGTCGCCCGGCAGGAAGCCCAGGCGTTCGCCCGCTTCCACCGCCGGGCGCGTCAGCACGATGCGCTGCACCGACGCCCGCTCCAGCGCATCGACCGCGCAGGCCACCGCCAGGTAGGTCTTGCCGGTGCCGGCCGGACCGATGCCGAAGGTGATGTCGTGCTTGGCGATGTTGTCGAGGTAGAGCGCCTGCGTGGGCGTGCGCGCGCGCAGGTCGGCGCGGCGGGTGACCAGCATGGCCGCGTCGTCGTCGCCCTCGGTCATCGAACCGTCGCCCGCCAGCGTGAGCTGCACCACGGCCGGGTCGATCGTGCGCTGGGCTATTTCGTAGAGCGCCTGCAGCACGTCCATGGCGCGCCGCGCCGTGGCCTTGGGGCCGTCGACCTTGAACTGCTCGTGGCGGTGGGCGATCTTCACGCCCAGGGCTTCCTCGATGCGGCGCAGGTGCGCGTCCAACGGTCCGCACAGGTGGCCGAGGCGCGCGTTGTTCAGGGGGGTAAAGGTGTGTCGCAGAATCACTCGATATCCATTTCCATCTATTTGGCAGACCTATGCAAGACCAGCCGTGCTCGAAAAAACGCAATCCAGCGCGGGCAACACTGCGGAACCGGCTTTGCCGGGCCGCCGGTGTTGCCCCCTCTAGGGGGGAGGCGGCTACACGAAGTGAGCAAGCAACGGGGGTGGGCCGATGATAGGCAAACTCACCGGCATCCTCGCCGAACGCAATCCACCGCAGGTGGTGGTCGACTGCAACGGGGTCGGCTACGAGGTCGACGTGCCCATGAGCACGTTCTACAACCTGCCCAGCCTCGGCGCGAAGGTGTCGCTGCTCACCCACTTCGTCGTGCGCGAGGACGCGCAGATTCTCTACGGCTTCGGCAGCGCCGAGGAGCGGGCGGCCTTTCGCCAGCTCATCAAGATCACCGGCGTGGGCCCGCGCATGGCGCTCGGGGTGCTCTCGGGCATGAGCGTGGGTGAGCTGGCGCAGGCCATCACGCTGCAGGAGCTGGGCCGGCTGGTGAAGATTCCGGGCATCGGCAAGAAGACCGCCGAGCGCCTGCTGCTCGAACTCAAGGGCAAGCTGGGCGCCGACATCGGCATGCCCGCGCATGCGGCCTCCGACGCGCAGGCCGACATCCTGCAGGCGCTGGTCGCTCTGGGCTACAGCGACAAGGAAGCCGCGCTGGCGCTGAAGGCGCTGCCGAAGGACGCGAGCGTGAGCGACGGCATCAAGATGGCGCTGAAGGCGCTGGCGAAGTGAACCTTCGCGGGGCGTGGTCGCGCGTGGAAGCGCTGCGCCACGAGTCGGTGCGCAGCGACGAACTGCTGCTGCGCGCGGCCCAGATCGGCTGCGTGCCGATTCTCCTGGCCTACGGGTGCGCGGGCCTCGTGTACGGCAACCTGCCGATGTTCACGCCGTTCGGCCTCATCGACATGCCGGGCGCCTGCGCATGGCTCACTGCCGCCATGGCCTTTGCGCTGGCGATCTTCGCCGCCGACTGGCTGGTGCGTGGCGAGCTGGCGGTGGCACCGCCGCCGGTCACGGTCGTGACGCGGGTCTGGCGGCCGGGGAGCTTGCCGTCGCCCGCGTTGCCGCCGCATGTCTTTCTGCAGCCCCGCTCGTCCGTGTTGCGCATCGCCTGCCTGGGCGTCGCGGCCGTGGCTTGCGCGTCCGCGCTGGTGGGGCGCGCCACGCTCGCGCTGGGCTGGCAGGCCTTTGCACGGCCGGGCGGCATCGCGCCGCAGGCCGAATGGCCGCTCTTTCCGCTGCAATGGGCCTGGCCCTGGCTGCTGCCGCTGACGCGCCGGCCCGTGGTGCTCGGCCTGCTCGGCGTGGGCGCGGTGCTGCTGGCCGCGGCCTATCTGATGAACTGGCGCAAGGTGCGCGGCGCGTGGTTCCCGTTTTTCACCGTGCTGCCGATGCTGGTGACGCTGAACTTCCTGGGCGACGCGGGCTTCGACTACGCCGCTGCACGGGGCTTGGGCGGGCTGGACGAGCCTGAGCTGGTGCGCGCCCTGGCCCAGTACCCGGGGCGTTACAACGTCTTCACGTTCCTCAGCCTTTGGGGTGCCATCGGCTTCGGCACCGTCGGCATGATCCTGGGCTTCTGGTTCGGCCGGTCGCGGGTCATGGACGAGGACTGACCGGTCATTCGAGCGGTTTCATCGCATTGCCGCGGGCACCCGAGGGCGCTCAGGGATGGATCTTCTCGCCCCTGGCCAGCATCTCGACGAACTTCCCGATGCGGCGCGCGCGGGTCTCGGGCTTCTTCGCACCTTGCGTGCGGAACAGCACCGCGAAGCGGTTGCGCGCGTCGAGTGCGGCGAAGAACTGCGCAGCCTTGCGGTTGGCGTCCAGTGCGGCCTGCAGGTCGGGCGGCACGGTGGCCGTGCGGCTGGCCTCGTAGGCCGCTTCCCAGCGGCCATCGGCCTGCGCGCGTTCCACCTCGGCCAGCCCGGCCGGTTGCATGCGGCCTTCCTCGATGAGCCTGAGCGCCTTGTCGCGGTTGATCTGCGACCAGGTGCTGCGCTTGGTGCGCGGCGTGAAGCGCTGCAGGAAGTACGTGTCGTCGTCGCTCTTGCGCTGCCCGTCAATCCAGCCGTGGCACAGCGCCTCCTCCAGCGCCTGCGGATGGTCGATGGAGGCCACGCCGGAGCCCTTCTTCGCCATGCGCAGCCACACGCCGGCGGCGCTCGCATGGTGCTTGCCTAGCCATCGCTTCCATGCGGCGACGTTGGCGCACTCGACCGGGTCGTCGTGCGCCACGCGCGCCGCCGGGCTCACGGCACCCACCAATAGCGCAGCGCGTGAAAGTAGATAGGCGCCGCGAAGATCACCGAGTCCAGCCGGTCGAGCATGCCGCCGTGGCCCTCGATCATCGAACCCCAGTCCTTCACGCCGCGATCGCGCTTGATGGCCGACATCACGAGCCCGCCGAAGAAGCCCATCAGGCAGATGGTCAGCGCCATCAGCGCGGCCTGCCACGGGTTGAAAGGCGTGGCCCAGTACAGCGCCGCGCCCAGCGCGGTGGCGCTCGCCACGCCGCCGACCAGGCCTTCCCAGGTCTTGGAGGGCGACAGCTCGGGCGCCACCTTGCGCTTGCCGAACAGCTTGCCCCACACGTACTGCAGCACGTCGCTGCCCTGCACCACGATGACGAGGAATGCGATCAGCAGCAGGTTGCGGCCCTCGAAGCCCGGAATCTGCAGCGTGAGCAGCGCAGGCACGTGGCTGATGCAGAACACGCACACCATCAGCCCCCACTGGATCTTGGAGGTGCGCTCCAGAAAGCGCTGCGTGTCGCCGCCCACGGCTGCCAGGATGGGCAGGATCAGGAAGGCGTAGACCGGGATGTAGATCGAATACAGCCCGTACCAGTCGATCCAGATCAGGAAGTACTGGCCCGGCAGCGCCACGAAGAAGGCCAGCGCGATCGCCCCGTGGTCGCCGCGCCGCGTGTAGGCCAGGCTGATGAACTCGCGCAGCGCGTAGAAAGAAATCAGATAGAACAGCACGATCACGCCGCCCTTGCCGAAGGCGAACGCCAGCCCGATGACCGCCACCATCACCCACCACGCGTTGACGCGCGAGTTGAGGTTGTCGATGACCGAGTGCGGCTGGCCGTGCGCCACGCGCCACTTCAGCACCGCGCCGATGGCCGAGGCCAGCACCAGCACGCCGAAGACGCCGCCGAAGAGCTTGAGCGTGGTCAGCGCGAAGGGAGAGAGGTCGATCATGGCGCGGTCCCACCGTTCTGGCTGTTGTGGCCGTTCGTGTCCGGCCGGTCGTATTCGGGGCGCATGTCGAGCATGGCGGCGCGCGCGCGGGCCAGGAACGACACCTTGTCCTCGCCCTCGGCCAGCGTGATCGGCGCGCCGAAGCGCACCGTGCAGGCCAGCGGAATCGGCACCAGCACGCCCTTGGGCAGCACGCGCTTGAGGTTCTCGATCCACACCGGCACCAGCCGCACGTGGGGGCAGGCGCGCGCCAGGTGGAAGAGCCCGCTCTTCAGCGGCAGCAGGATGTCGTCGCCCGTGTTGCGCGTGCCCTCGGGAAACATGATGAGCGAGTCGCCGCCCTCCAGCGCCTCCTTCATCTGGTCGACCGGGTTGCCGCCCTGGCCCGATCCGTCGCGACGGATCATCAGTGCGTTGAACACGTCGCGGCCGATGAAGTTGCGCAGCTTCGAGGCCTCCCAGTAGTCCTGCCCCGCGACCGGCCGCGTGAGCGCGCGCAGGTCGGGCGGCAGCGTGGCCCACAGCAGCACGAAGTCGCCGTGGCTGGTGTGGTTGGCGAAGTACAGCGTCTGCTCGGCCTTGGGGCTCGTGCCAGACCAGATGGCGCGCACGCCGGTCAGCAGCCCGGCCGCGCCGATGATGAGCTTGCCCGCCACGATGGCGAGCCCGCGCCGCAGCACGGTGCTCTGCGGCTTGTCGTCGTTCTTGTTGTTGTCGTCGGTCAAGAGAGGTCCTGTGTCATCAAGGCGAGGAGAAACATGGCGCTCTGGCAGGCGACCACGATGCCGTGGCGCTGCAGGAGCTGGCGGGTGCCCTGCACGCGCGCGTCGAGCGGGCGTGTGGCTTGCTGGGGTGCCGGTTCGCGCAGCCCCAGGGAAGAGAGCGCCTTGTCGAGCGCGTCCAGCGAGGTGACGGTGCTGCGCGCGAGCCCGTCGAACAGCGCCTCGTCGAAGCGCAGGCGAAAGGCGAAATAGCGCTCCAGCGCACCCAGGACCACGACCGCGCCGAAAGCCATGGCCGAGGTGCTCGACAGCGAGCGCAGCGTCAACGCGAGCACCAGCGCCGCGATGCAGCTGAGCGCGAAGCCCCACAGGGCCAGCAGCGCCGCGGCGCGCAGCAGGCCGGCCAGTGCGGCGCAGGTGGTGCGTTCGGTGTCAGTCATGGCGCGGAACCTCCGGCAGTTTCGAAAGAGGCTCCAGCGAGGCCAGCCATGCGCCGCGCAGCACGATCTGCGGTCGTGCGCGGCGCACGGCGGCTTCGGCCTGCGCCACACCGCCGGCCGCGCCGTAGCGCCCCAGCCAGGCGATCGCCGCCGCCGCGCTGCGCGAAAAGCCGAGCGCGCAGCAGACCCACACCGGCGCACCGTCGGCGTTGCGGCGCTGGCCCTCGATGACGGCCGCCGCGCGATGCAGCCGCACCGTCGGCGGCACCGTCAGGTCGAGCAGCGGCACGCAGCGCGCATGCGGCACGCCGGCCGGCACCTGCAGTTCGGCGCACAGGCTCACCAGCCGGGGCTGGCCGGCGGCCAGCCATTCGGCGCGCGTCGGCCGGCGGCCCAGCCGCAGGCCCGGCACCACCTCGACCGAGGCCGGCAGCTTGCGGGTCCACAGCCGGGCGTTGATGGCCGCACCGAGCCGGTAGGGCGCGAACAGCCAGCGCGCCGCCCAGCCCATGCGGCCGTGCCCGTCCATCTGGAAGCCGCGCGCGCCGAAGCCGATGTAGTTGAGCGCCACCAGCGCCAGCGATGCGGCCGGCCAGCACAGCCACAGCGCGATGCCGCCGCCGTACAGCGCGGCCGCCAGGCACAGCGCCGCACCTGCCGCATAGAGCCCCGCCAGCTTCCAGCGCCGGGCGTCGTGCGTGCGCTGCCAGGCGCGCGGCATCGACACCACGCGCTCCAGCGGCCACAGCCACACGCAGAACAGGCCGAGCAGCGCGCCGGTCGGGATGTCGATGAAGTGGTGCTGCCACGTCGTGAGCACCGACGCGCAGATGGCGAAGGCCCACACATGAAGCACCAGCCGCGCCCACAGCGGCCCGATGAACTGCCGGTACCAGTCCCACAGGATCACGGCCAGCGCAATGTGCAGCGAGGGCGCCTGGTTGAACGGCTGGTCGAAGCCGCGCAGCGCGTTGAACAGGAAGGCCGGCGCGCCCTCGACCGGCGGTTGCCCGAAGCTGAAGTGCAGCGGCCACGCGATGAAGCAGGTGCAGGCCACGAGCGTGGCCGTGACCAGCCGCAGCGCATGCCGGTCGAGCGTGTGCCGGCTGCGCGCCAGGAACAGCGACAGCGCGTAGAAGACGTTGATCGTCCAGTACGGAAAGATCGTCCACGGCCAGAACGGCACGTGCCGCTCCCAGTCGAAGGCCATCGACGGCACATTCGCGCGCGTGGTGGCCCACCAGTTGGCGAAGCCGTAGGTCGCGTAGAACAGCGGCCCGAGGAACACCAGCCATGCGGCGGCGCGCTTCCAGGGGCGCTGTGCCAGCCAGGCGCTCATCGGAAAGCCTCCGTGCTGCGCACTGCGGCGCGAGCTTGCTTGGGGCGGCCCGGCGCGGCGCTCATCGCCCGGTGCGCACCGCCAGGGAGACCGTGAAGATGCCCCACTCGTCGACCCGCTGGTCGATCTTGCGGAAGCCCGCTTCTTCCACCAGCTGGTCCATCTCGACCTGGGTGCGGCGGCGCATCACCCAGGCCTCGCCCTGGCGGTGGCTGGTGAGGGCGCGCGCGATCATTTCCAGCTGCGGATGCCACGGCTGCCCGGTGTACACGAGGTAGCCGCGGTCTTCCACCGCGTCGCCCACGCCCGCGAGCGAGCGGCGCACCATCTCGTTGTCGGGGAACAGCTCGTACAGGCCCGACACCACGGCCAGCGTGGGCCGCGGCATGACGCTGGCCAGACTGATGCGGTCGAAGGCGTCGGCCTGCACGAACTGCGCAACGTCTTCCAGGCCCTTCTCGGCGATGAGCGCGCGGCCGTCGCGCACGTTGATGTCGCTGTAGTCCCGCAGCAGGATCGAGGCGGCCTTCACCGGGCTGGCCAGCACCGCGTCGAGCACGTAGCGGCCGTGGCCGGCGGCGATGTCCATCACGCGCACCTCGCGGTGCATTTCGGCCAGGCGTTCCATGGCGATGCGCAGCAGCTCCTCGACGTGGATCTTGCGCTGGCGGATGCCGCGCCAGCCGATGGAGTTCAGGTAGGTGTTGTCGATGGAGCGGCCGATGGCCGAGCTGCCCCTGGGCTGGTTGCGGTACACGTAGTCGAGCGTGCTGCCCGAGTCGAAGCCGGTGTCGTGCCCCAGCTTGATGCCTTCGGACATCGTGCCGCCCAGCTTCAGGCTGGCGCGCGTCACGGCCCAGTAGGCGCCGCGTGGCGACAGCGTCGACAGCGGCTCGGCCAGCGCGCGCGACTCGTCGGCGGTGTCGCCGCTCAGGTGGGCCTCGCGGCGGTCGACCGGCACGGCCGGTTCGTCGAAACGCTGCAGGATGAATTCGCGGATCTGCGCCACGGCGCTCGCGCGGTCTTTCTCGCCGAGGGTGTCGTGGAAGAAGCCCGGCAGTTCGGTCTTGGTCTTCACCGCGCTGCCCAGCCGCTCGAAGAACCGGTGCTGCGGCTTGTGGTGCACCACCCAGTCGGCACCCGAAATCAGCAGTTGCACCGGCAGGGTGATGGCGTTGGCGTCGGCCACCACGCGGTCGGCCGCTTCGTACAGGCCCAGCAGGATGTTGACGGCGATGGGCCGCGAGATGAGCGGATCGCTCTCGTAGCTCGCGATGCGCGCGGGGTCGTGCGTGAGGAACTTGGCCTTCACGTAGCTGTTGACGAAGAACAGGCCGCGCAGCTTGTGCATCAGCCCGAGCCCTGCGCGCGCGAAGGGCACGTACAGCTTCACCTTGAAGGCCGGCGAGGCCAGCGTGAGGCCGCGCACCTTGGGGGCGTAGTCGTGCGCCCAGGTGGCGATCAGCACCGCGCCCACGCTCTGCGCGACCACGTGCATGTCCTGCTCGGGCACGCCGTGCGTGGCGGCGATGTGCTGCACGAAGGTCTGCACGTCGCGCACCGAGGTGCCGAAGCTCGGGCTGTAGCCGCGCTGGCCGGGCGAGCGGCCGTGGCCGCGGGCATCCCAGGCGTAGAAGTCGAAGTCGGGCAGGTCCAGCTCGTCGACCAGGTGCGCCATGCGCGCGCCGTGCTCATGGCCGCGGTGGAACAGCAGGATGGCGCCGCGGCGCGTGGCGCCGGTGGCGGGCCATCGGCGGTAGAACAGCGATTCGCCGTCGTGTGTCTGGAACTGGCGTTCCTCGGGAACGCGTGAAGTGATGTCTGTCATTGAACCCCTGTGAATTTTTTATTGGTTTGTGCCGGATGGCGTCGGGTCAGCGTGGCGTGACCGGCTTGGCTTCGGCTTCCGCCAGCGCCCGGCGGACGCGGTTGACGACCGTCCAGGCCACCAGCACCGCCAGCAGCGGCATCAGCCAGGCGGTCCAGCCCGGCAGCGGCCAGCCCAGCGCCACATAGAGACCGAGCGCGCCGAACACGAAGGCCCGGTCGCTCTTGCCCAGCGGGCCGTCGTAGCGGCGCGAGGCCCCGACCGCGGGCCCCAGCGCGCCGGCGAATTCGCTCAGGCCCGCGAGCACGATCACCGTGCCGACCCAGAAGCCGCTGAACGGCGCCACGAGCGCAAATGGCAGGTACAGCGCCGCGTCGGAAACCACGTCGGTCAGTTCGTTGAGGAAGGCGCCCAGCCTGCTTTGCTGGTGGTGCTCGCGCGCCAGCATGCCGTCGATGGCGTTGAAGGCCATGCGCAGGAACATCCACAAGGGAATGAGCGCGAAGGCGGCCGGCGATGAAAAGGAGGGTGCCGCGAAGAAGAGCCACAGCCCGAGCGCGACCGACACGACGCATGCCGCCATCGTCACCTGGTTGGCGGTGACGCCCATCGCATGCAGGCGGACCACCATCGGCCGCAGCAGGGCCTGGAAACGCGGCTTCAGTTCGTAGATCGACACGTGCTGGCTTCCCCTCGTTTGTTATATGGCCACACAGGTGGCCGGAGCATTCTGCCAGTGTGGCAGGCACTAAACTCGTAGTCGAAGAACCCCTCTCATGACCATCCAGACCGACGATTTCGCACCCGCCCCCCAACGCGTGGTGTCCGCCGCGCCCGCCTCGCCCAACGAAGAGGCAATCGAGCGGGCCTTGCGTCCCAAGCTGCTCGACGAGTACGTCGGCCAGGCCAAGGTGCGCGAGCAGCTCGAGATCTTCATCGGCGCGGCGCGCAAGCGCAAGGAAGCCCTCGACCACGTGCTGCTGTTCGGCCCGCCCGGCCTGGGCAAGACCACGCTGTCGCACATCATCGCGGCCGAACTGGGCGTGAACCTGCGCCAGACCTCGGGCCCGGTGCTGGAGAAGCCCAAGGACCTGGCGGCGCTGCTGACCAACCTGGAGCCCAACGACGTGCTCTTCATCGACGAGATCCACCGGCTGAGCCCGGTCGTCGAAGAAATCCTGTACCCCGCGCTGGAGGACTACCAGATCGACATCATGATCGGCGAAGGCCCCGCGGCGCGCAGCATCAAGCTCGACCTCCAGCCCTTCACGCTGGTGGGGGCCACCACCCGTGCCGGCATGCTGACCAACCCGCTGCGCGACCGCTTCGGCATCGTGGCGCGGCTGGAGTTCTACACGCCCGAAGAGCTCGCGCTCATCGTCACCCGCAGCGCGCGCCTGCTCAAGGTTGAGACCGACGCCACCGGCGGCTTCGAGATTGCCCGGCGTTCGCGCGGCACGCCCCGCATCGCCAACCGGCTGCTGCGCCGCGTGCGCGACTACGCCGAGGTGAAGGGCAACGGCCGCATCACCGAAGACATTGCGCACAAGGCGCTGGCCATGCTGGACGTCGACCCGCAGGGCTTCGACCTGATGGACCGCAAGCTGCTCGAGGCCGTGATCCACCGCTTCGACGGCGGTCCGGTCGGCCTGGACAACGTGGCCGCCAGCATCGGCGAAGAGCGCGACACCATCGAGGACGTGATCGAGCCCTACCTCATCCAGCAGGGCTACCTGCAGCGCACGCCGCGCGGGCGCATCGCCACGCTGGCGGCGTACCGCCACCTGGGCGTGACCCCGCCGTCGAGCCGCGCCGACGGGCAGGATCTTTTCGGAGCCTGAACACACCATGCACACCCATGACCTGAGCGCCTGGAAGCACGACCACCACTTCGGCGCCGACACCGCCTCGGCCGAACGCAGCACGCGCCTGGTGATGTGGATCACCGCCGTGATGATGGTGGTCGAGATCGGCGCGGGCTGGTGGTTCAACTCGATGGCGCTGCTGGCCGACGGCTGGCACATGAGTTCGCACGCGCTGGCCATCGGCCTGAGCGCCTTCGCCTATGCCGCCGCGCGGCGCTACGCACGCGACCCGCGCTTCGCCTTCGGCACCTGGAAGATCGAGGTGCTGGGCGGCTTTGCCAGCGCGCTGGTGCTGCTGGGCATCGCGGCGCTGATGGTGGTGGGCTCGCTGGAGCGGCTGTGGTCGCCTTCGGCCATCCACTACCCGGAAGCCATTTCGGTCGCGGTGCTGGGGCTGGTGGTGAACCTGGTCTGCGCGCGGCTGCTGGGCGGGGCGCATCACCACGACCACGGGCATGACCACGGGCATGACCACGGGCATGACCACGATCACGCCCACGGGCACGGGCACGGGCACGGGCACGACGACCACGGGCACGACCTGAACCTGCGCTCCGCCTACATCCACGTCGTGGCCGATGCCGCCACCTCGGTGCTGGCCATCGCGGCGCTGCTGGGCGGCTGGTTCTACGGCTGGGCCTGGCTCGACCCGGCGATGGGCATCGTCGGCGCGGTGCTGGTGGCGGTGTGGGCCAAGGGTCTGCTGAAGGACACGGGCAAAGTGCTGCTGGACCGCGAGATGGACCACCCCGTCACCGAGGAAATTCGCGAAGGCGTCGAGACGATGCTGGCCGCGTCCGAAACCCGCGTGGCCGACCTGCACGTGTGGCGCGTGGGGCGCGACGCCTACGCCTGCGCGCTGACGGTGGTGACGCATTCGCTCACGCTGACGGCGGACGAGGTGCGGGCGTGCTTCTCGATGCACGAGGAAATCCGCCACTCGACGGTCGAGATCCAGCGCTGCGTCGATTAGGTATTCGCTCCTTCCCCCGCTGGGGGAAGGTCGGGATGGGGGCAGGCAGTGCGTTCATCGCGATCGCCGCTTGCCCCCACCCCAACCCTCCCCCAGCGGGGGAGGGAGCAAGACAAAGTCAGGCGGCCGGACGCACGTGCCGCACGATCAGTATCTGCGCCGCGTAATACGTTCCCAGCACCCACAGTGACGCCAGCGGCAGCGGTGACACGAACCGGTTCGTCGCCAGCAGCGCATCGCTCAGCATGAAGAAGCCCGCGCCCACGGCCACCCAGCGGGAGGGCGCATCGCGCAGCACCGCCGCGCGCCCGACGGCCTGTGCCGCCATGCAGGCGATCACCACCACATACACCCCGACCGGAATGCGCAAGGCCACGGGCAGCCCGCCCTGCCAGAGAAACGCGTACATCCCGGCGCCGATCAACAGCGTCACCGCCAGCGCCCCGCGCCGCGGAAACGTGCCCACGCCGATGCGGAACAGCGCGATGTAGGCCAGGTGCGCCAGCAGAAAGCACACCAGCCCCGGCACGAACAGCTTCGCCGGGCCCATCAGCAGCACGTCGCCCGCCAGGGAAGCCACCAGACCGGTCAGCAGCAGTCCGTCGAAGGTCTTCACCCCACCACTCATCTTCGCCCGCCGCGCAGCGAAGAAGATGGCGATCGCCAAGGCCAACGGCTTGCAGACGTGGTGCAGCCACGCGATGTCCAGCGCCGCACTCGCCGTGGCCAGCGCGGCCGCCTCGACCAGCAGCACCTCGGTGACCGAAATGCGCCCCTGCAACACCGCGCCGATGGCCCACAGGCTGGCCGTCAGCGCCGCAAGCCACACGGCCGCACGCGGCAGCGGCACGGCATCGGAGAACCACAGGAACACCGCCACGCCTGCCAGCAACAGCACGAACTGCACGCCCGCAAACCACTGCGCGCCCCGGCTCACCTCGGGTTCGTAGCGCGTCACCTGCGCCATGTCGAAGGCCGGCTTCGGAAACCGCGCCGCCACGTCCGCCGGCCGCCAGCCCGGCGGCTTGAACCACACGCGCAGCTTGTCGGCCCAGCGGCGCGTGTGCCATGAATCCTTTGCCAGCGCCCAGTACACCTCGGCATTGGCCCACAGCGGGTCCCAGCTGCGCAGCGCGCCGCGCGTGCCGTACACGCAGCGCTCGTCCTCCTCGCGGAAGGTGCCGAACAACCGGTCCCACACGATCAGCACGCCGCCGTAGTTGCGGTCGAGGTAGCCGTCGTTCACCGCGTGATGCACCCGGTGGTTCGACGGCGAGCAGAACCAGCGGTCGAACCAGCCCAGCTTGCCCACCTGCTCGGTGTGCACCCAGAACTGGTAGAGCAGGTCGACGAGCGCCACCACGCCGAACACCAGCGGCGGCACGCCCGCCACCGCCATCGGCAGGTAGAAGAGCCAGCCGAACAGCGCGCCGCTTGACGTTTGCCGCAGCGCGGTCGACAGGTTGTAGTGCTGGCTCTGGTGGTGCACCACGTGCGCCGCCCACAGCACCGCCGACTCGTGGCCCATGCGGTGCAGCCAGTAGTAGCAGAAGTCGTAGAACACCAGGGCCAGCAGCCAGCCGTACCAGGTGGTCCAGAAGTCGCGCGCCGCCTCCTGCGGAAACAGCGCGACCGCCGAATACACCGCCGTGTAGATGCCGATGCGCAGCAGCCCCGTGAGCACCGCGCTGATCTGGCTGAGCATGCCCAGGCCGATGCTGTTCACCGCGTCGGCCAGCCGGTAGGTGTCGTGGCCGGTGCCGCGCCGGGCCCGCACGCGCCCCACCGCGAACTCGATCGCGATGAGAAGAAAGAACACGGGGGTTGCAAGAACGATGATCTGTCCGGGGCGCATCGCGGCATTGTGGCGTTGCCTGCCGGCCACGCGTCATCGGGATGTCACGGGTATGCCATTGCGCCGTCATGCGTCAGTGGGAGCCTACTGGTCCATGCAACGCGACGACGCTTTCCTTCGCGCATGGCGCGACACCGCAAACCCGTCCACGGACCCGGAGGACGAGGAACGCCTGCGTCCACCGCTGCAGTTCCGCACGCTGTGGATCTCGGACCTGCACCTGGGAACCCCGGGCTGCCAGGCCCGCGCGCTGCTCGACTTCCTGAAGCACACCGAGTGCGAAACGCTCTTTCTTGTCGGCGACATCATCGACGGCTGGCAGCTCAAGCGCCACTGGTACTGGCCGCAGGCGCACAACGACGTGATCCAGAAGCTGCTGCGCAAGGCGCGCAAGGGCACGCGGGTGATCTTCATTCCGGGCAACCACGACGAGTTCGCCCGCAAGTACCTCAACCACAACTTCGGCGGCATCGACGTGGCCGATGAATGGATCCACGAAACGGCCGACGGCCGCAAGCTGTGGATCATTCACGGCGACCTGTTCGACGGCGTCATTCAATGCGCCAAGTGGCTGGCCTACGTGGGCGACTCGCTCTACGAGTTCACGCTCAAGCTCAACCGCCACCTCAACTCGCTGCGCGCGCGCATGGGGCTGCCGTACTGGTCGCTGTCGAAGTACCTCAAGGGCAAGGTCAAGCGCGCCGTGAGCTACGTGGGCGACTTCGAGGCCGCCGTGGCGCGCGAGGCCCGCAACCGCGGCGCGCAGGGGGTGGTGTGCGGCCACATCCATCACGCCGAGATGCGCGACATCGACGGCATTCTTTACTGCAACGACGGCGACTGGGTGGAAAGCCTGACGGCGCTGGCCGAGCATGCGGACGGCACGCTGGAAATCATCGACTGGGCAGAGCACATGCCGGTGGCCTCAAAGGCGACGCCGTCGCGCGAAGCCGTGGCCGCCTGAGCCCGCGAAAACGAATTCAGCCGCGGCGCGTCGGGCCTTTGGTCGAGTGGTCGAAGTGCTCCCGCCAGGCGTCGTAGTGGCGCCACATGCTCTTGTTCACCTCGTCCATCCACAGCCACCAGTTCAGCGCGAGCTTCCCGGGGTCGTGGGTAACGGGTGACACAGGCGTGGCTGGCGCATTGCGGGCCGGCGGCTCGGGCAATTCGTAGTCGCACAGCCGCTCGACGCTGGCGTGCGAGAAACCGGGTGTGTGGGTCGCGTGCATGGTGCTCTCCGTTGAGCGCAGCGCATTCTCTGGCGCACAGAACAACTCCCGACTGGCAATTTTGCGTGGTCGTCCGGCGGCGCCGCTGAGGGCTATCCCGGGTGTGCACACAACCTACGGAAAGCGGTGAGCCCTCGTCCGATCCGACGATGCCGTCGCCTCGCCCCCGGTGCACACTCGCCGCTGCATTCCAACGGAACCCCACCATGGCCTGGACACTCAGCGCGGCTGAAACAGCATTCCGGAACGATGTTCGCGACTTCCTCTCGCGTGAGCTGACGCCCGCGCTGCGCGCCGCCGGCCGTCGCTGCTCGGGCATCTTCACCGACTACGAATTCGGCAACCGCTGGCACCGCATCCTCGCCACGCGCGGCTGGAGCGTGCCCAACTGGCCGGTCGAGCACGGCGGCACCGGCTGGACGCCGATGCAGCACTACCTTTTCGCCAGCGAACTGGCCGCCGCCGACGCGCCGCCGCGCGCCCCCATGGGCCCCGGCATGGTCGCGCCGGTGATCATCGCCTTCGGCACCGAGGCTCAGAAGCGCGCCTGGCTGCCCGGCATTCGCTCGGGCGAGGACTACTGGTGCCAGGGCTACTCGGAGCCGCAGTCGGGCTCCGACCTGGCCTCGCTGCAGTGCAAGGCGGTACGGGACGGTGATCACTACGTGCTCAACGGCACCAAGATCTGGACCACCCACGCGCAGTACGCCAACAAGATGTTCTGCCTGGTGCGCACCACCTCGGGCGGCAAGCCGCAGCAGGGCATCAGCTTCCTGTGCTTCGACCTGCCGGCGCCGGGCGTCACCATCCGCCCGATCATCAGCATCTCGGGCGACCACGAGCTCAACCAGGTGTTCTTCGACGACGTGCGCGTGCCGGCCGATGGGCTCATCGGCGAAGAGAACCAGGGCTGGACCATCGCCAAGTACCTGCTGCAGCACGAGCGCGGCGGGGCCTGGGCGCCCATGCTGCGCGCGCGCCTGCGCCGTCTGCAGGCGGCGGCCGATGCGGCCTTCGGCGCGGCGGCACACGACGCGCACGACACCCACGAGGCTCAAGACATGGCGCTGCGCTTGGCCGATGCGGCCTGCGCCATCGACGCCATCGAGGCGACCGAGCTGCAGTCGCTGCGCGCACAGGCCCGCGGCGAGCAGCCGGGCATCCGCCCCTCCATGGGCAAGGTGCTGGGCTCCGAACTGCGCCAGCGCCTGACCGAGCTCGGCGTGGAAATCGCCGCCCACTACGCCGCCGCCGACCTGCCGCTGGACGACAGCCTGCAGGGCGATCTGCCCATTCCCGAAGAGGCCGTGTTCGCCATGTCGGCCTACCTCAACGACCGCGCTGCGTCCATCTATGCGGGCTCCAACGAGGTGCAACGCAACATCATCGCCAGCAGCCTGCTGGCGAACTGAGGTTCCAGCCATGCGCATCCTCACCGAACAAGACCACACCCTCGCGATGCTGCGCGACAGCCTCGCGCGCTACCTCGACGACCGCCACGGCTTCGAGCAGCGGCTGCATGCGCTGCGCCACGCCGACGACGCACCGCCGCCGTTCTGGCAGGGTCTGGCGCGCGAACTCGACCTGCTGGGCGCGGCATTGCCCGAAGCGCACGGCGGTCTCGGCGGCGGCATGCCTGCGCACCTGGCCCTGATGGAAACGCTGGGCGGTGCGCTCGCGGCCGAGCCCTACCTGTCGACCATGGTGATCGGCGCGGGCCTGCTGCAGCGCCACCCCGGCGCGCAGGCCGATGCGCTGCTCGCGCGCATCGTCGCCGGCCAGGCCGTGCTGGCCTTCGCCCACGCCGAGCCGCAAAGCCGGCACGACCGCGCCGACGTGCAGGCCGAACTCGTGCGCGACGGCGAAGGCTTCGTGCTGACCGGCCGCAAGTCCGTGGTGCAGGCCGCGCCGTGGGCCAGCCACCTGATCGTGAGCGCGCGCAGCGGTGCCGGCCTGTCGCTGCTCGTGGTGCCCAGCGGCACGCCCGGCGTGCGCCTGCGCGCCTACCCGACCCGCGACGGCGGCCGCGCTGCCGACATCGCCTTCGACCGCGTGCGCCTGCCCGTGGATGCCCTGCTGGGCGGCGAGGGAGGTGAGGGCGGCGCGCTGCCGCAGATCGAGCAGGCCCACGACGAGGCCACGCTCGCCATCTGCGCCGAGGCCATCGGCGTCATGCGCCGCCTGATGCGCGACACGCTGGCCTACGTGCGCCAGCGCAAGCAGTTCGGCGTGCCGATTTCCAGCTTCCAGGTGCTGCAGCACCGCCTGGCCGACATGCACATGGCGCTGGAGCTGGCCGCCGCGCTCACCGCCAGCGTGGGCGAGGGGGTCGATGCCGCATCGCCGCTCGAGCGAGCGCGCGCCGTCTCGTCGGCCAAGGTGGCCGTCGCCAAGGCCTGCCGGGCGGTGGGGCAGGGCGCGGTGCAGCTGCACGGCGGCATGGGCATGACCGAGGAACTGGCGGTGGGCCACTATGTGCGCCGCGCCACGCTCATCGAGGGCCAGTTCGGCTCCGCCGCCTGGCACCTGCGCCGCGTGGCCCAACTTCGCACGGCCTGAGCGGCCCCGGGCCCCGCATTCGTCGCTTTCGACGATGCACCCCCGGCGCCCGCGCGCCAAGATGCCTCCACACGGTGGCCGCTGTTGCGGCGCCCAAGGAGACACACATGCCAGGTCCGTTGCAGGGGTTGCGGGTGATCGAGATGGCGGGCATCGGCCCCGGGCCGTTCTGCGCGATGCTGTTCGCCGACATGGGCGCGGAGGTGGTCCGCATCGAGCGCCCGGGCACGCGCACCGCGCCGCACGACATCCTGGCGCGCGGGCGCAGCACGCTGCAGGTCGACCTGCGCGCGCAGGGCGCCTCGGCATCGGTGCTCGGCGCCATCGAGAAGGCCGACGTGCTGATCGAGGGCTTCCGCCCCGGCGTCATGGAGCGCCTGGGCCTGGGCCCCGCCGAATGCCATGCGCGCAACCCGCGCCTGGTGTACGGCCGCATGACCGGCTGGGGCCAGCACGGGCCGCTGTCGCACGCGGCGGGCCACGACATCAACTACATCGCGCTGAGCGGCGCGCTGCACGCCATCGGCCGCGCGGGCGAGCCGCCGGTGCCGCCGCTCAACTACGTGGGTGACTTCGGCGGCGGCGCGATGCTGCTGGCCTTCGGCATCCTGGCCGCGCTGCACGAGGCCAAGGGCTCGGGCCAGGGCCAGGTGGTCGACGCCGCCATGACCGACGGCGCGGCGCTGCTGTCGGCCATGATGTACGGCTTCAAGTCGGCCGGCCAATGGAGCAACCAGCGCGGCGAGAACATGCTCGACGGCGGCGCGCACTTCTACGACACCTACGCCTGCGCCGACGGCAAGTACGTGGCCGTGGGCGCCATCGAGCCGCAGTTCTACGCGCTCATGCGCGAGCGCTGCGGCATCGCCGACGACCCCGCCTTCGACGCCCAGATGGACGCCGACCGCTGGCCGGTGCTCAAGCTGCGCATGGCCGACGTGTTCCGCACCCGCACGCGCGACGAATGGTGCGTGCTGCTCGAAGGCAGCGACGCCTGCTTCGCGCCCGTGCTCGACTGGGACGAGGCCCCGGCGCACCCGCACAACGTGGCGCGCGGCACCTTCGCCACCGTGGGCGGCGTGGTGCAGCCCGCGCCGGCGCCGCGCTTCAGCCGCACCGCGCCCGTGGTGCCGCCGGCCACGGCAAGCGACGACGGCCCCACCGTGCTGCGCCGCTGGGGCGTGGCGGCGCATGCCACGGCGCCGCTGGGCGCTGCCTGAACCACGACAAAGACGGAGACGACACCCATGTTCCTCACCCAAGCCCTGCACAAGGGACGCCGGGAAAAAGCCAGGGCCACCGCCGTGGTCTGCGGCGACACGCGGCTCGACTACACCGCCTTCACCGACCGCGTGGCGCGCCTGGGCGCTGTGCTGAAGCAGCTCGGCATGGCCTCCGGCGAGCGGGTCGGCATGATGAGCCTCAACTCGCACCGCTTCGCCGAGTACTTCTTCGGCACCTGGTGGGGCGGCGGCGTCATCAACCCGGTGAACATCCGCTGGAACCCGAAGGAGGTCGCGTATTCGCTGGACGACTGCGACACCCGCATCCTGCTGGTGGACGACCTGTTCGCGCCCATGGTGCCTGCGCTGCGCGGGCTGTCGAAGTCGCTGCGCACGGCGGTGTATTGCGGCGGCGGCCCGGTGCCCGACGGCATGCTGGGCTACGAGGCGCTGCTGGCCGCCACCGCACCCATCGACGATGCGCCGCACAGCGGCGACGAGCTCGCCGCCATCATGTACACCGGCGGCACTACCGGCCAGCCCAAGGGCGTGATGCTCACGCACGGCAGCCTGTGCATCAACGCGCTGGGCACCGTGGCCGCGCTGCCGCGCGACACGCAGGACGCCGTGGCCATCGTCGCCGCGCCCATGTTCCATGTGGCCGGCTGCGGCATCGCCCTGCAGAGCGTGCTGCGGCTGGTGCCCATGCACGTGGTGCCGATGTTCGACGAGCTCGCGGTGCTGCAGACCCTGCAGTCGGCCCGCGTGACCGAGATGTTCCTGGTGCCCACCATGATCAAGCGCGTGATCGAGCATCCGCGCTTCGCCGAGTTCGACCTGTCGGCCCTGCGCCTGCTGTCCTACGGCGCGGCGCCCATCGATGCCGTGCTGCTCGACCAGGCCATGCGCGCCTTTCCAGGGACCGCGTTCGCGCAGGTGTACGGCATGACCGAGCTGTCGCCCGTGGTCACCGCACTGCCGCCGCACTGCCACCTGCCCGGTCCCGACCGAGAGCGCCTGCTGCGCTCCGCCGGCGTGCCCATTTCGATCGCCGAGGTGCGCATCGTCGACGGCGAAGACAACGAGCTGCCCCCCGGCCAGGTCGGCGAGATCGTTGCGCGAGGCCCCATGGTCATGAAGGGCTACTGGAACAAGCCGACGGAAACCGAGGCGGCGCTGCGCGGCGGCTGGATGCACACCGGCGATGGCGGGCGCATGGACGAAGACGGCTTCGTCTACGTGGTCGACCGCATGAAGGACATGATCGTCAGCGGCGGCGAGAACGTGTATTCGGCCGAGGTCGAGAACGCCATCGCGCAACTGCCGCAGGTGCTGATGTCCGCCGTCATCGGCGTGCCCGACGACCGGTGGGGCGAGCGCGTGCACGCGGTGATCGTGCGGCGCGAAGGCATGGCGCTGGAGGCCGCGCAGGTCATTGCGCACTGCCGCGAATTCATCGCCAGCTACAAGTGCCCGCGCAGCGTGGAATTTCGCGATGCGCTGCCGCTGTCGGCGGCGGGCAAGCTGCAGAAGTTCCAGTTGCGCGAGCCCTTCTGGGCGGGCAGGGAGCGCCGCGTCGGCTGAGCTTTTTTCTCTGATTTCTCTTTCCACGAATACAAGCAAGGACGACAACATGGCCCTCGATTTCCGCCGCTCCTGGAGCGACGAAGACCTCGACCTGTACCGCGACAACGTGGTGCGCTTCATCGAGACCGAGATGGTCCCTACCGACGAGGCGGCGCGCAAGCGCGGCCACGTCGGCCACGAGATCTGGCGCAAGGCCGGTTCGCTCGGCCTGCTGTGCGCGGACATTCCCGAAGAGTTCGGCGGCGGCGGCGGCGACTTCCGCCACGAGGCCGTGTTCTACGAGGAGGCCGCGCGCCGCGGGCTCAACGGCATGAGCACCTCGGTGCATTCGATCGTGGCGCACTACTTCCTGAACCACGGCACTGACGAACAGAAGCGCCGCTACCTGCCGCGGCTGGCGCGCGGCGAGCTGGTCGGCGCCATTGCCATGACCGAACCCGGCGCCGGCTCCGACCTGCAGGGCGTGCGCACCCGCGCGGAGAAAGACGGCGAGGGCTACCGCATCAACGGCTCCAAGACCTTCATCACCAACGGCTTCCTGGCCGGCGTGGTGCTGGTGGTGTGCAAGACCGACCCGGCGCAGGGCGCCAAGGGCACGTCGATCCTCATCGTGGAGACCGAGGGCTGCAAGGGCTTTCGCGTGGGCCGGGTGCTCGACAAGATCGGCATGAAGGCGCAGGACACCTCCGAGCTCTTCTTCGACGACGTGCGCGTGAACGAAGACGCGCTGCTCGGTGGCCAGGAAGGGCAGGGCTTCTTCCAGCTCATGAGCGACCTGCCGTACGAGCGCACCATCATCGGCCTGAGCGCGCTGGCCACCATGGAAGGCGCGTACCAAGCCACGCTCGACTATGTGCGCGACCGCAAGGCCTTCGGCAAGCCGATCGGCGAATTCCAGAACACCAAGTTCAAGCTGGCGGAAATCGCCACGCAGATCAAGGTGGGGCGCGCCTTCATCGACCGCTGCGTGGAAGACCTGGTGGCCGGCACGCTCGACACCGCCACCGCCTCCATGGCCAAGCTGTGGGGCTCGGAAACGCAGGGCCGCGTGCTCGACGAGTGCCTGCAGCTCTTCGGCGGCTACGGCTTCATGAGCGAGTACATGGTCGCGCGCATGTACGCCGACGCGCGGGTGCAGCGCATCTACGGCGGCACGAACGAGATCATGAAAGAGGTGATTTCGCGCGCGCTGTGAACCCGCGTGCCGGCCTCTTCAAACTCAGGACAGCCGGCGGATCTCTGCGCGTGCGATCTCGCGGTGCGGGTACGACGGCGACAGGCCGATGAACTGCGTGTACTTCTCGCGCGCGGCGTCGGTGTCGCCCGCATCTTCCAGCGCCAGCGCTTCGATGGTGAACTGCGTGAAGAGCCGGCTGGCGTCGTCCTCACGCGCCGAGGCGGCCAGCGTCTTGGGCTGCAGCTCGGGCACCTCGGCATAGAGTTTCCGCTGCACTTCGAGCACCTCGATCAGGGCGCGCCCGATGCGCTGGATGTTCTGCGGCACGGGGTCGAGGTCCGACGCGCGGATTTCCGTCGCCGCCTGGTCGAGCAGGTGCGACGCCACGCGCAGCAATTGGTGAAGGGACTTGTGAGTCATGGAGGAGCCGCCGCCGGGGCGGGCTGGAAGAGGAATGAGGCAGGCGATGGCCGAGCCGCTTCGCCGGGTCGGCGAAGCCGTGGCTGCGTGTGGCCAGGCCATGGGTCAGTTGCGGCGCTTGACGCCGGAGGGACTGCGCCCGGCCGTTGTCCTGGTTGTGCGGGTCTTCGCCGTTGTGCGCCGCGGGGCCGGCGCCGAAGCGTCGGCCTGCAGTTTTTCCGCCAGTTGCCTGTGCCGCTCGGCAATGGCCAGCGCCTTGGCGACGTCGTGGCCGTGGTCCTTCACGGAGAAGGCCTTGCTCACGCTGCCCCGGTGGCTGCTGAAAGTGATGGCCAGCCAGTAGCCCGGATGGTTGGGGTTGGGCGTCTTGAAGTGCACGCCGCTCACGCCGCTGGTGTTGTTGCGCCGGGTGATTTCAGACTTCGAGCGCTTGCCCTGCCGCAGCCCCGGTGCATGGGCCGACAGACCCATGCGGATCGCCTCTTCGGCCGGGTGCAGCCGCGACAGTCCCGTCATGCGATCGAGCTGCTGCGCGCGCTCGCGAACGGCCAGCGTCCGCGCGGCGTCGCCCAGCCCGTCGACCGGAAAGTCCGCGCGCAGGATCTCGTCGGGGGCGATGTAGGTCTTGGCGAACCAGCCGCGCACCCGGCCCGCCGGCGACAGCCGGTGAATGACCCCGGGCACGCCCGTGCTGTTCGCGCGGGGCTTTTCGGCGCGCGTGCGGCGCGGCACCGGGTGCACGCTGCGCACGATGTGGTCGCGCCAGTCCTGGGCCTGGAGCAGGGCCTGGTCTTCGCCGCCGTAGCTGGCCTTGCCGAACTGCTTGTAGTGGCGCTCGCCATTGCGCACCAGCGACACCTCGAAACCCCACGGCCTGGCGCAAATGCCATACATGGCGGCGGAATTGGGAACACCTTTGGGCATGTTCGACGTACTGCGTTGCTTGTCGGCGGCGGTGCGGCGGCCGATGTCAGTGGGCTCCCTGACGCGTTCGAGGCTCGTTGGCGCCCGTTTCTGGCCGCCATTCTGGCCCAAGACGCATGACAGGCCCGCCACGGCGTTCCCGTGGCCCCCCCGCCTCACTGCCCCGGCCTCGCCTCTGCGGCGGCCGCGCCGTGCGGGCGGCGGTCCTTGCTGGAGGGCATGGCGAGCGCGTCCGCAGCGTTGCGGGTGTACATCAGCTTCTGCTCGAGCTGGCGTTCGCGCTCCTCGATCGCCATCTGCTTGGCCAGCTCGGGGCCGTGTTCCTTGATGGAGAAGGCCTTGCTCACGCTGCCCTTGCCGCTGGTGTAGGTGATGGCCAGCCAGTAGCCCGGGTGGCCGACGTTGGGCGACTTGAAATGCACGCCGCTCACGCCGCTGGAGTTGGTGCTGCGCTTGATCTCGGACTTCGAGCGCTTGGGCGAGCGTTGCTCGTCGCTGGCCGACGCCGGCGCCGTGCGGATCATCTCTTCCGCCGGGTGCAGCCGGGCCAGCCCCGCCATGCGCTCGAGCTGGCGTTGCCGCTCCTCGATGGCCAGCGCCTGCGCGGCGTCGCCCAGCATGTTCACGGCGAAGTCGGTGCGCAGGATCTCTTCCTGCCCGAGGTAAGTCTTGGCCACCCACGCGCGCACCTTGCCGCTGGACGCGACCTGCGCGAACACGCCGGACACGCCCGTGGTGTTGTTGACGCGAAGCTTCTCCGCCCGCGTGCGCCGTGGCACCGGCGGCACGCTGCGCACGATGCCGTCGCGCCAGTCCTGCGCCTGCAGCAGGGCCTGCGCCTCGCTGCCGTAGCTGGCGCGGCCGAACTGCTTGAAGTAGCGGTTGCCGTTGCGCACGATCGACACCTCGAAGCCCCACGAACGAGGATAGATGCCATACATCGCGGCCGGGTTGGGGATTCCTTTGGGCATGGTGGCTTCCGCTCGACGGCGCTCTCTGTTGACGTGGCTCCCTTCCCGGCGGGCTCTGTAACCTCGCCGGGCGCAAAGCCCCTCCAACGTCGTGTGCCAGGGGCTATCGCGGCTGTTGGAAGTCTTTGAACTCTTGGAGGGAATGCTAGGGATTGCGCGGCGTCGCGGATATCACCGGAATCGGTAGTCGTGGGGCTTGCCGGCCACACAGGCCCAAGGGCGTTCCCGGGGTGCGCTAGCGAATCACACCCAGCTTGCGTGCAATGGCCACCGCCTGCGTCCGGCTCTTCGCGTCGAGCTTCATGTTGATGTTGCGCAGGTGCGTGCGCACCGTGCTGTCCGACACGAACAGCTTCTCGGCCATCGCGCTGTTCGAGTAGCCCTCGGCCAGCAGCTGCAGCACGCGGATTTCCTTGCGCGTGAGCGGCTCCGCCATCGTGTCGCCGGTGGGCGCCTCGGCTTCGCCGGCGGCCGGCGGCCCCACGGCCTGCAGCAGCCGTTGCAGGCAGTCGGCCAAGATCGGATCGTTGCTGCTGCCGCGCGAGCCTTCATGCTGCGCCGCCGCATACCGGTGCACCAGCGGCCCCACGGCCGGCCCTTCGTCCAGTATCAGCCGCATGAAGCCTTCCTGGCTCGCGGTCCGCAGCACCTCGCGGATCTCGTCGATCGCCGCGGCCATGTCGCCGGTGCGCTGCAGCGCCAGCGCGCGCAGCACCTTCAGCGACAGCGCGCGCCGGCTGCGGGCAGAGGCCAGCGCGGCGTGCAGCTCGGCGTCGATCACGCCCAGCGCGGTGCGTGCGTCGCCGAACGCGATGTCCCAGCGAGCGCGGGCCAGCGCAAGGTAGTCGAGGTCGTGCGCGGGCAGGCGCTGGCGCCGTTCGCGCGCCCACAGCGCGGGGTCTTCGGCGCGCAGCAGTTCGTCGTGCGACGCGGGCCCGTTGCCCTGCAGCAGCAGCATGCGCGAGCGCTCCAGCTTGGCGCCGGCCACCACGCGCGGCAGCTGGCGGTGGTGGCCCAGGTATTCGAGCTCGGTCAGGGCCTGGAAGGCCGCGTCGATGTCGCCCGCATGGAACGCCAGGCGCGAGCGCATCACGTGGCTCAGGATCATGTGGTCGGGCAGGCCCACGTCGCGTGCCAGCGGCAGGTACACGTTCAGCAGGTGCTCGGCCTGCACGAGCTGGTTGGTCTCGTACACGGCGCCCGCGTACAGCACGCCGGCCCAGGCGTTGCCGTGGCTGTGGTTGTACGACACGGCATGGGTCGAATCCACCGCCATGCGCAGCCGTGCGGTGGCCTGCCGCAGCCGGCCTTCCTGCAGGTCGAACAGGCCGGCCAGCGACTCGGTGTACATGCGGTTGAAGGCGCTGTCGCCCTGCTCGCGCCGCGCCACCTCGAGCATGCGGCGCGCCTCGTGCGGGTCGCCGCGCACGGCCAGGATGTGTGCCATGGCGTTGAGCAGCACGCTGTCTGCAAAGGCCAGGCCGGTGGGCAGGCGCGCCATGGCGATGCGCCCGGCCTCGTAGGCCTCGTCGTGCCGGTCCTGCATGGCCAGCAGCAGCGGCACCAGCGTGTGGGCGCTGGCGCGCACTTCGGCGATGGGGCTGTCGAGGCAGCCCGACGCGTCGAGCTGGCGCATCGCGTCCCACGGGCCGTGCGTGAAGCAGGTGGCCCACAGCGCGATGGGCTGCAGGAACGGGTGCGCGCGCAGCTGGTGTTCCGGAATGGCCGCGAACCAGCGCGCCAGCATGCGCATGCGGCCCTGCTCGAGGAACCGGGCGGCATGGCTGTCGAGCAGGGTCAGCGCATACGGGTGGTCGCCGCCTTCGATGGCGTGGTCGATGGCCGGCACCGGGCGCCCGTTCGACTCGTACCAGCCCGAGGCCGCAAGGTGCAGGCGCGCCAGCTCGCCGGGCTGCTCGCGCACCAGCTGCGCGCGCAGGAAGTCGGCGAACAGGCTGTGATAGCGCCATGCATCGCCGCCGTCCTTGCCGTCACCCTTGCCGTCTTCGCTGCCGCCCACGCGCGTGACGAACAGGTTCGACGCAGCCAGCCGCTCGAGGATGGCCGCGCAATCGGCGCGCGGGCACAGCGCCTGGCACACCGATGCGTCGAGCTGCCGCAGCACGCTGGTGCGCAGCAGGAAGTCGCGAACGTCCTGCGGCTGGTGCGCGAGCACGTCTTCGGCCAGGTAGTCGGCCACCGCGCGGTCGGAGCCCGAGAAGCGCTCGACAAAGCCGGTCTCGGTGCCGTGCCGCTCCAGCGCCATCGACGCGAGCCACAGCGCGGCCACCCAGCCTTCGGTCTTGCGGTGCAGCTGCGCGAGCATGTCGGCGGGCAGCGCGCTGGCGGCGTGCGCCATGCGCAGGCTGAAGAAGGCGCTGGTTTCCTCGAGGCTGAAGCGCAGGCGGTCGGTGTCGATCTCCATCAGCTGCCCGCGCGCGCGCAACCGCCCCAGGGCCAGGTCGGGCAGGCTGCGCGAGCCGATCACGATCTGCCCGCGCCGCGGCAGGTGCTCGACGATCTCGCGCACCAGGCCCAGCACGGCCGGCTCCTGCACGCGCTCGAAGTCGTCCAGGAACAGGGTGAAGGGCGAGTCGTGCGCGGCCAGCGCCGCCACCGCGTCGAACGGGCCGTGGGGGCCGGGTGTGCGGGGCGCTTCCACGCCCAGCCGCTGCACGGCCTCGGCCAGGCAATGGAGAAAGCGCGAGACGTCGTTGTCGGCCAGGTCGAGCGTGAGCCACGCGGTGGCGGTGCCCTGCGCCTCCATGCGCTCGCGCATCTGCGCCATGGCGGTGGTCTTGCCGAAGCCGGCCGGCGCGCGCACCAGCACCAGCTTCACGGCCGCCGCGGCCATGCCGTCGCCGAGCGCGGTGCGCGGCACCTGCGTGGCGACGAAGGCGGGCGGGTTGAGCTTGGTTTCCAGAACCCGGGGGATCGGGGGCGTGGCCGGCAGGGAGGGCGCGGTGTGTGTGGGGGACTGCATGCGGGGCGGCTGAAATCCCGTCGTTTCCGACGATGCGTGCGGGCGATTCTGCTTCCTAAACTGGCCCCGGACAAACCCGCACAAACCCCGCATAGCCTTCGCCGGACACCTCAAGGACATTCAAGAGATGCAACTCGATTCCAGCATTGCCGCCGTCGTCACCGGCGGCGCCTCGGGCCTGGGTGCCGCCACCGCGCGCCGCCTCGCCAGCCACGGCGTGAAGGTCGCGCTGTTCGACCTGAATTCGGAACAGGGCGAGGCCCTGGCCAAGGAGCTCGGCGGCGTGTTCTGCAAGGTCGACGTCACCTCCGACGAACAGGTGGACGCGGCCTTCGCCAAGGCCCGCGCGGCGCACGGCCAGGAGCGCGTGCTGGTCAACTGCGCGGGCACCGGCAACGCGGTGAAAACCGCCAGCCGCGACAAGGCCACCGGCGAGATCAAGCACTTTCCGCTCGCCAACTTCGACCGCATCATCCAGATCAACCTGGTGGGCACCTTTCGCTGCATCGCCAAGTCGGCCGCCGGCATGCTCACGCTCGACATGGGGCAAGACGGCGAGCGCGGCGCCATCGTCAACACCGCGTCCGTTGCCGCGCAGGACGGGCAGATGGGCCAGGCGGCCTACACCGCGTCGAAGGCGGGCATCGTCGGCATGACGCTGCCGATTGCGCGCGACCTCATGAGCGAAGGCATTCGGGTGAACACCATCCTGCCGGGCATCTTCGACACGCCGCTGCTGCAGGGCGCGCCCGACAACGTGAAGGCCGCGCTGGCCGCATCGGTGCCGTTCCCCAAGCGGCTGGGCAACCCGGCGGAGTACGCAACGCTGGCCGAACTGATGATCACCAACGGGTACTTCAACGGCGAGAGCGTGCGGCTGGACGGGGCCATTCGCATGGCGCCGCGCTGAGCGTCGGTCCGCGGGTGTTGGCCGGCGTTGGCCGGCGTTGCGGAACCCCGAGGGGCAATGCCAACATAATCGGGCTTCATGGGAGCCTCGCCATCCATCCTCGATCCCCGCTCCGTCATCGTGCTGGCCGGCGTCATGGGCCTGATGATGGCGCTCGTGGTGTTCTTCATGCGCCGCAGCTACCCGCCGAGCATTCGCGGGCTGAGCGAGTGGGCGCTGGCACCGCTGGTGGCCTTCGCGAGCACCATGCTGTTCGCGGGGCGCGACTTCCTGCCGGACTTCGTCACCATCGTCGTCGCCAACTTCGTGCTGTTCCAGGCCTGCATCCTTTATTACGCAGGCAGCCAGAAGTTCCTGCTGGGGCGCAGCGACACCCGGGGCTGGACGCTGTTGAACGGTTTCCTGGGGCTGGCGATGTTCTGGTTCAGCGCCATCCAGCCCGACTTCCAGGCGCGCCTGCTGCTGGTCACGCTGGCGGTGTCCGCGCTGTTCTTCTTTCATGCCTGGCTGTATATCGGCCACAAGGGCCGGGTGTTCGGCAAACGGCTGATGACCGGGCTGCTGCTCGTGCAGTCGATCGTGGCCGCCTTGCGCTTCGCGTCGGCTGCGATGGGCATGGCCGGCAGCACGCTCATGGACGCCAGCTGGATCCAGTCGCTGTACATCAGCATGTACTCGTTCACCGTGCTGCTGCTGTCCATCTCCGTCATCCTGATGGCCACGGACCGCGTGCACACCGAGTTCGAGTACCTGGCCTCGCGCGACCCGCTCACGGGGGCGCTCAACCGCCGCGCGCTGCTCGACGCCTGCAGCGCCGCCTTTGCCTCGGGCCGGCGGCGCGCGGCCTTGCTGATGGTGGACCTGGACCACTTCAAGACCGTGAACGACCGCTTCGGCCACCTGATGGGCGACGCGGTGCTGCGCGAAGCCGTCGGGCGCATGCAGCGGGCCGTCGGCGATGAGGGCGTGCTCGGGCGCTATGGCGGCGAGGAGTTTGTCGTGCTGCTGCCCGATGCCGGCAAGCCCGAGGCGATGGCCATCGCGGCGCGGCTCAAGCAGGCCATCGACGAGCCGTTCGCGGCCGATTCGCCGATGGCCGTGGTCGGCGGGATCGCCGTCAGCATCGGTGTGGCGGCCAGCGAAGACGGCACGCGTGTCGACGAAGTGCTGGCCCGTGCCGACGCCGCGCTGTACCGCGCGAAGGCCATGGGGCGCGACCAGGTGATGGCGGCCGCCTGAATCGTTGCGGGGGGGCTTCAGCCGATGTTGTTCCAGTCGCAGCGCAATCGGCGTTGCGCGCCTGCGTAGGTCAGCGTGCCCCTGGTCTTCGACACGTTCAGCGTGACCTTGCGCGACGGCCTTTCGAGTGCCGTGCCCGTGATGCGCATGGCCTGGCGCTTGTGGTCGACGAAGCGGTGCCGCAACGCGAAGCGTTCGGACGAGGGTTCCGCGCCGTCGGTTCGCGCAATGACCAGCTCTGTCGGTTCGCCGGTGGACAGGCGCAACTGCACTTCGGCTGAATAGGGCGCGCCTTCGCATTGCATGCTGCCGTTGGCGAAGGCGCAGGGTGCGCACAGCAGCCACGCGGCGCAGGCCAGCGAACGCATCGGCGTGACGCGCCTTGCCGACGGCCATGCCGTTGCCATTACCGCTTGTCTCCCCAGCGCCACCGCGGCGGCTCACCCTTGAGCCAGCAGACGGCGACGAGGGTGGCACTCAGGCCCATGACGGCCAGCACGAAATGAACCGGTTGCCGTTCCGGGCGAATGGCCACGATCGCGCCGACGAGCAGCACGAGGTACACCGCGATCACCGCCCAACCCTGCCAGCAGGTGGGCATGCCCCAGCCCCAGCCGTAGCGCTTGGCAGGGAACCAGTAGGACCGGTCGGGCATGGTGTTCACTCTTGTTGGGTTGGTGGTGTGCTGTCGCCGAAAGGCGCTCAGACGATGCGCAGCATTCTGCCCGCCGCACGAACCGCTCGACCCCCTTACATCGATGGCAGCGACCTCTTCGCGCCGACCCGCACCGCACCACTCGCCAGCACGATCCCCGGCACCACCAGCGCCAATGCCACCAGCACCGCACCGGTGAGCGGCTCGTTCATCCAACATGCGGCGCCCAAGGTCGTCAGCACTGGCACCGCCGCGGCGGACAGCGACGCGCGCGACGCACCCAGCCGGGCGACCGCCACCATGTAGACCACCAGCCCCAGCAAGCCCGCGACCACGCCTTGCGCCGTGGCCTGCAGAGCGACGTCGGCCCACGGTGCGGTGAGCAGGCGCGGCGCGCCGGCAAAGGCCAGCACCGGCAGCAGCAGCAGCGCCGACCAGCCGTTCACGAACGCTGCGCCTTGCCACGGCGTGAGCCCGCAGTGTGCGAACGCGAGCGAGTGCATCGCCCACAGCATGGCCGCCGCCAGAAAGAGCAGGTCACCGCGCCAACTGAGCGAACCGCCGCTGAAACTGCCCGCCGCGAACAGCACCATGCCCAGTGCGATGCAGCCCAGCCCCAGCAAGCGGATGCCGCCGACCTTCTGCCCCTTGTGAAGCCACGCGCCGATGGCCGTGAACAGCGGCAGGCTGCCTGCCATGAAGATGCCCATGTGGCTCGCGGGCGCCCATTGCGCGCCGGCCAGCACCAGCAACCCGAAGGGCAGGCCGCCGCCGACGACCAGCAGCATGCGCGCCAGGCGCGACGCCTTGGGCGCGATGCGCTGGCGGCCGAACCACAGCGGCGCCAGCAGCAACGCCGGGATGCCGTAGCGCATCAGCGCCAGTTCCATCGGCCCGAGCGTGGTGGTCACGCCGTGGCGCGAGACGAGTTGCCATGCGCTGCCGACAAGGGCAGCGGCCAGCGCGGCGAGCAGGCCGGTGGAGAGATTGCGATCCATCGCGGCGAGTCTCGCGACCGCGCCGCGCGGCGGCTATCAAATTCGTGCGGCCAGCGTGCGCCGGGCTTCGCCCAGCGTCACACCCACCTCGCGCCGGAACACCGCGCCCAGGTGGCTCTGGCTGCAATAGCCGAGGTCGTGCGCGATGCCGGCGAGGTCGGCGTCGCCTTCCACCAGCCGCTCCATGGCCGCGGCCAGCCGCAGATGCTGGCGGTACTGATGCAGGCTCAGCCCGGTCTGCTGCCGGAAGCTGCGCGCCAGGTGAAACGGCGAGCGCGACACGGCGTCGGCCACCTCGTGCAGCGACAGCCGCACCTCCCTGTCGGCGGTTTCCGCGAGCAGCCGCTTCGCGCGTGCAACGGCACCCCTCGACGGCCCCTGTTGGCGCGACATGCCGAGTTCATCGACCAGCGCAGCGATGGCGTCAGCGCCCGCGTCGCCCGCGCGAAGCAGCCGTTGCGCCGCATGAACCCGGTACAGCGACCGGGGCGACAGCAGGCAGAACAGGGGCGCTGCGTTCGCGCGGGGCGCCGGATGCCTGCATGACCACCATGCTGCGACGCACCGCGCGCGCCGCGAGACGCAGCTGGTAGACCGTGGCGTCGCCGAAGTGCATGGCGGTCAGGTCGTCGACGAGCCAGGTGCTGTCGCCTGAACGCACGTCGAGCAGCGTGCGCCCCGTCGGGAAGATGATGCGGCGCGACGCCAGGGTGTAGGGCGCGCTCCAGTCGGCCCCTTCGTGCGCATGGGCGCGCACATGCTCCACGGTGAACTCGTGTCCGGTGTAGAGGAGGGTGCGTTCCTGGGGCATGGGGTGTGCGGTGTTCGGCCGCATTCTGCGCGCCTGAAGGCCGGCCGGCCGGCCGCTTCGTCAGGCAAATGGAAACGGCCCCTCCATCGTTCCGATGTGGCTCACATGGCTCACCATGCCGTGCGCCTCGCTCCACAGATGCAGCATGCAACCCGGGCGACCCATGTAGGAGGTCGGTGCGGCATCGGGGGCCAGCCGCAGCGCAATTTCCGTCGTGCTGCTCGGGCACGAACACACGACCGTGCCCGCCCAGCGCCGCAGCATCGTGCGGTGCACGTGGCCGCACAGCACCAGTTCGATGTTGTCGAACGCGCGCAGCACGGCCTCCAGCGGCGCAGGGTTCATGTAGCGGTAGGTGTCCATGTACGCAATGCCGCTCACGAAGGGCGGGTGGTGCAGCATCAGCAGCGTGGGCTTCGTGCGGTCGGCCTCCAGCGTGCGCTGCAGCCATGCGAGCCCTTGTGCATCGACATCGCCATGGTGAAGCCCCGGCACGCAGGAATCGAGCGCCACGATGCGCACCGGGTAATCGTCGATGCAGTAGTGCAGCGCGCCTTCGCCCGGCAGGTACGCGTGGTCCGCGAAGGCCGCGCGAAAGTTCTCGCGGTGGTCGTGGTTGCCGGGAATCACCAGGTACGGAATGGCCAGCTTCGCCAGCAGGCGCCGCACCTGTGCGTATTCGGCGGGCCGGCCTTCGTCGACCAGGTCACCCGTGAGCAGCACCAGGTCGGGCCGGCGGTCGAGCGCGTGCAGGTGGTCGATGGCGTCTTCGAACATGCGGTTCGAATCGGCCACGCCCTGGTAGAGCTGCCCGGCGGGGCGGACATGGGCGTCGGAGATATGGGCAATGAGCATGGGCGCCTCGGGTTTGCAGTGCAGCAAGCAGGTTTCGTTCCCTTCACGCCTTCGAGCGCGCTCAATCGTCCGTTCCGACGATGCGGCGCGCCGTGGCCGCTGCCTACGATGCAGCGCGCGTCGCGCCCAAAGAAGGAGACAGGCCATGTTCGGATTGATGCAAGACCGCCCGCTGCTGATTTCGTCGCTCATCGATCATGCGGCCACCTTCCACCCGCACGCCGAGGTCGTGGGCCGCTCCGTGGAAGGCCCGCTGCACCGCACCAACTACGGCGAGATACAGCGCCGCGCCAAGCAGGTGGCCCATGCGATGAAGGCGCTCGGCATCCAGCCCGGCGACCGCGTGGGCACGCTCGCGTGGAACACCTGGCGCCACCTGGCGCTGTACTTCGGTGTCTCGGGTGCGGGCGCGGTGCTGCACACGGTGAACCCGCGGCTCTTTGCGGAGCAGATCGACTACATCGTCAACCACGCCGAAGACAAGGTGCTGTTCTTCGACGCCAACTTCGCGCCGCTGGTCGAGAAGCTCGCGCCGCAGCTGAAGACGGTGCGCGCCTTCATCGCCATGACCGACCGTGCGCACATGCCCGCCATCGACGTGCCCCAGCTGCTGTGCTACGACGAACTGGTGGGCACGCAGAGCGAGGTGTATGAATGGCCCGAGTTCGACGAGCGCACTGCCTCCTCGCTTTGCTACACCTCGGGCACCACCGGCCATCCGAAGGGCGTGCTGTATTCGCACCGCTCGACCGTGCTGCATTCGCTGATGGAATGCGCGCCCGACACCTTCGGCGTCAACTCGCAGATGACGCTGCTGCTCGCCGTGCCCATGTTCCATGCCAACGCCTGGGGCATGCCGTATGCGGCGGCCATGGCCGGCGCCAAGCTGGTCATGCCCGGCCCGCACATGGACGGCCAGAGCCTGTACGAGCTGATGCGCGACGAGAAGGTCGGCTTCTCGCAGGCGGTGCCCACCATCTGGCTGATGCTGTTCCAGTACTTCGATGCGCATCCCGAGATCGACACGCGCGCCATTGGCCTCAAGCGCATCGGCGTGGGCGGCGCGGCCACGCCGCGCAGCATGATCGAACGCTTCGAGCGCGACTTCGGCGCCGACTTCGTGCAGGGCTGGGGCATGACGGAGACCAGCCCCATCGGTGTGATCGGCAACCTGCTGCCCAAGCACCTGTCGATGCCCAAGGAAGAGCAGCTGCGCGTGAAGATGCGCCAGGGCCGCGGCGTGTGGGGCGTGGAGCTGAAGATCGTCGGCGAGGACGGCCAGCGCCTGCCGCACGACGGCAAGGCCTTCGGCCATCTGCATGTGCGCGGGCCGTGGATTGCGAGCGGCTACTTCAAGGGCGAGGGCGGCTCGGTGCTCGATGCCGAGGGTTTTTTTCCGACCGGCGACGTCGCCAACATCGACGAGGACGGCTATGTGCAGCTGGTCGATCGCGCAAAGGACGTCATCAAGTCGGGCGGCGAATGGATTTCTTCCATCGACCTGGAGAACGCCGCGAGCGCGCACCCGGCGGTGGCCGAGGCGGCGGTCATCGGCATCGCGCATCCGAAGTGGCAGGAGCGGCCGTTGCTCATCGTGGTGAAGCGCGCAGGCGCCGAAGTCACGCGCGAGGAACTGCTCACTTTTCTTTCAGGGCGCGTGGCGAAGTGGTGGCTGCCGGACGACGTGGCTTTCGTCGACAGCCTGCCGCATACAGCCACCGGCAAGTTGCTGAAGACGAAGTTGCGCGAGCAGTTCAAGGGTTATGTGGCCGCGACGTCTCTTTGACAGTTCCGTGACTTGTTCGATTTTTCTGTGGACAACTCTGTGGGTTGTGCGGGGAGGCGACCTGGCGAAGCCACGGCTGGCGTGGGTTTCCACCACGTTGCCTGTTGAATAGGCAGTACCTCGACGAGGGTCGAAAAGAGGGCTATCGCGGCGTGGGGAATGCGAAAAATCGTGTTAGGTCCTGGGCGTTCGTGTAGTCGTGGACGTGTGCGTTGTTGCGTTGCGCTTGTCGGTTGACTGCGGCGGTGCGCGCCGCTACATTCCAGTCCGCCTTGCGATGAGTGGGGCCGGGTTTGACAGCCTGAAAGAACCGCGGTGAAAGCCGCATACCGCAATGGTGTTGCGGCTTTTCTGTTCCAGCTTCCTTTCAGGCGGCTCGGATGGGAGGGCTCGCGCCCTGCCGGTTTCGCCTAGCGGTTCCCGGTCTGTCAACCTGTTCGAGCCGCCGCCTTCGTTTGACAGCGTGGGCGACGGTTGTAGCAAAGCTGAACCGACAGGGAGGGCCACATGGCCGATTCAAAAAGTGCTGCGCATGACAGCGCGCAATTCAAACCGTTCGTCTGGAATTGCGTCGAAGGACTCGACCACGAGGCACGCGCGCGTGCTTCTTTTCTCAACGACGCGCGCGATGTGGTGGACGGTGCGCATACGCTGATGCAGTTGCTCGCGTGGGATGAAGAGCAACGCGATGAAGCGAACGCCGCCAATGCACGAGCGCCTCTTCTCGATGCCGTGCATCGCGCCTCGCTTCAGCGGTTCGTGGTGGCGGCGCTGGGCAGGTTGCACGCCGACATCGAAGGCCAGTGCGAATCGCTGGACGCCATGCGGCGCTAGCCGCGCCCGACGCCGCGCCATCCGCACAGGGTGCGCAGCGCGCTCAGGCTACTTGCGCCCTGCCAAGCGCGCCCGGCCCAGCGGTGTGATGCGCTTCACGATCGCCAGCTCCTGCGGATGGTCGCTGCCCTTCCACATCAACGCGGCGCTGATCGCTGCATCGACGAAGCCGGCGAGCTTCAACGCCTCGATGCAATTGATCTCCTCGTGGTCTTCCACGCGAAGCGGGAACGACGCGTCCTTGATGCGGCGCAGGTAGTCGAGCGGCTCGATGCCTTTCATGTCGACGGCCTGCCTCGGTGCTTCGCTGCGGCCTGTGCGCATCTTCTCGATCTCGGTATGCCCGTCGTCGGTGATGCAGATGATCAGCGCCGCTTGCGCGAGCCGGTAGTTGCCCCCCGGGTCGAACGCGGGGTCGATGGCGGCCTCGATGAGGCCCGTTGCTTTCAGCACGGACACGCGCCTGACGTCTTGTGGGTCGGTCACGTGCATGGGCAAGCGGACATGCGCCAAATGGAGAAGGTAAGTAAGCGGCACCAAAGATCCCTGTCTACGCCTCCATGCTGTCGTCGATCCCGCCGCGAGCCGCCCAGCCGAAGCAAGGCTTTCCTTGGTGAGACCGCCGCCCCCTCTCCTGAGCAATCCATCGCCCGGACGACACCACCCGCGAAGGGGTGGTCGCCGAAGCCCGAATTGTGAGCATTTGTTATCAGTTGCCCATTTTGTAGGCAAAGGGACTGTGCGCTATCCCCCGAACTGGGTATTTAGGGGGCCTTTCGCACACTTTCGGTGCCTTCTTCGTGCGGACTCGTTACCTTTCTGGCCGGCCCATGGGGTGCCGGCATTGCCGTTTCAGTGCTTGTGCTCGCCGTGCCCGGCCGCCGGCTGCGCGGATGCATTGAGCGCGCGCACCGGCGCCTTCACCTCGACGGTTTCGCGCCGGCCGTCCTTGCCCTCGAACACCAGCGTGAGCGGCACGGTGTCGCCCTCCTTCACCTGCTGCTTGAGGTCGAGCAGCATCACGTGATAACCGCCGGGCTTGAGCTCGACGGTCTTGCCGGCGGGCACGTCGAGCGCGGGAATCTGCCGCATGCGCATCACGTTGTCCTGCATGGCCATCTCGTGCACTTCGACGAGGGGCGTGACGCTCGAGCTGGCCGACACCAGCCGGGTGTCTTTCGCGGCGCTGAGCTGCATGAACGCGCCTGTGGCCTTTTGCTGCGGCACGGTGGCGCGCACCCAGGCGTCCTTGACGGTGACCTGGGCGTGGGCGTTGGCTGCGAGCAGGGCTGCCGAAGCGATGAGGATGCGTGCGATGGGTGTCATGAATGAGGCTCCTTGGTTTTGAAATGAAGGTCAGGCCGCTGTGGCCGCGAGGATCTGGCGAAGGTCTTGCGCGCATTCCTCCGCGCTCTGCTCGTGGCGCAGCACGAGGCGGATCTTTCCCTTGGGGTCGAACACGTAGCTGAAGGCCGAGTGGTCCATGGTGTACGACGAGCCGGTGGGCACTTTCTTGTAGAAGACCTTGAAGGCCCTGGCGGTCTCCGCGGTCCTTTGCAGGTCGCCGTACAGGCCGATGAAGCTCGCGTCGAAGGCCTGGGTGTAGGCCTTGAGCACCACGGGCAGGTCGCGCTCGGGGTCGACGGTGACGAAGATCACCTGCAGCCGGTCGCCCTGCGCACCGAGCAGCCGCTTGATCTCGGCCGCGCGCACGAGCGCGGTGGGGCACACGTCGGGGCACTGGGTGAAGCCGAAGAACATCATCACGGCCTTGCCCTTGAAGTCGGCGAGCGTGCGTTCGCGGCCGTCGGGGTCGGTCAGGCGGAAGTCCTGCGCGTAGCTGGCGCCGGTGATGTCGACGCCGTTGTAGCTGGCGGGCAGCACCTTGTCGCAGGCTGCGAGGGAAAGCGTGGCGAGGCCGCCGCCGGCCAGCAGCAGATGGCGCCGCGTGAGATGGGGTGTGTGGGTCATTGAAGCAAAACTCTCTTGGCGGCACCGCTGCGGGCGCCGCCGCATGACAGGAGCGCGTGCGATGCGCCTCGCCCGGAGGTCGCATCCCATGCGCACGAACTGAAGAAGCGTCAGGAGAGCGAAGGAGGCCCGCGCGCCGGCATGGGCGCGGCGGTGGCCGCGGCGATGCGCGCAGATGGAATCGGCTGCACCGCATGGGCCAGCGGCAGGGGCGTGGGCAGCGTGACGGTGGGCGTCGCGGGCGGGGCGCCTGCGAGCACGCACAACGGGCAGTCCATGTGGCCGGCGCCTAGCTCTTGCGCGCCGTCGTCGGTGTGCACGACGGCCTTGACCGAGCCGGTGCTGGCGCACACCAGTTCCAGCGTCTGCGGATGCACCACCGGCGAGGCGATGGCCGCGCCCAGCGACAGCGCGAACCACAGCAAGACCCAGCGGATCAGGCTTGCACCCGGACGCCGCAGGCTCGCGCGGGGCGTTGTGAGCGTTGTGGGCTTCGGTGCGGTGTGCGGGGGCATCGGCGCGGATTATCGGCCAGCCACCGTCAGGCAATGAAAAAAGCCTTGCAAGTCGTTGACCTGCAAGGCTTTTGTTGTTGGTGGCTCTTCACGGATTCGAACCGCGGACCTGTGGATTATGATTCCATCGCTCTAACCGACTGAGCTAAAGAGCCGTTGGTGCTGTGCAGCACCAAGCCCAAAATTATAGCCCAGCATTTGGGCTCATTTCAACCACCTGTGGGCAACTTGCCCAATTCCTCGGAAACCAGGCGCACGATCAGCTTGTCCAGCGTCTGCACCGAGTAGTTGCCGACGTCGTGCACGGTCTGCGTTCCGGGGCCGCTCGCAGGGTTCGCCGCCTCCTTGTAGGTCAGGAAAACGAAGCGCCCGCCGGTGTACTGCGCGATCTGGCGCTGGATGTATTCGCCCTGCTTGTCGAGCCCCGACGCGCCCACGCCCAGCACCTTGATGCCCTTGCCCAGCGCGGCCACCATGTCGTCGTCGTACTGGGGGCCGCCGTAGTCCAGGTGCGGCGGCGCGTCCGCCAGCAGCACCACGAGGCGGGTGGTGCCGTTGCCGCGCCAGCTGAGCCGGTGCACGGTTTCGTTCAATGCCTCGTTCATGGCCTCGGGGTAGTCGCCGCCGCCTGCGGCCTGCAGCTTGTCGAGCACGCCCTGGAAGGCGTCGAGGTCGTTGGTGAAGTCGTGGCGCCGCACCAGGAAGTCGTCGCTGCGGTCGCGGTACGCCACCAGGCCGAAGCAGGTGTCGGGGCGGCTCGGCAGCCGCGCGACCTGGTCGGCGATGGTGCGCAGGGTGGTCTTGAGCCTGGCGATCTCGTCGTCCATGGAGCCGGTGGCGTCGATGAGAAAGACCAGGTCGAGCTGCGCGCGCTTCGGCTGGGCGCCGGGCTTGTCGAGCACCACCTCGACCGCGTTCTTCTGGCCGCGCTGCAGAAAGGCGGTGCTCTGCCGGCCGTTCTTGCGCACGGTGACTTCGTACACCGGGCTGCGCGCCTTGTCGAAGGCGTTGGGATGCAGCCAGGCGCGTCCGCCCGCATCGGTGCGGGCCCACATGGCGGCGCCGCTCGCAGCCTGCACGGCCACTTCGGCGTCGGGCACGACCGCGCCGCGCGCGTCGCGCACCTGCAGCAGATAGCGCGCGCTGATGTCGCGCTCGCGGTGCGTGACCTGGGTGCGGTCGCGGAAGGCGAGGTACTCGCCGAAGTCGGCGTTGTCGTCGACCATGCCGGCGGTGACGGGCTCGTTGGCGGGGCGCGGGGCCTGCGCCGGCGGAGGGAGGGCGACGCGTGGCGTGGCAGTGGCGGCAGTGGCGGCAGGGGCGGCAGGGGCGGCAGGGGAGGCAGGGGAGGCAGGGGAGGCAGGCGCGGGCACGGCGATGGCGGCGGGCGCAGCTTCGGCGATCGGCGCGGCGGGCGCCACGGACGCAGCCAGCCCGCCGCTGGCGCCAGCGTAGGCCGCCGAAGGCGACGGTTTGCGCAATGCATGCGGCACGGGCGCCTCGTCGGCGAGCGCCCGCCTGTCGCGGCCCTCGCTTCTTTCAAGCCGCGCGGCGCGCGGGAGGCCCGGCGTTTCATGCGTCTGGATCGGCCGCGCGCAGTTCGTGGCGGACGGCGCCTCGAAGTTCGGCACGGCCTGCGTCATCTGCGCGTGGCTGTCGGGCGCCGGCGTTGGCCATCGCACGCCGGAGGGAGCGGCTGAAACCGCAAGGGGCTCGGTGGCGCCGCAGGCCGTGAGCAGCAGTTGGGCGCACAGCAGCGCGGCGAGCGGGCGGCGAAACCGGGGAGCGAAAGGCTGGGTCATGGAAGAACTCCGGGTGGTTGGATGCAGGCTGATACGGCGGCCCACCGGCAACGGGGTTAAACCCGTGTCGTCTTTTTTTGCCGGCCCGAACCCCGATGCCTTCGGCCGCCCGTACAAGCTCGGGTGAGAATCCCTCGATGTCCGCGCTTCCCCGCGCCCCTTCCGCCAAGAACGCTCCAGAGCGCCAGGCCATGCCCGACGACCAGTTGATGCTGGCCTACGCGCAAGGCGACGCCGCCGCGTTCGACGTGCTCTACGCGCGCCACGAAGGCGGGCTGTTCCGTTTCGTCAAGCGGCTGCTGGGCGCGCGGCTCGCGGCGCAGGCCGACGAGGTGTTCCAGGACACCTGGGTGCGCATCATCTCGGCGCGCGAGAGCTTCTCGCCGCAGGGCGCGACCTGGCGCACCTGGGCCTTCACCATTGCGCACAACCTCGCCATGGACCGCCTGCGCGTGAGCGGGCGCGAAGTGACGCTCGACGCGCATGCGGACGACGGCGGCGACGCCGTGCCCACGCTGGAGCGCGGCGTGCGTGGCGCGCTCGATGCGGCCGCGCATCCGTCGGCCGAAGAGCTTGCGTTCTGGCGCGCTGCCGGCCGCCGCCTGCTGGCCTGCCTCGACGAACTGCCGGCCGACCAGCGCGCGGCCTTCCTGCTGCACCATGAAGACGGGCTGACCGTCGAGGCGCTGGCCGCGAGCCTGGAGATCGGATTCGAGACCGTGCGCAGCCGGCTGCGCTACGGGTTGCAGAAACTGCGCGGCTGCATGGCGCGCTATCTGTTGGTGCTGGAGCAACGGGCATGAGCGGCAATCGCACCGAATTCGACGAAGACGATGACCTGCGCGACCCGGCATTACGCCGCGCGCTCGACCACGCCCCCGACCGCGATGCGGCGCCCGATGCGCGCACGCGTGACGCGATCCTGAAGATGGCGCACAACCTGGCTGTGGCGCCGGTCTCGGCAACGGGCGCTGCCGCCAACAGCGCGCGTGCGGTGTCGTGGTGGCGTCGCCTGTTCGGCGGCGGGGGCGAGCCGCGTTCGCGCATGCCGTGGAACGCGGCCTTCGCCACGGTGCTCGTCGCCGCGTTCGTCACGGTGCTGTGGCGCAGCGAGCCGGTGCCCGATGCGCGGCTCGATGGCGAGGCCCGTGTCGGCGGGGCCGCTGCGCCTGCAGCTGAAGCACCTGTGGCACCTGTCGCGCCTGTGGCACCTGTCGCGCCCGAACCCGTGCCGCCGCCGCCGGTGGCGGCACAGCAGGCACCGACTGCTCCGGCCCCGGCTGCGCCCGCGGCCGAACAGCGCGCCAACGTGCTGCGTGATTCATCGTCCGCCAAGGAAACTGGGCGTGCCCAGCCGGCGCGCAAACAGGCGGCTCCGGCGCCCGCCGCGGCGGCACCTGTCGCGCCTTCTGTGCCTTCTGTGCCTTCTGTGCCTTCTGCGCCCCCCGCCGTCGTGGCCGAGCCCTCCGTGCCCGCACCTGCACAGGACGAACGTCGTGAGGAGCGCGTGGAAAACGAACGCCGCCGCGCCGTCGCGCCGCCAGCGCCTGCTGCGCCCGCTGCATCCGTCGCGCCGCCGCCGGCCATCGCCGCCGCACCGCTCTCGCGCCCATTGCCGGATGCATCGGCGCTCGCCAGCCAGGGCGGTGCCAATGCGGACGCTTCCGGTGCGTTGCGCGATGCCGCGCCGCGCGCAGTTGCCAAGGCTGCACCGTCCCGCGTCGCTGTGCCGCCGTTCGCCGCATTGGAGCGATGGACGTCGTTGAGCTTCACACGCGCGGGCGCCGAGATGCGCCGCGAGCGCGGCGATATCGAAGGGTTGCCCGCGTTGGTGGGCACGGTGGCGCGTTCTGCCACGGCACCCGATGCATCGCTGGACGCACCGGTCGAGGCGCGCCTGGCCCTCTACCGCGGCGGCGCGCTCATCGCCGTGCTGGAGATCGCCGGCGACCAGGTGCGCTGGACACCGCAGCCCGGCGGCGCAGCGCTGGTCGGCACGCCGCCAGCCCAGGCGCTCGACGCCTTGCGCTCGGTATTGACGCGTTGACCGGCGCGCCGCTCAGGCGTTCTTGAAATCCGGTGCGCGCTTGTTCAGGAAGGCGTCCATGCCTTCCTTCTGGTCGAGGGTGGCGAACAGCGCGTGGAACAGCCGGCGCTCGAACATCACGCCGTCGCTCAGGCCGCTCTCGAAGGCGCGGTTGACCGACTCCTTGGCCGCCATCACCGAGATCTGCGAGTAGCCGCAGATCACCAGCGCCGCGCCCAGCGCCTCGTCGGCGAGCTTCTCGAAGGGCACCACGCGGCTCACGAGGCCCGCGCGCTCGGCTTCGGCGGCGTCCATCATGCGAGCGGTGAGCACCATGTCCATGGCCTTGCTCTTGCCCACCGCGCGCGGCAGGCGCTGCGTGCCGCCGGCGCCGGGGATCACGCCGATCTTGATCTCGGGCTGGCCGAACTTGGCGTTGTCGGCCGCGATGATGAAGTCGCACATCATCGCCAGCTCGCAGCCGCCGCCCAGCGCGAAGCCGGCCACCGCGCCGATCACCGGCTTGCGAATGGAGCGGATGCTTTCCCAGTTGCGCGTGATGTAGTCGCCCTTGTACGTGTCGATGAAGCTGTACTTGGCCATGGCCGCGATGTCGGCGCCCGCCGCGAACGCGCGTTCGCTGCCCGTGAGGATGATGCAGCCGATGGCGTCGTCCGCGTCGAAGGCCTTCAGGGCCTGGCCCAGTTCGGTCATGAGCGCGTCGTTCAGCGCGTTCAGGGCCTTGGGGCGGTTGAGGGTGATGATGCCGACCTTGCCTGCTTCGGTGCGTACTTCGATGTTTTCGTAGCTCATGGTGTCTCCGGGGGGGTATCTGGGGATCGGGGGAACTGGGGGGAAAACGCGCTTCACTATACCCAGCATGCCGGTGGGCCGCACGTGTGCGCACAGCCGCGAGAGGGCGTCAAATTCCGCTGCGAGTCCCTGCGCAAGGCGCAGGGACTCCCTGGGCGCAGGTGGCGCTGCGCACCGGGTTTCCCTAGAGTGCCCGGCCATGACATCCAACTACGCCTACCTGTTCGTTGCCATCGTGGCCGAAGTGATCGCCACCAGTTTCCTGAAGGGCTCCGACGGTTTTTCGAAGCTCTGGCCCACGCTGGCCGCGGTGGCCGGCTATGCGGTGGCCTTCTTCTTTCTCTCGCTGACGCTGCGCACCATTCCGACGGGCATTGCCTATGCGATCTGGTCCGGCGTGGGCATCGTGCTGATCTCGCTGGTGAGCTGGCTGTGGTTCGGCCAGAAGCTCGACGGGCCGGCCATCGCGGGACTCGGGCTGATCATCGCGGGCGTGGTGGTGGTGAACGTGTTCTCGAAGTCGGTTTCGCACTGAGCGGCAACGTTCTTTAGTTGAGAATTGTTCTCATCTAGAATGCCCGCCATGGAGTTGCCGATGCAAGAACATGCCGTGTTGCTGCGGGCCTATGCCCGCGTGCAGGAGCGATGCTCGCGCCTGCTGGTCGAGCAGGCCGCGCGGGTCGAGAGGCTCGAGGCGCAGATCGTCCGCTTGCGCGGCGCGCTGGTGGCACGCGACTCGGCCATTGCCATCGTGCGCGAAGAGCTGGCGGTGCGCGCAGCCGTGGGCGGGGCGCTGCCCAAGCGGCTGAACACCTTGCTGTCGCCGGGCAGGCGCCGTCATCTGATGGCGCCGCCGCAGGTGCAGGTGCCGGCCGACCTGCGTGAAAAGGCCGTGCTGTGCGTGGGCCAGGAAGAAGAAGCGCCGTCGCTCGCACGGCAGCTGGTCGAGATCGCCGGCGGCCGCTACCTGCACCACGACGGCGGCGACAACGCGGACGACCCCGCGCTCGAAGCCAGCCTGCGCGCGGCCGACCTCGTGATCTGCCAGACCGGCTGCGTGAGCCACGGCGCCTACTGGCGCGTGCAGGACCACTGCCGGCGCACCGGCAAGCCTTGCGTGCTGGTCGGCGAGCCGCAGCCGATGCGCTTCGTGCGGCACCCTGCCGCCGCTGAAAACGCCTAGCCCTTCAGCCAGCCCGCCAGCTTGGTGGCGTCGTGCGCGAACAGGCGCCAGGTGGTCACGCCGGCCGGCAGCACCAGCGGCAGCCTGATCAGCTTGCGGTCGCGCGCCACGATGGCCGTGAACTTGGTCGTGTCGCCCAGGTACAGCGCCAGGTCGTCGAGCTTGGCGATGCGCCAGGCCTGCGCCGGCCGCTGCTGGCCGCGCTTGGCGACGGCGGGCAGCTCGATGCCGATCCACTCGTCGTTCGCGGAAAAGCCGGCCTTCTCGGCCGCGCCGCCGCGCAGCACCACCTTCACCTGCACGCTGCCGCCGGTCTCGGCCACACGCAGGCCGAGCACCTGGGCCTGCTGCGACGGGTCTTCCAGCGTGGCCACGCCGTGCGCGCGCAGCAGTTGCGCGAGCGGAAGCTCCTCGGTCGAATGCACCCAGCGCGCCAACTCGTCGGCGTACGAGCGGCCGCTTACGGCCTCCAGCGCGGCGGCAATGTCGGCCTCGCTGATCGGGCCGCCGTTGCCGCTGTGCGTCCACAGGTGGCGCATCACGTCGTCGAGCGTGCCCTTGCCTTCGTGGCGCAGCGTGAGGTCGAAGCACAGCGCCACCAGCGCGCCCTTGGTGTAGTAGCTCACCGTGCTGTTGGGCGTTTGCTCGTCCTGGCGGTAGTACTTGACCCAGGCGTCGAAGCTGGCGTCGGCCACCGGCTGCACCAGGCGTCCCGGCGTCTGCATGACCTGGTTGAGGGTCTTGTTCAGCAGGCGCAGGTAGGCGCCGTCGTCGATGCGTCCGGCGCGGCGCAGCAGCAGGTCGTCGTAGTAGCTGGTGAAGCCCTCGAAGAACCACAGCAGCTGCGTGTAGTTCTCGCGGCCGTAGTCGTAGCGCGCGAACTCGGCCGGCCGCATGCGCTTGACGTTCCAGGTGTGGAAGTACTCGTGGCTGATGAGGCCCATCAGCGTGATGTAGCCCTCGGGCTGCTTCTTGGCGCCGCGCTGCGGCAGGTCGCGGCGGTTGCAGATGAGCGCCGTGGAATGGCGGTGTTCGAGGCCGCCGTAGCCGTCGTCCACCGCGTTGAGCATGAACACGTAGCGGTCGATGGGCAGCTTCGGCCCGCCGCGCTTGCCGGCCTTGTCGCCGTGCCAGAAGCGGATTTCGGCTTCGCAGATGGCCTGGGTGTCGGCAATGAGCTTCTCGCCGTCGAACGAGGCGGCGGCGCCAGCGATCACGAAGCGGTGCGGCACGCCGCAGGCCTCGAACTCGGCGCTCCAGAAGGCGCCCAGCTCGACCGGGCTGTCGGCCAGCTCGTCGTAGCCCGAGGCCCGGTAGCTGCCGAAGCCGTGCCCGTCGGTCTTGACCGGCACCAGCGCGGTGGCGCAGGACCAGCGCGCGGCGCCGGCGGCCAGCGCCGGCGCGACGATGTCCAGCGCATGCGGCGCTTCGGTCTGGCCTTCCACCCGCAGGCACACGCTGGTGCCGTTGAAGAAGCCGCGCTCGGCGTCGAGCCAGGCGGTGCGCACCGAGTTGTCGTAGGCGCAGACCTGGTAGTTCAGCACCAGCGGCTGGCCGGGCGTGCATTCGACCAGCCAGCTGCATTTGTCCAGCTGCGTCAGCGCGGGCTTGCGGCGGCCCTGCGTGGCGCGCAGGCCCTGCAGGTTCTTGGAGAACTCGCGCACCAGGTAGCTGCCCGGAATCCACACCGGCAGCGTCAGGCGCTGCTGGGCGTCGGGGGCGTCGATGGTCAGCGTGACGTTGAACAGGTGCGCATGCAGGTCGGCGCACGCCACTTGATAACGCACGCCTGCCTCAGGCGCTGCCACGGCCGCGCGCCGAACGGGGGTTTTCGTCGCCATCAGCTGGACGAGGCGGCGAGTTGCTTCTCGACCTGCTCTGCGGGAATGGCGCCGGGGGTGCGCGTGCCGTCGCTGAAGATCAGCGTGGGCGTGCCGGTGATGTTGTACTTGCGGCCGAACTCGACGTTGCGCTGCAGCGCGGTCACGTCACAGCTGCCCGAAGCCGTGGCCGGCTTGGCGCTGGCTTCCATCCAGTCGCCCCAGGCCTTGCCCTTGTCCTTGCTGCACCAGATGTCGCGCGACTTGACGGTCGAATCGGGGCCGAGCACCGGGTACAGGAACAGGTACACGGTGACGTTGTCGACCGTCTTCATGTCCTTCTCGAAGCGCTTGCAGTAGCCGCAGTTCGGGTCTTCGAACACCGCCAGCTTGCGCTTGCCGTTGCCGCGCACGATCTTGATCGAGTCTTTCAGCGGCAACTGGTCGAAGGCGACGGCGGTGAGCTTCTCGACACGCTCCTCCGTCAGGTTCTTGCGCGTCTTCACGTCGATCAGGTTGCCCTGGATCAGGTAGTTGCCCTGTTCGTCGGTGTAGAAGATCTGCGAGCCGTTCACGCGCACTTCGTACAGGCCCGGCAGGGGCGCCTTCGACACCTCGTCGATGGCCGGGAACTGCGGAATGCGCAAGGGCAGGTTCTTGCGGATCTCGGCTTCGCCGGCGGTGGCGGCCACGACCGCGCCCAGCGTACAGGCGGCGAGAAGGAGGTTGCGTGCGAGTGTCATCGGGGAGATCCGTTGGTGCTGTGCGTAAAGAGGGCGAAAAGAGAACGGTCAGGCCTTCAGGCCCATGGCTTGCGCCGTGATCCAGTGCTTCACCAGGCGCGTGCGGTCGAAACCGCGCATGCCCCAGTTGCGCAATGCAGGAAGTGGACCCAGGTTGTGCGAGAAAAGTTGCTGCAAGCCGTCGGTGGCCAGGCTCATCTGCAGCACGTCGGCGCGGCGCTCGCGCTCGTAGCGGCGCAGCAGGCGCGCGTCGCCCACGCTGCGCCAGTAGTCGCGGTTTTTGATCACCCCGGCCAGCGCGGCCGCGTCGGCCAGGCCCAGGTTCAGGCCCTGGCCCGCGAGCGGGTGCACGGTGTGGGCGGCGTCGCCCGCCAGCGCCCAGGAGCGCGTCGGCTGCCCGGGCATGGCGCCGGTCCAGCGGTCGGCAATGGCGCGGGCCAGCGGCCAGGCGCCGCGTTCGCTCGTGAGCTGGAGGGCGCCAAGCGCGTTGTGGCTGGCCTCGGTCACGGCGGCGTTGAATTCCTCGTCGCCCTGTGCCAGCAGGGCCGGTGCGCGCAGCTGGTCGACCGACCACACCAGCGCGACCGTCTTGCCGTGCATGCCGCCCAGCGGCAGCAGCGCGAGCACCTCGCCCTTGTCGTTGAACCACTGGCGCGCGATGCCGTCATGCGACTGCCCGGCCTCCATGCGCGCCGCGATCGCGTGCTGCGGGTAGCGCGTGACCTCGTAGCTCACGCCGAGCGCCTCGCGCGTGCTGCTGGCCTTGCCTTCGCACACCACGGTGAGCGGTGCGGCCACGGGCTCGGCGACGATCTCGATCAGGGGCTGGAAGCGCACCGCGTCGACCAGTTGCTGCTCGAGCGCGGGCACGTCGACGATCCAGGCGAGCGCATCGACCTTCTGGCGCGCGGCGCTGAACTGCACGCGTCCGCCTTCGTCGCCGTGCACCAGCATTTCGCGCACCGCGGTCGCGTGGGCCGCGTCGGGCCAGGCGCGCAGCGATTCGAGCAGGGCCCGGGAGGCGGTGTTGAGCGCGTACGCGCGGATGTCTTCCTTGCCCTGCGCGGCCGTAGGCACGACCAGCGCGACGCGCACACGCTCGCGCGCGAGCAGCAGGGCCAGCGTGCGGCCGACGATGCCGGCGCCACGAATGCAAACTTCTGGGGGGAGGGCCATGAATTCATTGTAAGAACATGGACGGCCCCCGGTCTTTGCGCACTTCGTGCCGCTTCGCCAAGCCCCGCGCGGGGGCGATACCCGCGGCCCGGCAAGGCCGGTCGGGCGGTCTCCCTGGCCTGGGCTGCCGTGGTCTTGAAGCTGCGGGACAATTGCGGCCGCCTTCCAAGCAACCAAGGAACCCTCACCGTGTCCCAGCCCGCTTTCGACCTCGAAGCCACCATCGCGCGCCTGTTCATCTACCCGGTCAAGTCGTGTGCCGGCGTCGAGCTCCCCGAAATGCTGCTGACCGAGACCGGCCTGGAGTTCGACCGTGCGTGGATGGTGGTCGACGCGCAAGGCGAATTCGTCACCCAGCGACAGCTGCCGCGCATGGCGCTCATTCGCCCGCAGATGAAGCACATGGAAGTGGTGCTGCGCGCCCCCGGCATGCTGGCGCTGCACCTGGCCTTCGACCGGGTCGAGCAGCCGGTGCGCGTGCGCGTGTGGAAGGACGAGGTGGCCGCCTACGACATGGGCGACATCGCCGCCCAGTGGTTCAGTGACTTTCTCTCGGAGCCCGGCAAGCCGCAGACGCTGCGCCTGGTGCGCTTCGACCCCGAGCACAAGCGCCTGTCGAGCCTGAAATGGACCGACGGCGTCGAGGCGGAGAACCAGTTCGCCGACGGCTTTCCGGTGCTGGTGGCCAGCGAGGGCTCGCTGGCGGACCTGAACGAGCGGCTCGTCGCGGCCGGCCACGGTGCGGTCGGCATCGAGCGCTTTCGCCCGAACATCGTGCTCGCGGGCATGGAGTCGCACGACGAGGACCGGGTCGACGCGCTGCACATCACCACCGGCGAAGGCCAGGCCGAGCTGCGCCCCGTCAAGCCCTGCACCCGCTGCCCGATTCCGGACATCGACCCGGCCACGGCACTGAGCAGCCCCGAAGTGGGCGACATGCTGCGCACCTACCGCAAGGACCCGCGCGTGGACGGCGCCATCACCTTCGGCATGAACTGCATCGTGATCCAGGGCGTGGAATACACGCTCAAGGTGGGGCAGGCCGTGGGCGCGAACTACAGGTTCGAGTAACCCGCCGCCGGCGGGCGCCTCAGAAGCTCACGCCGGCGATCAGGATGATGTTGGCGTAGGGCGTGCATTCGCCCGTGCGCACCATGGCGCGGGCCTTGGCGGTGCGGCGCTTGAACTCTTCGTGCGACACGGCCTGCGGCGCGATGCCGAGCGACTGCGGGTACCAGCCCGGCAACTGCCCGGCGTCGCCCAGTGCCTCGCCGGCCACCACGATGCCTTCGACCTGCATCTCGGACAGCACGGCCTTCAGCACGTCGTCGAGCTGCGGCACGCCGCGCGCCACGGCCAGGTCGATGCGGCGCGGGCCGTCGGGAATCGGCAGGCCGGCATCGCCGAGCACCAGCATGTCGCCATGGCCGAGCGAGGCGATCACCTGGGACAGTTCGGCGTGCAGCAGGGCGGTGCGTTTCACAGCGCGGTCCAGTCGGGCGGCAGGGGGCTTTGCAGCACGGCGTCGCGCCGCGGAATGGAGGGTTGGGCGCCGGGCTGCTGGATGCACAGCGCCGCGGCGCGAATGCCCAGGCGCACGGCCTCGTCGAAGGACTGGCCTTCGCCCAGCGCCACGGCAAGCGCGCCGAGGAAGGTGTCGCCGGCGGCGGTGGTGTCGACCGCCTGCACTTTCGGCGCGGGATGGTGGCGCGCCCCGTCGGCGTCGACCGCCACCGCGCCGCGCGCGCCCAGCGTCACGACCACGCGCGCAATGCCCGTGGCGCGCAACGCATGGCCGGCCTGCGCGGCCTGCTGCGGCGTGTCGGCGGACTTGCCGCACAGCGCCTGCGCCTCGATTTCATTGACCACCAGCGTGTCGATCTGCGGCCACAGCGGCTGCGCGATCGGCTGCATCGGCGACGGGTTCAGCAGCACCTTGCAGCCCGCGCCGTGCGCCACCGCGATGGCGCGCGCGACCTGGTCCATCGGCGTCTCGAACTGCGTCACCAGGAAGGCGGCGCCCTGCACCTGCTGTGTCAGCGCCGCCTCGTCGAGTGCGACCCGGGCGTTGGCGCCGGGAATCATCACGATGCGGTTCTGTCCGCTGTCCTCCACGAGGATCAGCGCGGTGCCGGTCGGCTCGCCGGCCACCGTGCGCAGCGCCGTGGTGTCGATGCCGTCGCTGCGCAATGCGTCGCGCAGGGCCGTGCCGTGCGCGTCGTCGCCCACGCAGCCGATCATCTGCACGCGAGCGCCTTCGCGCGCGCAGCTCACCGCCTGGTTGGCGCCCTTGCCGCCGGGAATGGTGGCGATCGAATGGCCGAGCAGGGTTTCGCCCGCGGCCGGCGCGTGCGGCACGCGCAGCACCAGGTCCATGTTGAGGCTGCCGAGCACCACGATGCGCGGCGGCGGGTTGCGGCTGGAAGAAGGCGTCGAAGGCACGGGGGTCACGGGTGTCACGGAGTACGGGACTTTCGGGTCGGCGTGGAAGATGTGGAAGAGGGGAGCGGGCTGTGGTCCGCCGGCACGGTCGCTTCGCGGAAGCTCGCATGGCGTGCCGTGGAGGCGCGCACGCGCAGCTCGGGCTGCAGCACCACCTTGAGCGCATCGCGCCGCTTGCCGCTCACGCGTTCGAGCAGCATGTCGACCGCCAGTGCGCCGATGCGCTCCTTGGGCTGCGCCACGGTGGTGAGCGGGGGGCTCATGTAGGCCGACAGTTCGATGTCGTCGAAACCCACGATGGACAGCTCGTCGGGCACGCGCACACCGCTTTCATGCGCCGCGCGCAGCGCGCCAATGGCCATGAGGTCGTTGCAGACGAACACGGCCGAGGGCTTGCGCTCGGTGCGCAGGATGGCGTGCATGGCCTCGTAGCCGCCCTGGCTGGTGAAGCCGCCGCGCCACAGCAGCGCATCGGCGTCGGCGATGTCGGGGGTGGCGCCGCTCTCGGCCAGCGCCATGCGCCAGCCTTCGACGCGCTGCTCGCTCGGCATCACGCCCACCGGCCCGCCGATGCAGGCGATGCGCTTGTGGCCCAGCGACAGCAGGTGCCGCACCGCGAGCAGGCCGCCCTGCATGTGAGCGGTTTCGACCAGGTCGCAGGCCGGGTCGTCGATCTCGCGGTCGACCAGCACGGTCGGCACGCGCAGGCCGTGCAGCTGCTTGGCCAGGGAGGCGCTGTCGTCGGTGCCGGTGCCCGCGCCGGTCGACACCACGATCAGCCCGTCGATGCGGCGCTCGGCCAGCACTTTCAGGTACACGCTCTGGCGCTGCGGCTCGTCGTCGGTGTTGCACAGCACCAGCGTGTAGCCGGCGGCAAAGCAGCGGTCTTCCACGATGCGCACGATCTCGGCGAAGTAGGGGTTGGAGCTGTTGGGAATCAGCATGCCCAGCGTCGAGGTGGTGTTGCTCTTCAGGCTGCGCGCCATCGCGTTGGGCACGTAGCCCAGCTCGCGGATGGCCAGCTCCACGCGCTCGCGCACCTTGGAGCTCACGTGGCGCGTGTCGTTGACCACGTGCGACACGGTGGTGACGGAGACTTCCGCCTGCAGTGCGACGTCCTTGATGGTGGCCATGGCTGTGTCGGTGTCCTGGATGTGTGGGAGGGCGTCAGGCCAGGCGGCGGTCGGCCCGGCGCTGGCGCAGGGTGTCGATGATGACGGCCACCACGATCACGGCGCCGGTGATGATGCGTTTGCTCGGCTCGCTCGCGCCCACCTGCGCCAGGCCGGCTTCGAGCACCGCGATGATCAGCACGCCGAAGAAGGTGTTGATCACCGAGCCGCGCCCGCCCATGAGGCTGGTGCCGCCGATGACCACGGCCGCGATCACCTGCAGTTCGATGCCGACGCCGGCATTCGGGTCGGCCGCCTCGAGGCGCGCCGACTGCATCAGGCCCGCGAGCCCGGCCAGCAGGCCGGTGACGGCGAACACGATGATGCGGATGGGACGCGGGTCCACGCCCGCCAGGCGCATCGCTTCTTCGTTGGTGCCGATGCCGACCACGTGCCGTCCGAACACCGTGCGCGTGAGCACCACCTGCCCTGCGACGACCAGCACCACCGCCAGCACGAAGGCGGCGGAGATGCCGCCGATCCACGGCGCGGCCAGGCCCGAGATGGCGTCGCCCACGTACTGCGTGCGCGAGTCGGTCACCAGGTAGGCACCGCCGCGCACCGCTTCGAGCATGCCCAGCGAGACGATGAAACTCGGCAGCCGCCAGGCCACCGACACCGCGCCCGTGACCGTGCCGCACAGCAGGCCGGTGACGAGGCCGAGCACCGCGGCCACGGGCACCGAGAGCTTCCATTCGAGGATGGCGGCGGCGGTGACGGCCGCGCTGAGCGCCAGCACCGAGCCGACGGACAGGTCGATGCCCGCGATGATCAGTACGAAGGTCATGCCCACCGCCATCACGGCCAGCGCGGGAATTTCGTTGGCGATGGAGACGAAGGTGTCGCGCGTGAGGAAGTATTCGCTCATGGAGCCGAACAGCGCGATCATGCCCACGAGCACGACGGTGAGGCCGAGGTAGGTGCCCAGCTGGCCCTTGAGCGCGGACTGCGCGGACGGCTTGGTGGGGGTCGGGGAGGCGGCAGCGGTCATGGTGTGTCGGCGGTGGCCGGGACGTTGTCGGTGGGGGCTGAAGCAAGGGCAGCGGCGGAGGGCGCGCGCCCGGTGGCGTCGCTGAATGCGGCGGCCAGCAGCGACTGCTCGCTCCATTCGCCGCGCTCGAACACCGCGACCAGCCGGCCCGCGCTCATCACGCCGATGCGGTCGCACATGGCCATCAGTTCGCGCAGGTCGCTCGACACCATCAGCAGTGCGCGGCCGGCGTCGGTCATGCGGTCGAGTTCGGCATAGAGGTCGGCGCGCGCGCCCACGTCCACGCCGCGTGTGGGTTCGTCCAGCAGCAGCACCTTGCATTCGCGGTGCAGCCAGCGTGCGAACACCACCTTCTGCTGGTTGCCGCCGCTGAGCGTGGCGACGGGCTGCTCGATGCTGCGCGAGCGAATGCGCAGCAGCTCCACCAGGCGCTGCGCAATGCCGCGCTCCCTGGCGCGCAGCAGCCAGCCGCCGCGCGAAACGGCGCCCAGGTCGCTCAGGGTGGCATTGACGCGGATCGACTGCGTCAGCAGCAGACCTTGCGACTTGCGGTCTTCCGTGACCAGCCCGATGCCGGCGCGAATCGCCTGCATCGGCGAGCGCCAGCCCTTGCGCGCGTGCTGCGTAGGCTGGCCGTTTTCGTGGAGGGTGATCTCGCCGCGGTCCGCGCGGTCGGCCCCGAACAACAGGCGCAACAGCTCGGTCCGTCCCGAGCCGACCAGGCCGGCCAGGCCCATGACTTCGCCCGCGCGCAGGTCGATGTCGACATCGCGCACCACCTGCGCCCGGCCGATGCCGCGCGCGCTCAGCAGCACGGGGCCGGCCGCGCGGCGGGCCCGGCCTTCGTGCTCGTGCACCGCGCGCCCGACCATGCGCTGCACCAGCTCGGATTCGCGCACGCCGGCCATGGCGCGCACATCGACCAGCCGGCCGTCGCGCAGCACCGCCACGCGGTCGGCGATGCGCTGCAATTCCTCGAGCCGGTGCGACACGTAGACGATGGCCACGCCGCGCGCCTTCAGCAGGTCGATCTGCTCGAACAGGTGCGAGGTTTCGCGCGGGGTGAGCATGGCGGTGGGCTCGTCGAGCACCAGCACGCGCGTGTCGTCCTGCAGGTTGCCGGCAATCTCGACCATCTGCTGCTGGCCGATGCCCAGCCGCGCCACGGGCGTGGCCGGGTCGATGTTCTGCATGCCGATCTTGGCCAGTTGCCGCGCGGCCAGCTCGTGCAGTTTGCCGCGGCGGATCCAGCCGGTCTTGTTGGGCAGGCGGTCGAGCAGCAGGTTCTCGGCCACCGACAGCGTGGTGACGAGGCCGAGCTCCTGCATGACCATGCGCACGCCCAGGCGCTCGGCGTCGCGCCGCGAGGCGGGCGCGAAGGGCTTGCCGTCGAGCAGCATCTGGCCGCGCGTGGGCTGCACCAGGCCGCACACCATCTTCGACAGCGTGCTCTTGCCGGCGCCGTTCTCGCCCGTGAGGGCCAGCACTTCGCCGGCGTGGAGCACGAGCGAGACGTCGTCCAGCACCGGCGCCGCATAGTCCTTGCCGAGCGCACTCAGCGAAAGCACGGGCGCGCTGCGATCGTTGTCAGCCATCGATGGGCAACCTCATTCATTCCAGAAACACCACGGAACCGGCTTCGCTGGGCCGTGGGTGCTGCCCCCGGCAGGGGTGGGCGTTGCGACACGAAGTGCGCGAAGCCTGGGGGCGAGCAACATTTACTTCGACGACTTGGTGACCAGCACCACGTCGGTCTTCACTTCGGCGGGCATTTCCGACTGCTTCTTCTTGTCGGCGATGGCCTTCAGCGCGGTCTCGATGCCGAACACGGCCTGCTTGGCGGCGAACTGGTCGGCCGTGGCGAGCACGCGGCCGTCGGCCAGCATCGGCTTGATGGCGCCGATGTTGTCGTAGCCCACCACCAGCACCTTGCCGGTCTTGCCCGCGGCCTTGACCGCGGCCACCGCGCCCAGCGCCATGCTGTCGTTGCCGGCCAGCAGGGCCTTCAGGTCGGGGTGCTCGCGCATCATGCCGGCGGCCACCGTGTTGCCCTTGTCGATTTCCCACTGGCCCGACTGCACGCCCACCACCGTCACGCCGGCCGCCTTCATGGCGTCCTGGTAGCCCAGCGTGCGCTGCTGGGCATTGAAGGTGGTCGACACGCCTTCGATGATGCCGACCTTGTCGCCCGACTTCAGGTCCTTGGCGAGTGCGTCGCCCACCAGCTTGGCGCCGGCGCGGTTGTCGGGGCCGACGAAGGGCACCTGGATGCCCTTTTCCTTCAGTGCGGCGGCGTCGAGCTGGTTGTCGATGTTGACCACCAGGATGCCCTTGTCGATGGCGGCCTTGATCACCGGCACCAGCGCCTTCGAATCGGCCGGCGCGATGACCAGCGCGTTGATCTTCTGCGCCACCATCTGCTCGACCATCTTGATCTGGGCGGCGGTGTCGGTCTCGTCCTTGATGCCGTTGGCGACCAGCGTGTATTGCGAGGCGTTGGCCTTGTTGTGCGCCTTGGCGCCGTCTTCCATGGTGCGGAAGAATTCATTGGCCAGCGACTTCATGACCAGCGCGACCTTGGGCTTGTCCTGTGCGAAGGCGGGCGTTGCGGCGAAGGCGCCGAGCAGCGTCAGGGCGGCGGCGCTTTGCAAGGTACGGCGGGTGAATTTCATGGTGAATGTCTCCTGAGGTGGTTGATCAAAGCGGTACGCCGGTCTTTGCCGGGGGCTCCGATGTTAGCCGAGGGAAACGTTTGCGCAAACGTTTGCCTGTCGGTGCTAACCCTGAGCTTTGTGGGAGCGGGTGACAGCGGTTCCAAGACCTGCCGGGTGGGCATGCAGCCATGCTCGCCTAAAATCGCCGGTTACCCAAGAGGACCTCCCATGAGTTTGCAATGCGGCATCGTCGGCCTGCCCAACGTCGGTAAATCCACCCTTTTCAATGCGCTGACCAAGGCCGGTATCGCAGCGGAAAACTATCCCTTCTGCACCATCGAGCCCAACGTGGGCGTGGTGGAAGTGCCCGATCCGCGGCTGGCCGCGCTGAGCGAGATCGTCACGCCCGAGCGCGTGGTGCCCGCCATCGTCGAGTTCGTCGACATCGCCGGCCTGGTGGCCGGTGCCAGCACCGGCGAAGGCCTGGGCAACAAGTTTCTCGCGCACATCCGCGAGACCGATGCCACGGTGAACGTGGTGCGCTGCTTCGACGACGAGAACGTGATCCACGTGGCCGGCAAGGTCGACCCGATCTCCGACATCGAGGTGATCCAGACCGAACTCTGCCTGGCCGACCTGGCCACGGTCGAGAAGGCGCTGCACCGCCACACCAAGGTCGCGCGTTCCGGCGACAAGGAAGCGCAAAAGCTGGTCGCCCTGCTCGAGCGCTGCCAGGCTTCGCTCAACGAGAACATCCCGGTGCGCGCGCTTTCCTTCACCAAGGAAGAGCTGCCGCTGGTGAAGTCGTTCACGCTGATCACCGCCAAGCCCGCGATGTTCGTGGGCAACGTGGCCGAGGACGGCTTCGAGAACAACCCCTACCTCGACCGCCTGCGCGAGTACGCCACCAAGCAGGGCGCGCCCGTGGTCGCCATCTGCGCCAAGATCGAGGCCGACCTGTCCGAGATGGACGACGAGGACAAGAAGATGTTCCTCGCCGAAATTGGCCAGGAAGAGCCGGGCCTGAACCGCCTGATCCGCGCGGCCTACAAGCTGCTGGGCCTGCAGACCTACTTCACCGCCGGGGTGAAGGAAGTGCGCGCCTGGACCATCCACATCGGCGACACCGGCCCGCAGGCGGCCGGCGTGATCCACGGCGACTTTGAGAAGGGCTACATCCGCGCCCAGACCATCGCGTTCGAGGACTACATCGCCTTCAAGGGCGAGCAGGGCGCCAAGGACGCGGGGAAGATGCGCTCGGAAGGCAAGGAATACGTCGTGAAGGATGGCGACGTGATGAACTTCCTGTTCAGTTCCTGAGATCCTGAGGAAATGCCCCGTTGATGAGTTATCCGAAGATCGTCGTCATCGCGGGCCCCAACGGCGCGGGTAAAACCACTTTTGCCCGCGCTTTTCTCCCGCAGGAAGCGCAGACCCAGCGATTCATCAATGCCGACCTCATCGCTGCGGGGCTGTCGCCCTTCGCGCCGGAGGCCGAAGCGATCAAGGCTGGCCGGCTGATGCTGGACGAGATTGCTGCATGCGTTCGGCGCCGGGAGAGCTTCGCCTTCGAGACCACGCTGTCGGGGCTGGGCTACCTGCGCCACCTCGGCGAATGGCGCAAGGCCGGCTACCACGTGAGTCTTTTCTTTCTGGCGCTTCCGACCGCGGAATTTGCTGTTGCGCGCGTGGCCGAACGTGTACGACAGGGCGGCCATCACATCCCTGAGGATGTGATTCGCCGACGCTTCGAAGCGGGACGTCGAAATTTCGACGAACGCTACCGCGGTGCCGTGGATGCCTGGGCGCTGTACGACAACGCTGGCGAAGAGCCGACGCTCATTGAATGGGGAGAAGCACCGTGACCGATGAAGAACTCGTGCAAGCCAAGGACAAGGATCTGGCCGCTTCACTGATCGCGATCCGGCGCGCAGCGCAGCAGGCGCGCGAAGCCGCAGTGCGCACCAACACCGCCATCGTGGTGCAGCGGGGCGGGAAGCCGGTTCGCATCACGGCCGAGGAGCTGCGCAAGGCCGGCGTGAAGTAACGCCGGTGCGGGCGTCCGAGGAGGCGCCCATGCTTGTTTGTTGGGTAGACTGCGCGCGCCCGAATCTCGCGATTCCTCCTCCACAAGGCCCGCCCCCATGCTCACCGTCCACCACCTCAACAACTCGCGCTCGCAGCGTGTGCTCTGGCTGCTCGAAGAGCTCGACCTGCCCTACGAGATCGTCCACTACCAGCGCGATTCGCAAACCATGTTGGCGCCCGCTTCGCTGCGGGCCGTTCATCCGCTGGGCAAGTCGCCCGTGGTCACGACGGACGACGGACTCACGCTCGCGGAATCGGGCGCGATCATCGAGACGGTCATCGAGCGCTACGGCAGCGGCCGGCTCGCGCCTGCCGCCGGCACGCCCGAGGCGCTGCGCTACCGCTACTGGCTGCACTTCGCCGAAGGCACGGCCATGTCGCCGCTGCTGCTGAAGCTGGTGTTCGACCGCATCGAGACCGCCAAGATGCCGTTCTTCGCAAAGCCGATCGCCAAGGCCATCGCGGCCAAGGCCAAGGGCGCGTTCATCAACCCGAACATCACGGGGCACCTGAACTTCATGGAAGCCGAGCTTGGCAAGAGCGAATGGTTTGCCGGCGACGAATTCAGCGGCGCCGACATCCAGATGAGCTTCCCGGTGGAAGCCTCGCAGGCGCGCGGCGGGCTCGACGCGAAGCGCCCCAAGCTGATGGCGTACCTGGAGCGCATCCACTCGCGCCCCGCGTACAAGCGCGCGCTCGAGCGCGGCGGCCCCTACGGGCTGCTGAGCTGATCAGAAGATCTGCAACAGCGCCACCGTCATGGTGATGTAGCGCAGGAATTTCCCGATGGCCATGTAGGCCACGCAGGGCCAGAACGGCAGCTTGAGCCAGCCCGCCACCGCGCACAGCGGATCGCCCACCAGCGGCAGCCAGCTGAGCAGGCAGGCCTTCGGGCCCAGCCGCTCCAGCCAGCCCAGAACCCGCACATGGTGTTTCGAGTGCGAGTATTTGTCCGCCACCTTGTGCGCGCCGTAGCCCATCCACCAGTCGACCGCGCCCCCCAGCGTGTTGCCCACGGTCGCCACCGCGATGGCCGGCCAGAACATGTCGGGGTTGAGCTTGAGCAGCCCGAACAGAAAAGGCTCCGAGCCCACCGGCAGCAGCGTGGCGGAGACGAACGCGGCCACGAACAACGTCGAGAGACCGTATTGCGGCAGCGCCAAAAGCGCCATGAGGGAGTCGAGCCAGGCTTGCATAGGGTGGGGTAGGGCCCGCGCAGTATAGGCAGCGCCCGCGTTGAATCCACGTGGGAGAAAGCCCCGCGAAGCACCCGTATTTATACGGGTACCCCGGCGCAAATCGTTTCAGTCGCTGAAACGCGGCATGGCTACAATCGTGCCTCATTTTTCAGCAGCCGACGCGCACCGCCCCCCTTCCCAATGACCCTGCAGATCGGCACCCACACGCTGGAAAACCGCCTCTTCGTCGCGCCCATGGCCGGCGTGACGGACCGGCCTTTCCGCATGCTGTGCCGTGAACTGGGCGCGGGCTATGCGGTCAGCGAGATGGTCACCTCGCGCAAGGAACTCTGGGGCACGCTGAAGACCTCGCGCCGCGCCAACCACGACGGCGAGCCGGGCCCCATCGCGGTGCAGATCGCCGGCACCGACGCGGCCATGATGGCCGAGGCCACGGTCTACAACATCGAGCGCGGTGCGCAGATCATCGACATCAACATGGGCTGCCCGGCCAAGAAGGTCTGCAACAAGTGGGCCGGTTCGGCGCTGATGCGCGACGAGCCGCTGGCGCTCGAAATCGTGCAGGCCGTGGTCGATGCGGCGCAGCCTTTCAACGTGCCGGTCACGCTGAAGATGCGCACCGGCTGGAGCCACGACCGCCGCAACGCCGTGAAGCTGGCGCGCGACTTCGAATCGGCCGGCGTGCAGATGCTCACCGTGCATGGCCGCACGCGCGAGCAGGGCTACAAGGGCCATGCCGAGTACGACACCATCGCGGCGGTGAAGGCCGCGGTGCGCGTGCCGGTGGTGGCCAACGGCGACATTCGTTCGCCCGAGAAAGCGCGCGACGTGCTCGCGGCCACCGGCGCCGATGCGGTGATGATCGGGCGCGCCGCGCAGGGCCGGCCGTGGATCTTCGGCGAGATCGCGCACTTCCTGGAAACCGGCACGCACCGTGCACCGCCGCTCGTGGTGGACGTGCGCCGCCTGTTGCTCGACCATCTGGTGGAGCACTACGCGCTGTACGGCGACTACAGCGGCGTGCGCACGGCGCGCAAGCACATCGGCTGGTACGTGAGGACTTTGCCCGACGGTGAGGCGTTTCGCGCGCGAATGAACACCATCGAAGACTGTGCGGCGCAGCTGCGCGCGGTCGGCGACTATTTCGACGGGCTGGCGGACCGCATGGCGCGCATGCCCGAACAACATGAGGCGGACGAAGAACTGTCCGGTGAAGAGGAGGCGGCTTGCGCCGTCGATTGAGAGAGAAGAGAAGAAAAGCAATGAGCAAGAAACACATCGAGGACTGCGTGCGCACCAGTCTGGACAGCTACTTTCGCGATCTGCGCGGCACCGAACCCGACGGCATGTACGAAATGCTCGTGCGCGTGGTCGAGAAACCCCTGCTCGATGTCGTCATGACGCGCGCCGAAGGCAACCAGTCGAAGGCCGCGCAATGGTTGGGCCTGAATCGCAACACCCTTCGCAAGAAGCTGGTCGAACACAAACTTTTGAAATAACTCCACGGCACATCCATGGCTCAGACTGCACTCATCTCCGTTTCCGACAAGACCGGCGTTCTCGAATTCGCCCAGGCGCTGCATGCGCTGGGCATCAAGCTGCTGTCCACCGGCGGCACCGCCAAGCTGCTGGCCGACGCCGGCCTGCCGGTGACCGAGGTTGCCGACCACACCGGCTTTCCTGAAATGCTCGACGGCCGCGTGAAGACGCTGCATCCCAAGATCCACGGCGGCCTGCTGGCGCGTCGCGACCTGCCCGCGCACGTGGCTGCCATCAAGGAACACGGCATCGACACCATCGACCTGCTGGTGGTCAACCTGTACCCGTTCGAAGCCACCGTGGCCAAGCCCGGCTGCACGCTGGAAGACGCCATCGAGAACATCGACATCGGCGGCCCGGCCATGGTGCGCAGCGCGGCCAAGAACTGGAAGGACGTGGGCGTGCTGACCGACGCGTCGCAGTACGCGGTGGCGCTGGCCGAACTGAAGGCCGGCGGCAAGCTCAGCGACAAGACCAAGTTCGCGTTCTCGGTGGCTGCGTTCAACCGCATCGCCGACTACGACGGCGCCATCAGCGACTACCTCTCGGCCATCGACTTCGACGCCAGCATCGGGCAGGCCGCGCCCACGCGCTCGCTGTTCCCGGCGCAAAGCAACGGCCGCTTCGTGAAGGTGCAGGACCTGCGCTACGGCGAGAACCCGCACCAGCAGGCCGCGTTCTACCGCGACCTGTACCCCGCGCCGGGCTCGCTGGTGTCGGCCAAGCAGTTGCAGGGCAAGGAGCTCAGCTACAACAACATCGCCGACGCGGACGCCGCGTGGGAATGCGTGAAGAGCTTCGACGTGCCGGCCTGCGTGATCGTCAAGCACGCCAACCCCTGCGGCGTGGCGGTGGGCAAGGACGCGGCCGAGGCCTACGGCAAGGCCTTCAAGACCGACCCGACCTCGGCCTTCGGCGGCATCATCGCCTTCAACCGCCCGGTGGACGGCGCCACCGCGCAAGAAATCGCCAAGCAGTTCGTCGAAGTGCTGATGGCGCCGGGCTACACGCCCGAGGCGCTGGAAGTGTTCCAGGCCACCAAGGCCAAGCTGAACGTGCGGGTGCTTGAAATCGTGTTGCCCAAGGGCGGCGCCAGCGACTGGGACAACGGCCGCAACGCCATGGACGTGAAGCGCGTCGGATCGGGCCTGCTGATCCAGACCGCCGACAACCACGAGCTCGCGGCCAGCGACCTCAAGGTGGTGAGCAAGAAGCAACCCACGCCGCAGCAGCTGCAAGACCTGCTGTTCGCCTGGAAGGTCGCCAAGTACGTGAAGAGCAACGCGATCGTGTTCTGCGCCAACGGCATGACGATGGGCGTGGGCGCCGGCCAGATGAGCCGCCTCGACTCTGCGCGCATCGCCAGCATCAAGGCCGAGCATGCGGGCCTGTCGCTGAAGGACACGGCCGTGGCCAGCGACGCCTTCTTCCCGTTCCGCGACGGGCTGGACGTGGTGGTGGATGCAGGCGCGAGCTGCGTCATCCAGCCGGGCGGCTCGATGCGCGACCAGGAAGTGATCGATGCCGCCGACGAGCGCGGCGTGGTGATGGTCTTGTCAGGCGTGCGCCACTTCCGGCATTGAACGGGCTTCTTCGGCTTCTTTCAAGAACACCGCGGAACCGGCTTTGCCGGGCCGCTGGTGTTGCCCCCGGTAGGGGGTTGGAGAAGCGACACGAAGTGCGCGTAGCCTGGGGGCGAGCCTATTCGCCGAACCGGTATTTCAGCTGGAAAGTGATGGCGCCGTACAGCCGGTTCTTGATGGTCGGCACGTAGGCGATGTTCAGGCCCCAGTTCCTGCCTTCGATGGCCGCCGTCGGAAGGATGGCCGGAAACCAGTTGCCGTTGCGGTAGTTGGGGTAGCCGTCGAAGCCGCCCACCACCGCGCCGAACTTCACGCCGTAGAACTCGAAGGGCAGCACGTACAGCCCGACGTAGTTCGACTGACGGCGGTCGCTGTTGCGAAAGGTGCCCGCCGTGACGCGGTAGGTGTCGCTCAGCGGGTACTCGATGCCGAAGCCCTGGTTGACGTTCTCCAGCCCCTTGCCGCCGTCGAAGTGCGCCGAATAGAAGCCGGGGTTGACCCAGATGTTCTTCGGGTCGAAGGCGGACTGCGCAAGCGCCAGGCCGGGTAGAAGAAGAGCGGAAAGAGCAACACTCGCTACCGGCAGCAGGCGCAGGGCGTTCATGGACTAAGGCGTTCTGAAAATCTCTCGTGCCGCTTCTATGGTGGCTGCGATATCTTCCTCCCCGTGCGCTGCGCTCACGAAGCCTGCCTCGTAAAGCGCGGGGGCAATATACACGCCGCGATCGAGCAAACCGTGAAACAACGCATTGAACCTGGCGTTGTCGGTTGTCATCACGGTGGCATAGTTTTGCGGCAGGTCCTTCATCAGGAAAAAGCCGAACATGCCGCCTTCGCTGTCGGCGTTGAAGGGCTGGCCTTCGGCGGCCGCCGCGGCCTTCAGGCCGTCGACCAGCGAGCGCGTTTTCTTGCCTAGCGCTTCGTAGAAGCCGGGCTTGGCAATCTCCTTCAGCGTGGCCAGGCCGCAGGCCGTGGCCACCGGGTTGCCCGACAGCGTGCCGGCCTGGTAGACCGGGCCCTGCGGCGCGAGCTGTTCCATGATGGCGCGCGGGCCGCCGAAGGCTGCCAGCGGCATGCCGCCGCCGATGACCTTGCCCAGCACCGTGAGGTCGGGCTTGATGCCCAGCACGCCTTGCGCGCCGTGCAGGCCCACGCGAAAGCCGGTCATCACCTCGTCGAACACCAGCAGCGCGCCGTGCTTTGTGCAGAGCTCGCGGCAGCGTTGGGCGAATTCGGGCGTGGCGCGCACGAAGTTCATGTTGCCGGCAATGGCTTCGATCATCAGGCAGGCGATGTCGTTGCCGTGCAGCGAGAAGGCGTCTTCAAGCTGCTGCAGGTTGTTGTACTCGAGCACGATCGTGTGCTGCACCACTTCGGGTGGCACGCCGGCCGAGGTCGGGTTGCCGAAGGTGGCCAGGCCGGAGCCGGCCTTCACCAGCAGCGCGTCGGCATGGCCGTGGTAGCAGCCTTCGAACTTGATGATGCTCTTGCGCCCGGTGGCGCCGCGCGCCAGGCGCAGGGCGCTCATGGCGGCCTCGGTGCCTGAGCTCACGAGCCGCACCATCTCCATGGACGGCACCAGCGCGAGGATGGCTTCTGCCAGTTCGATCTCGCGTTCGGTCGGCGCGCCGTACGAGAAGCCTTCGAGCACGGCTTTCTGCACCGCCTCGACCACGGCGGGGTGGCCGTGGCCCAGGATCATCGGACCCCAGGAGCCGATGTAGTCGATGTAGCGCTTGTCGTTGGCGTCCCAGAAGTAGGCGCCTTGCGCCCGCTTGATGAAGCGGGGCGTACCGCCCACGGCCTTGAAGGCGCGCACGGGCGAGTTCACGCCCCCGGGAATCACGGCGCGGGCGCGCTCGAAAAGAATGTCGTTGTTGTCAGTGGTAGGCATCGCAGCGAAGAGGAGGGTTTTCAGGGGAGGGCCGCCGCGCGCGGCCGCCCGAAGCGGCCGGCCCGCCCCCGGCAGGGGGTTGGCGAGCCGACACGACGTGCGGGCAGACGGGGGGGCGAGCAACATTTCAGTGCCGGGTGTCGTGGGGGGGCAGGGCGAAGTCTTGCGGGGCATCGGGTTCGTCGCCATCGTCTTCGTCGTCTTCGGGCTCGGCCCAGAACAGGCGGTCGGGCAGCACATGGCCCATGCCGGGGCGAAAACCCGCGTCCAGGCAGCGGTCCATGTAGGCCAGCGCTTCGGAGGTGGCGGCCACCAGGTCGGTGCCGCTGGCCAGCAGGGCCGCCAGCGCGGCCGACAGGGTGTCACCGGCGCCGGCGAACACGGCTTCGAGCCGCTCGTACTTTTCGCTGACCAGCACCGACTGCGGCGAGGCCAGCACGTTGTCGATGAACTGTTCGGGCAGCACCAGGCCGGTCACCAGCGTGTAGGGCACGCCGAACTCGCCGGCGGCCTTGGCGATGTCGCGCGCGCCGGGCGGGCGCTCGCCGCTCCAGTCGGGCAGCAGCCAGCGCCACAGGGTGCTGTGGTTTCCAACCAACACTGTTGTCTGGGGCAAAACCAGCTCGCGAAACGCGTCCAGGTAGGGCTCGATCAGGTTCTCGTCCCACCACGACAGGTTGGGCATGTAGGCCACCACGGGCACCTCGGGGTAGTCGGCGGCGGTCTCGGCGATGGTGCTCAGCGCCTCGGGGGAGCCGGCGAAGCCGACCTTGATCAGCTGCACCTCCACGTCCTCCAGGATGGCGCGCGCCTGCTCGGCGATGGCCTCTTCGTCGAAGGGAAAGTGGTCGAAGATCTCGGCCGTGTCCCGGGCGTAGGCGCCCGTCACCACAGGCAGTATGTGTGCGCCCACCGACGCCATGGCCAGCGCGTCGGCGCCCAGGCCCCCTGCGCCGCTCGGATCGCTCGCATTGAACACCAGCACGCAGGGAGGATTCAGGTCGCGTTCGGACACCTCGTCGTCGTCCTGCGAGGGGTCGTTAAGATCGCCCGGTTTGCGGGCGTTATCTGCTGGAAGTAGGTAGATGGTCATACGCCGGGCTGAATCCCCTGGATGGTGGCATAGGCGCGACGTTTACGGTCGGCCAGTGAGATACGCATAGATACACTCGTTGCATTTAATGAACAAGGACTTTAAGCTCCGATGAACACGAAAACTTGGATGTGCCTGATTTGTGGGTGGATCTATGACGAAGCGGTGGGTGTGCCGGAAGACGGCATCGCGGCAGGCACGGCCTGGGCTGATGTTCCGATGAACTGGACCTGTCCTGAGTGCGGTGCGCGCAAGGAAGACTTCGAAATGGTTGAAATCTGAAAGCATGGCATAGATAGAGCTACGCGGTCTGCGTCGATGTTCGGCGCGGCGGGCTTCCAAGTCTCATGAGCAGGAGCGTTTGCAATGGGCCCGAATGGATCAGGTTACAAGGTGCTTGTCATCGATGACAGCAACACCATCCGGCGCAGTGCCGAGATTTTTCTGAAGCAGGGCGGGCACGAGGTTCTTCTCGCGGAAGACGGCTTCGACGCGCTCTCCAAGGTGAACGACCACAAGCCGCATCTGATTTTCTGCGACATCCTGATGCCGCGGCTCGACGGCTACCAGACCTGCGCCATCATCAAGCGCAACGCGCATTTCTCCAACGTCCCGGTCGTCATGCTGTCCTCGAAGGACGGTGTGTTCGACAAGGCGCGCGGCCGCATGGTCGGCTCCCAGGACTACCTGACCAAGCCCTTCACCAAAGACCAGCTGCTGCAGGCCGTGCAGCAGTTTGGCATCGTTCAACAGGAAGCGCAGTGATGCCCATTCGAAAAATCCTCGTCGTCGACGACTCCAAGACGGAACTGATGTTCCTGTCCGACCTCCTCCAGAAGAACGGCTTTGCCGTCAAGACCGCGGAAAACGCCGACGACGCCATGCGCCGCCTCGAGGAAGAGCAGCCCGACCTGATCCTCATGGACGTGGTCATGCCCGGCCAGAACGGCTTCCAGCTCACGCGCGCCATTGCCCGCGACCCGAAGTACGCGGCGATCCCGATCATCCTGTGCACGAGCAAGAACCAGGAAACCGACCGTGTCTGGGGCATGCGCCAGGGCGCACGCGACTACATCGTGAAGCCGGTCAACGCGGCCGATCTGATGTCCAAGATCAGCGCGCTGGTCTGAGCGAGAGACCTTCGAGTCCATGGCGAATCGCGATGCTCTGAGAGCCTTCCAGTCCCGGCTGGCGAGCCGCCTGCAGGCTGCTCGCACCACGGGCGTGGCCGCCACGTGGCTGGCGGTCGAGGCGGGTGAGGGCAAATTCCTCTTCCCGCTGGGACACGCCGGCGAAATCTTTCCCTGGACGCCGCCCCAGCCCGTGCCCTACACGGAGCCCTGGTTTCTCGGTGTGGCCAACCTGCGCGGCGGCCTTTACGGCGTGGTGCAGCTGTCGGCCTTCGCCGCCGGCGGCCCGCTCGCGCAGGCCCCCACCGAGGCGGCGCGCATCCAGTCGCGGCTCGTTGCATTCAACGAGCTGCTCGAAGTCAACTGCGCATTGCTGGTCGACCGACTGGCGGGGTTGCGGGGCGCGGAGGCCTTCACGGCGTCCGAACCCCCGGGCGCAGACGCACCTGCCTGGCACGGGCATCTGTACACCGACGCGGCAGGGGAGCGCTGGCAGGAAATCAACCTGCAGGCGCTTTCGCAGCAACCCCAGTTTTTGAGTATTGGTGCGTAGTGCCTCGGCACGCCGCACCCGAAACCACCTGAAGGACCGACCGTGAGCTCGATCGCCGACAAGTTCAAGAAATTACTGCCCCCCAACAACGGCAACGACAAGGCCCGCGTCGACGGCTCCGGTTCCACGCTGTCGATCGACAACGTCGATACGGTCCAGGTCCCGGACGAAAAAACCGTGCGCCTCGCCAGCAAGGGCAGTGCCTCCGCGCCCACTGACACCAGCTTCGGCGACCTCGACCTGCCGGGCGGCGGCGACGCCGCCAACGAGCCGGCCGCCGCGGCGATCGACCCCGCGCCCGACGCCTCGGGCGGCAGCGTGGGTGCCAACCCGGCGAAACAGCAGCGGATCCTGGCCATCCTGCTGGCCGTGGTCGTGCTGCTGCTGCTGCTGGTGGCAGGCTCCGCCATTCTTCGCGCGGAACGCCTCGCCCAGCAGGTGGCGGCCACCGGCCAGTCGCTGATGCAATCGCAGCGTCTCGCCAAGTCCATCTCGCAGGCCCTCGTCGGCAGCGCCTCGGCGTTCGTCGAAGTGAAGGAAAGCTCCGACGACCTGTCCCGCCGCGTGGCGGGCCTGACCAACGGCGACGACTCGCTGCGCCTCGAACGTGTGGGCAACCAGTACGACGAGGAGATGAACAAGATCAACCCTCTGGTCACCCGTGCCGACGCCAGCGCCAAGGCCGTGCTGGCCCAGCGCCAGATCCTGACCCAGGTAGGTGCCGCCTTGCGCGACATCAACCAGCAGTCGTCCACGCTGCTCGAAATGACGGAAACCGTCGCGTCGCTGAAGATGCAGCAGAACGCCACGCTGCCCGAGATCTCGGCCGCCGGCCAGCTCGTGATGCTCACGCAGCGCATCGGCAAGTCGACCAACGAGTTCTTCACGGTCGAGGGTGTGAACCCCGACGCCGTGTTCCTGCTGGGCAAGGACCTGAACACCTTCCAGGAAACCACCCGCGGCCTGCTCGACGGCAATGCGCAGCAGCGTTTCCCCGGCTCGCGCGACCCGCAGACGCGCGAACAGCTCGAATCCATCCTGAAGACCTACGAGCAGATGCGCACGCAGGCCTCGGCCATTCTGGGCAACCTGCAGGGCCTGGTGGCCGCGCGTGAAGCGCAGGCGTCGATCCTGACCGACAGCGAACCCCTGCGCAAATCGCTCGGCGACCTGCAGGACAAGCTCTCCGCCCGCACCGGCCTGGGCGCCGGCACCATCGTGCTGCTGTTCGTGCTGTCGCTGGCCGCCCTGGCACTGGCCGGCGCCATCGGTTTCGTGCAGGTGCGCGAAGGCCGCGAACGTGCCGCCGTCGCCGAACGCGAACGTCTGGCTGCCGAACAGGCCTCCGACGAAGCCGGCCGCGTGAACAACGCCAACCAGGCCGCCATTCTTCGGCTGATGAACGAACTGCAGACAGTGGCCGAAGGCGACCTGACGCAGGAAGCCACCGTGACCGAGGACATCACCGGCGCCATTGCCGACTCGGTGAACTACACGGTGGAAGAACTGCGCCTGCTGGTGGGCAACGTGCAGAACACGGCCACCCGCGTGGCGCAGACGACGTCGCAGGTGGAAAGCACCTCGACCGAACTGCTGGCCGCCTCGACCGAACAGCTGCGCGAGATTCGGGAAACCGGCCAGTCGGTGCTGACCATGGCCGAACGAATCAACGGCGTGTCCTCGCAAGCGCAAGAGTCCGCCACGGTGGCGCGCCAGTCGCTGCAGGCCGCGTCCTCGGGCCTGCAGGCCGTGCAGAACGCCATCGGCGGCATGAACTCCATCCGCGACCAGATCCAGGAAACCTCCAAGCGGATCAAGCGCCTGGGCGAGTCGTCGCAAGAGATTGGCGAAATCACCGAGCTGATCTCGGACATTACCGAACAGACCAACGTGCTGGCGCTGAACGCCGCCATCCAGGCCGCGTCCGCCGGTGAAGCCGGCCGAGGCTTCTCGGTGGTGGCGGAAGAAGTTCAGCGACTGGCCGAACGCTCCGCGGACGCCACGCGCCAGATTTCGGCGCTGGTGAAAGCCATTCAGACCGACACCCAGGATGCCGTGGGCGCCATGGAGCGCTCCACGCAGGGTGTGGTCGAAGGGGCCAAGCTGTCCGACAACGCAGGTACCGCGCTGACCGAGATTGACCGCGTGTCGCGCCGCCTGGCAGACCTGATCGAGCAGATTTCGCAATCCGCCTCCCGCGAGGCCGATTCGGCCAACGTGGTGGCAGCGAACATCCAGCACATTTTTGCGGTGACGGAACAGACCGGCGAAGGCACGCGGACCACCGCCCAGCAGGTGCGCGAGCTCTCGCAGATGGCTGAAGAACTGCGCCGCTCGGTGGCTCGTTTCAAGATTGCGTAATGAAGCTCTCCCCCAGCCTTCGCGCACTTCGTGTCGCTTCGCCAACCCCCTTCCGGGGGCAACACCAGCGGCCCGGCAAAGCCGGTTCCGCGGTGTTCCATGAAGTGGCCGCGATGGCTTTGTGCATTCGGGGCGCGCAGCAGCGCCCATTGGAAAACTGACAGCTAAAGAACGGCGAGCATCCAACGTGTCGATCCAAACCCCTGCCACGGCCCCTCTTGCCGGCACCGTGCCGGCCACCGAAGACCTCGGGCCGCTGGCCTGGGTGCTGGGAGAAATCCAGAAATCCCTTGACGGTGTGGGCAAGTCGTTGCGGCGCTTCGTGCGCGACGTGGGCGCCGCCGCCGAGCCCGAGAGCGGCCCGCTGCAGATGGCCCGCCTGCAACTGCACCAGGCCGTCGGCGCGCTGCAGATGGTGGGACACCCGTCGCCCGCGCTGGTGCTCGGCGCCATCGAGTTCGCGGTGCAGGGCTTCATTGCCGAACCGCAGCGCTGCACCGACGCCGCCGTGCTCAAGATCGAGCGCGCCGGTTTCGCCGTCACCGATTTCCTCAACGCCCTGCTGGCCGGCAAGTCCGTGTCGTCGGTGGCGCTGTTTCCCCAGTACCGCGACGTGCTGGAGCTGGTCGGCAACGAACGTGTGCACCCGGCCGACCTGTGGAGCACCGCGTGGCGCTGGGTCGAGGTCAAGCCTGCACTGACGCAGGCTGCTATCGCGTATGAGCCGTCCGTGCGCTCGCGGCTGGACCGCGAGGTGCTGCAGCTCGTCAAGACCGGCGACGTGCAGGCCGCACGGCGGCTGCATGCGCTGTGCCTGGGGCTCGGGCGCGGTGCGCTGCTGCCGCGCGTCGCGAGCTTCTGGACCCTGGCCGCCGGCTTCTTCGAAGCGCTGGCTGCCGGGCTGATCGCCCCCGATTCCTACGTGAAGCGCGCCGCCTCGCGCGTGCTGCTGCAGTACGCCACGCTCGCGCGCGGCGACAGCGTGGTGTCCGACCGCCTGGGCCAGGACCTGCTGTTCTTCTGCGCGCAGGCCGTGCCCGCCGACGGCGACGACACCGCCACGCTGCGCGCCGTGCGCAGCGCCTGGGGCATCGCCGGCGAGCCGCACATCGACTACAACGCCGAGCAGTTCGGCCGTTTCGATCCGCTGGTGCTGCAACAGGCGCGCAAGCGCATCGAGACAGCCAAGGAAATGTGGTCGGCGCTTTCGGGCGGCGACATCACCCGCACGCGCCAGGTGGCGGACACCTTCGCGCAGCTGGGCGAGTCCCTGCACAAGCTGCATCCGCCGAGCCAGCCGATGGTGCAGGCGCTGACCCACGCGGTCGAAGCGTCCCTGCGCTCGGGCCAGGCGCCGGGCACCGAACTCGCGATGGAAGTCGCCACCTCGGTGCTGTACCTGGAGGCCGCGCTCGAGGACCTCGACCCGAGCGACCCCCAGCTCACCTCCCGCACCCTGCTGCTCGCCGGGCGCATCGAACGTGTGCGCGACGGCGGCCATTCCGAGCCGCTCGAGCCGTGGATGGAAGACCTGTACCGCCGCGTGAGCGACCGCCAGACCATGGGCACCGTGGTCGACGAGCTGCGCAGCCACCTGAGCGAACTCGAGAAGTCGCTCGACCAGTACTTTCGCCGGCCGGCCGAAAAGGGCCTGCTGCGCACCGTGCCCACGCAGCTCATGCAGATGCGCGGCGTGTTCTCCGTGCTCGGCCTCGACCAGGCCGCGCTCACCGTGCAGCGCATGCGCGACGACGTCGAGGCGATGCTCGTCAGCGCCTCGCCGGCCGAGGAAATGGCCGGTTTCGACGCGCTGGGCAACAACCTGGGCGCGCTGGGTTTCCTGATCGACATGCTGGGCTACCAGCCCGCACTGGCCAAGCGCCTGTTCGTGTTCGACGCCGAAGCCGGCGAACTCAAGCCGCTCATGGGCCGCCAGTCCACCGACAGCACGGCTGCCGACAGCGCCGCACCTAGCCAGCCCCCGGCCGCCGCCGCCGTGCTCAGCATCGAGGAAGTCGACGCCCAGATCGCGTCGAAGCTCGCCGCGCTGGCCACGCCCAACCGCAAGGCGAAGGTCTCTCCGATCGAAGAGTTCAGCAACAAGGCCGACAGCTGGACGAACAAGATATCCGGCCCGTCGGCGCTGCCCGACACCGAAGTCACCGAGCTCGAAGAAGACGACCTGCAGAACATCTTCCTGGACGAAGCCCGCGAAGTGGTGGAAGCCGGGCTGGCCGCCATTGCCGAGCTGGCCAGCTACCCGGACGACACCGAAGAACTCACGATCCTGCGGCGCGCATTCCACACGCTCAAGGGCAGCTCGCGCATGGTCGGCCTCACCGACTTCGGCGACGCCGCCTGGTCGCTCGAACAGGTGGTCAACACCTGGCTGGCCGACCAGCGCGCCGCCACGCCGGAACTGCTGTCGGGCACCGAAAGAACGCTGAAGGACTTCAGCCAGTGGGTCGAAGCCATCGCCTCGGGGCAAGCCCACGGCTGGCAGGCCGCGCAATTCAGCCGCGTGGCCAACGCGCTGCTGGCCGGCGAGCCCGTGCCACCGCCGGTGCGCCTGGCCGATGCGGATGCCCTGGCGGTCGCCGCGCGCCATATCGCAGCGGAAACGCCGGCGCCTGCGCCTGCGGCCTCGTTGCCGCCGCTGCCCACCTTGCCGGACCTGCCCGATCTGTCGCTGACCGACGACGTGCCTGCGCCCGCCCCGGTTGCCGCACCGGCCGCACCGGCCGCGCCCGAGTCGTTCGAGACCTTCGCTTGGCAGGAGCCCGAGAAGTCCGCCGCGCTTGAAGCCGACGACGACTTCGCCTCGACCGACTTCCAGGATTTCGATTCGAAGCAGACCACCGAACCGGCTCCGCTGCTCAGCCTGCCGAGCGGCGACGAGTTCGATTTCCTGGCCCCCGCCAGGAAGCCCGCGCGCCCTGAGCCCGTGGCCTTCCAGCCCGTGCCGGAACCTGAGCCCATCGACGCGGCCCCCGAAGTCATCGAAGCGACCCTCCCGACCGAGGCGGCCTTGCCCGACTTCGACTGGGAGCCCGAGCCGCTGCCCGTGCAGGCCGCCGAGCCCGAAGTCATCGAAGCCGCGCAGCCACCGGTCGACGAGCCCGTGCAAGCGCCTGTCGAAGCGATCGATGAAGCGCCTGTAGAAGAAACGCCCGAGCCATTGCTGGCCATTGCGCCGGAACCGGAACCCGAACCGGAGCCGGTACCTGAAGCCGTGTTCGAACAGGAACCCGAGCCGGAGCCCGCGCCAGCGGTCGCCGAAGTGGTCGTGCCCATCTTCGAGGCGCCCCCGGCGCCCGTCGAGGCGCAGATCCTCGTCGCCGAAGAAGCGCCCGAACCGGTCGTTGCGGCCGCCCCCGTCGAGCCTGCCGAGCCGGTCACGGAAGAAATCGCCGTGGTAGCCAGCGCCGAAGACCAGGTCAAGGTCATCGGCCCGCTGCGCATCGGCATCGCGCTCTACAACGTCTACCTCAACGAGGCCGACGAATGGTCGCGCCAGCTGGCGAACGACGTGGGCGAGTGGGCGCTGGAATCGCACGAACGCCTGCCCGACTCGACCGTGGCGCTTGCCCATTCGCTGGCCGGCAGTTCGGCCACCGTGGGCTTCCACAGCCTGTCGGGCATGGCCCGCCTGCTCGAAGCCGCGCTGCAGCACCTGCAGATGCAAGGCAGCGGCACGCGTGAACAGGGCCTGGTGCTGGTCGCCGCCGCCGACGAACTGCGTCGCCTGCTGCACCAGTTCGCGGTCGGCTTCCTGCGCGATCCGGCCGAAGGCACCTTGCAGGCGCTGCGCGACATCGCGGCCTCGCCGATGCCCACCGAAATCGCCATGCGCGCCGACGTCCGGCCGCCGCAACAGGTGGTGGTGCACGACAGCGTGGCCGACGTGGCGCTGGACGATTCCGAAGACGCCATCGACCTGGCCGACGCGGTCGACATCGACCTGTTCCCGATCTTCGAGGAAGAGGCCGCCGATCTGCTGCCGCAACTGGGCGAGGCCCTGCGCCAGTGGGCGCACCACCCCGACGACAGCGCACCGCGCGCATCGGTGCTGCGCACGCTGCACACGCTCAAGGGCAGTGCGCGCCTGGCCGGCGCCATGCGCCTTGGCGAGCGTGCGCACCGCATGGAGTCCGAGATCGAAGTCCTGGGTTCCCAGGGCGCCGAACGCGCCGACATCGAAAAACTGCTCGCGCGCCTCGACGCCCTGCAGGCCACTTTCGACGCGCTGCGCGCGGCGGACGACGCCACGCAGGTCGAGCTGGCGCAGATCGTCGCCTCGGCAACCGCTTCCGTGCCGGCCGCCCAGCTGGTGCAGGTGGCGCATGACGCGTCGGTGCCGGCCAACGACGAAACCGCCGAGCCGCTGAGCGGCGACGCGGACGAAGCCGCCGGCATCGATGCCGCCGCCCCGGCCATGCTGCAGCCGCGTCCCGCGCCGGCCATGCTGCAGCCGCTGCGCACCGCGACCGGCCAGGCCGTGCGCATCCGCACCCAGCTGCTCGACCGCCTGGTCGCGCAGACCGGCGAGGTCATCATCACGCGTTCGCGCCTGGAGGCCGAACTGGGCCAGCTGCGCGGTTCGCTCGCCGACCTCACGGGCAACCTGGACCGCCTGCGCCAGCAGCTGCGCGACATCGAAGTGCAGGCCGAAAGCCAGATGCAGTCCCGCCTGGCGCAAGCCAAGGACTCGCAACAGAGCTTCGACCCGCTGGAGTTCGACCGCTTCACCCGCGTGCAGGAGCTCACGCGCATGATGGCCGAGTCGGTGAACGACGTGGCCACCGTGCAGCGCACGCTGCAAAAGACGGTGCAGGCCACGGAAGACGACCTCAGCGTGCAGGCGCGCCAGACGCGCGAACTGCAGCGCGGCCTGCTGCGCACCCGCATGGTGGAGTTCGAGGGCATTTCCGACCGCCTGTACCGCGTGGTGCGCCAAGCTTCCAAGGACACCGGCAAGCAGGTGCGCCTGGACATCGTCGGCGGCTCCATCGAGATGGACCGCGGCGTGCTGGAACGCATGACGCCCGCCTTCGAGCACCTGCTGCGCAACTGCGTGGCGCACGGCATCGAGAGCGCGCAGGCACGCGAGCAGGCCGGCAAGGACGCCAGCGGCCTGATCGTCATCGAGCTGCACCATGAAGGCAACGACGTCTCGGTGAGCTTTCGCGACGACGGCGCCGGCCTCGACCACCAACGCATCGCCGAGCGTGCCCGCACGCTGGGCCTGCTGGGCCACGACCAGGACCTGTCGCCCGAAGAAGCCACCGAGCTGATCTTCAAGCCCGGCTTCTCGACCGCCGGCCAGGTGTCCGAACTTGCTGGCCGCGGCATCGGCATGGACGTGGTGCGCTCGCAGATCGCGGCGATCGGCGGACGCATCGAAACGCACAGCGCCGCCGGCCAGGGCACTACCTTCAAGCTGGTGCTGCCGCTCACCACCGCCGTGACGCACGTGGTGATGCTGCGCGCGGGCGAGGTGTCGATCGGCGTGCCGTCGAACCTGGTGGAGCTGGTGCAGCGCGTGAGCGCCACCGACCTCCAGTCGGCCTACGAGCAGAACAGCCATCCCTTCGGCAGCGAACAGGTGCCGTTCTACTGGGCCGGCGCGCTGCTGCAGCACTCCACCCGCAGCGAACAGGTGGCCAGCAGGAGCAACACGCTGGTCGTGGTGCGAAGCGCGGCGCAGCGCGTGGCGCTGCACGTGGACGAAGTGCTGGGCAACCAGGAAGTCGTGGTGAAGAACCTCGGCCCGCAACTCGCTCGCTTGCCCGGCCTGGCCGGCATCTCGGTGCTGGCGTCGGGCGCGGTGGCGCTGATCTACAACCCGGTGGCGCTGGCCGCGGTGCACGGCGAGTTGGCCCGCGAGCGCCAGGCCGCCGCGCTCGCGGTGCCGGCCCATGCCACGGCCGAGGGCGATGCTCCGCAAACGCCGGTGGCCCTGGCCCCGGTGGTGCCGCAGGTTCCGCTGGTGCTGGTGGTGGACGACTCCATCACCGTGCGCCGCGTCACGCAGCGCCTGCTGCAGCGCGAAGGCTATCGCGTGTCGCTCGCGGCCGACGGCCTGCAGGCGCTCGAGCGCCTGCAGCAGGAGCGCCCGGCGGTGGTGCTGTCGGACATCGAGATGCCGCGCATGGACGGCTTCGACCTGGCCCGCAACATCCGCGCCGACGCGGCCCTGGCCGAGCTGCCGATCATCATGATCACCTCGCGCATCGCCGAGAAGCACCGCGACTACGCGCGCACGCTGGGCGTGAACCACTACCTGGGCAAGCCGTACTCGGAAGAGGAACTGCTGCGCCTGGTGCGTGCGTACACGAGCGAACCGGCCCTGGCCGCCGCAGCCTGACGCTGGCCGTTCGGCACTGACCAGACAAAAGGGGCCGCGAGGCCCCTTTGTCATTGCTGCTGCGATTGCGTCCGCGCACTGCGTCTGCGCGCTACTTCCGCGCTACTTCTGCACGGCTTTGGCCCGTGCCACCCCGTAGCGCTGCAGCGTCTTCTCTCGCGCCTCGGCGTGGTCCACCACAGGGGTCGGGTACGTGTCGCCCAGCTTGATGCCCGCCGCTGCCAGCTCCACCGGCGAGGCCGTCCACGGCGAATGGATGGCCGCGTTCGACAGCCCCGCCAGCTGCGGGAGGTAGCGGCGGATGAACTTGCCCTCGGGGTCGAAGCGCTCGCTTTGCGTCACCGGATTGAAGATGCGGAAGTAGGGCTGCGCGTCGCAGCCGCTGGAGCTGGCCCATTGCCAGCCGCCGTTGTTGGAGGCCAGCTCGAAGTCGTTCAGGTGCGTGGCGAAGTAGGCCTCGCCGCGTCGCCAGTCCAGCCCCAGGTCCTTGCACAGGAAGCTTGCCACCACCATGCGCAGGCGGTTGTGCATGTAGCCGCTCTGGTTGATCTGCAGCATCGCCGCGTCCACCAGCGGGTAGCCGGTGCGGCCCTGGCACCAGGCCTCGAACAGCTGGTCGGCGTGCTTGCCGTGGTGCCACTGGATCTTGTCGTACTCGGGCCGGAAGCTCTTCGACTCGCCGTTGGCGTGCACGTGCGGGAAGTGCGCCAGGATCTGGAAGTAGAAGTCGCGCCAGATCAGCTCGCTCAGCCACGTCGCCGCCCCCGCGTTGCCCTGCAGCGAGAGCTGGTGCGCCACGCTGGCCAGCTGTCGGATCGACACCGTGCCGAAGCGCAGGTGCACGCCCATGTAGCTGGGCCCGCGCACCGCCGGAAAGTTGCGCGCGTCGTCGTAGCGGTCGATGCGCTCGAAAAAATCTTCGAACAGCGCGCCCGCACCCTGGGTGCCGGTGGGAATCTCCAGCGCCGAGAGGTTGGTCTTCTCGAAGCCGATCTCGCGCAGCGTCGGCACCGGCTCGCCGTAGGCCTGGGGCGAGGGCACCAGCGCATCGGCGTGGCTGCGCACCGGGTACGGCTTGAGGAAGAAGGAGTCCACCTTGGCCAGCCAGGCCCGCTTGTACGGCGTGAACACCGTGTACGGCTGGCCGGTCTTGGTCATGACCTCGTCGCGGTCGAAGACGGTGGCGTCCTTGTAGGTGTGGAAGGTGACGCCGGCATTGGCCAGCGCGCCGAACACCTTGGCGTCGCGCTCCAGCGCCTCGGGCTCGTCGTCGCGGTTGGCGAACACGGCCTGCACGTCGAGTTCGCGCGCCAGGGCCGGAATTTCGTGTGCCGCCGTGGCGTGCCGCACGATCAGTCCGCCGCCGAGCGCGCGCAGCTCGGCTTCGAGCGCCACCAGCGATTCGCGGATGAACTCGACCCGCCGGTCGGCGCTGGGCAGCAGGTCCAGGATCGCCTTGTCGAAGACGAAAACGCACACCACCTGGCGGCAGGCGCGAAGGGCGCGGTAGAGGGCGGCGTTGTCGTCCACGCGAAGGTCGCGGCGGAACCACATGAGCCCTTTGGGATAGGTCTTGTCGACGGCCAGTAAAATCGGAGGCATATGGCTGCCGATTCTGCCCCGATGAACCTCACGCATCACTTTTTGATAGCGATGCCCGGGATGGAAGACAAAACTTTCAACCGCAGCGTCGTGTACCTCTGCGAACACAGCGAGCGCGGCGCGCTCGGCCTGGTGATCAACAAACCCAGCGACATCAACCTCAAGGTGCTGTTCGAAAAAATCGAGCTGCACCTGTCCCGCCCCGAACTGGGCGAGGCCCTCGTCTTCCAGGGCGGCCCGGTGCAGACCGAGCGCGGCTTCGTGCTGCACGAGCCGGTCTTCTCGCAGGCCGAGAAGCCCGAGGAATCGGTCTACGCCTCGACCATGACCATCCCCGGCGGGCTCGAAATGACCACCTCCAAGGACGTGCTGGAGGCCCTGGCCACCGGCGCCGGCCCGCGCAAGGTGCTGGTTTCGCTGGGCTACGCCGCCTGGGGCGAGGGCCAGCTGGAGTCCGAACTGGCCGAGAACAGCTGGCTCACCGTGGGCGCCGACCCGGCCGTGATCTTCGACACGCCGGTCGAGCAGCGCTACGACAGGGCGCTGCTGCTGCTGGGCCTGGAGGCCTGGAAGCTCTCGCCCGACGCGGGGCACGCGTGAGCGCCGTGGTCATGCCTGACGTTCCCGAATCCCTTCCCGTCGCCTCCGCCGTTCCCGCCCCCGCCGTCGTTCCCGCCCATTTCCAGTCCTTCCTGGCCTTCGACTTCGGCCTGAAGCGCACCGGCGTGGCCAGCGGCAACCGGCTGCTGCAAACCGCCACCCCGCAGACCACCATCAAGGCCGAGGGCGATGCCCGCTTTGCGCACGTCGAGGCGCGCATCAAGGAATGGCAGCCCGACGCACTGGTGATCGGCGTGCCTTACCACCCCGACGGCGCCCCGCACGAGAACACCCGCCGCGCGCAGAAGTTCGCGCGCCAGTTGCGCGGGCGTTTCAATCTCCAGGTGTTCGAGGTCGACGAGCGCTACAGCACCACCGAGGCCCTGTCCTCCGGTGCGCGCGACGCCGACGCGGCTTCGGCCTGCATCATCCTGGAGCAATTCTTGAGGAGTCTCCAAGGATGAAGCTCTCCCCCAGGCTTCGCGCACTTCGTGTCGCTTCTCCTTCCCCCTCACCGGGGGCCCGGCAAAGCCGGTTCCACGGTGTTCCCGGAATTTTCCTTTTCCCCTGCCTTGTCCTGGAGCAATCATGGTGAGTCCTGTCGTGCCCGACGCGGAGTTGTTGTATCTCGATCTTCTGGCCGGCGTGAAGACGCTGATGCGCCCCGAGACCAAGCTGGTGGGCATCACCTCCGGCGGTGCCTGGCTGGTCGAGCGCATGCAGAAGGACCTGGGCCTGCCCGGCGCGCCCGGCGTCATTTCCTCGGCCATGCACCGCGACGACTTCGCGCGCCGCGGCCTCTCGGCCAGCGCGCAGACCGCGCTGCCCTTCGACGTGAACGGGACCGACGTGCTGCTGCTCGACGACGTGCTCTACACCGGGCGCACCATCCGCGCGGTGCTCAACGAGCTGTTCGACTTCGGCCGCCCGGCCTGCGTGCGCCTGGCGGTGCTGGTGGACCGCGGCGGTCGCGAACTGCCCGTGGCCGCGGACTTTGCCGCCACCACGCTCACGCTGCCCGACACGCAACTGCTCGCTCTTGCACGCGCCGAAGACGGCGCCTTCAGCCTCAAGGTGGAGGAAAACAACTGATGCTCTACAAGCGAAACCCGCAGCTCAACAAGCATGGCGAGCTGATCCACCTGCTGTCGATCGAGGGCCTGCCCAAGGACATCGTCACGCACATCCTGGACACCGCCGCCAACTTCACCAGCGTGAGCGACCGCGAGGTGAAGAAGGTGCCGCTCTTGCGCGGCAAGAGCGTGTTCAACCTGTTCTTCGAGAACAGCACGCGCACCCGCACCACCTTCGAGATCGCGGCCAAGCGCCTGAGCGCCGACGTCATCAACCTCGACATCGCGCGCTCCTCGGCCACCAAGGGCGAGTCGCTGCTGGACACCATCGCCAACCTGAGCGCCATGGCCGCCGACCTGTTCGTGGTGCGCCACAGCGAGTCGGGCGCGCCCTACCTGATCGCGCAGCACGTGGCACCCCACGTGCACGTGGTGAACGCCGGCGACGGCCGCCACGCGCACCCCACGCAGGGGCTGCTCGACATGTACACGATCCGCCACTACAAGAAGGACTTCTCGAACCTCACGGTGGCCATCGTCGGCGACGTGCTGCATTCGCGCGTGGCGCGTTCCGACATCCATGCCCTCACCACGCTGGGCTGCGCCGAAGTGCGCGTGGTCGGCCCCAAGACGCTGGTGCCCACCGACATGGCCGGCATGGGCGTGCGCGTGTGCCACACGCTCGAAGAGGGCATCAAGGACTGCGACGTCGTCATCATGCTGCGCCTGCAGAACGAGCGCATGAGCGGCGCGCTGCTGCCGTCGTCCCAGGAGTTCTTCAAGACCTTCGGCCTCACGCCGGAGAAGCTGCAACTGGCCAAGCCCGACGCCATCGTGATGCACCCAGGCCCCATCAACCGCGGCGTGGAGATCGACTCCGCCGTGGTCGACGGCAAGCAGAGCGTGATCCTTCCGCAGGTCACCTTCGGCATCGCCGTGCGGATGGCGGTAATGAGCATCGTGGCAGGCAACGAAGCATAGACATGTTGCTCGCCCCCAGTCTTCGCGCACTTCGTGTCGCTTCGCCCACCTCCTGCCGGGGGCAACACCAGTGGCCCGGCGAAGCCGGTTCCACGGTGTTTCCCTAAAAGGCCCTGACTGCCACCGGAAGAACAGACGCATGAACATCCAAATCATCAACGGCCGCGTCGTCGACCCCGCATCGGGCATCGACAGCCAGGCCGACATCGCCCTGGCCGACGGAAAGATCGTCGGCATCGGCAACACGCCGGCCGGCTTCAAGGCCGATCGCACCATCGATGCCACGGGCTGCATCGTCGCTCCCGGCCTGGTCGACCTGGCCGCGCGCCTGCGCGAACCCGGCTACGAACACGAAGGCATGCTCGAAAGCGAAATGGCCGCGGCCATTGCCGGCGGCGTCACCAGCCTTGTCTGCCCGCCCGACACCGACCCCGTGCTCGACGAGCCCGGCCTGGTCGAGATGCTCAAGTTCCGCGCCGAGAAGCTGCAGGGCGCGCGCCTGTTCCCACTGGGCGCGCTCACGCGCAACCTGGCCGGCGGTGTGCTCACCGAGATGGCCGAACTCACCGAGGCCGGCTGCATCGGCTTCAGCCAGGCCGACGTGCCGCTGGCCGACACGCAGGTGCTGCAGCGCGCGCTGTCGTACGCCAGCACCTTCGGCTACACCGTGTGGCTGCGCCCGCAGGACCGCGACCTCGGCAAGGGCGTCGCGGCCAGCGGGCCGCTGGCCACGCGGCTGGGCCTGGGCGGCGTGCCGGTATCGGCGGAAACCATTGCCATCTTCACCATCGTCGAGCTCATGAAGAGCACCGGCGCGCGCGTGCACCTGTGCCGCATTTCCAGCGCCCGCGGCGTGGCGCTGGTGCGCGAAGCCAAGGCGCAGGGCCTGCCGCTCACCTGCGACGTCAGCATCAACTCGCTGCACCTCGTGGACACCGACATCGGCTACTTCGACAGCCGTGCGCGCCTGAACCCGCCGCTGCGCCAGCAGGGCGACCGCGACGCGCTTTCGGCCGGCCTGGCCGACGGCACCATCGACGCGCTGGTGTCCGACCACACGCCCGTCGAGGCCGACGCCAAGACCCTGCCGTTCGCCGAAGCGGAGCCGGGCGCGACCGGGCTCGAACTGCTGCTGCCGCTGGCGCTGCAGTGGGGCGAGCGCAGCGGCGCCGGGGTGGCGCGCGCCATCGAGGTCATCACCTCGGCGCCGGCGCGTTTGCTCGCCGCGGCCGACGCGGGCACCGGCATCGGCCGCCTGGCCGAAGGCGGCGTGGCCGACCTGTGCATCTTCGACCCCGCGCTCGAATGGCAAGTGCAGCCCGACGCGCTCAAGAGCCAGGGCAAGCACACGCCGTTCGCCGGCTACCCGCTGCAGGGCCGCGCGCGCCACACGCTGGTGGCCGGGCGCGTGGTGCACGGCTAGACACGCACCCACCCTCCACCTCACCGACACGCAGGCACGACGCCCCATGGTCCATTCACTGAAAGCCTGCTGGCGCCTGTTGCATGCGGTGGCGCATGCACTGGCCGGGTGGTGGACCATCCGCTTCACCTTTCCAAGCCTGCCGCAGCAGGAGCGCAATGCGCGCGTGCAGGCGTGGTCGAAGCGCATGCTCGAGATCATGGGCATCACGCTCAAGGTGCAGGGCACGCCGCCGCCCGAGGGGCCGGTGCTGCTCATCTGCAACCACCTGTCGTGGCTCGACATCACCTGCATCCATGCGGCGCGCCATGTGCGCTTCGTGTCGAAGTCCGACGTCAAGGGCTGGCCGCTGATCGGCACGCTCTCCACCGGCTCGGGCACGCTCTACATCGAGCGCGAACGCCGCCGCGACGCGCTGCGCGTGGTGCACCACATGACCGAGGCGCTGCGCAACGGCGACCTGATCGGCGTGTTCCCCGAAGGCACCACCAGCGACGGGCGCGGCCTGCTGCCGTTCCACGCCAACCTGCTGCAGGCGGCCATTTCGTCCGGCGCGCCCGTGCTCCCTGCCGCGCTGCGCTTCGCCGATGCCTCCACCGGCGAGACCAGCCAGGCCCCGCGCTACATTGACGACGACAGCCTGGCCGGCTCGCTGTGGAACACGCTGCGCGCGCCGCCGCTGCTGGCCATCGTGCGCTTCGGCGAACCGCAGGACTCGCACGGCCGCGAGCGCCGCGTGTGGGCGCAGTCGCTGCATGAAGACGTGCAGCAGCTGCGCCGCGAAACGCACTGACCCTCGTCAGGACAAAAAAAGCGCCTCCGAAGAGGCGCTGAACGACGCCGAAGCGCCGTGAGGAGGAACCGCAATTGCAGTTCGAGCAAAACCGGGAGGGTCAGAGGATGCCGAAGATCTTCAGGCCGATGATCACGATCAACGGTACGCCGCACAGCCAAAGAATGATGCTTTTCATGATCGAGGTCTCCTGAAGTAGTGAGCCTTCAGGTTCGCCCCGCCCGGGGCGGGCGCGTGCGGGATAAAGCAAAACACGCGCGTGAGCGTGTGCCTACATTGCTGTGCGCTCAGGCCTGCTCGCCTGTGGGCACGAAGCCCAGGCGGCGCGAGATTTCCAGGGCGCAGGCCTTCAGCGGCGCCGCCACGCGGCCTTCCCATTCGCGGTCGAACGTGGCCTCCGGCCCCATGGCCGTGATGCCCAGCACCAGGTTGTTGGTCGAGTCGAACACCGGCGCGCAGAAGGCGTCGATGCCCGGAATCGGCTGGCCCAGCGTGCGCGACATGCCGTGCAGGCGCGTTTCGACCAGCAGCGCCTCGATCTCCGCGCGCGACAGCTCGGTGGTGGCGCCGCGCCCGTCCGCCGGGCGGGCGCGCGCCAGGTCGTCGAGCATCATTTTTTCCACCACCTTCGGCGGCAGGTACGCCGCGAACAAACGCCCCGTGGCCGTGTAGGCCAGGGACATCACGGTGCCCGTGCGCAGGTTCACGTGCAGCGGGTGGATGGGTTCTTCCAGCCGCACCACGGTCGGGCCGAAGTTGCCCCACACGGCCACCGCAATGCTTTGTTCGGTTTCGGAGGCGAGCGCCTCGATGAGCGGCGAGGCCTCCTTGATCGGGTCGAGCCGCTGCAGCTTGGCAAGCCCCAGTTGCAGGGCCAGCGGGCCCAGCTCGTAGCGCCCGGCGCTGTCCTGAACGACGAAGCCGACCTTCAGGAAGCTGACCAGGTACGGGTGCGCCTTGCCGACCGGAACGCCTGCCGACTTGCCCAGGTCGCGCAGCGCCATGGGCGCCACGTGCCGCCCGAGGGCGACCAGGAGCTGGGTTCCGATTTCGATCGACTGAATGCCACGTCTTGGCTTTTCCATGGGGCGCCCGGCGTGGGGAATGAGGGTGGGGGCGAGTATAGCCATCAGGGTTTCTACTGATATTGTCACAGCCAATCGACGATGACTGATCGTCTGATAGTAACTAAACGGCTTGACCATATCAATGTCGCTGCCTAAACTCCGCCGCAACTTAAGACGTACACAACAGAGGCAAGACAGGCAGATGGAACAGAACACTTTTGAATGCGATGTGCTGGTGGTCGGCAGCGGCGCGTCGGGCATGTCCACCGCCATCACGGCGGCGTCGCAGGGGTTGAAGGTGCTGGTGGTCGACAAGGAGCCGCGCTTCGGCGGCACCACCGCGCGTTCGGGCGGCTGGCTGTGGATTCCGGGCACACGCCTGGCCACGGAGCAGGGCATTCATGAACCCGAGGGCGCCGCGCTCGCCTACATGCAGCACGAGACCACCACGCACTTCGACGCGGCACGCGTCGGCGCCTTCCTCGACATGGGCCCCAAGGCCATCGACTTCTTCACGCGCAACACCTGCGTGCAGTTCGACATGCCGCCCGTGTTCCCCGATTACCACGCCGAAGCGCCCGGCGGCCAGCAGGGCGGCCGCTCGATGGTCACGCGCCCGTTCGACGGCCGCGAGCTCGGCGCGCGCGTCAAGCAGCTCGCGCCGCCGCTGCCCGAACTCACGGTGTTCGGAATGATGTTGGGCTCGGGCCCCGAGATCAAACACTTCATGCGGGCCTTCAAGTCGCCCACCTCGTTCTGGTACGTCACCAAGCGGCTCACCCGCCACTTCCTCGACGTGCTGGGCCACGGCCGCGGCATGACGCTCACCAACGGCAACGCGCTGGCCGGCCGGCTGGCCAAGGCCGCCATGGACCTGGACATTCCCGTGTGGCTTTCCTCGCCCGTGAAGAAGCTCGTGGTCGAGTACGACGGCGTCTCGGGCGCGGTGGTGGAGCACGAAGGCAAGACGATGCGCATCGTGGCCAGGCGCGGCGTGGTGCTGGCCTGCGGCGGCTTTCCGTTCGACGTGGAGCGCCGCAAGCAGCTGTTCCCGCATGCGCCCACGGGCAAGGAGCACTACTCGCCATCGCCTTCCACCAACACCGGCGACGGCCTGCGCCTGGCCGAGGCCGTGGGCGGCCGCGTCGACGGCACCATTCCGCACGCCGCCGCGTGGGTGCCGGCATCGGTCACCACGCGGCCCGACGGCACCCAGGGCGTGATGCCCCACTTCATCGACCGCGCCAAGCCCGGCGTGATCGCGGTCACGCCCAAGGGCAAGCGCTTTGCCAACGAAGGCAACTCGTACCACGACTTCGTGCAATCGATGGTCAAGGCCTGTGAACGCGACGGCGAGCCCGAAGTCACGGCCTGGCTGCTGTGCGACCACAAGGCGCTGCGCAACTACGGGCTGGGCTGCGTCGCGCCGGCACCGCTGCCCATCGGGCGCCATCTGAAGAGCGGCTACCTCAAGCGCGGCGCGAGCATCGGCGAGCTGGCGAAGGAAATCGGCATTGCCCCCGCCACGCTCGAAGCCACCGTGCAGGAGTTCAACAAGGCGGCCGCCACCGGCGACGACCCGCTCTTCGGCAAGGGCAGCAAGGCCTACAACCGCTACCAGGGCGATGCCAACGTCACGCCCAACCCCTGCGTGGCGCCGCTGGACAACGGCCCGTACTACGCCATCAGGCTGGTGGTCGGCGACATCGGCACCTTCGCCGGCCTGGTGACCGACGAGAAGACCCGCGTGCTCGACGCCGACCGCCAGCCCATCAAGGGCTTGTACGCGGTGGGCAACGACGCGGCCAGCGTCATGGGCGGCAACTACCCCGGTGCGGGCATCACGCTCGGCCCGGCGCTGACCTTCGGCTACGTGGCGGGCCTGCAGCTCGCGCAGGCCGAAGCCCTGGCCACCGTGCAGCTCCAGGTCGAACAGCGCGAAGCCGTGCCGCTCGCCCGCAAGGCCTGACGCCTTTCCGTTCCCACCCCTCAGATACAGGAGCCACCGATGGCCTTTCCCGCAAATGTCGCCCCCCGCCTGCTCGAAGGTCGCCTCGCCTTCATCACCGGTGCCGGCCAGGGCAACGGCCGCGCGCTCGCGCTGGGCCTGGCGCAGGCCGGCGCCCGCGTGGTCGTCACCGACATGAACGACGCCACCGTGCGCGAGACCGCGCAGCTGGTGCGCAACGAAGGCGGCGAGGCCTGGTCCTTCGTGCTCGACGTCACCGCGCCCGAGGCCTGCCATGCGCTCGCCGAGCGCGTGGGCAAGGAGATCGGCAACGTCGACCTGCTGGTGAACAACGCCGGCATCATCATTCGCGAGAACACCAGCAGCCCGAACGCCGCGGCCAACTGGAAGAAGACCATCGACGTGAACGTGCACGGCACCTTCAACACCACGCTGGCCTTCATTCCGGTGCTCAAGCAGACCAAGGGTTCGATCGTCAACATCGCCTCCATCGCCGCCTACGCGGGGCAGGCCGCCAGCCTGGGCTACGCGCCGTCGAAGGGCGCTATCAAGATGCTGACGCAGTCGCTCGCGCAAGAGCTCGCCCCGGCCGGCGTGCGCGTGAATGCGCTGGCCCCCGGCGTCATCGAAACGCCCATGACCGCCGCCACGCGCGAGAACCCGGCACGCCTCGAATCGTTCATGACGCGCATTCCCATGGGCCGCGTCGGCCAGACCGAAGACCTCGTGGGCCCGGTGATCTTCCTGGCCAGCGACATGTCGCGCTACGTCACCGGCATCGTGCTGCCGGTGGACGGCGGCTTCCTCGCCGTCTGAGCGCCGCCCTCTCTTTCGCTTTCGCTTCCGCTTCCTCGTCCGTCAACCTCAGGAGACAAAAAATGAAAACCATCCGTCTGTACAAGACCCTGCTCGCAGCCGCTGCATTCGCCGCCTTCACCGCCGGTGCCGCGGCGCAGGACATCAAGGTCGGCTACAACGGCGACCTGTCCGCCTCGCCCTCGGCGCAGAGCGGCCAGGCCGCGGTGCTGGGCATGGAAGCGGCCATCGCCGACATCAACGCCGCCGGCGGCGTGCTCGGCAAGAAGCTGGCGCTGGTCACGCGCGACGACGTGTCGGCCCCGCCCAAGTCGATCCAGAACATGAGCGACCTGATCGACAACGAGAAGGTGGTGGCGGTGTTCGGCCCCACCAACTCGGGCAACGCCATGGCGTGGAAGCACATCGCCAACCAGAAGAAGATTCCCGTGCTGGGCAACGTGGGCTCGGGCACCGACATCACCAAGCCCATGAGCCCGGGCGCCGACAACTACATGTTCCGCGTGTCCATGGTCGACCGCGAGCAGGTCGCCGCGCTCATGGCCTACGTGAAGAAGAACAGCGCCGGCTCCAAGGTGGTCGGCCTCATGGCCGAGACCACCGGCTACGGCCAGGGCGGCCTGAAGGACATGGAGGAAATCGCCAAGCTGCAGGACATCAGGATCGCGGCCACCGAGCGCTTCGGCGTTGGCGACACCGACATGACCTCGCAGCTCAGCAAGATGAAGGCCGCCAACGTCGACACCGTGGTGGTGTGGGCCCAGGGCACGCCCATCGCGCAGCTGGTGCGCAGCATGGAGAAGATCAACTACTTCCCGCTCACGCTCACCTCCTGGGCGGCAGACAACATCACCTTCTACGACGCGGCCGGCAAGGCGCTGGCCGAGAAGCCGATCTTCATGCGCACCGTGAGCGAAACCCGCACGCCCGCGCAGCAGAAGCTGTTCGACCGCATCGGCAGCAAGCTGAAGGCCCCGGGCTCGTTCTCGTTCGCGCTGCACGGCTATGACTCGATGCAGCTCCTCGCGCAGGCGATGAAGCAGGCCAACAGCACCGAAGGCTCGGCCGTGCGCGTGGCGCTCGAAGACCTGAAGACCCCCGTGCAAGGCGTGCTCAAGACCTACGACAAGCCCTTCAGCAAGACCAACCACGAAGCCCTGACCGCGAAGGACCTGGTGTGGATCCGCTGGAAGGACGGCAAGCTGATGCCCTACACCGACGCGCTGATCGGCGGCCTCAACGCCGCCGACTTCAAGCAGTAAGCCCCGGCCAAGAAGACGCTAGAAGAGACAAAGACCATGGTTGTAGCGCTCCTGCAGGCGCTCATCAGCGGGCTCGCCGTCGGCGGTGCCTATGCGCTGGTGGCGCTCGGATTCAGCATCACGTTCACGACGACCAAGACGCTGAACTTTTCGCACGGCGAGTTCGTCTCGGCCGGCGCGTTCATCGGCATGAGCGCACTGTTCCTGGTGCTGGGCAAGCCCTTCGACTCCACCACCTTCGGCGACGCTGTGCCCGGCGCGGGCGCACAGCTGTTCGCGCTGGTGGCGGCGCTGGGCGTGATGGGCTTTCTGGGCTGGCTGCTCTATGTGCTGGGCGTGCGCCCCTTCGCGGGCCGCCCCGGCATGGCCTGGGTCATGAGCACGCTGGGCTTCGGGGTGATCCTGCAAAGCGTGGGCCTGGCCATCTGGGGGCCCAAGCCCGTGGTGGTGCCCGCGCCCGTGGGCGACGCCGTGATCCGCATGTTCGGCGTGGGCGTGCGCCCGCAGGAGCTGCTCACGCTGGGCGTGGCCGTGGTCGTGATGTTCGGCTTCGACCGCGTCATGAACCGCACCATGGTCGGCAAGGCCATGCGCGCGGTCGCGCAGAACGGCAACGTCGCCAGCCTCATGGGCATCAACACCAACGCCATGATGATCGGCGCCTTCGTCGTCAGTTCGGCGCTGGCGGGGCTGTCGGGCTTTCTGCTCGCGCCCATCGCGCAGGCCTCGCTCTTCATGGGGCTGACCGTGGGGCTCAAGGGCTTCTCGGGCGCAATGATCGGGGGCCTGAGCAATCCGCGCGGCTGCGTCATCGGCGGCTTCCTGCTCGGCGTGCTGGAGTCGATGGTCAACCTCTGGCAGGCGCAGTGGCGCGAGGTGGCGGTGTTCGCGCTGGTCATTCTGGTGCTGGCCTTCCGTCCCACGGGCCTGTTCGGCCGCTCGACGGTGGAGAAGGTATGAGCGGCAATACGGGTACCACGGGCACCATGGGCACCACTGCAATGTCCCGCTTCGCTCACCCCGCTGGCGTGGTGCTGGTGGCCGCCGCCCTGTGCGGCGGCGCCTCGCTGCTCGGCAACGACTACTACCTGCGCATCGCCTTCATGATGTGCGTCTACTACCTGTGCGCCGCCGGCATGAACGTGCTGGTCGGCTACGCGGGGCAGAAATCGCTGGGCCAGGCGGGCCTTTTCGCGGCGGGCGCCTACGGCGTGGCGCTGCTGACTTCGCGCACCGACATGAACCCGTGGCTCGCACTTGCGCTGGCCGCCGTGATCTCCGGCGTGTGCGGCGTGCTCATCGCGCTGCCTTCGCTGCGCGTGAAGGGCCCGTACCTGGCCATGGTCACGCTGGCCTTCGGCATCGTGGTGGAGAAGCTCGTGGGCGAATGGACCGACGTGTTCGGCGGCGCGCAGGGCATCTACGGCATTCGCCCGCTCACCTGGAAGGGCACGCCGCTGGACACCACGCAGTGGGTCATCCTGGGCATCGTGCTGTGCGCGGCCCTGCACCTGCTGCTGCGCAACCTGCTGGGCGGGCGCTTCGGGCGTGCGCTGCTGTCGCTGCAGGCGGACGAGATCGCGTCGTCGTCGGTGGGCGTGCGCGTGTACCGCGCCAAGGTCATGGCCTTCGTGGTCGCGGCCGTCACCTGCGGCATTGCGGGTGCGCTGGTGGCGCAGCAGAACCAGTACATCAACTCCGACTTCATCACCTTCCACCTGTCGATCTTCATCCTGCTGCTGGTGCTGTTCGGCGGCGCGGGCTCCATGTACGGCCCGCTGGTGGGCGCGGTGCTGCTCACGCTGACCGACGCGCTGCTGGCGCGCTGGCCGTCGGCGCAGCATTTCCTGTACGGCTTTTTGCTGCTGTTCGCGCTGTACGTCATGCCGGGCGGCGTGGTGGGCCTGTTCAACAAGTGGTTCATGCGGTCGCGCCATCGCGGCGAAGGTAGCGGCAGCAACGGCATACCCGGTCAGATCGGCCCCGGCGGCGAAGGCGAGCTGCTGGTGGTGCAGGGCGTGACCAAGTCGTACGGCGGCGTGAAGCCCGCGCAGGACGTGTCGTTCCGACTGCAGCGCGGCCACATCCACGCGCTCATCGGGCCCAACGGCGCGGGCAAGAGCACCATGATCAACATGCTCACCGGCGTGATCGCGCCCGACGCGGGCTCCATCCGCTTCCTGGGCCAGGACATCGCGGGCCGCCCCGCGCACACCATCTGCTGCATGGGCATGGGCCGCACCTTCCAGAACCTGCGCCTGTTCGCCGACCTGTCGGTGCTCGACAACGTGATGCTGGGCCGGCACAGCCGCATGAGCAACGGCTTTCTCTCGTCGCTGGTCGCATGGCCGACGGCGGGCAGGCAGGAGCGCGCCACGCGCGAGCGCGCGCTGCAGCTGCTCGACCTGGTCGACCTGGGCCACCTGGCGCACTGGCCCGCGGGCAGCCTGCCCTACGGCCTGCAGCGCCGCGTGGAGCTGGCGCGTGCGCTGGCCACCGAGCCGCAGCTGCTGCTGCTCGACGAACCGGCTGCCGGACTGAACCCGCAGGAGACCGCCGAGCTGGGCGCGCTGCTGCTGCGCGTGGGCAAGTGCGGCGTGTCGATCCTGATGGTGGAGCACCACATGGACCTGGTGATGTCCATATCGGACCACGTGATCGTGCTCGACTACGGCATCAAGATCGCCGAGGGCAAGCCCGCCGAGGTGCAGTCCAACCCGCGCGTGGTCGAGGCCTACCTGGGCGTCGACGACGAAGAAGAAGCGCAGGGGCATTCCCCACAGGCGCCGCAAGCCGTGCCCGCCTGAGCGAAGGACTGAAACCATCATGTTGAAAATCGAATCGGTGAAGGTCTCCTATGGCGCCATCGAGGCCGTCAAGGGCGTGAGCCTGGAAGTGCGCGCGGGCGAGGTCGTCACCATCATCGGCGCCAACGGCGCCGGCAAGAGCACGCTGCTCAAGAGCATCGTCGGCCTGGAGAGCGTGGCCGAAGGCCGCGTGCTGATCGACGGCAACGACTGCACCCGCGTGCCCGCGCACCAGCGCGTGGGCCTGGGCGTGGCGCTGTCGCCCGAAGGCCGCGGTGTGTTCCCCGACCAGACGGTGCGCGAGAACCTCATGCTCGGCGCCTACTCGCGCCGCGGCGACAAGGCGTTCGTGGACCGCGCCATCGAGCGCGAGTTCGCGCGCTTTCCGCGCCTGAAGGAGCGCCAGCACCAGCCCTCGGGCACCTTGTCGGGCGGCGAGCAGCAGATGCTGGCCATTGCCCGCGCGCTCATGAGCGAGCCGCGCCTGCTGCTGCTGGACGAACCCTCGCTGGGCCTGGCGCCGCTCATCATCAAGGACATCTTCGACGCCATCCGCCAGCTGCGCAGCTCGGGCCTCACCATCCTGCTGGTGGAGCAGATGGCCAAGCAGGCGCTGGGCGTGGCCGACCGCGCCTATGTGCTCGAAACCGGCCGCATCACGCTCGAAGGCTCGGGCCGCGAGCTGCTCGACAACCCCAAGGTGAAGTCCGCGTACCTCGGCACGCACTGATTCCATCGCCTACCGCTCAACGTCAAAAGGAACACACCCATGACCGCACCCGTCACCAAGAAATTCGCCAGCCAGGCCGACCTGGAAGAAAAGAAGGTCTCCTTCACCCGCCTTTCCGAAAACGCCTACGCCTACACGGCAGAGGGCGACCCCAACACCGGCATCTTCATCGGCGACGAGGCCGTGATGGTGGTCGACACGCAGGCCACGCCCGCCATGGCGCAGGACGTGATCCGCCGCATCCGCGAAGTCACGCCGCTGCCCATCAAGTACGTGCTGCTGAGCCACTACCACGCGGTGCGCGTGCTGGGCGCGTCGGCGTACTTCAAGGAAGGTGCCGAGCAGATCATTGCCAGCCGCGACACCTACGACCTGATCGTGGAGCGCGGCGAGCAGGACAAGGCCAGCGAAATCGGCCGCTTCCCGCGCCTGTTCCGCAACGTCGAGTCGGTGCCCGCCGGCCTCACCTGGCCCACCATGACCTTCGACGGCACCATGAGCGTGTGGCTGGGCGAGAAGCTGGAAGTGAAGATCGCGCAGGTGGGCCGCGGCCACACCAAGGGCGACACCATCGCCTACCTCGAAGACCAGAAGATCTGCTTCGCGGGCGACCTCGTCGAATACCAGAGCACGGCCTACGCGGGCGACTGCTACTTCCGCGACTGGCCCACCACGCTGGACCGCCTCGCGGGCTTCGGCTTCGAGAAGCTGGTGCCCGGCCGCGGCGCTGCGCTGGAAAACGCGAGCGACGTGCGCAAGGCCATCGCTTCCACGCGCGCCTTCATCTCCGACGTGTACACGCTGGTCAACAACGGCGTGGCCGCGGGCAAGACGCTGAACGTGATCTACAAGGAAACCGTGGCCGCGCTGCGCCCCACCTACGGCCATTGGGTCATCTTCGACCACTGCATGCCCTTCGACGTGACCCGTGCCTACGACGAGGCCACCGGCCATGTGGACCCGCGCATCTGGACGGCGGAGCGCGACATCGAGATGTGGAACGCCCTCGAAAGCTGAGGTGAACCGGCGCTCGCCTTCATCGGGCGCCACGCCCGCCGCGGTGCAGGGCTGGATGCTGCTGGCGATGGTGCTGTGGGGCGTGAACGTGTCGGCCGTGAAGGCGCTCACCGCGTCCTTCGAACCGCTGACGCTCGCCGCGCTGCGCATGGCCGTGGCCTGGCTGGCGCTCAGCGCCATCGTGCTGTGGCGGCGCGGCGGCCTGCCCGCGCTCGGCGCGCGGCAGTTCGCGGCGCTCGCGGGTTGCGCGTTCCTGATGGTGTATGCCAACCAGATCCTGTTTGCGCAGGGGCTGCAGCGCTCCACTGCCACCAACGGCGCGCTCATCATGGCGCTGAGCCCGCTGGTGTCGGCGCTGATGGCCGCGCTGGTGTTCGGTGAACGCTTCACGCCGCGCCGCATGCTGGGCGTGGCGCTGGGCTTTGCGGGCGTGGTCGCGGTGGTGCTGAGCCACCCCGGCGCGGGCCTGTCGAGCGCCGGCATCGGCGACCTGATGCTGGCGTTGTCCGTCGCGAGCTTCGCGGTCGGCGGCGTCGGCGTGCAGCGCCTGGCGCGGCAGGTCGATCCGCTGTCGATCAGCTGGTTCATCTACGTGATCGGCACGCTCATGCTCGTGGTGCACGCCGTGCTCGGGCCTTCGCGGCTGGGCACCGCGCAGTTGTTTCCCGTTGCGTGGCCGTGGGCGCTGGTGCTGTTCTCGGGCATTGCCGCCACCGCGGCGGGCAACCTGATCTGGAACCGCGCCATCTCCGTCATCGGCGTGGCGCGCACCGCCGTGTTTCTTTATTGGGTGCCGGTGTTCGGCGTGGGCTTTGCGGCGTTGCTGCTCGGCGAAACGCTGACGTGGTGGCACCTGTTCGGCTTTGCCGCGGTGATGACGGGCACCTGGCTCGGCACCCGGCCCACACCCTCGTCCTGATGCCTTCGAAGATCTCCGACTCCCTTCCGCTGCTGTTCCAGCCCCTGAAACTGCGCGAGCTCACGCTCGCCAACCGCGTCGTCATTTCGCCGATGTGCCAGCACGCCGCCGAGCGCGGCCACGCCACGCCGTGGCACATGGTGCACCTGGGCAAGTTCGCGCTGGGCGGCGCGGGGCTCATCCTCACCGAGAGCACCGCCGTCGATCCGCGCGGGCGCATCGGCACGGCCGACCTCGGGCTGTGGAAAGACAGCCAGATCGCGCCGCTGAAGGCCGTGGTCGATTTCGTGCACGCGCAGGGCAGCGCCATCGGCGTGCAGCTCGCGCACGCGGGGCGCAAGTCGGGCAGCGAGCCGCTGTGGGAGGGCGGTGCGGCCTTGGGCGACGCGCGCATGGCCGCCGACGAAGAGCCCTGGGAGCGCCTGGGCCCGAGCGCGCTGGCGGCCGGCCCCGGCTGGTCGGCGCCGCGCGCCCTGGACGCGGAGGGCATCGCGTCGGTCGTGCAGCACTTCGTCGATGCGACGGTGCGCGCGGACAAGGCGGGCTTCGACGTGGTCGAGCTGCACTTCGGCCACGGCTACCTGGTCGCCAGCTTCCTGTCGCCCAACGCCAACCACCGCGGCGACGCGCACGGCGGCAGCCGCGAGAACCGCATGCGGCTCGCGCTGGACATCGCACAGCGCGTGCGTGCCGCGTGGCCCGCGGGCAAGCCGCTGTTCTGCCGGCTGTCTGCGGTCGACGGCACGCTCGACGGCTGGAACCTCGACGACTCGGTGGTGCTGGCGCGCGAGCTCAAGCGCTGCGGCGTCGACGTCATCGACTGTTCGTCGGGCGGCCTCACCGAAGAGACACGCGCCTTGCCCGTGCCGCGCGGGCTGGGCTTCCAGGTGCCGTTCTCGGAGCGCATCCGGCGCGAGGCGCAGGTGCCCACGCAGGCGGTCGGGATGATCGTCGATGCGCAGCAGGCCGAGGCCGTGCTGGCGGCGGGGCAGGCCGACCTGGTCGCGCTGGGCCGCGAGGCGCTGTTCGACCCCTACTGGCCGCACCACGCGGCCGCCGCGCTCGGCGCGGACCCCGGCTACGAGCGCTGGCCCGTGCGCCACGGCGTGTGGCTGGCCAAGCGCGCGCCCGGCCTGGCGCGTGCGCGTGCCGAGGCCGAAGCACTGCACCACCCCAAGGAGACAGACGCATGACCGAACCGACGACCCTGCGCATGGGCTTGATCCGCAAGAAGCCTGGGTGGACCGACGAAGCCTTTCGCAACCACTGGCGCGACAGCCACGGCCCGCTGGTCGCGCAACTGCCCACACTGCGCGCCTACCGGCAGAACCTGGTGGTCGACCGCCTGCAGCGCGGCATCGACTTTGCGCGCGGGCCGTGGGACTTCGACGGCTTCTCGCAGCTGCGCTTCGATGCGGCAGCCCAGGCCGGCGACGCTTTCAGCAACGGCGAGCTGGCTGCGGCCATCCGCGCCGATGAAGCGCATTTCCTGGGCGGCCTGCACATCGTGAGCGTCGCGCAGACCGAAGTGATTGCGCTGCCGCCGAAGCCTGAAGGCCTGCTCAAGCGCATCTCGCTGCTGCGCCGCCCGGTCGCGCAAACCGAAGAAGACTTCCGCCGCGAATGGAAGGTGCACGCCGACCATGTGCGCCGCATGCCCGGCGTGAGCGGCTACCGCCAGAACGTGGTGACCGCGCGCGAGTTCGACAAGGGCACGCCCTGCGGCTATCCCGAGCTACCGATCGACGGCATCGTCGAGCTGTGGTTCGAGAACACCGACACGCTGAACGCCGCCTTCGCTTCCCCGCCGGGACAGGTGACCATGGCGCATGCGCTCAGCTTCCTGGCGGAGATCACGGCCTTCGTGGTGGAAGAGCACACGGTGGTGTAACGGCGCCTCTACCATCGGGCCTCGACAACACCAAGGCGCACATGGGTCGAATCATCTTCCTGGGCATCGTCATGGCCACCGCCGCGTGGTCGGCATCGGGCCAGACGCGCAAGCCGTTTCCGCCCGGCGTGGTCGGCGCCATGCAGGTCGACGCGGGCACCGAGTATGTGTTTCTCGACCGGCCGAGCACCGTGGGCGGCGCCTGCAGGGGATGGAAGGCCGTGTCCATCCAGCAGCCGGGCCGCCTGGGCTCGGGCACGCTGGGCGTGATGTGCTGGAAAGAATCGAACGGCCAGCTGCTGACCGCCACCGCCGCCAAAGTGTCGCCGCAGCTCGCGTCCATGGACCTGATTCGCTGAGGCGAACCCCGGGGCAGGTCGGTGCATGGGCCCGTCAGGCCGGCAGCAAGCGGTCTTTCCGCAGGGGCACCGCGCGGGCCGTTGCGTCCGGCCGTGCCGGCACCCATTCGGCCTGCACGGTCGCATCGTCGGGCAGCACGAACTGGCTGATGAGCGTGTCCAGGTTGCGCGCCTGGTCGCGCAGGCCCTCCGATGCGGCGGCCGACTCCTCGACCATGGCCGAGTTCTGCTGCGTCATCTGGTCCAGGCGGGTGACGGCGGTGTTGATCTGCCCGATGTCCTGCATCTGCGACTGCGTTGCCGCCGTGATGGCGCTGACCGTGCCCGCGACCTGGCCGATCGAGGCCACGATGCGGCCCATGGTCTGGCCCGCGCTGTCGGCCAGCACCGTGCCGGCCTCGATGCGCTGCACCGAGGTGTCGATCAGGCCCTTGATCTCGCGCGCCGCCGCCGCCGAGCGCGTGGCCAGCATCCGCACTTCCGACGCCACCACCGCGAAGCCGCGCCCTGCGTCGCCCGCGCGCGCGGCTTCGACCGCGGCATTGAGCGCCAGGATGTTCGTCTGGAACGCGATGCCGTCGATCACGCTGGTGATGTCCGCCACCTTGTGCGACGCGCGATGGATGTCCTGCATGGTGCTCACCACCTGCGACACCACCTCGCCGCCCTGGGCCGCCACCGCGGCCGCAGCGCCGGCCAGCTGTTCGGCCTGGTTCGCGGCCTCGCTGGAGTGCCGCACGTTGCGCAGCACCTGCTCGAGCGCCGCCGCCGTCTGCTGCAGGCTGGACGCGGCATCTTCGGTGCGCGCCGACAGGTCGGTGTTGCCCTGCGCCATTTCGCCGGCGGCCGCGCGCACGCTCTGCACCGACTCCCGCGCGCGCAGCACCAGCTCGCGCAGCGCGCCTTGCATGGCGCCCAGCGCCAGCAGCATCTGGCCGGCTTCGTCGCGCGTGTGGCCTTCGATGTCCTGGCGCAGGTCGAGGCCGGCCACGCGCTCGGCGGTTTCGTTGGCGGCGCGAATGGGCCGGCTGATGCTGCGCACCAGCCACTGGGCCAGCACTGCGCCCAGCAGCAGGGCGGCGGCGCTGAACAGCACCAGCGCCAGCCGGGCGGAAGCGCTCAGCTCGGCGATGCGCACGCCGGCCGCGTCGATGGCCTCGCGCTGCGATTGCGCGAGCCTGGACACCGCCGCCAGCAGCGCGGCCGAGCTGGGCTGGAAGCGTTGCGCGTACACAGTGCGGATGCGCTCGGTCAGGCCCGAGTCGCGCGCGGCCACCAGCTCCTTGACGGCGGCCGCGAAGTCCTTGGCGGTGGCCTCGGCCTGCGCGAGCAATGCCCGGTCGGCATCGTCCTGCAGGCGCTGGCGCACCTGCCCGAGCAGGTCGTCGTACCGGGCCGCGGTGGCCTGGATGTCCGCCGAGAGAATCTCGCCCACCTCGGGCTCGGAACTCAGCGCCATGGCCTTGTAGCGCTCGGCGTTGATGGCCTGCAGGCGGTAGGCGTCGACCACCAGCCGCTCGGACACGCCGTGCTCCTGGATGGCGACGCGCGTGGCCTCGTCCACCTTGGCGAGCGACCAGATGCCGATGCCCGAACCCGCCAGGGTCAGCAGCAGCACGACGCCGAAGGTGGCCAGCAGGCGGCGGCCGAGGGTGTTGCGGGGGGCGCTGGGGGTGCGAAGGTCTTGGGTCACGGGGCAGGGTGAGCTCCCGGCGGCTGCGGCCGGGGGCGCTCATGGAGGCAGGGAGGGTTCCCGCGAGGCATTAGAGCGGGCCCGTGTGACGTCGCATTGACGACGGCGTGCCCGGGCCCCGGGGCCGCGCCGGCCTCCGGCCCCCAGCCCCCATTCGCCCTTTTTCAGGTCTCGGCGCGAGCCTGTGCCATGCGGCCCTGCCGGCGCGCGTCTTCCGAGCGCCAGCCGCGCGTCCAGGCCTCGGCCTTCCGACTCCATGTGGCGGCGGAGTCGCGCGTCTTGCTGGGCAGGGCGTCGCGCTTGTAGAACGGGTTGTCGAACAGCGAGAGGCCGCGCGCGCGGGCGTCGGCACCTTCGGTTTCAAGCGAGTCGGATGTCACGGGGGCTCCTGGGCACCGAGGCGCTTCAGCGCCCGGCGCGCTGCGACGCTTCGAGCGCGCGGGCGTTGTCGATCTTGCGGTGGCTGGCCAGCTTGAACTTGTGGCACTTCTGGCATTGGTAGCGACGAAGCCATGGGAACAGCCGCATCCAGGGACGCCGAGGTACGCGCGCCAGGTCAACTGGCTCGCATGAGCACTCACTCGAGGCCGTCATCAGGAAACTCCAGGTGGATGGTCTGCGTGCACCGTCCTTTGCACGACGCGTGGGCTGTCTCTGATGCCGCAGTGAGAATGGGCGGATTCTGGGCATTAACGCGAAATTCCTCATCACTGGTTTCCGTAGAAATTTGGTTTATGTGGCGCCTGGGTTGAATCCGTCGTGCGGTGCCTTGCGTATCGCTGCCGGAGGTGTGCGCCGGGCGCCGGCCCTCGGGCAGGGCGCCGCCGTCACCCATTCATGGGATGGGACGCGGCGGGCGCCGCGACGACACTGGGGCGCCAAAAAAACAATTCATGGACGCGCCCACGCACAAGACGGCGGGCCGTCCCAGAGCGCGCTCCACTCTTGACCCCATACCCCATTTCCGTCGACCTTCAAGCCGGCTGGTCCTGTTCGTTCCACTTCAAACAGGGCGCCAGCGGCGGCTATGCCGGCGTGGCCGAGATTGCGCTGCATGGCCTTCGGCACGGGGAGCTGGTGATCATGGCGCAGCCCTCGCTCGATGCCGCCGTGGCGCGGGTGAAGCTGCGGGCCAGCCAGTTTGTCAGCGCGCGGTCCGAGGGCGGGGCGCACAAGCCGTGGCGGCAGCGGTTGTGAAACTCCCCGACCCACCTTTTTGAGACGGGACGGGGAGAGCCTTCAGGGCCATGCGCGAAGCCGCATGAAGGCTGCCGGGGTGCCTGGCTAGCGCTCTCGCGGCGCGCAGACCTGAACCAGGTCCATCACTTCCTTCGCGAGTTCGGACGCCAGCCAGAACACGTTGTCGCGGTGCACGGGGCCCGCGTCTTCTTGATCCGGGGCGCCGTTGCCGTGGCAGTAGCACAGCAGCGAGTGGAGCTGGGTGCTCTTTTCCTCGAGCGCGGTCCAGGGGTCCGGGGGGTCGCCAGCGGGAGGTACGGGCGTGGAGGGGCGGGCTATATTTGGGGTAGCCATTCGGGGTGCTTCCTTCTTTGACGTTGGGCACTTCGTTGGTTAGACGGCTGGGGTGTTCGTAGCACCCTGGCCGTCGCCTTTTGATACCTCGCATTTGCGTCTTTGCCGGTAGGCATCGACGACGCGCCGCGAGGCAGGCGGTTCGTTCGTTGATGTGCTCGAGGGTGATGCGCTCCTTGCCTGCTTGGTGAGGCTTTGGGTGATGAGGGCATTCACTGTAGAGACGAACGGCGGGGCGCGGAAAAGGGAAATGCCCAGTAATTCTCGAAATGCGCGGGTAAGTGCTGCGTGACCGGGCGGGGCAACAAAGGCTGACTTTTGTAGACGCAACGAGGCCGTTGTTCGACCTGAGCGCGGTCGCCGTGTCTTGTCAGCGTGAGGGCTCCTGCGGGAGCCGTTGTTCCTGGTGCGTCCAGAGGGAATCGAACCCCCATCTGGCCCTTAGGAGGGGCCCGTTCTATCCGTTGAACTATGGACGCCGTGTGTGGCCTGCGGTGAGTGGCAGGCGCTGCCCCATCGACGACGGCGTCACGGGGCGTACAGCGGCCCGCACTTTACCAGCTTGAGGCCGACTTCCCCGCCCCTCAGTCGTACTTCACGGTGTAGATCAGGTCCAGCCCGCTCGTCTGCCCCGCCTGCCCCCGCAGCGTGAGCCGCGTCGTCAGGTCGTAGAAGATGAAGATCGTGCCGAAGGCCCCGCCCAGGCTGCGTTCGTAGGTCAGGTAGAAATCCTTCGACAGCCGCTTGCCCAGCGTCACCGCCGATTCGCGCAGGTCGCCGCCGCTGCCCGGGCCCTTGAAGCCGAGTTCGTCCAGCCCGAAGCGGCTGGCCAGGCTGCCGCCGCTGCCACTGCCGCCGATCTTGCCGATGAGCGACAGCGCGGCCTGCTGCAGCAGTGCAGACTCGCCGCCGCTGGTGGCCGACGCACGGCCCAGGATCACCCAAGACAGCGTTTCGGCGTCGGACAGCGCGGGCTCCGAATACAGCTTGACGCGGGGCGACTGCGCGCTGCCCGTGATCTGCACGCCCGCGCGCTGTGACAGGTTCGGGCGAATCGCCAGGATGTCGAGCGCCGGGTTGTCGAACGGGCCGTTGAAGCGCGCCACGCCGGTCTCCACGTCGAGCTGCTGGCCGTAGGCACGGTACTGGCCCTTGACGGTCTTCACCTCGCCGGTGATGCGCGGCGGGGCATTGAGCCTGGTGCTGCGTATTTCCAGGTTGCCTTCCAGCCGCGTGGTGATGCCGCGGCCCTGCACCGCGAAGTCGTCGCCCAGGTCGAAGTTGACGACGATGTCCGGCGGCTTCAGGGTCTGCGCGGTCGGTGCCTTGGCGTCCTGGGCCGCCTGGGCGTCCGCGCGGGCCGCGTCGCGCTTTGCCGCCTCGGCGGCCTCGCGGTCCTTGGCGGCGGAACGCACGACCACGTCGCTGCCCAGGCTGGGCGCGGTCTCGTCGGGCAGGATGATCACGGCGCGGTCGGTGCGCAGCTTGCCGCGCACGCTGAACTGGCCGTTGTCCAGCTTGGCCTGCAGGTCGCCCGAGAGCGTGACCTGCCTGTCGGAGCGCACCAGCACGCGCAGCGCGCGCACCTGGCCCTGCAGCGCCATGCGAATGCCCGATGCGGTGCCGCTGGCGGGGCCCCAGTTCATGCTGCCGCTGGCCGAGAGGGTGCCGCCGTCGGCGCGAGCCTCGCTGGCCGTGGTGCTGCGGTTGCCGCTCTGCCCGGCGATGCGCGCGGAACTGCCTGCGCCGCCCTTCAGGGTGAATTCGGTGATCTGCACGCTGTCGCCGCTCAACGTGGCGCGCAGCCGGCCGTCGCGCAGGTCCAGCCCTTCGACCGGCGCGCGCAGCGCGAGCTTGTCGGCGCCCAGCGTGCCGTTCCAGCGCGGCACGGTGCGGTTGCCCGACAGGGTGGCGCTGGCGTCCAGCGTGCCGGCAATGCGCCAGCCCGGCGGCGCCAGCATCGACCACACGCCCAGGTTGGGCAGCGAGGCGTTGATGGTGCCGCCCAAGGGTGCGTCGGGGGCCCACTGCCAGCCGCCCGCGCGCTGCTGCACGCGGGTGTTGATGTCGGCGTTGATCTTGCCGGCGCGCTCGCTGTCCCAGGCCAGGGTGGCGCGCACCGCGTCGCCCTCGGCGTCGAGCCGCAGCTCGGCCTGGCGCAGGCCGGCCGGGGTGCTGGGTGCCTCGCCGTTGGCGGTGGCCGTGTTCATGGTGCGTTCGCTGGCGGTGCCCGTGCCGGTGCTGACGATGTGCGTCACCAGCGCGGCCTCGCCGGCCTGCACGCGGATGTCGCCGCTCTGGCGCGCGATGCGCATCTTGGCGCGCAGGGTGTCGGCGGCGTCGATGTCCCAGTCGCCGTCGAACATCAGGTCGCCGCTGATGCCGTATTCGCCCAGCGTGGCGTTGGCGCCCAGCGCGCCGGCCCAGGCCATGGGCAGGCCCTTGAGCTCGCCCTTCGACTGCAGGCGGAACACGCGGTTGGGCGCCGCGCCGCTCTGGCTGAAGCGCAGCGGCTGCCAGTCGATGCGCACGGTGCCGGGCACGGGGCCGCGCAGGGTGGCTGCGGCGGCGGAGGCTTCCACGTCGAGGCGGGGCGCGTTGCCGGTGGTGCTGCGGATGGTGGCCGTCACTTCGCGGCTGAGTTCCACCACCCAAGGGTCGCCGGGGCGGGCGCTGTCCTGCGCCTGCAGCTTCAGGCTCGCCAGTGCCGCACGCCATTGGCCCGGCCCGGCAATGCCGCCGCTGGCGCGGGTGTCGATGTTGATTTTCTGCGTGCCGGTGGCGGCTTCGCCCTTCAGCGTGAGCGTGGCCTGCGCCAGGCTGCCGGCGAGGTCGGCGCGCAGGTCGCGCAGTTGCACATTGGTGGCCGTGCCGCCGGGCTGTGCGGCGGGCAAGGTCAGCTCCAGGCGCGGCACGCCGAGCATCGCCTTCAGGCTGGGCTCGGTGATGCCGCGCTGCGCGGGCGCGTTGGCGTTTTCCAGCCGGCGCTGGATGGTCTGCCAGCCGCCTTGCCAGCTGGCGTCGAGCCTGGCCGAGCCCTTGGCGCTGGCGCCGGCGAACACGCCGGACATGCCGGGCAAGCCCTGCACCCAGCGCTGCACGGTGTCGGCGTCGTCGATGCTGGCCTTGATGTCGCCGCCGCCCGATGTCTGCGCGATGCGGCCTTCCACCTGCGCGCTGCCGCCCGGCAGCACCAGCGCGAGCTTGCCGCTGGCGGCCTGCTCGGCCACGCGCACCTGCAGCTTGCCGTCGATGCTGGCGCGCTGGGCTTCGATGCGCAGCGTGCGCAGGTCGAGCACCTGGTCTTTCCACTGGCCCTGGGCCAGCGCGCGGTCGAGCGCAAAGCCGGGCAGGGCCTTGCTGCCGGCACCGCCTTCGGCGCGCAGCGCGGCGTCGAAGGTGATGGTGCTTTCCTTCTGTTCGGCCTTGAGCGTGCCGCTCACGGGCGCGCCCGAAAGCTCGGTGTACAGCGCGCCGGGCCGCACGCCGCGCACGGTGGCCTGGGCCTGCCAGGGCAAGGGCGCGGGGCTCCACTGGCCGGCCGCGTCGATGCGCCCGCCGCCCGCGCGCACGGTGGCTTCCGGGATGGTCCAGTGGGTGCCGTCGAAGCCGACCCTGGCCTGCACCTGTTCAACGGGCAGCTTCTCCTGGTCCCACGGGCCGGGCAGGGCGTTGCGGATGTCGGCCGAGGCCTTCCATGCGGCGGGGCCGGTGTCGGCGTCGGGCTGCAGCTCGACGGTGCCGGTCAGCTGCGTCTGCGGTGCGCCGGGCCACAGGCTCGATGCATCGACGTTGCGCAGGTCGGCCTTGGCGTCGATCACCGGTTGGGGCAGCCAGGGCGCAATTTGCGCCTGCAGCTTGGCTTCCATGGGGGCGTCGGTGTTTTCTTCGGCGGGCTTCAGCTCGGCCGCCACCTGCAGGCGCGCATCGGTGCCGGCGAGCGTGCCTTTCACGGTGGCGGTGGCCAGCACGTCGATGTGGTGGTCCTCGGCCAGCGGCGCCTTCACGCGGCCGTCGAGCGCGGCGTCGATGGCCATGGGCGCGGGGCCCTGCAGCTTCACGCGGGCGCCGTAGTGGCCGTCGGCAATGTCCACGCCCTTGATCTCCAGCGCGTGCTCGGAGGCCTTGTTGTAGCTGTAGGTGCCCGACAGGTTGAGCGCCTGCAGCACGGGCGGCCCGGCCCAGCGCACTTCGTCGATGCGAAACGGCAGCTCGACCTCCACCGGCAGCACGATCTGCTCGAGCGGTTGGGTGGGCTCGGTGCTGGGCGCGCCGCGCTTCTCGATGAGCACCTGCTTCGCATGCACCTCGCCCAGCTGCACCTTGCGCTGGAACAGCGGGGCCAGTTGCCAGCCGATGGTGGCGTCGTTCACCTCGACGGCGATGCTCTCGCTCTGGTACTTGAGCCAGCCGATGTGGCCGCCGGTGCGCAGCGAGCCGCTCACGTCGCGGCTCTCCAGGGTCTGGCCGGCCGGCAGGCGTTGCGCGGCCTGTGCGAGCGCGAAGGCCAATGAGGTGTTGGAGCCCAGGTACCACCACGCGCCCGCGGCCAGCAGCATCACCACGAGCAGCAGGCTGGTCACGGTCCAGGCCAGGGCGCGCACCGCGCGGCGTGCGCGCGAGCGGCGCACGGCCGGCGGCACGGGCGTGGGCGTGGGCGTGGGCGTGGGTGCGGGCGTCGGCGTGGGGTCGGCGTCTGTCTGCATCGGGAAAATCAGAAGGTGAAGCCGAGGCGAAAGTGCAGGCGGAACTTCTTCGTGTCCACGCCGTAGGCCAGGTCGGCCTGCACCGGCCCCACGGGGCTGCGCCAGCGCGCGCCCACGCCCACGCCCACCTTGGGCTTGAGCTCGCCGGGCTTGTCGGCCACGGCGCCGGCGTCGACGAACATCACGCTCTCCCAGGCGGTGAGCTTGTTGTTGTAGACGACGGGGCGCTGCCACTCCACGCTGGCCACACCCAGGTAGCGGCCCGCCACGATCTGGCCGTCGGGGCGCACGGTGCCGATTTCCTTGTAGCTGTAGCCGCGCACGGTGGTGTCGCCGCCGGTCAGGAACATCAGCGTGGAGGGAATCTGTGCGCTGTCTTTTGCGGACACCGCGCCGGCCTCCACGCGCAGCTGCAGGCGGCTGCGGCGCGCACGGCTTTCCTTGTCTTCGGCCCCGCCCAGCGGCACCACGCCGAGCCAGCGCGCGTAGGTGCGCGTGAACGGCACCTGCTCGCCGGTGAGGGTGTAGCCCGCGGCCACTTCCAGCGCCAGGCCGTAGCCGCGCGAGGGGGCGGCGTTGTCGTCGAAGTAGCGCCCGGTCCAGCCCCAGTTGGCGGTGACGGCCGAGGCCGAGGGCGGTGCGTCGATGCCGCGGTTCTGCGCGTAGTCGTACTGCAGGAAGTAGCTGCGGTCGATGTGGTCGCTCGACTTGCTGCGCCCGCCGCGCAGGCGGCCGCTGTCGACCACGTAGCTGCCCGACTGCTCGCTCTTGAGCTCGGCGCCGGTGAACCATTGCCAGCCGCGGTCGTCGGGAATGGCCTTGAGCTCGGTGCTCAGCGACTTGATGTCGCGGTCGACCGACAGCCGCGAGACGGCGCGCCAGCCCAGCAGCGGCACCTGGTTGTGAATGTGGTCCAGCGACAGGCGCGGGCCGTTGTCGGTGGTGAAGCCCACGCCGGCCACCACCTTCTGCAGCGGCGCCTCGCGCAGCTGCGCGATGACGGGCGCGGCCAGCGGGTTGCCGCTTTCGGTGTCGAGCGTGAGGAACACCGAGTCGTAGTAGCCGCTGCTGGCCAGGCGCTGCTGCGCGTCGAGCAGCTTCTGCTGGTCGTAGTCCTGGCCGCTGGGCAGGCGCGCGATGCGGCGTGCGCCGTCGGGGTCGTAGCGCTGGATGCCGCGCAGCACCAGCGGGCCGAACTTGTAGGCCGGGCCGGACTGGTAGGTGGCGCTCAGGCGCGCCTCGTGGCGGTCGGCATCGACCTCGGCGCGGCTGACCTCGATGTTGCCGGTGGGGAACCGCTTGGCCGTGAGGCTGCGCAGCGCGGTGGTCTTGGCCTCGTCCCAGGCGCTCTGGGTGAAGGGCAGGCCGGCGCGCAGGGCCCAGTTGGTGCGAATGGCGTCGCGCTGCGCCTCGGCGCTCGCGTCGTCGGCAATCGGCCCGGCATAGCTGATCTGCACGTTGCTCACCTTGGCGATGTCGCCCGGCGACACGGTGATGACGATCTCGCGCGGGGCCTTGGTGCTCTGGGGCGTCTCGGTGAGATCGAGCGTCAGCGTGGGCGTGAAGTAGCCCAGGGTGCCGAGCAGTTCGCGGGCATTGGCCTCCGCGGCCACCATGAGGCGGGAGATTTCGGTGGCGCCCAGGTCGTCGAGCTCGCGGTAGCGCTGGATCTCGAGGTGCAGCTTGAGGTAGTCGCGCACGTCCTCGGGGCCGCGCACGTCGACGGTGAAGGCGTCGCGCTTGTCTGCCTTGGCCTTCTCGCCAGTGCCGTCCTTGCCGTCATCGGCGGCGGCAGAACCGCTGCGAACGAGGCCCGCCACGGGCTGGCCCTCGGCGGTGTCCTTGTCTTTTTTCGGCAGCAGGCTGCAGCCTTGCAAAAGCAGGACGCCTGAAAAAAGCAAAGCCGGCAACCACGCCGGCGAAGAAACGGATACCGCCCTGACCATGGGCGGATTCTGACAGCAAGCAATGGCCCTTCCGGAAGGCCCCGCCAGATCGCCGGCTTCGTCCTACTTACTTGGACAGCATGCGCATCGCCTCTTCGAGGCCGCGCAAGGTCAGCGGGTACATGCGGTTGGACATGAGCTGCTGCATCACCGCGATGCTCTGGCGGTACTGCCACACGCCCTGCGGTTCGGGGTTGATCCACGCGAACTTGGGGAAGGTGTGCGTGAGCCGCTGGATCCACTCGGCCCCGGCCTCTTCGTTGTTGTATTCGACGCTGCCGCCAGGTTGCAATATTTCGTAAGGACTCATCGTGGCGTCGCCCACGAAGATGAGTTTGTAGTCCTTGTTGTACTTGCGCAGGATGTCCCAGGTGGCGAACTTCTCGGAGAAGCGGCGCTTGTTGTTCTTCCACATGAAGTCGTACACGCAGTTGTGGAAGTAGAAGAACTCCAGGTGCTTGAACTCGGTCTTCACGGCCGAGAACAGTTCTTCCACGCGCGCGATGTGCTCGTCCATGGTGCCGCCCACGTCCATCAGCAGCAGCACCTTCACGTTGTTGTGGCGTTCGGGCCGCATCTTGATGTCGAGGTAGCCGGCGTTGGCCGCGGTCGAGTGGATGGTGTCGTCCAGGTCCAGCTCTTCCACGTTGCCTTCGCGCGCGAACTTGCGCAGCCTGCGCAGCGCCACCTTGATGTTGCGCGTGCCCAGCTCCTGCGTGTCGTCGTAGTCCTTGTAGGCGCGCTGGTCCCACACCTTCACCGCACTCTTGTTCTTGCCGGCGCCGCCGATGCGGATGCCCTGCGGGTTGTAGCCGCCGTTGCCGAAGGGCGAGGTGCCGCCGGTGCCGATCCACTTGTTGCCGCCCTCGTGGCGTTCCTTCTGCTCCTCGAAGCGCTTCTTGAGCGTTTCCATGAGCTCGTCCCAGCCCATCTTCTCGATCTTGGCTTTTTCCTCGGCCGTGAACTCGCGCTCCAGCGTCTTCTTGAGCCAGTCGAGCGGCACTTCCTTGGTGAAGTCGGTCAGCATCTCCACGCCCTTGAAGTAGGCGGCGAAGGCGCGGTCGAACTTGTCGTAGTGCTTCTCGTCCTTCACGAGCGCGGTGCGCGAGAGGTAGTAGAAGTCGTCGATGCCGTAGGCGCCGTCGGAGTTGGGCCCCACCACGTCGGCCTTCAGGGCCTCCAGCAGCGTGAGGTATTCCTTGACCGACACGGGCAGCTTGGCCGAGCGCAGGGTGTAGAAGAAGTCGATGAGCAAGGTGTGCTCCTTGTGGGGCCGGGTGTGCGTCAGCCGCGCGGCTTGTCGAGCAGATAGAGCAGCTGGGCTTTCACCTCGGGCCACTCGCCCGCGCGCAGGCTGTACATGACGGTGTCGCGGATGGTGCCGTCGCGGCGCATCGCGTGGCCGCGAATGACGCCGTCTTTTTTCGCGCCCAGCCGCTCGATGGCGCGCTGCGAGGCGAAGTTGAAGTTGTCGGTGCGCCAGCCCACCACGTTGCAGCCCAGCGCCTCGAAGGCGTGCGTGAGCATCAGCAGCTTGCAGGTGGTGTTGACGTGCGTGCGCTGGCAGCGCGCGGCGTACCACGTGTAGCCGATTTCCGCGCGCTTCACGCCCGGCAGGATGTCGTGGAAGCTGGTGCTGCCGAGCACGGTGCCGGTGGCTTCGTCGGTCACGGCGAAGGCGAAGCGGTCGGCGGTTTTCAGCGCGGTGTCTATGTAGGCGCGCGTGTCCTGCGGTTCGGGCACGGAGGTGACGCGCAGCTTCCAAAGCTCGCCGTCGGCGGCCGCGGCGCGCAGGCCTTCTTCATGGGCCGGCGACAGCGGCACCAGCGCAATGCCTCGGGCCTTCAGCGTGACGGGTTCGACGAAAGCCATCTTCAAGACTCTGTATTGGATTTTTCAGCCGCGCGGGTTGCCGTACTTGCGCACGTACCAGGCGCGTGCCAGTTGCACCCCGCCGCCGCCGCCCAGGCCGATCAGCAGGATGCCGAAGATCTCGCGGTTGCCGTAGCCGGCGGCGCCGAAGGCGTCGAGCCCCAGCAGCAAGCCGAGCCCGCGGCCGAGCAGCGCACCCACCACGAACAGCACGGCCTGGGCGATGCCCAGCTTCATCAGTTGCCCGGTGGGGTGCGGTGTCTGGCTCATGGGTTTAACGGCTCAGCGGTTGTTGCGTTGCATGAACACGAGCTTCTCGAAGAGCGTCACGTCCTGTTCGTTCTTCAGCAGCGCGCCCACCAGCGGCGGCACGGCGACCTTGTCTTCCTTGCTTTGCAGCGCCTCCAGCGGAATGTCTTCGGCCACCAGCAGCTTGAGCCAGTCGAGCAGCTCGGAGGTCGAGGGCTTCTTCTTCAGGCCGGGCAGGTTGCGCACGTCGTAGAAGGTCTTCATGGCGGCGGTGAGCAGTTCCTGCTTCAGGCCGGGGAAGTGCACGGCGACGATGCTCTTCATCGTCTCGGCATCGGGGAACTTGATGTAGTGGAAGAAGCAGCGGCGCAGGAAGGCGTCGGGCAGTTCCTTCTCGTTGTTGGAGGTGATGAACACCACCGGGCGGTGCTTGGCGCGAATGAGCTCGCGCGTCTCGTAGCAGTAGAACTCCATGCGGTCGATTTCGCGCAGCAGGTCGTTCGGGAATTCGATGTCGGCCTTGTCGATCTCGTCGATCAGCAACGCCACCGGCTGGTCGGCCGTGAAGGCCTGCCACAGCACGCCCTTGATGATGTAGTTCTGGATGTCCTTGACGCGCTCGCCGCCGTCGACGTCTTTCAGTTGCGAGTCGCGCAGGCGGCTCACGGCGTCGTATTCGTACAAGCCCTGCTGCGCCTTGGTGGTCGACTTGATGTGCCACTGCAGCAGCGGCAGTCCGAGCGACTGGGCCACTTCCTCGGCCAGCATGGTCTTGCCCGTGCCGGGTTCGCCCTTGACGAGCAGCGGACGTTGGAGCGTGATGGCCGCGTTGACCGCGAGCATCAGGTCCCGCGTGGCAACGTAATTGTCTGAGCCCTGGAATTTCATGAGTGAGACGGAAGCTGGGGGTGGAGAAAAGAACACACTCGACGCGCGTTGTGCAGCCTAGGGTTGGCCTGCACAGGGATCCGGGGGACCCCTGCCTATAATCGAATGTTGATTCGAAAAACTGTACTCTCCACGAGATTGTGCGCGCAAAATGAACAAGTTGTTGACCACGATGTTTGCCCTTGGTGTCGCTTGCGTGACGCTCTCGGCGCAAGCCCAGCAAGTCACGGGCAAGGCCCAGGACGGTGCGAAGAAAGTACAGATGTGCGTGGGCTGCCACGGCATCATCGGCTACCAGGCCAGCTTCCCCGAGATCCACAAGGTGCCCATGATCGCGGGGCAGAGCGCCACGTACATCACGGCGGCGCTCACCGCGTACAAGGGCGGCGACCGCAAGCACCCCACCATGCGCGCCATTGCTGACTCGCTCACCGAGCAGGACATCGCGGACCTCGCGGCCTACTACAGCCAGCTCGGCCTGAAGGACGGCGGCGCACCGCCCGCCGCGCTGGCCAAGGCCACGCCGGCCAACGTCGAGGGGCTCATCACCCGCAACGCCGACAACAGCTGCACCAAGTGCCACGGCGCCAACTTCAACACGCCCAACGACGGCACCGTGCCCAAGCTGGCCGGCCAGCATGCCGACTACCTGTTCGTCGCGCTCAAGTCGTACCGCGTGAAGAACAACGCGCACCTGGGCCGCTCCAACGCGGTGATGGGCCAGCAGGTCGAAGAGAAGAAGTTCACCACCGCCGAGCTGAAGACGCTGGCCACCTACATCAGCTCGCTGCCCGGCGAACTGAAGACGGTGCCCGAATCGCGCATTCACCACCGCGTCGACTGAACAAGCGTTTCAACGCATATCAAAAAAGCCCGCTCGCAGCGGGCTTTTTTTGTGCCTCGGGTTTTCCCCGAGTCCTGCGCGAATCAGACGTCGAAGAACGCCGTCTCGTCCGCGCCCTGCATGCGGATGTCGAAGCGGTAGCTCACCGCGCCGCCTTGCACCACGCGCTCTGCAATCAGCGTGTGGCGGCGATCGGCCGGCACGCTCTGCAGCACGTCGTCCTTGGCGTTGGCCGCGGCTTCGTCGCCGAAGTACACGCGGGTGAACGCATGCAGCAGCAGGCCGCGCATCAGCACGATCACGTTGATGTGCGGCGCCTCGCCGGGCGCCTGCGCGCCGGGCTTGACGGTATGGAACACGAAGCGGTTGCCTTCGGTGGTGCCGGTGCCGACGCGGCCGAACGCGCGAAAGCCGATGGCGCGCGCCTCTTCGGGCGTCTGCGGGTAGCGGCCTTCGCCGTCGGGCTGGCTGATCTCGACCAGCGCGTCGTTGATCGGGTTGCCGTCGCCGTCGATCACGCGGCCTTCCAGGCGAATGCGCTCGCCGCTGGCGTTGTCCAGCGCGAGCACGGCGTCGAAGGGCTGGTCGAAGTCGTAGCCGTACTGCGTGGCGGTGAGGCCGTAGGCGAAGTAGGGGCCCACGGTCTGCGAGGGGGTCTGGCCGAAGTCGGCTTCCTGTGCGGTCATCAATGACATGGTCTGTGTCTCCTTGCGGCTCAGCGGTTCTCGAACGGCGTCTCGTCGGCGCCGCGCAGCACGATGTCGAACTGGTAGCCCAGCGCGTAGCCCTCTTCGGTGATGTCGAGGCTGAAGTCGGCAATCAGCCGGTTGCGGTAGCGCTCGGGCGTGCCGGTGACCATCGGGTCGTACTGCAGCAGCGGGTCGCCCGGGAAGTACATCTGCGTGACCAGCCGGCTCGCAAAGCTCTGGCCGAACAGCGACATGTGGATGTGCTGCGGACGCCACGCGTTCGGGTGGTTGCCCCAGGGGTAGGCGCCGGGCTTGATGGTGAGGAAGCGGTAGCGGCCTTCGCTGTCGGTCAGGCAGCGGCCCGCGCCCAGGAAGTTGGGGTCCAGCGGCGCGTCGTGCTGGTCGACCTTGTGCACGTAGCGGCCCGAGGCATTGGCCTGCCACAGTTCGACCAGCGTGTTGGCCACCGGGCGGCGATGCTCGTCGAGCACCTGGCCGGTGAGGATCATGCGTTCGCCCAGCGGCTCGCCGTTCTTGCGCGCGTTGCGCGTGAGGTCGTGGTCGAGTTCGCCGATGCTGTCGTGGCCGTACACCGGTTGCTGGAGCTCGCCGAGCGAGGCCTTCAGCGGAATCAGCGGCTTCTGCGGGCCGCGCTTCATGGTGGACTTGTAGCCCGGGTAGACGTAGCTGGGGTGGGCTTCCCAGTCGCGCGGGGTGAGGACGGGCGAGCTGCCCTTGGTCTTGGTCAACATGAACGTTGTCTCCTGTCGTGGGACGAATCCGGAAGCCGCCACTGTAGAAGCACCGTTCGATGATGTAAATTGAAGATTGCTCTGTTCTCAATAACCAGCAGTAATTGAAAAATTCCGCCGATCTCCGACTGGACTTCCTGCGCAACGTGCAGCTGCGCCATCTGCGCTGCTTGGTGGCGGTGGCGCAGGAGCGCCATCTTGCGCGCGCCGCCGAGCGGCTGGCGCTGAGCCAGCCGGCGGTGTCCAAGACGCTGTCCGAGCTGGAGGCGATCGTCGGCACGCGGCTGGTGGAGCGCAGCAACGCCGGCCGGCGCGGCGTGCAGGGGCTCACGGCGGCCGGCGAGCAGTTGCTGGCCCACGCCCTGCGCGTGCTCGAGGCGCTGGACGCCAGTGCGCAGGCGGTGGCGCCGGCCGCGGGCGGGCGCATCGAGCGGCTGCGCATCGGCGCGCTGCCGAGCGTGGCGCCCGCGCTGCTGCCGGTGGCGCTGGCACGGCTGCGCGACGGCTGGCCGCAGGTGCAGATCGTGGTGAAGAGCGCCGCCAACGCCGCGCTGCTCGACGAGCTGCGCGCCGGCGAGCTCGACCTGGTGGTCGGCCGCATGAGCGACCCGCGCCTAATGGGCGGCCTGAGCTTCGAGCTGCTGCACACCGAACCCTTGGTGTTCGCCGTGCGCGCCGGCCATCCGCTGGCGCTGAAAGCCGCGTCGGTGCAGGCGGTGCTGGGTTATCCGCTGGTGGTGTACGGCGAAGGCACCATCCCGCGACACAACACCGAGAGCTTTTTGTCGGCGCGCGGCCTCGTGCTGCCGACCAACGCGCTGCAGACGCTCGACGTGGCCGTGGCGCGCGCGCTGGTGGCGGTGTCCGACGCGGTGTGGATCACGCCGCTGGGCGCCGCGCGCGGCGAGCTCGCGGACGGGCGCATGGTGCGCCTGCGCATAGAGACCGCCGGCACCGAGGAGCCGGTCGGCCTGCTGCAGCGCAGCGATGCCGAGCCCTCGGCGCTGCGCCTGGCCATGGCCGCGCTGCTGCGCGAGGCGGCGAAGCAGCAGGGGGTGTTGCCGCCGAAGGCCAGGAAGCCGCCTCGGGGCTAGCTAGTCCTTTGTTGCGCGTCGCTGCACGCAGGCCACGTAGCCGTCGCCGTCCGGCGGGCGGCCGGCGCGCTGGCTCTCCCACATCATCTGGCCCAGGCATTCCATCGCCTCGTGGTGCGCATGCAGCAGCGAGCCGCGTCGCGCGGACAGCAGTTCGACGGCCTGGCGGATGCCGCGCGGCTGGTCGATGGAGCACTGCTCGCTGATCGACAGGTGCATCGACAGGTGAAGGAACGGGTTCTCGCGGCCGTTCGCGCCGTCGTACACCCGCGCCACCGCGGCGTCGGCGTCGACCAGGTCTTCGTGGTACTCGGGGTGCTCGTCGATCCAGCCGGCAGCGATGGTCTCGAGGGCTTCCATCGGCAGGCCCTGGCGATGCTTGGCGTACACGTCGCAGAAGAAGCGGCGCACGTCTTCCTGGGAGGGGTTGAACATACAGAGATAAAGAAAGAGAGATAAAGAAGAAGAGGGTGTGGGGGCGCTCTGCAAGAGCCGCTTCGCAAGCCGTTCCGAGAGCCTTGGGATGTGTCGGACGTTCCGGGTACAAGGCGTTACATCGTTACGTAACGAATCGCTGAATGAGGTACTTCCGGCCTCTTTCGAAGGCCCCGTGTAAACCCTTGATTTTGTAAAAATACCTATAAGAATCAATGGCTTGGGAGCCCGGCGGCGCCGCTGGAAAAGTGCCGGAAAAAAGCGGCACGCATGTTGCCCCTGTAGAGACATCTTTTCTCACAGAGGCTGCCATGACCGCTCAACAAGCATCGACCGTTTCGACCGAAGGACTTGCCGCCGCTGGCGCAGCTCCTGTGGTTCTCGCCCAAGCCACCGTCACTCCGCTGGGCACCCCCGCCTCGCTGAGTTCGGCGGCGCCCGCCGCAGCTGGCCCCGCCAGCGTCGGCACATTATCGAATGCCACGCCCGGTGTTGCAGTGATGCGCGACGGTGTCAGCATTCCCGTCGATGGCAATCAGACGCTGTTGCCCGGCGACCGCGTGATCGTGCCGCAGGACGGCCACGCCAATGTGCTCTTCCCCGGCTCGGCCACCAACAAGGCCCCGCTGGCGGGTGTGTTCACCGGCGGCACCGACGCCACCATCGGCTCGACCAAGCTGCCTGGCGGCCTCGAACAAGTGAACGTGGACGTCGCCTCGGGCGACCTGCAGGTGACCCCGCCGGACAGCGACGCCGACGCCGCCGCCCTGGCCGTCACCAAGAAGCTCGCGGCCGGCAGCGGTATCGGGCTGGGTGAATTCGCACTGGGCGCACTGGGCGCCGCGCTCCTTGGCTCTGCGCTCGGCGGTGGCGGCGGTGGCAGCGACAGCGCATTCCCTGTGCTCGTCGGCTCGGGCAATCCGACGAACCCCGGTGATTCCGATGCAGATGCCGATTCGGACGCGGATGCCGATGCGGATGCCGATGCCGATGGTGATGCCGACGCGGATGCAGACGCCGATGCGGATGCGGATGCCGATGCTGATGCCGATGCCGATGCCGATGCCGATGCTGATGCTGATGCCGATGCCGATGCCGATGCCGATGCCGATGCCGATGCCGATGCTGACGCCGACGCCGACGCCGACGCCGACGCCGACGCAGATGCCGACGCAGATGCCGACGCAGATGCCGACGCCGACGCAGATGCCGACGCAGACGCAGATGCCGACGCAGACGCAGATGCCGACGCAGACGCAGACGCAGACGGCGACCACCTGCTCGATCCGGGCGATGGCCTTGTTCACCAGGTCGTCGACACCGTCAGCGATGCGCTCGGCCTTGGCGGCGCGCTCACGCCGGTCACCAACGTGGTCGATGGCCTGACCGATGTGGTCGACGACGTGCTGGCCCCGCTGCTCGGCGAGACCTTCACCGAGAACAACCCCAACCAGTTCGACCCGGTCGACAACACCGTCGGCAGCGTCACCCACCTGCTGGGCGGCGCCCTGAGCCCCGCGCTCGACAACCTGCTGGGCGCCGGCGGCACCGCCGCCGTTCTCGGCTCGGTGCTGAACCAGGTCGACTACCTGACCGACGCGCTGGACAACGGCCTGACCAACCTGATTGGCGACCACGGCATCGTCAGCGGCCTGACCGACGCCCTGGGCCTCGGCGGCGTCACCAGCCAGCTGGTCGGTGAGAACGGCGCGCTCGGCGGCCTGCTCAACAACGTGCTGGGCGAAGGCAGCCTCGTGGCCGGCCTGCTGGCCGACGACGGCCTGGTCGGCGGCCTGCTCGGCTCGGACGGCCTGGTGGGTGGCCTGCTCGCTGAAGACGGCGCCGTCGGCGGCCTGCTGGGCAACGTGCTCGGCGAAGGCGGTCTCGTGGGCGGCCTGCTCGGCGACGGCGCAGTCGGCGGCCTGGTGGGTGGCGTTCTCGGTGAAGACGGCCTGCTGGGTGGCCTGCTCGGCGACGACAGCGCCCTGGGCGGCCTGCTGGGTGACGACGGCCTGGTCGGCGGCCTGCTCGGCGGCGACGGCGCCCTGGCCAGCGTGCTGGGCAGCGAAGGCCTTACCGGCCAGTTGCTGGGCCATGGCGGCCTGGTCGACAGCCTGCTCGGCCAGGACGGCGCGATCTCCGGCCTCATTGCCGACAGCCCGCTGGGCGGCCTGCTCGGCGGCAACGACGGGCTGCTGGGCGGCGCGGTCGGCGGCCTGCTGGGCGACAACGGCATCGTGGGCGGCCTGCTCGGCGACGACGGCTTGCTCGGCGGCCTGCTGAGCAACGACGGCCTGCTGGGCGGTCTGCTGGGCGACAACGGCCCGGTCGGTGGCCTGCTGGGTGGCGACGGCCTGGTCGGCGGCCTCCTGGGCAATGAAGGCCCGGTCGGTGGCCTGCTCGGCAACGATGGCTTGCTGGGCGGCCTGCTGGGCGACAACGGCCTGGTCGGCGGCCTGCTGGGCAGCGACGGCCCCGTGAGTGGCCTGTTGGGCGACAACGGCCTGCTCGGCGGCCTGCTGGGTGGCGACGGCCCGCTGGGCAGCGTGCTCGGCGGCAGCGGCATCGGCGGCCTGCTCGGCCCCGACGGTCTCGTGGGCGGCGTGCTGGGCAACGACGGCCCGGTCGGCGGCCTGCTGGGTGACGACGGCCTGCTGGGCGGCCTGCTCGGCGGCGTGGTGGGCGGCATCGGCGGTGGCGGCACCCCGGGCACCGGCGCGGCGCTGCTCGACCCGGTCGACGGCGTGGTCGGCAACCTGGTCGACGGCCTGAACGAAGGCGTGCTGGGCGGCCTCGGCCTGGGCAACGTGCTCGGCCCGGTCGTCGGCCTCACCGACAGCGTGACCGACACGGTCGACGGCCTGCTGGGCCCGGTGCTCGGCACCAGCTTCACGCCGAACGACCCCAACGTGCTCGACCCGGTCGACGGCCTCGTGGGCCAGGTGACGAGCGGCGCGGGCAGCCTGCTGAGCCCGGTGACCGACCAGCTGCTGGGCACGGGAACGACGAGCGCGCTGCTGAACGGTGTCGCGACACAGGTCGACTACCTGACCGACGGCGTGGCCCACCTCGTGGGCAGCGACGGCCTGCTGGGCGGTGTGCTCGGCGGCGACGGCGGCCTGCTCGGCGGCGTCCTTGGTGGTGACGGCGGTTTGCTCGGCGGCGTGCTGGGTGATGACGGCCTGCTGGGTGGTGTGCTCGGCGGCGACGGCGGCCTTCTGGGCGGCGTCCTCGGTGGCGACGGTGGTTTGCTCGGCGGCGTGCTGGGTGACGACGGCCTGCTGGGTGGTGTGCTCGGTGGTGACGGTGGCCTTCTGGGAGGCGTGCTCGGTGGCGACGGTGGTTTGCTCGGCGGCGTGCTGGGTGACGACGGCCTGCTGGGTGGTGTGCTTGGTGGCGACGGCGGCCTTCTGGGCGGCGTGCTCGGCGGCGACGGTGGTCTCCTCGGCGGCGTGCTTGGCGGCGACGGCGGTCTCCTCGGCGGCGTGCTCGGCGGCGACGGTGGTCTCCTCGGCGGCGTGCTCGGCGGCGACGGTGGTCTCCTCGGCGGCGTGCTCGGCGGCGACGGCGGTCTCCTCGGCGGCGTGCTCGGCGGCGACGGTGGTCTCCTCGGCGGCGTGCTCGGCGGCGACGGTGGTCTCCTCGGCGGCGTGCTCGGCGGCGACGGTGGTCTCCTCGGCGGCGTGCTCGGCAACGACGGCCTCGTCGGTGGCCTGCTCGGCGGCGTGACCGGTGGCGACACCGGCGGCTTGCTCGATGGCGTGCTCGGCAGCGACGGCCTCGTTGGTGGCCTGCTCGGCGGCGTGACCGGTGGCGACACCGGCGGCTTGCTCGATGGCGTGCTCGGCAACGAAGGCCTCGTCGGCGGGCTGCTCGGCGGCGTGACCGGTGGCGGCACCGGCGGTGTGCTCGACGGCGTGCTCGGCAACGACGGCCTCGTCGGCGGCCTGCTCGGCGGCGCGACCGGTGGCGGCACCGGCGGCTTGCTCGACGGCGTGCTCGGCAACGAAGGCCTCGTCGGCAGCCTGCTCGGCGGCGCGACCGGTGGCGGCACCGGCGGCCTGCTCGACGGTGTGCTCGGCAACGAAGGCCTGGTGGGCAGCCTGCTCGGCGGCCTGACCGGCGGTGCCAGCCCCGTGGCCAACATCCTGGCGCCTGTCTCGGGCCTGACCGATGCGGTCTCGCCGACGGTGTCCACCGTGACGCAGGCGGCGTCCGAGGCCCTTTCGCCGGTGACCGACATCCTGGCCGGCTCGTCGGGTGCGGCGTCTCCGGTGACCGACGTGGTGAGCAGCGTTCAGCACGCCGCCGCACCGCTGGTGACCGACGTGGTGACACCCATCACCAGCCTGGTCGAGCACAGCCCGGTCGGCACCGCCCTGTCGCCCGTGACGAACGTCCTGCACGGCCTGCTGGGCTGAACAAGAACATCGCAGGAGGGGTGAGGGAGTTGCAGCACCAGGGACAGGCCACCACCGGCCTGTCCCACAAAGGATCGATATGAAAAAGAATTTCCAGACACTGGCCATCGTCGCCCTCGGCGCAGTCCTCGCGGGCTGCGCGGCCCCGAAGACCGGGCGCGACGACGCGACCTACTACTACTCCAACAAGGCCGTCTCGGCCGTGCCCAAGGTGGAGCCGGCCCCGCCGGCGCCGGTGCAGAACGGCCCGGCGGGCGTGCCGAAGATCGTCTACTTCGACTTCGACAAATACAACATCAGGCCGCAGGACCGACAGATCGTCGAGGCCCATGCGAGCTACATGAGGAACCGCGCAGCAAGCCGGGTGGTGATCGAAGGCAACACCGACCAGCGCGGCGGGCGCGAGTACAACCTGGCGCTCGGCCAGCGCCGCGCCGAGTCGGTGCAGCGCGCGCTCACGCAACTCGGCGTGCCTGCCGAGCGCATCGAGGCCATCAGCTGGGGGACGGAAAAACCCGCGTCGCTCGCCACCACCGAGGAGGGCTATCAGCTCAATCGCCGCGCCGAATTCAGCTACCGCTGAACCGGACGAGCGCGATGATTTCGACGGCCGTTTCCGCGCCACGCACACGTCATCAAAGCGAGAGCAGATGACGGGCGCGGCCGGACTCCCGCACTCGATCGGGGCCGAATGATGTCCTTCACAGACCAGCTCCACGCCTGCCACGAGCGCCTGGTGTCGGTGTGCGCGGCGCTGCCGGCGCCGTACCCGGCGTTCACGCTGTTCTTCTCGATCAGCGACGGCTCGCAGCGTGCGCACGTGGTGCACACGCGTGCCGCCGAATTCGAAACCGCCTGGCGCGAAGGCGCCGAGCGCGTCGAGCGATGGGTGCGCGAGCGAGGCATCGTCGCGCCGTGGCTGCGCATCGACTGGGTCGAGGGCGCGAGCCCGATGGACTGGGGCCAGTTCAAGACCCAGCTCACCGCCGTCAAGCGCAACTACTTTCGCCTCGGCCTGGCCTTCGACAAGGACTTCACGCTCGCCTTCACCGAGCAGGAGCTCAACGCCAACGCCATGCTGTGCGGCGACTCGACCATTCCGCATTCGGTGGTGAACCCGCGCAACTTCGAGGTCTACGGCCAGGCCCGCTTCGGATGCATGCCGCCGCTGGACATGCCGTCGGACCAGCCGGTGTACCTGCTGGCCACGGTGGGCGTGTTCTGCCAGCCCGACGGCGTGGTGCACAAGCTCGTCGGCACGGGGCTCGACGCGGGGCGCCGGCAATTGCCGGCGTTGAACCCGCAGGCCGTGCTCGACCTGGTGCGCAGCGGCTCCTCGTACCTGGCGCGCCAGGTGCACAGCGACGGCCTGTTCGTGTACGGCTACTTTCCGAGCTTCGACCGCCGCATTCCGACCTACGACGCGATGCGCCATGCGAGCGCGCTCCACGCCATGCTCGCGGCGTGGGAGCTCACGCGCGACGAAACCCTGCGCGCGGCCATCGACCGCGGGATCGACCACCTCACCACGGTGCTGATCCGCGACTACACGCTGGCGGACGGGCGCGCCGTGGCGTTCCTGGTCGACATCGGCGGCGAAATCAAGCTCGGCGGCAACGCGGCCTGCGTGCTCGCGCTGGTCAAGTATTGCGAGCTGATGGGCACGCGCCACTGGCTGGCGCTGCTGGAGAAGCTCGCCCTGGGCATCGTGTCGCTGCAAGACCCGGCCACCGGCCGCTTCAACCACGTGCTGCATGCGAGCGACCTCACGGTCAAGCAGGCCTCGCGCATCATCTACTACGACGGCGAGGCGGCCTACGGGCTCATGCGGTTGTACGGCCTCACGCACGAGCCGCAATGGCTGGCGGCGGTGGAGAAGGCCTTCGACCACTTCATTGCCAGCCAGCATTGGCAGGCGCACGATCACTGGCTGAGCTGCTGCGTCAACGAGCTCACGCGCTGGAGCCCGCAGGAAAAGTACTTTCGCTTCGGCCTGCAGAACGTGGCGGGCTACCTCGACTTCGTGCTCGACCGCAAGACCACCTTTCCCACGCTGCTCGAACTCATGCTGGCCGCGCAGCAGATGCTGCAGCGGCTCGAAGGCATGCCCGCGATGCGGCACCTGCTCGACGAGCTCGACACCGAGAAGTTCTACCGCGCGCTCGACTACCGCGCGCACTACCTGCTCAACGGGTTCTTCTGGCCCGAGGTGGCGATGTACTTCCGCCGGCCGTCGAGCGTGGTGGGCGCGTTCTTCATCCGCCATCACTCGTTTCGCGTGCGCATCGACGACGTCGAGCAGTACGTATCGGGCCTGGCCGCCTACCACCGCTACCTGGTCGAGCGCCGCGCGTTGCCGGCGGCGAACGGCAGCGGGGGCGGCATGAATGGCGGCATTGGCGGCGGACGCGACGACGGCCCCGCATGGACCGCGAGCGAGATGGCGCGCGTCACCGGCGGCGAATGGGTGGTCAGGCCCGACGATGGCTGGCGCGCCACCGGCGTGGCGCAGCGCTCGTACATGCGCAAGGGCCGCGTCGTGTTCGACCATCAGGCGCGCGCGTCGAAAACGGCGCTGGCGGCAGTCACACTCAAGGGCGTGCTGCAACCGGCCGCCGCCGTGCTGTGCACCGACCCCAAGCCGCACCTGGACAAGCGCGTGCCCGTGCTCAAGGTCGAGAACGTGCTGCAGGCCGTGCTGCAACTGGGCGACCATGCGCGCGCCGAGTTCACGGGCCGCGTGTGCGGTGTGCTCGGAAGCGCCACGGCAGGTTCGTCAGGCGCGGCGGCAAGCGGCGCATCGAGCGGCACCGTGGCCGCGATGCTGGCCGGCGCACTCACCGTGTGGGGCGAGGTCGGCCTGCCCGAGGGCAACGTCAGCCTGCCTTCGGGCATGGCATGGAACATGACCTGCATGCCGCGGCACGCCGCCTACTGGGTGCTGGAGATGGGCAGCGCGCAAATGCCTGCTTCGGCCCAGCTCGTGCGGCCTTCGCTGATGGTGGTGACGGGGCTGTCGGCCGCGTCGCAGAAACACCGCGGCCCTTCGGAAGCCGCCGCGCGCCTGGACGCCCGCTTCTTCCAGTCGATGGCGCCGGGCAGCAGCGTGGTGCTGAACCGCGACATGCCCGAGTTCGCGACCTTCGCCGAAGCCGCGTTGGCGCGGCAGCTGCAGGTTTTGAGCTACGGCGAGCACAGGGACGCCGACGTGCGCCTGCTCGCGTTCGACCATGGCGAGGTGCAGGTCCTGGTGGCGGGCGAGCCCTTCCAGCTGCGGCTGAACGCGCCGGGGCGCCACATGGGCGCGAGCGCCGTGGCCGCGCTCGCGGCCTTGCAGGCGCTGCGCTTGCCGCTGGGCGCCGCGGTCGAACCCTTCGCGCACTTCGAGCCGCCGGGCGGGCGCGGTGCGCTGCACACCATTCACATCGGCGGCGGCAGCTTCAAGCTGATCGACGAGACCTACGACGCCAACCCGAGTTCGATGCGCGCGGCGCTCGAGATGCTGTCGCAGGCGCCCTGCGAGCCGGCGCGCCGCGTGGCGATCCTGGGCGACATGCAGGAGCTCGGCCCCGCCGCCCAGCGCCATCACCTCGACCTGGAGGCCGAACTGCTGGCCTCGCAGCCCGACCGCGTGCTGCTGTGCGGCCCGATGATGCGCGCGCTGCATGCGCGCATTCGCACCAAGGTGCGCTCGCACTGGTTCGTCGATGTGTCCGATCTGTCCACCGCGCTCGGCGGACTGCTGCAGCCAGGCGACTGGGTGCTCGCGAAGAGTTCCGCCGGCATCGGCCTGTCCCGGCTTGCCCGGGTTTTGAAAGCACTGCCATGAGATGGAACGCGCTTGCGCAACCGACCTTCGAACATCGTTTCGAACATGAAGCCGCAGCACCGCTGCAGCGGCCCGATCGCTGGTGGCTGGGCTGGCTCCAGCTGCTGTGCGCATGGGTGCTCTGCATGCTGTTGTGCGCCAACATCGCATTGGTGTTCGCTGAGGGTTTGCCCCAGGTCGCGGGCGTTTTCAAGTCAGGGAAGCCGGTCGGTTGCGCGGCCACGGGAAGCCCCGCGCAACACGGACCGGCGCGCGTGGAACGGGCCGGTCCGGTGAAGGGGCAGACATCGCCGTGCTGAGGCGCGCGGCGAGTGAAATTTTGCCTTGTAACAGTCGGGTAACAGTTAATATGACGCAGGCGTCATTGCCCGACGGATCGGCCCTTTTCCATGATCAAGTTCCTCTTGCCCAGCCAGCTGGTCGCAGACAAACCCGAAGAGCCCGGAGCCAGTCCTTACGCGGGTGCGTTGAACGCGGCTTTTCGCGATGCGTACCCGCTCGTGAAGAGCGCCGCGTGGCGCTCGCTGCCCATCAGCCTGTTCGGGCTGCTGCCCTCGATCTTCCTGCTGCAGGTGTATGACCGCGTGCTGTCGCGCAGCGGCTTCTCCACGCTCGCCGCGCTGGTGAGCGGCATCTTCTTCTTCCTGTGCATCGAGTTCTGGCTGCGCACGCGCCGCTCGCGCATGCTGCGCAATGCCGGCGCCATCATCGACCACGGTGTGTCGGGCGCCTTGCTCAACTCGATGCTGTCGCGCCCGCTGCGCGCGCTCGAGGCGCGCCCCGCGTCGTCGTGGCAGCTGTACTTTCGCGACGTGGGCTCGGTGCGCGGCACCGTCACCGGCGGGCTGGCGCAATCGATCTTCGACCTGCCCATGGCCGTCTTCGCGCTCATCGTGATCGGCATCGTCGCGCTGCCGGTGCTGCCGGTGGTGGCGCTGTTCCTGGCCATCATGTCGTTCCTGGCGTGGTGGTGGGCCGACGAGGTGCGCTCCGGGCGCGTGGAAGAAGTGCAGCGCGGCCGCGGCCTCGACCGCATGACGTCCGAGATCTGCAACGCGCGCGAAACGCTCAAGACGCAGTCCAACGACGGCCCCACCATCGAGATGTGGCGCCAGACCTACAACGCCTGGCTCACCGAGAGCTTCACCAAGAACGGCCAGATCGAGACCACGCGCGACGGCACCACCGTGCTGCTCACGGTGTTCTCGGTGGTGGTGGTGACGGTGGGCGCCATCTCGGTCATGGAGCAATGGATGACGGTGGGCGGGCTGGTCGCCTCGAACATGCTGGCGCTCAAGGCGCTGCAACCGGTGGCAGGGCTGGTGTCGAACTGGCGCTCGCTGGCCACCGCGAAGGAAGCGGCCCAGCGCCTGGAAACGGTGTTGCGCGAGCCGGTCGAGAAGCCGCCCACGGGCATGACGCTGCCGCAGCCGCTCGGCCGCATCACCTTCAAGGACGTGAGCTTCAGCTTCACCGAGACCGCGCAGCAGCCGGTGCTGGAGAACGTCGACCTCGACATCGGCCCCGGCGGGCTGCATGTGATCGTCGGGCGCAACGGCGCGGGCAAGTCCACGCTGGTGAAGCTGCTGTCGGGCCTGTACGAGCCCACGCGCGGCACGATCAGCATCGGCGAGTACGACCTGTCGCAGTTCGGCCGCGAAGAGCTCTCGCGCTGGATCAGCTACCTCTCGCAGGAGGTCTACTGGTTCGGCGGCCCGCTCATCGATGTGATGCGCCGCGGCGCGCCGGGCCAGAGCGACGAGCAGATCGTGGCGGCCTGCAGGCTCTCGGGCGCGCACGACTTCCTGTCGCGCCTGCCCGACGGCTATCGCACCCGGGTGGGCGAGGGCGGCACCGGCGTGTCGGTGGGCGAGCGGCGCAAGCTGGCGCTGGCCATGAGCTTCCTGCGCAAGCCCTCGGTGCTGGTGCTCGACGAGCCCAGCAACGACCTCGACTTTCAAAGCGAACGCAACCTGCTCGCCACGCTGCTCGCGGTGGCCAAGGTGCGCACCGTGGTGGTGGTCACGCACTCGCTGCGCATCGTCTCCGCCGCCAGCGTGGTCTACCACGTGACCGGCCAGGGCAATGTGGAGCAGGGCTCGGCCGCGGAGATGGTGCCCAAGCTGTTCGGCGTGCGCAAGCCGCTGGTGGCCGTGGGCGATTCGGAAGACGGCGCGGGGGCCGCGACCTCCCGCTCCATTGCATGACACCGCTCGCCACATGACGAGCGATCGAGGAAGAGACTTGAAATCAGACCTGCCGCAGATTCTTCAGGACGAGAACGAGAAGCGCGCGGCGCGCAACTCGCCGCAGGGGCGACGCCGGCAGTGGATCATCGGCGGCGCCGTGGGCGTGCTGGCGCTGATCGGCCTGGGCTTTCCCATGGAAACCGTGGTGGTGGCGCCGGGCCGCGTGATCCCCTCGGACCGCGTCAAGTCCATCCAGCATCTGGAGGGCGGCATCGTCAGCAACGTGTTCGTGAAAGAGGGCGACAAGGTCAAGGCGGGCCAGTCGCTGGTCGAGATCGACCTGGGCGGCAGCGGGCTCAACCTCGAAGAACTCACGGCCCGTTATGCAGCCACGCAGGCCACGCGCGTGCGCCTCATTGCCGAGAGCCGCGGCCAGCCGCTCAAGCGCGATTCGTTCGCCGCCGACATCGATGAAGGCGTGCTCGAAGGCGAAAGCGGCGCCTACCAGGCGCGCGCGCTCGAACAGCGCGGCGTGATGGCCGGCGCCGTGTCGGGCCTGGAGCAGGCGCGCAGCAAGAAGCTGGAACAGGAAGCCAAGGCCAAGGGCCTGAGCGACCGGCTGGTGCTGATGCAAAAGGAGCTTGAAATCTCCGAGCAGCTGCTCAGCGAAAAACTCGTCGGCCAGGTCGAGGTGCTCGAGAAGCGGCGCCAGGCCGAGGGCGTGCGCAGCGAACTCGCGGTGACGCGCCAGGGCGTGATTTCGGCCAACGCCGCCATCACCGAGGCGCAGGCCAAGATGGCCGAGGCCGAAGGCCGCTACCGCCGCCGTGCGTCGGACGAGCTGGCCACCGTGGAGCGCCAGTTCGCCAGCCTGAGCGAAGACCTCGCGCGCGCGCGCACCCAGCGGTCGCGCACCGTGGTGAAGGCGCCGTCGGACGGCATCGTCAAGGGCCTGCGCAACTCCAGCCCCGGCTGGGTCGTGAAGCCCGGCGAGGCCATCCTCGAGGTGGTGCCCGACGAGGACGAGATCATGGTCGAGGCGCGGCTCAACCCGAACGACCGCGGCTTCATTGAAGTGGGCCAGCAGGCGCGCGTGAAGATCACCGCCTACGACTACCTGCGCTATGGCGCGGTCGACGGCAAGGTGAAGCTGGTGGCGGCCGACGCCGACCGCGACCCGGCGGTTTCCAGCGGCGCGCCGTACTACCGGCTGCTCATCAGCATGTCGCAGTCGCACGTGGGCCGCGACGAGAACCGCATCACCGCGGGCATGGAGTCCGAAGTGGACCTGCGCGTGGGCACCGACCCGTTCATCTGGTACATCCTGCGGCCCGTGCTCAAGCTGCGGCGCGAAGCCTTCCGCGAACCATGAAGCAACGCCCATCGATCGACCGGCGCCGCGCGGGCACCGGTGTTGTCTGTGCCGTGCTGTGCGCGAGCTTTGCGCTGCCCACCGCTGCCGTTGCGCAGGAGCAGCCGGCGCCGCAAGAAGCCGGCCCCGCGCTCGTGCTCGCGCGCCGGCTGTCCCCACCCTCGCTGGGTGCCACCACCTACACCCAGCAGGTGAAGCAGGCGCTCATCGTGCTGTCGCAGGAATACCCCGAAGTGCAGACGGCGCAGGCCACTGCCAACACCAGCAGCTACAGCGTGGACGCCGCCAGGCAGGCGCGCTACCCGCGCTTCAAGCTCGGCACTTCGTCGGGCAACTACAACAGCGGTGCGGACAACGCCAAGACGCAGGGCTACACCGTGCTCACCGCCGAGGCCCGCGTGAGCCTGATCGACGGTGGCGCCATGAACGCCGCGCAGCGCGCCGCCGAAGCCGCCAACCAGGCCGATGACGAAGCCGTGGTCACCACCTCGCAGAAGGTGGTGCTGGACGCGCTCACGGCCTACCTGCAGGTGCAGCGCTTCGACCTGAAGAAGCAGATCGCGCACCGCGCCACCGAGGTGGTGGCCGAGCTCTCGAAGGCCGAGGCCCGCCGTGTGGCGCTGGGCGTGACCGGCGACAACGACCTCAACATGGCCGCCTCGCGGCGCGCCCTGGTGGCCGCGCGCGAGTCGGACTTTGCGGCCCAGCGCGACGAGGCACTCGCCAAGTTCCGCAACTACTTCAAGTTCTCGCCCAACCCCGAGTCGCTGCCCGTGCTCGCAGCGCCTGCGCAGTGGCGCATCACCTCGCAGGAGGAGGCGCTGCGCCGCGCCGAGGCGCGCAGCACCGAGATCGCCGAGGCGCAGAGCCGCATCGAGCGCGCCAGGGCGCTGGCCGACCAGCAGGACGCCAGCCTGTACCCGACGCTCGACGCCGTGCTCGTCAAAAGCAAGGACCCGCGCGGCGTGTCGCCGCAAGACCCGACGCGCGCGGCCTTCGAACTCAACTGGAACTTCGGCAACGGCTTCGACCGGCAACTGCGCCTGAAGTCGGCGCTGGCCGAAATCGCCAGCCAGGAAGCCAAGCTCGAAGGCGTGAAGCTCAACCTGTTCGAGCTCACCTCGGCGTCATGGTCGCGCACCGTGGCCGGGCGCGAACGAGAAAGGCAGCTGATGGAAGCCGTCAGCACCTCCGGCCAGGCCTTTCGCGGGCGCCGCCGCCTGATGGAGTTCGGCCGCGAGACCCTGCCCAAGGTGCTCGACGCGCAGCTCGACTACTACACGCTGCTGTTCGACTACATCGACGGCGTGTTCGACCTGCGCGTGTCGGAGCTGCGCCTGGCGCGCACCACCGGCGAACTGCGCATCGACCCCGCGGGCACCAACGGCTGGATCGACCGCCTCTTCGGCGCGCCGAGCCGCCAGGTGCTCACCGAAGACGGCCTGCTGGGCGCGCTGTGCATCTCGAGCAACACGGCATGCGCGAGCGAGCCGGTGGCCGAACGCGCCGTGGGCGCGGCCACCGCCAACCCGCCGCTGCGCAAGGCGCAACGCCTGTCGATCCCCTGACCTGAAGCGAGCAAGACGGGCAAGGCAAGCGAAGCGAAGCCGAAGCCCCTTCCAGAGACACCGAGGAACCGGCTTCGCCGGGCCTCAGGTGTCGCCCCCGGTAGGGGGAAGGAGAAGCGACACGAAGTGCGCGCAGCCTGGGGGCGAGCCAAATGCTTCGGCTTCGCCGGGCCTCAGGTGTCGCCCCCGGTAGGGGGAAGGAGAAGCGACACGAAGTGCGCGAAGCCTGGGGGCGAGCTAATTCAAGCGTCTTCTGGGATGCCGGGTTCGCCGTCCAGGATCTGGTACTTGCGCATCTTTTCCCACAGCACCTTGCGGCTGATGCCCAGGTGCTGCGCGGTGTCCTGGCGCTTCCAGTCGTTGATCTCCAGCGCCGCGATGATGCGGTTGCGCTCGCTGCTGTTCCAGCCCTTGCGCTCGCTGCTGCCGTCGAGCGCGACGCCGCCGCCGCCCGCGCCGTTGCGCTCCGCCGAGGCGGCTGCTGCCGGCGTGCCGCGCGTCAGCGCGATCGCGCGCTGGATCAGGTTCTGGTCCCAGCTGTGCAGCTGCCGCGCGATCACGCCCACGCGTTCCGCGAGGTTGCGCAGCTGGCGCACGTTACCGGGAAAGTAGGTTTCGGCCACCGCGTCGCTCAGCCAGTGCGGGGTTTCGCCGAGCGCCTCGAGCTCGTCGCCGAGCACGTTGGTCAGCAGCGCCTTGAAGATCGCGATCTTGTCGACCTCGCCGCGCTCCTCGAGGCTGGGCACATGCAGCTCGATCACCGCGAGCCGGTAGAACAGATCGGCACGAAATTCGCCGCTGGCCACCATCTCGCGCAGGTTGCGGTTGGTGGCCGCCACCAGGCGGAAGTCGACCCGTATCGGCGCCGTGGCGCCGAGCCGCGTCACCGCGCTGTCTTCCAGCACGCGCAGCAGCTTCACCTGCTGGTAGCGCGGCAGGTCGCCGATTTCGTCGAGGAACAGCGTGCCGCCCGTGGCCTGCTCGAAGTAGCCGCGGTGCGCGTGCACCGCGCCCGTGAACGAGCCCTTGTTGTGGCCAAAGAACAGCGATTCGAAAAGTCCGTCGGGAATCGCGCCGCAGTTCACCGCCACGAACGCGCCCTTGCAGTAGTGCTGGTGGCCCAGGTGCAGCTGCTGCGCGATGCGCTCCTTGCCCACCCCGGTTTCGCCGCGCACCAGCACCGGGTGGTTGCAATCGGCGAATGCGCCCACTTCGGACAGCAGCGACTTCATCGCTTCGGAGTGCGCGACCAGCACATCGGGCGCCTGCGGCGCCACGTCGCGCGCGCGCAGCTGGCGCACCAGCTTGGCGACCATCGTGCGCAGCTCTGCGCAGGTGAAGTCGTAGGGCAGCACGTGCAGGTATTCGGGCGGATAGGTGCGCGAGTCGCGCTCGCGCGAGCCCGCGGCCACCCAGATCACGGGCATGCCTTGGAGGCGCTCGCTTGCTTGCGCCAGCCCGCCGCCGTCGATGACCGTCACGCTGATGACCGCGACGCAGGGGCGCATCGCCACGCCGCGCTCCGGCTCCGGCGTGGCCAGGCCGTCGGCCCGGATCACCTCGACATCGAAGCTCGCCATGCACCGCGCGATGCGCTCGAGGATGTCGGCTTTGCCTTCGTAGACGAAGAGGTCGAGTTCGTCGAAGTTGGGGGGGGAACTCATAAAGACTCGAAATGCTTGCGCGATGGCAGGTGCGCAATGCAGCACACAGGACAAACGGGCCTGTTGCCGCAGTACGGAGACGGACGCGATTTGAAATCGGGATTTTTCATTGATCCGTCAATAAACCAGTTGAGCGTCATTGCATCTAAGGGAATGCAATTTGACGTCGATTTCACCCAGATGAATGCCGAGAAGATTTTGGAGCAAAGGGGTCAGCACGCTTTTCCCTATTGCATCCAGCAGGGGTTGCAGCAGGCCGGTCAAAACCGCGAGCGCATTTGAGACTACGCTGCCCAGTCCCGATCCGCTGTTTTTGCTCAACGTTCCTTTGAGAAGATCAATGCAACCCTGGTTTGAAGTTGTGCCCAAGAGTCCTGTGTAACTGCAACCGTCGCCTCCAACAAGTCCTCCGACGGCCCCAAGAAGATCGCCGACGCCATTTAGGAGTCCGGTCAGCAAGCCACTTTGGGCAGCATTTTTTTCAATCTGAGTCTTTGCGTTGCTGAGTCTTTTGGCTCGGCAAGTTGTGGTGTCCGCCGTGCAACCTGCACCATTATCTGTGACTGGTTTGCCGCTGTCGTTCCATATTTGGGTGGCCAAGGTTGAAATGTCCGTCGAACTCGGCGTCCCGCTAGAAGGTGTCGTGCCCAGCAAAAGATTAGAAATTGTGGAAACCAAGTTGGAGACCGTCGTTCCAATCGCAAGGTCATTTCCCACCGTTGCCGTCTGTCCTACGCTGAGTGTGACAGTGGTTGGTTGCTCGATAGGAAGCGCTTTGATAGAAGTGCTGTTGGTGGTTTTGAGCAAACCTAAAATGTTGATCAATTCAAGGCTTGAGAGATTCTGCTCGCAGGCTTCTTTTTTGGAAAAAATCAGATCGTCGAAGCACGCCTTGTATTTCGGATCACCCGTGGCCAAGGAGCAATCCTGCGTGCCAGAGCTGTTCGATATCTTGCCGATGCAGCCTTTCAAAATTGCGCCGTCCACTGCAATTTGAGCCTGCTGTTCACCGGATGAAGAGAGCAAATCGGGTTTGCAAAGCTCTTGCAGAGTTCCTTTTGCCGCAACGATGTCCAAGGCGATCGGAAGGTTGATTTTCAGCAGATTCGCTAGAATTCCGCTCGTCTTCACATGAATGAAAGTCCGTACTTGGGCGGTGTAAGCCGTGATGCCCTTGGTGCCGATTGCAATGGATGGCGGCTCGACCAAACCTGCCTTGGCCGTGACACTTGCAAGGCCCAGCAAGGAAATATTCAGACTGGGAATGTCGATGGAACGGCCGGCAGTAGCAACCCCGACTGCTGCCTGTATCAGGTCTAAGGCATTGATCTGGGCATCGAGCGCGGACGACGCCCCGGGCGTGTTGATCAGCGCGAATAGACTCGGGGAGCTTGTAAGCGCACCCAATTTGACGTTGAGTTGATCCACCGTCAGTTTTGCCTTGATTGCAGACACCAGCGTCGCGTTGGCACTTAGCAGGTCTCCCCGGCCGCCGGCCTTGACTACAGCGTCCAGCAGTTGGCCCAGAGACACGCTGGTATCTAGCAGGGCATTCAAGCCCGCGACGGTGATATCGGCAGCAGCGCAAGTACCAAGCTGACAAAGTAGTCCACCGGGCGTTATCTTGACGTTTGCCAATCCTTCGTAGCCAACGACAACCGTGTTGTCCAGATCCAGACCGATCGCTTTCAGCAAGGCGCCGAGAGTCGAGTCGTTCGAAAGGCGTAACAGCTTGGACCCAACGGAAAAGGCCGCAGACGGATCGGCCATTGCAGCCAACGCTTCGACGGTGACCTGTCTCGCCGAATTACCAGGAATTTGAGGAAGCAGTAGCGCTGGTGTTCGTTGCATCGATACCAGGACTGAATTGAAAGGCTGCATTCCCGGAGCAAAATGCTTTGGTAGTACCGGCTTTGCAGGATCAGGATCCCAGCGCCCGCAGGTGACATCTGCCGCGGTCAGTTGAAATCCGTTCGGAAGATTTTGAGTTGCGTTGGAAATGGCAGCGCTTGTGGCGCTCGCACAACTAGTGGCGGTGATGGACTGCGCCCCTGCCAATGCAGCCAGGTCTGCGGATTTCTGGAGTTCTCGTTTCAGATAGAAAAAATAGCCCAGCTCTGTGCCGATCAACGTAATTACGACGAGCGAGAGCGCGATTGCGGCATTGATTACTACGGATCCCACTTGTCGTCGGGCCGCCGTCTGGCAGGGTAGACGCATTTTTTTCCTAGGAAGGTGTGGCTGCCATTGCTTTGCCAGAAAGGCTGTGGGGCATCCAGCTTTCTGTAAACGGCAGAGGTGGAAGCAATGGATTGGCTCTGTATGGGTAGGTCACCTTGATTGCAACTTTCCCGGGTGAAACAGTCACATCGGGCTGGGTTAGCTTTGTTCGAATCCAGATTTCCCTGGAAGATGCTGTATTTCCAGCGGAGGCGGGTGTTATCGATGAAAGGGCAAGCGATCGATAAATTGCCGACAGCGCGTTTGCTTTGATTGTTTCCGGTGCGGTATTGGTCTGGGAAAGTTGAGCGGCTCGCGCGCCGTCTTCTGCTGCCCGTGAAACCACTTGCTGGACGTAAAGGACCCCTCCAAATGTGATCAATCCGTATACGGCAATAAACAAGACACTGAAAACCAATGCGAACTCTATAGCCGCAACTCCACGCTGCCGGGCAGAATTTTTTTTAAAATTCCGGCATGCTCGAAGTGAATTCACAATGATCTCCCGTCGAGCACCATGTTGGCTTTGCCAGATAACTGATCCGGCAACGCAAAGCTGGGAAATGGCGGAAGTAATTTCCCGATGTCGTTGACGGTCACGGTCACAACCATCTGACAGCGCTGCGCCCAAGTTGGCCCACAAACAGGCGCCTTAAGGCAGTCGTCTTCTCCAGCCATGCATACAGTGGTCTGCACACTCAGATTTTTTTTCAAGGCAGCGGGCAGCCAAGATGCTCGCTGGGTTGCGACATTTCCCGCTTCCGTTTTTTTTGCGTCTAGGCTGATTTGATACCTCAATCCTGCCCTCGCTCCTTCTTCTGCTGCGTTCTGCAAGCCCAGCCGTGCGGCCAGCAAGAAGCCGTAGCAAATGACGGCGTAAAGCAGCGAAAAAACGATCAAAAAAACAAACGCGAATTCGACCGCATAGACGCCACGTTGGAGGCGCCGAGCTTTCGCGAGCGTAGACGGGTGGAGCATCGGCTGTGCGGTTTTGCAGGAAGCTCTTGCGCTCAGCGCGGGCTCGACGAAGCCCCGCTCGTGCTGCCGCTGGACTTTGTCACAGTGGAGCCGAGCCGTTCGGGGATCGGGAATTCGAAGCTCTTGATGTAGCGGTCGTAGCTTCGGCTGGCGACGTTTCCGGCGATGGTCCGGGGGGATGGCGAAGCAATCTCGCCGCTGCGTTGCCATGCAAGCAGGCTTTGTGTCGCATCGCCGACCTGGAGCGGTACAAGATCGAATTCTTCCGCTTCAGCGGACTGCTGCTGCGAGCCTGCTTGCTCCTTTTCGCGCGAGGCCTGCGCCCCAGGCGTCGCTGCCTCGTCCTTGGGCGTGTCCGCCGAAGCCGCCGCCGTCGCGACCGGCTTGGCATCGGTTTCCTTCACCTTTGCACTCACTTGTGCAGCCGCGCTCGCCGACGTGACCAGGAGCGCTGCGGCCAGTGCGCCGGCCGGCAGGCTGGCGAACAGACCGGGAAATTTGTTGTTCATGGTGTACCCCGTGAGGTCGAGTTCAATGAAGAGGGCATTTCCACGGACAGCGTCGATGGATTCATTTGGCTTGCGGTCCTGACGCCGATCGTGTCCGACCAGCGCGATCGCTTGAGCGCGAGGGGGGAGACGATCGATTCGTCACGGCCGGCCACGGGTGTGCCAGCAGGTGCCGTGGCCGCAAGAGGCGCAGCCGACCCAGCGGGCAGTTTCATCTGCTGCGCCGCTTCCCGGATGGCCAGACGCGTTGCGTCGGACATGCGATTGGCATTCATTAGGGCGGCTGCCTGCTCACGTTGCTGTGTGACTTCCAGGTAGAGAGCAAGGTTGGCTTGAGCCTGCATGCTGTCGGGCTTCAATTGCAGCGCCTGCATGAGAGGCAGACGTGCTTCTTCAAGTTGCCCGGCGCGAAGGCTCGCATAGCCCAGATCGCTCAGCAGCAAGGCGTCGGTCGGCGTGCGGCGTTGTGCATGGGACAGCAGGCGAACGGCTTCGGCGTAGTCGCCTCGCGTTCCGGCCAGCAAGCCCAGCCCCCGATAGCCCGCACTTTCCAGCGGCGTGCCCATCAGGCGCTTGTACGCGGCTTCCGCCGGCGCGGCCTGTCCCGTTTGACGCAGCGCCTCTGCGCGCACGCGTGTGGAGTCCGGAGAAACGCCCCAGCGTTGCTCGAGTGCATCGATGTGCGCGAGCGAAGCAAACCAGAGGTCCTCCTTCTGCATTTGTTCGACGAGCCGCAGGTAGGTGGCCTGGGTGTCCACGGCCGCTCCTGCCTTCGTGTCCGCGGCTGCTTCGGCCGCCATGCGCTGCTGGGCATCGGCGCTGGCTGCGTACTGGTCCTTGACGCCGGCGCAGCCGGCGACGGCGAAGGTTGCGGTGGCCACGCACACCCATGCCAATGCGCGGTGTGCAGGGTGTGCGGCTTTCAAAACGTTGAGCATCTTCATTTGGCTGCAATTCCCAAAGAGCGGAAGACGGAAAGGAAGGCGGGGCCGGCTGTGACGATGACGAGTGCAGGCAGCAGGGTGCTCACCATGACGGCGGTCATCTTGACGGTGATCTTCCCGATGCGTTCTTTCATCTCGGAACGCCGATGTTCGCGAAGCCTGTCGCTGAAAACGCGAAGCGGCTCCTGCACCGCGCCGCCATGCTTGTCGACCTGGACCAGCAGCGACACGAGGCCCTGCAGGTTTTCATTCCTGTGAAGGGTGGCAAGGCGTTGCAACGAGTGTTCACGGCTGCGACCTTGGCTGTATTGGCTGTTGGCAAGAGAGAGCTCGTAGCCGAGCACACGCAACACGTGCGAGAAGTCGGTTGCCATGATCTGAAGACTCTGGTCCAGGCTGAGTCCGACACCTTGCAGCAAGCGCAGAAGGTCGATGAAGAGCGGGAGTTCCTGGGCCGCGCGCTCGCGTCGTCCTGCGGCAAAGCGGCCGAGTATCCATTTGGGCGCCATGAAGCCGATCACGAACGAGGCTGCCTGCACGATGACGACCGTGCGTTGAGGCTGTCCCTCGCTCCACGCAACGTAAGTCAGTGCGGGAAGCAAGAATGCGAACACTACGCGGGTCACCAGGAAAATCAGCTGGGTGCGCTTGGAGGGCAGCCCGCATTGGTCGATGAGATTGCGGTCCTCATCGGCAACGAGCGCACGACCGAACCGGGAGTCGAGCCAATGGAAAGGGAGTTCGACATCCGATCTAGCCGAGGCGGCGGTAGGTTCCTCGATTGCCATACCCGGCCCTGTCGAAACGGCTTGGCCGATCGCACGACCGATGACTTTTCCGCTGCGCGCGCGCCGAAATTCGGCTGCGATCAGCGCACCGGCACCGGCCATCAAGCCCAAGGCCAGCAGGGCAAGACTGAGAACTGCCAGTTGGTTGGCCGTGAGGGTCATGTCAATCTCGCCAGTCGGTAGAGAAGGGCGGCACCAAGCAACTGGAATCCCGCTGCGAAAAGAATCATGTTGCGGCCAGTCCCGTCGTTCCACATACCCATGAAGTAACCGGGATTCGTCACGATGAAAAAGGCGCCCACGCCAACCGGCAGAAGCCCCAGGATCCAGGCCGAGAGCCGTGTCTCCGAAGACATGGCAATCAGCTCGTGCTCGGCCTGTTCGCGGTCACGCATGAAATTTCCGACCCGTTCCAGCAGCAGATCGGCGCGCCCGCCGTAGCGCACGCCGAGGCCGAGGATCGAGGCGAGCAGGAACATCTCCTCGATTCGCACATTGCTGGCTGTCTGGTGGATGGCGCGGTCCAGGTCCATGCCTGCACGCACCAGCGAGGCAGAGCGCTCGAGTTGGCCGCGCAAGGGCTCGGCAGTGGTGGCAATCGCTAGCTGGAATGCGGCTTGCGTCGAGTTGCCGATCGTGATGAGCCGCACCATGGCATCGATGTAAGCCGGCAACTGGCCAATCAGCTTGCGGCGAAACTTCTGCAGTTTCAGCCATACGACGAACGCGACGGCGAGCAGCAGAACGACAAGCGTGCTCAATGCGGCCAGCCAGCCACCGAACAAGCCGGCGACCAAAGCAAGCAACACGATCGCCACGACGGCCAAGGCTGCCAAGCGCGGGTCGACAACACCGACCAGCCGTCCAGGCAAGGTGCGCTCCAGCAGCCCGGTGGGTGTGGCCTTTGCCGCCGCGCTGGCTTCCGCCTCGAGCCAGGGATCCTTCAAGCCACCAGCGAAGTTGTCGTTTGGCAAGTCCCGCAAAGGCAACGGCACTGCCGCCGCAGCCGTTGCGCTGGCGAGGATCTGCTGGTTCAGGTGCCGCTCCGTTGCCTGCCGTGCCTGGCGCGCTTTCGCCCATTGCCACAGCAACAGTCCGGCGGCGGCGAGCACCAGCGCAATACAGGCGACGACAAGCAGGCCTTCACGCACGGCTTTCTCCTTGCTGCGCGCGCGCCAGCGATTGCCGGAACCGCGTGATCTTCGGCGAGTGCGGCGCAATACCCAACGACACCCAGCGATCGCGTTCTTCCCCATCGGGCGAGGCAATGGGTTCGTAGCGATACAACTCCTGCATCGCCACCACGTTGTCGTTCACGCCCGTGACTTCGCTCAGCGAAATGATTCGACGTTGACCGTTGGAAAGGCGTCCGATCTGCACGATGAAGTCGATGGCATTGGCAATCTGCCGGCGCAGGCTCACTTCGCTGCCCTGGTAGCCCGCAAAGCCCGCGAGCATCTCCAGCCGGTAGAGGCATTCGCGCGGCGAGCTGGCGTGGATGGTGCCCATGGAGCCTTCGTGGCCCGTGTTCATGGCCTGCATCATCTCGATGACTTCGGCGCCGCGCACTTCGCCCACCACGATGCGGTCGGGGCGCATGCGCAGGCTGTTGCGCAGCAGGTCGCGAATGGACACCACGCCCGTGCCGTCGAAGCCGCCGGGGCGGCTTTCGAGGCGCACCACGTGGCTGGTGCCCAGCGACAACTCTGCCGTGTCCTCGATGGTGATGACGCGCTCGCGCGATGGAATGAAACTCGCGAGTGCGTTCAGCAGCGACGTTTTGCCCGAGCTGGTGCCGCCGCTCACCAGAATGTTGCAGCGCGCACGCACGGCAATCTCCAGCAACTGCGCCATGCCCGCATCGAAGGTGCCCAGCTTCACCAGGTCGGCCGGCGTGAGCGGCTCCTTGCGGAACTTGCGGATCGATACCGAGAGACCGTCGATGGCCAGCGGCTCGATGATCACGTTGATGCGCCCGCCGTCCGGCAGCCGCGCGTCGACCATCGGGTTGGACTCGTCCAGCCGACGCCCGAGCGGCGCAAGAATGCGGCGCACGATGCGCATCACGTGTTCCGAGTCGGCGAAGCGCACCGTCTCGCGCTCCAGCATGCCGTGGCGCGATACGTACACGTTCTGGTAGCCGTTGATCAGGATGTCTTCTACAGCCGGGTCGTTCAGCAAATCTTCCAGCGGCCCGAAGCCCGCGAGCTCCTTGGTCAGCGCGTCGGAGATGAGCTGCATCTCGCGGTCGTTGATCGGCACGCGGCGCAGGCGCACGAAGCTGTCGACCTCGAGCTCGACGAACTGCTGGATCGAGGCACGCGACCAGCGGCCGAACTCCGCGCCCAGCTCTTCGATGCGGCTCAGCAGGTGGTCATGCGTCCAGCTCTTGATGTCCTGGAACTGCTGGGAGTTGATGAACGCCTGGTCGTCGTCGGCAAATTCGATATCTGTGGACATGGGCCTCAACCTTCGTGTGAACTCTTCCACAGGCCGGTGACTTGCGACATGAGCGCAACCCAGCGTGGATCCTTGGCCGGTGGTTGGCCCGACTCCGACATGTATTCATGGTGCAGCCCGCGCGCCAGGCCGGCCACGGCCTGCGAGTACGCGTCGCTGCGAGAGGTGCGTACCAGCATCTCTCCGCGGCTCGCGGCCGCCAGCAACTGCGTGCTGCGTGCGGGCAGCACATGGCGCAGCGGCAGCTCCAGCCGGTCGGCAATGTCCTTGGCCGACAAGCCGACGTGGCTGTCGAACTTGTTGACCACGAGCGACAGCCGCTCGGTCTCGATGCCGCGTGCGCGCAATTCCTTGAGCATATTGGCCGTGGAGACGATCGCACCGATGCTCTGGTCGCAGACGACCCAGCTGCGCTGCGCGGCCTGAACGGTCTGCGCGACAAAGTCGATGGTCGAAAAGCCGCCGAGGTCGGCGACCTGAAAGTCGAAGAAGTCGCCGAGCCGCTTGATCAGGGAGACCGAATCGGCATGCGAGATCTCGCGCACTTGCGCGAGGCTGGCGGGCAGAGGAAGCACGGCAATGCCGCTCGTGTGATGGGCCAGCGCGGTGTGCAGCAGCGTCTGGTCCAGGCGACGCAGGTTGCGCACGCCGTCGACGAAGCTGAAGCCGCTTTGGGTGTCCAGATAGAGAAGCCCGTCGCGGGCCGGCAAACCGAGATCGAGCAATGCGACCCCGCGGCGCGCGCTGCGGCCCTGGGGACGCGGTGGCGCCTGCGACAACATGTCGTTGAGCATCAGCGCCAGGCTGGCGGCGAGCGTGGTCACGCCGATGCCCGACCGCGCGCCGAGCAGGGCGAGCGTGCATCCACGCGTGCCGCCCTGGATGGTGCTGCGGCGATCCAGCAGCTTGCGCAGCGTACTGATGGCTTCGGCCGGCGGTTCGCCCATGTCGACGAAGTCGTCCACGCCGGCGCGCAATGCGGCGAGCATGGACGCCGGCTCGGCGGAGACGCCCGCGGCCAACACCGGCAGCGTCGGCCAGTCGCGCTTCAGGCGCAGGTGGAGTTCGCTGGCAGCGCCAGCGTTGTTTCCCGAGAAGTCGAGAAAGACCGCCACCGGGCCGAGCAGCGCGATGCGTTCGTCGATGGACTTGGTATCGGGCGCGAGCACTACCACGGTTCCCAACCGGCTGAGCGCGTCTGTCAGCCACGTGATGTGGCTGCCGCTGGACGAGGCGAAGAGATAGGTCTCCGTGCCCGTCTCGGGAAGGTTGTCGCGTGGGGCGTTCATGGCGTCGGACACCGGCTGTGCGCGTTCTGGTCCGTCAACGCGAAAAGCCCGGCACGGTCGTGCCCGAGGCCGGCCCCAGCAGATGCGCGCGCCATACGGGGCCGTCGCGCTGCTCAGCGCCGCCCGGGAGGTACGGCGCGAGATCGGTGCCGCGTGCGATCGGCTTGACCAGGTGCGGGGTGACGAGAATCACCAGCTCCTTCTCGCTCATCTGGTACTTGTTCTGCTTGAAGAACGTACCGAGCACAGGGATGTCGCCGAGCAGCGGTACCTTGTCCGCATTCGAGGTCGTGGTGCGGCTCACGAGGCCGCCGATGATGAAGCTCTCGCCGTCGCCGAGTTCCACGGTGGTGTCGGCACGGCGCGTGCTGATAGCCGGCACTGCAACACCATTGATGCTTAGCGAGTTGGTGTAGTCGAGATCGCTGGCCTCGGGAGCCACCTTGAGCACGATGCGGTCGTTCGACAGCACGGTGGGCGTGAGCGTGAGGCCGATGCCGAAGGGCTTGTATTCGATGCTCGTGGTGCCCAGGCCTTGCGGTGCGGGCACGGGCAGCTCGCCGCCGGCGAGGAAGCTGGCACTCTGGCCCGACAGCGCCACCAGCGTGGGCTCGGCGAGCACGCGGGCCATGCCGTTGCCTTCGAGGAAGCCGACGTTCAGGCCGAGGCCCGCCTTGCCGAAGTTGAACAGCAGGCTGAAGGCCTGTGCGAGCGGGTTGTTGTACTCGCCGCTGATCGCGCCATTGGAAGCGAACGACACCGAGCCCAGCGACGATGGCGTGAAGACGCCGAAGCTGAAGCCGTTGGAATTGGCGCGGGTGCTGAAGATGTTGAGGCCGGCTTGCTTGAGCACGCTGCGGTTGAACTCGACGATCTTGACTTCGACCTGCACGGTATTGCTTCGCACATCGACGGTCGAACGATCGATCAATACGGTCTTTTCGCCGCCAGCCGCCATTGCTGTGTCTCGAGCCTCCTGGTGTGCGTCCATGCTGTTGAGCGAGCCAGTGAGCGTCGAAGCACGGCGACGCACCTCGAGGGCATAGACCGTGGCATTCGATTGGCCCTTTTCCCAGACCATGAGCGTGGTGCGGCCCGCGGCCTTGCCTGTGACGATGAGGCGTGCGGCCGGCGAGTTGGGCGATTGGCGGGTGAGCGAAACACCAGCGACTGTTTCATCGGCGATGGCCATGCGCTCGATGCCTTTGGCAATCAGCAATTCCTTTTGCGTTCCCGCATCGACACGCAGCGAAAGCGCAGCTCGCGCGCCCGCCGCTTCTGCATCGGCAGCAGCGGACATCATGGGCCATGCCCCCGGTGTCAGGAGGCACAGCAACGCGAGAGCGGGGCGCAGAGGACGTGCAGGTGGGGTCGTTCTCTTGCGTGCTGCGAGCTTCATGTCGTTCTTTTCCTGCATGGCATGCATTGGGTTGCGCTGATCAGTAATTGATGGTTTCGCTGCGGTCGCCGCGAATGACTTCGACCTGAAGGCCGCGGTGGACACCGTTGCCGGCATTGGTCGTCACTGGCGCTCTCACCGCCATGACGGCGGCCTGGCGCACCGCACCCGGCTTTCCGCCTGTGACGAAATCGGCAGCGGTGACACCGGCCTGTGCGCGATCAAGACCTTCGAGCGGTGGTCGGCGCGGATCGCCGGCTTTCGCCGGCAGGGGCTGGAGCGCGGTGGGCAGCTCTGCGAACAGTTTCGGATCGGGCTCCGACATGTCGGTGGGATTGCGCAGTGCCAGCACCAGGCGGCCGCTGTTTTCGGCGAGCGTGAGCCGGTTGATATCGTCCACTGGCACTGCTAGCACAGCGGTGCGCGCAGGCTCGGCGCGCTGGGCTTGTGCTGCTGCATTCTTGTCGGTCTTAGACGGCAACCCGTCAACCGAAGCGTTCCCGTAAGCCAGTACGCGCTTGCGCGACAGCAGCAGGCGCGCCTGGCTGCGATCGATGTCCTTGCTGTCGGACTTGAGCATCAGAAAGACATCGACGAAGTCACCCGGTTGAACCTTGTTGCCCACGCCCATGGCCTCGTCGGCCTTGATGGCCACGGCGCGCTCTCCTTCGGCGATGCGCAAAGCCAGCCCCGAGACCAGTTGGCCTTCGAGAAGCGGTGTGCCTTCGCCCAGGTCGATCACAGGCACACGTCCCGCGAGAGCTGCGGTGTCCTGAAAAGCGCCCGCTGGATTGATGGTCAGGCGTTCCACACGAAGCGCATCGACAGGAATTGCCTGGCCGGCCGAAAGTGGCTTTGCTGTGACAACGACTGCAAAGGTTTGGCTCTGGGCGGCCTTGACGGCCGGCGCGCTCGCAGACGCGGGCACGGCTGCGACCGGCGGTGGCGCTTGCCTGCTTAGCATCCACGCGTAGCCGCCGAGTGCAAGCGCCAACAGCACGAGGATGGCTGCGATGATTTTTGTGAGGTTGATCATGAGCGGCGTTTCAAGAGGGAGGAATCGAGGGAGCTATCGATGAGCAACTCGTAGTGACGCAGCGACTAACCGCTGTGTCGACCCCAAACCATCCAGGCCGCCGCGCCGAGCGCGAGATATGCCGCGTAGGGAATGAAGCGCACCCGAGTCGAAGACGAATCGCCAACAGCCGGCGACGGCGACCCGAAAAGCATTTGTGAAAGCGCAGGAAAGAAGGGCCAGCGCTGAAGAATCAGCCATAGCACGGCATGCAGGCCGGCAAAAAGGCTCCCGATGATCCAGATGGGCAACAGTGCCCAAAGGCCTGCCCAGAGTCCCAGGGCGCCAGCGAATTTCACGTCACCTGCTCCCATGACACCGAGAGAGTAAAAAAGCAGCAGGCCGCCAAAACCGATGCCTGCACCGAGCAATGCGTTCGCCCAATCGCCTTCGAGCGGACCGGCCCCGAAGGCGAGCGTCGCGAGGGCCAGGAGGGCACCTGCGAGCGCAAGCCAATTGGGGACGCGGCGCTGCTTGAAGTCATAGATGGCTATCAGAAGCAACCACATCAAATACACCGATGTCATTGCTGAACGCTCACCTTTAGGCAGCTGTGATGGCCGTTTTGATGCTGGTCCAGATGCTGGTCAGCTTTGCACCGATACCGTCAGTACCAGTGATAGCGGTGATCATTGCAACCGAAATAAGCCCCGCAATAATTCCATATTCAATTGCAGTCGCACCTTCTTCATCGCGCAAAAAACGAGTAATAGAGCTGAGCATGATTTCCCCTTTCGGAAGTGTTAACAAACGCTGGCGAGACGAATGTTATCCCGGGTAACTCTGTGTATCAACATCGGTTACCCCGAAGTTGCACCGACTTGCCGTGGTACGAGAGGAGACCAAACGGAGGCTTGCAAGCCTCCTGCCAGTCCGAGCCAGGGCCTGCCTGGTCAGCTGGCTGACAGTTCTGAAACGAAATCTTCCCTCTGTAGGCGCTGTCCCACCTCCCATGAAAACGGGAGGGCGCGTTACGTCACACGGAACGTCCAACAGGGGGGTGTTACGGGCACAAATGCGTTACGTGTTACGTAGCGCAAGGCCACAAACGGGCAGATGTAACAGCGAAGAAAGCCGAAAACCGTGAGCAAAAAGTCACGGATTCAGGGGGTGCCCGCGTCGCCAGCATGGCCTCCGCAGGTCGCCAGCAGGGCCTCGGGGCATCGTCGGCACGGCCTCTGCGGCTCGCCAGCCGGGCCTCGGCGCACCGTCAACCGGGCGTCAGCCCAGGATTTCTTCGTGAAAGAGCTTCCACTCGCTGCCTTGGCGCAGCCAGTACTGGCGCCGTGAGCGCCCGCTCTTGTCGCCCTCGAAGACCTCGCCAAAGGTGACCACCATGGTGTCGTCGCCGTCGCGCCAGTGGAGGTAGGACACGTCCTTGAGCTGCACGCGCTTGCCCTGCGCGTATTTCACTTCGTCGTCGACGGCGGAAATGCCTTCGGTTGCCTTCTTGCTGCTGCGCTGAAAATCCGGCAAATAGAATTTCTTCAATTGCGCTTCATTTCCGGCAGCCCGGGCTTCTTTCCAGCCATTGATTGCGCTGGTAATTGATTGGGCTTCTTTTTCGGCCTGCGGCTGCGAAATCCATTGCAGGCTGCGCGCGGTCACCACGGGGGTGGCGCCAATTTGCACCTTGCGCAAAAGCTGCTTGAGGTCGGGGTTGGCCATGACCACGCAGCCGTCGCTGGCCAGCGGCGCCCGGGCGAACTGCTGGGGCGGGGTGCCGTGCAGCCAGATGCCGCCACCGGTGCGCCCGCGTCGCGCGTCGTACGGGTTGGGGTAGTTGATGGGCAGTGCGCCCGCGCCGTAGAAGTCCTTCAGCGACTTCGGGTCGAGGCTGCTGGTGATGTAGTACACGCCCAGCGGGGTGCGCGCGTCGCCCTCGGCGAGCTTGTCGGTGCCCGACTTGCCCACCGAGATGTAGTAGTCGGCCGTGAGCTTCAGGCCCTTGTCGGTGTTCTCGAACAGGTACAGCCGCGAGCGCGAGGCGTCGACCGCGATGGCGTAACGGCTGCGCGTGGAGAGCGCCAGGAACTGCGACGGCACGGTGTTCGGCGGCGGCCGCTCGCGCAGCGCCTGCAGGCGGCGCTTCGATTCCTCGTGCAGGTCGCTCATGGCGGGGTTGCCGCGCATCCTGGCGATGCTGGCCGTGTCGGGCAGCGCGTTCGTCGGCGGCACCTGCGCGGCGAGCAGGTCGCCGTAGACAAGCTGCGCGAGCTGGAAGTTCGGGTAGTCGCGCACGAGGTCGCGGGCCTTGGCCAGCGCGGGGCGGGCCTGGCCGCGGCCGAACATCTCGTAGACCGCTATAAGGCGGGCTTCGGCGCCGCCGGCTTCCTGGATGGCGGCCGGTGCGCCGCGGCGTGCCGGCTTTGCGGCGGCGGACCGGGTGTCGGCGGCTGCGCCTTTCCTGCTTTTGGCCTGCTGGGCTTGAGCCTGGGCCTTTGCCGAAGCGCCCTTGGCTTCCTTGGCGGAAGACCGTGCGCCTGCTGCGGAACGGCTGCCGCTGTTCGCGGGCCTCGCCTTGGCGGCGGCGCTGGCGCCTGCCTTCGCGTTGCCCGCCACCTTAGCGGTGCCCGATGCCAGCGCCGCGCCGGGCGTCGCCAGCATCAGCGCCGACGCGGTCATCAGCGCCGCGAGCAGGTGTCCGCTGCGCGGACGGAACGGAGGATTCTGAAGCCGGCCATGCCGGACGATGTCTGCCACTAGCCGCCGACGCTTTCCTTGCGAATGTGCCACTGGTTGCCCGAGCGCTGCATGTCCAGCGTCTTCCGGCTCGAGATGTTGAGGTTGTCGGCGCGATAGATCTGGCGGAACTTGGCAGTGGCCGACTGCCCGTCGACCTTGATGACGAGGTTCTCGATGTTCACGCTGATGCTGCTCTTGCCGACGATGCGCGCGCGGCGGTCTTCTTCCCAGGCCTTGCGGCTCTGGCCGCCGGCAGGCGCGAAGTCGGGCCCGTAGGCGCCGAGGTAGCGGTCCATGTCCTGGCCGGCCCAGGCCGCGGCCCAGGCGCGCACGGCCGATTCGACTTCCGCGTTGCCTGCCGAGCTGGCTGCCGGTGCCGGTGCGGGCGCTGGCGCCGGCGTGGCCTCCGGTGCCTTGGGTGCGGCGGCGACCGGTGCGGGCGCGGGTGCGACCTTGGCCGGCGGCGGTGCAACGGGGGCGGGCGCAGGTGCTGGCGCTGGCGCAGCCTTGGCCACCGGGGCGGGCGCGGGAGCAGGTACAGGCGCCGCCGCGGCGACCAGCGTCGTCGCCTTGCCGCCCGGCGGGGGCGGCGTGAAGAGCGTGCGGATCACCGCCAGCTTGGGCTGCACGGCCGTGTTGTTCTGGTCGAGCTGCAGCGCCTTGCTGTAGGCCTGGCTGGCCAGCCGTGCATACACGTCGCCGAGGTTTTCCTGGGCGGTGGCATAGCTGGGGTTGGTGCGAATCGCGCTTTCGAGCGCGGCGCGCGCCTTGTCGAACTGGTTCTGGCTCGCGTAGATCACCGCCAGGTTGTTGTACGGCTCGGGCAGTTCGGGGGCGTCCTGCGTGAGCTGCGTGAAGGCGGCGATGGCCTCGGCGCGCTTGCCGGTGTCGAGCTGGATCACGGCCTTCAGGAAGCGCATCTGCGGGTCGCGCGGCTTGTCCTTGAGGAAGGCGTCGGCGCGCGTCATGGCCTCGTCGAGCTTGCCGGCCTGCATGAGCTTGTCGACGTCTTCATGCTCGACGGCCGCCAGGGCGGAAACCGACATGCCGCAGGCCGCGGCGGCCAGCACGAGGGCACGCACGGTGGGGGAAAAGCTGAAACGGGCGCGCGGCCAGGGGCTCTTGGGCATTGCGGACAAGACCTCGTAAGGGGGTGGGTGATGCGGCAGGCATTGTAAGTGGGGTGGTTAACCTCTCGATACGGCGATGACAGCCTTTCGTGTGGTTCATGGCGTTTCGTCGTGTCCGCGATGCCCCCAGTGCCGCATCGCCCATCCCCGCAGTACAGTGCCGCCGTGGATCGCCTCCAAAGCATTGAAACTTTCGTTCGTGTCGCTCAGACCCAGAGCTTCGCGGAGGCGGCACGCCAGCTGCGGGTGGCCAACTCGGTCGTCACCACCCGCGTCAAGCAGCTCGAGGAGTTCCTGGGCGCGCCGCTGTTCCACCGCAGCACGCGCGTGGTCCGCCTCAGCGACATGGGCCAGGCCTTCCTGCGCGACTGCACCGAGCTGGTGGGCCGCGCCAACGACATCGTCGACCAGATGCGCGACGCGCGTGGCACGCCCTCGGGCACGCTGCGCGTGCATGCGCTGACGGGCATGGTGCTGGGGCGTTTCGCCTCGCTGCTGCGCGAGTTCCAGACGACCTACCCCGACATCCACCTCGAACTGATCGTGAGCGACGCGGTGGCCGACCCGGTCAAGGCCGGCGTCGACTGTGCGTTGCAGATCTTCCCGGCGACCTCGCAGGAGCTGGTGTCGCGCCCGCTCTTCCCGGTGCGGCGCGTGCTCTGCGCCACGCCGGCCTACCTGGAGGCCCACGGCACGCCGGGCTCGCCGCGCGAGCTGCACCGCCACAAGCTGGGCCTGTACTCGGGCTACCCCACGCGCGACCGCTGGACCTTTCATCACCAGGGCGAGCAGATCACTATCTACCTGGCCGCGGCGCTGCTGACCAACAGCGTGCACCTGCTGCGCGAGTACGCGCTGGAGCACGCGGGCATCGTGTGCCTGCCGACGCTGGTGGCGGGCGACGCCATTGCGCGCGGCGAACTGCGCGTGGTGCTGCCGGAACACCAGCTGTCGTCGTTCTCGCTGAGCGCCGTGTACGCGGGCACCTCGCGCAATGCGCTGAAGCTGCGCCTGTTCATCGAGCACATCGCCACGCGCTTCACGCGCGTGCCGCCGTGGGACGCCACGCTGATCGAGCGCGGCCTGATCCCGGCGGAGCTCATCGAGTTCAGCCGCTCCAGCGGGTGACAGGTACGCCCCCAGGCTTCGCGCACTTCGTGTCGCTTCTCCTTCCCCCTCGCCGGGGGCGACACCTGCGGACCGGCGGAGCCGCTTCCGTGGTGTCCTGTAAGGGGCGGCCGGGCTGCAGGGGAGCGGGGGTAAACCCGGCCGATTGTTCGGAGACTCCGAATAATCCTCTTCCAAACTGGTCCCTACCGGCGGGGACGCAGGGCTCCTAGAGTTCGCTCATTCGAGAGAACACAAGGAGACAAGTCATGACAGCCGCCGCTTCCACTGCGTACCAGACCCGCTTCGGTTCGCTCAAGCACTTCGAGAAGGGCCACGTCGAGCCGATCGACGACGACGTGCGCCACTACGCGTTTTCCAACTGCTTCGAGATCGCCAGCCTCAGCAAGCCCTACGAGAAGGTCGTGTTCGGCCAGAACCAGATCTATGTTCTGGAAACGCTCCGAGCCGAGGGCACCTCGCCCTGGTACACCTGCGCGCACGACGAATTCGCGCTGGTGATGGACGGCGACGTCGAAGTGCACCTAGTACAGCTCGACGCTGCGCAGACCGTCGCCGACAAGGAAAAGAACGGCGCCGTGCTCGTGAAGGGCGAACCGACGGGCCGGAAGATGGGCTGGATGAAGCTCTCCCGCGGCCACCAGGGGCTGCTGCCGAAGAACACCGCCTACCAGTTCCGCAACGCCGGCGAGCCGGGCGTGATCGTGCTGCAGAGCTGCAAGGGCGAGCTCTCGGTGGAGAAGTGGGCCGACATCTGCCAGACGCATTGACCGCATCGAACAGGAGCCCCGCACCATGAACGCACCCGCAGAACTCGCCCGCGTGATCGCATCGCAACCCGACGCCACGCTCGGCTACAAGGACTTTTCGCTCGGCAGCTTCAGCTTTCGCCGCGACGAATATTTTGTTCACATCGGCTGGAAGACCCGCGACGGCCGGCCCATGAGCCACACCATGGACGCCGGCAGCTACCTGCGCGCACTGATGCGCGACGTGGCGTGGGGCTTCTTCTACGGCTGGGTCAACTTCGACGACGTGTTCGGCACCGTCAACCACTACGAGTCGGTCGACCTCTACGCCGGCAGCTTCAACGGCACCATGAAGGACGCGGGCATCGACCTGCTGGAGAACTTTCCGACCGCGCAGATCCGCGCCACCTTCGAGGCCATGCTCGACGACTGGACCAACGAGAGCTTCGACCCCTTCTCCGCGCCGCAGGAAACCGGCTCGCCCTACGGCCGCAAGAACGGCAACAACACCGCCAGGATCACGAGGGCGCGCGAACTCGCCAAGCGCTGCGTGGGCCTGAAGGGCGACCTCGACCTGCGCAGCGACGCACGCGGCGCACCGGTGAACCGCGCCTTTGCCGATGTGCCCCAAGGCCAGCCCGAGCTGCACCCCGAGCCCGGCTTCGAGAACGAGGTGCACGGCTTCAACCTCTTCGGCTTCCTGAGCCGTTCGCAGGTCACGTGGAACCCGAGCTTCACCTCGGTGGTGAAGCACAGCTACATGTGCCCGACGACCGAGGAGCACATCCTGCCGATCATCCACGGCAACGACCGCGTCGAGTGGTTCTTCCAGATGACCGACGAGATCCACTGGGACTGCGGCGACAAGAACACCGGCCGCCCGATGGCCCGCGTGATCATGAAGGCGGGCGACATGGCCGCCATGCCCGCCTACTGCCGCCACCAGGGCTTCAGCCCCAAGCGCTCGATGCTGCTGGTGTGGGAGAACGGGTCGCCGAGCCTGGTGCATGAGATCCAGAAGGGCGAGTCGCCCGAGATCCCCGTGCAGTTCTGAATTGCCTTTCTCCCTCCCCCTCTGGGGGAGGGCAGGGGTGGGGGCTCTCCAGGCCCGCGCCCTCTTTGAAGATGCCCCCACCCCAACCCTCCCCCAGCGGGGGAGGGAGAGGAACGCCCATGCCTGCTCCATCCATCCGCCACCAGCTCTTCATCGACGGCCGCTTCGTCGCCGCCGAATCCGGCGAGACCCTGGCCACGCTGAACCCGCACGACAACACGCCCATCGCCGATGTCGCGCTGGCCGGCAAGGCCGACGTCGACAAGGCCGTGGCCGCTGCGAAGCGTGCCTTCCCGAAATGGAGCCGCATGGCTGCCGCCGACCGCGGCCGCATCCTGCTGAAGCTCGCCGACCTCATCGAGGCCAACGCAGAAGAACTCGCGCGCCTCGAATCGCTCGACACCGGCCACCCCATCCGCGACTCGCGCCGACTCGACGTGCCGCGCACCGCCGCGTGCTTTCGCTACTTCGGCGGCATGGCCGACAAGTTCCAGGGCGAGACCATTCCGGTGGAAGAGGGCTTTCTCAACTACACGCTGCGCGAGCCGGTCGGCATCGTCGGCCAGATCGTGCCGTGGAACTTCCCGCTGATGTTCACCAGCTGGAAGATGGCGCCCGCGCTCGCGGCCGGCAACTGCATCGTGATGAAGCCGGCGGAGATCACGCCGCTCAGTTCGCTGCGCATCGCCGAGCTGATGGCCGAGGCGGGCCTGCCGCCCGGCGTGGTCAACATGCTGCCGGGCCTGGGCAGCGTGGCGGGCCAGTACATCGCCGAGCACCCGGAGATCGCCAAGATCGCCTTCACCGGCAGCACCGCCACGGGCCGGCGCATCGTGCAGGCCAGCGCGGGCAACCTGAAGAAGGTGCAGCTCGAGCTCGGCGGCAAGGGCCCCAACATCGTGTTCGAAGATGCGAACCTGCAGGCCGCGGTGAACGGCAGCGCGTGGGCCATCTTCCACAACCAGGGGCAGGCGTGCATTGCGGGTTCGCGGCTCATGCTGCACGAGAAGATCGCCGATGCGTTCCTCGAGCAGTTCATTCCGCTCGCCAAATCGATTCGCCTGGGCAACCCGCTCGACGACAACACCGAGATGGGCCCGCTCACGAGCGCCCAGCACCAGGAGCGCGTGCTGGGCTATGTCGAGGTAGCACAAGCCGAAGGCGGTGAACTGCTCGCGGGCGGCAAGTCGCCGGGCGGCGATCTGGCCAGGGGCTGCTACGTCGAGCCGACCGTGATGCGCGCCAGGTCGTACAAGGACCGCGTGGCGCAGGAAGAGGTGTTCGGCCCCTTCGTCACCGTGCTCACCTTCAGGAACGACGAAGAGGCGATGCAGATCGCCAACGGCACCGACTACGGCCTGGGCAGCGGCCTGTGGACCAGCAACCTGCAGCGCGCCCACAAGGTGGCGCGCGACCTGCACGCCGGCATGGTGTGGATCAACAGCTACAAGCGCGTGAACCCAGGCTCGCCCTTCGGCGGCGTCGGCCAGAGCGGCTACGGCCGCGAGATGGGGTTCGACGCGATGCGCGAATACACGCAGGTCAAAAGCGTGTGGGTGAACGTCGACGCGCAGATACCGCCGCACTTCGCGCGCTGACGAGTAAGTCCCGGCCCTGCGGCACAACCCACAAACCAACAAGAGACGGAGACAACCATGACATTCAATCGCAGACAGTTCACGCAGGCCACGGCCGCAATCGTGGCCTCGGGCGCGGCACCGCTGGTGTTCGCAGCCGACACGCTCAAGATCGGCTACGTGTCGCCGCAGACCGGCCCGCTCGCGCCCTTCGGCGAGGCCGACAAATGGGTCATCGACCAGATGAAGACCGCCTTCAAGGACGGCATCAGCGTCGGCGGCAAGAAGTACGCCGTGCAGATCGTGCTGAAGGACAGCCAGTCGAACCCCAACCGAGCGGGCGAGGTGGCGAACGACCTCATCTTGAAGGACAAGGTCGCGCTGGTGCTCACGGCAGGCACGCCCGAAACCGCCAACCCCGTGAGCGATGCCTGCGAGCTCAACGAGGTGCCCTGCATCTCCAGCGTGGTGCCGTGGCAGCCGTGGTTCTTCGGCCGCAAGGGCGATCCGGCCAAGGGCTTCAACTGGACGTACCACATGTTCTGGGGCCTGGAAGACGTCATCGCCAACTACACCAGCGGCTGGAAGACGCTCGCCACCAACAAGAAGGTGGGCGGACTGTTCCCGAACGACGGCGACGGCAACGCGTGGGGCGACAAGGAGCTGGGCTTTCCCAAGCCGCTCGCGGCCATGGGCTTCACGCTCACCGACCCGGGCCGCTTCCAGAACGGCACGCAGGACTTCAGCGCGCAGATCGCGGCGTTCAAGAGCGCGGGCGTGGAAATCGTCACCGGCGTGGTGATTCCGCCCGACGCCAAGACCTTCCTCACGCAGGCGCGGCAGCAGGGCTTCAAGCCCAAGATCATCACGCTGGGCAAGGCGCTGCTGTTCCCTGGTGCCATCGAGGCGCTCGGCGACCTGGGCGACGGCCTGTCGACCGAGGTGTGGTGGAGCCCGTCGCACCCCTTCACGTCCAGCCTCACGCAGCAAAGCGCCAAGGCGCTGGCCGATGCCTACGAGGCCGGTGCGAAGAAGCAGTGGACGCAGCCCATCGGCTTTGCGCATGCGCTGTTCGAGGTGGCGGCCAATGCGCTGTCGCGGTCGAAGTCGCTCAAGTCGGGTGACGTGCGTGATGCGGTGGCAGCGACGTCGATCAACTCGGTGGTCGGCCCGGTGAAGTGGGGCGGGCAAGGACCGTTCAAGAACGTCAGCAAGACGCCGCTGGTGCTCGGCCAGTGGGGCAAGGGCAAGAAGTACAAGGTCGAGCTCACCATCGTGAACAACGAGGCGGCCACGAACATTCCTACTGGCGGCACGCTGCGGCTGCTCTGAAGAACGCCATGGCACTGCTGGCACTGCATGGCGTGAGCAAGTCCTACGGCGCGCTCAAGGTCACCGACGGCATCACGCTGTCGGTCGCCGAGGGCGAGACGCTGGGCATCCTCGGGCCCAACGGCGCGGGGAAAACCACGCTGTTCAACCTGATCTCGGGCGATGCGCGCGTCGATGCGGGGCGCGTCGAGTACGCGGGGCGCGACGTGACACGGCTCAAGCCGCACCAGCGCTGCCACGCGGGCATCGGCCGCAGCTACCAGGTGCCGCAGCCCTTCGGCAACATGAGCGTGTTCGAGAACCTCGTGACGGCCGCCTGCTTCGGCGGGCAGCAGACCGAGCGCGAAGCGTGGCAGACGGCGCACGAGGTGCTGTCGCAGACGGGGCTGATGGCGCATGCCAACAAACCGGCCGGCGGGCTCACGCTGCTGGACCGCAAGCGCCTCGAGCTGGCACGTGCGCTGGCGACGCGGCCGCAACTGCTGCTGCTCGACGAGATCGCGGGCGGGCTCACGGAGCCTGAGGCTGCGGTGCTTGTCGACGAACTCAAGCGCATCAAGGCGCGGGGCGTGACCATGATCTGGATCGAGCATGTGGTGCATGCGCTGCTGTCGCTGGCAGACCGGTTGTTCGTCATCAACTTCGGGCAGAAGCTGGCGGAAGGGGCGCCGCGGGTGGTGATGAACGATGCGGAAGTGCGGCGGGTGTACATGGGGATGGAGGCATGAGCGCGCCATGTTTTCGCATTGCTCCTTCCCCCTTTGGGGGAAGGCTGGGATGGGGGCACGACGGCGCTGGCTTGGCCGCCGCGCTTCATCGACCACCGCTTGCCCCCACCCCAACCCTCCCCCGGAAGGGGAGGGGGCAAAGACTACGCATGAGCGCGTCCTGTATTGCTCCTTCCCCTTCCGGGGGAAGGCTGGGATGGGGGCACGACGGCGCTGGCTTGGCCGCCGCGCTTCATCGACCGCCGCTTGCCCCCACCCCAACCCTCTCCCGGAAGGGGAGGGGGCAAAGACTACGCATGAGCGCGTCCTGTATTGCTCCTTCCCCTTCCGGGGGAAGGCTGGGATGGGGGCACGACGGCGCTGGGTTGGCCGCCGCGCTTCATCGACCGCCGCTTGCCCCCACCCCAGCCCTCCCCCGGAAGGGGAGGGAGCAAACGCCATGAACGCGCTCCTCGCAACCCACGCCCTCAAGGCCTTCTACGGCGACGCCCAGGCCCTGTTCGGCATCGACTTCACCCTGACCCAGGGCGAGCTCGTCGCCATCATCGGCGCCAACGGCGCGGGCAAATCCACCTTCCTCAAAAGCCTGACCGGCCTGGTGCGTGCGCCCCGCGACGCGATCCATTTCAAGGGCGACCCGATCGGCGGTCTCCCACCCGGAGAGATCGTCCGACGCGGCCTCGCCATGGTCCCCGAAGGCCGTCGCCTGTTCCCCAGCCTCAGCGTCGAGGAGAACCTGCTCATGGGCGCCACCGCGAACCGCAAGGGCCCCTGGAACCTGCAGCGCCTGTACGCCCTGTTCCCCATCCTTGCCGAGAAGCGGCAGCAGCCGGGCACCTCGCTGTCGGGCGGCCAGCAACAGATGGTCGCGCTGGGCCGCGCGCTCATGAGCAACCCCGAGGTGCTGCTGTGCGACGAGCTTTCGCTCGGCCTCGCGCCCATCGTCATCCGCGAGATCTATGCCGCCATGCCCGCCATCACAGGCGAGGGCATGACGGTGGTCATCGTCGAGCAGGACGTGACCATGGCGCGGCAGGTCTCACGGCGCATCTATTGCCTGCAGGAAGGCCGCGTGTCGCTCGAAGGAAAGTCAGCCGAGCTCACGCGCGAGCAGATCTCGCAGGCCTACTTCGGCATCGAGGCCGCCCATGGTTGAAACCCTTGTGCAAGGCGTGCTGCTCGGCGGCCTCTACACCCTGTTCGCGCTGGGCCAGTCGCTGATGTTCGGCGTCATGCGCCTGACCAACACGGCGCAGGGCGACTTCATCATCCTCGGCGCGTTCGCCGTCATCGCGGGCGTGTCCCTCGGCGGCGACGTGGCGCCCTGGCTGGTCGCGCTCGCGGTGCTGCCGGTGGCCTTCGGCTTCGGCTACGCGCTGCAGCGCTACGTGCTCAACGGCACGCTCGGCAAAGACCCGCTGCCCTCGCTGGTCGTCACCTTCGGCCTGTCGATCGTCATCCAGAACCTGCTGCTCGAGCTGTTCTCGGCCGACCCGCGCGCCATCGAGACCGGCGGGCTCAACACGCAGGGCGTGGCGCTGGGCGATTCGCTCTCGCTCGGCGTGCTGCCGCTCATCGTGCTGGCCATCGCGGTCGTTGCGACGGGCGCGCTGCAATGGCTCTTCGCGCGCACGGCGCTGGGCCGGTCGTTTCGTGCGGTGTCCGACGACCGCGAGATCGCCGAGCTCATGGGGCTCGATGCGAAGAAGGTCTATGCCTTCGCCACGGCCATCGCCTTCGTGCTCATCGCCATCGCGGGCACCCTGCAGGGCATGCGCACCACGGTGTCGCCGTCCGACGGCCCGCTGCTGCTGCTGTTCGCCTTCGAGGCCGTGATCATCGGCGGCATGGGCTCCTTCTGGGGCACGCTGGCCGGCGCGATGATCCTCGGCGTCACGCAGCAGATCGGCTTCCGGCTCGATCCGGGCTGGGGCATCTGGGCCGGGCACATCGTGTTCCTGGTGGTGCTGGTGCTGCGCCCGCAGGGGCTCTTTCCCAAAACGCGTGGATGAACCGGATGACGAACATGCCCCCGCCCCTCATCGCCGTAGCACGCGCCACCGCCGCGAGCCGCGCCGCGCTTGTCGCCGGCATCGCCCTCGTGCTCGTCGCGGCCAGCCTGCCGTTCTGGGGCGAGTCGAGCTGGATGCGCGAGTTCGTCGAGATCGCCTGCTACTTCATCTTCGCGATGATGTGGAACCTGCTCGCCGGCTACGGCGGCATGGTCAGCATCGGGCAGCAGGCCTTCTTCGGCTTCGGCGGCTACGTGATGCTGATGCTCGGCAACTTCGCGGGCCTCAACCCCTTCGTGGCGATTCCGCTGGGCGCGCTGGCGGCGGGGCTCGTTGCAATACCTGTGTCCTTCGTCGCCTTCCGGCTGTCGGGCGGGTACTTCGCCATCGGCACCTGGGTGATTGCCGAGGTGTTCCGCCTGAGCTTCGCCAACGTGTCGGCGGTGGGCGGCGGCTCGGGCACCACCCTCACCGCGCTGCGCGGCATCGAGAAGGCCACGCGCGAAAGCACCACCTACTGGATGGCGCTGGCCTGCGTGGTCGCGGCCATCGCGCTGGTGTACCTGTTCCTGCGCAGCAAGCGCGGGCTGGCGCTGCTGGCCATTCGCGACAACGAGGTGGCAGCCGAATCGCAGGGCATTCCGGTCGCGCGCATGAAGCTGGCGGTGTACGTGGTCGCGGCCTTCGGCGCGGGCCTGGCGGGCGCGCTGTACTTCGTGGGCAACCTGCGCATCAGCCCCGACGCGGCCTTCAGCGTCAACTGGACGGCCTTCGCCATCTTCATGGTGGTCATCGGAGGCATCGGCCGCATCGAAGGGCCGCTGGTGGGCGCGCTCATCTTCTGGGCGCTCAACAAGTTCCTGAGCGACTACGGCACCTGGTACCTGCTGGGTCTGGGTCTGCTCGCGATCGGGGTGACGCTGTTCTTCAAGCAGGGCCTGTGGGGCTACGCGCAACAGCGCTGGGGCTGGTCGCTGTTCCCCACGCAGCGCAAGTTGCTGCTGCATCCCGGCCCGAGGTGAAAGCCCAGCTGAACGCTTCCGTCTGACTTGCGCGACGCCGCACGATCCCGTAACGTCTTGTAAGTTCAGCGGTCAGCTCACTGTCAGCAAACGCACCCGCATTCGCCGGTCTTTCACTCTCTGGAGTCACCTTGACGATCACCAAACGCCGCCTGCTCGAAGGCGGCGCGGCAGCCGTTGCCGCATCGCTGCTTGCGAAGGCCTCGTGGGCGCAGCGCGCCTCTTCCTCAGCTTCTTCCTCCGCCGCGTCCACCGGCGACATCGCCTGGCCGACCAAGCCCGTGCGCATCCTCGTGGGCTTTCCTGCGGGCGCGTCGCCCGACCTCGCGGCCCGCGCCGTGGCCGAGCCGCTGTCGAAGCTGCTGCGCCAGCCGGTGGTGGTCGAGAACAAGCCCGGCGCCAGCGGCAACACCGTGGCCGACCTGGTGGCCAAGGCCACCGACGACCACACCATCGGTGCGCTGATCAACGGCAACCTCACCATTGCCAGGCTGCTCAACCCGTCGCTGCCGTTCGACCCCGAGAAAGACTTCGCCCCCGTCGGCCTCATCGGCACCGCGCCGCTGGTGCTGGTGGTGTCGGGCAGCGCCGAAGGCAAGACCGCGGCAGACCAGTTGCTGTGGGTGCGCAACCTCGGCAGCGGCGCCAGGTACGGCACGCCGGGCGTGGGCACCGTGGGCCACCTGGGCATGGAGCTCATCAAGAGCCGCGCCGCCATCACGGCGCAGCACAAGCCGTACACGGGCAACCCGCAGGTCATCGCCGGCCTGCTGGCCAACGAGATCCAGCTGGCACTGCTGCCGCCGGGCCTGGCCCTGCCGCACATCAAGTCGGGCAAGGTGAAAGCCATCGGCGTGACATCGCCCGAGCGCAGCGCGCTGGCGCAGGAGCTGCCCACCATCCGCGACGCCGACGTGCGCGGCGCCGACCTCGAGATCTGGACCGCGCTGGCCGCGCCCGCCGGCATGAAGCCCGCAGCCGTCACCAGGCTCAACGCGGCGCTGGTCGAGGTGATCAGCTCGCCCGACGTGAGCCAGGCCCTGCTCAAGACCGGCTGGCAGGCGCAGCCCGGTTCGCCCGACACCCTGGCCAAGCGCATGCGCGCCGACACCACGCGCCTGGGCGGTGTGATCATCATGAAGGGCATTCACTCGGACAGCTGAGCGGCGGGCCGATGCAGGGCGCAGGTCAGCTCCTTGCGGAAGCCCCCAGCCCCAGCGCCGCATTCCGTATCGCCGTGGCCAGCGCCCGCACGGTGGGCTGCTGCGCGATGCTCTGCGACACGAAGAAGCTGATCGGCGGCAGGTTCCACGACAGCTCGTAGGGCAGCGCCGCGCAAGCGCCGCCCGCCGCCAGTTCTGCCGCCACGTCACGCGCCAGGATCGTCACCGCGTTGGGTTCGCGCCGCAGCACCGTGTCGATGCTGCGCAGCGACCACGTCTCGACGATGGGCGAGGGCGGCTGCACGCCCGCCCCCAGGAAGATCGCGTTGAAGGTGCGCCGCATCGGCGTGTTCGGCGGCGGCATGATCCAGTCGAGCGCCGCCAGCCGCCGCCAGTCCAGCGGCCCCTTCGACAGGCGCGCCCGGCTCTTCACCGGCACCAGCAGGCAGGGCACCTGCTGGTAGATCGCCTCCTGCGTGATGTCGATGTCGATGCCGCCATGGAACGAGCGCCCGATCACGCAGTCGAGCTCGCGCGCGCCCATCAGCGCCACCAGCTCGTCGGTGGTGCCTTCCTTGGCCATTACAGCCACGCGCGGCGTCTGCCCCAGCAGGTGGGTGAAGGTGGCGTTCAGCAAGGCCTCGGGCACGTGCGGCGTGACGCCGATGCGCACGCGCCCCGTCAGCCCGGTGTCGATGGCGGTCAGCACCTTGGCGGTCGACGCCATGTCCGCCAGCGAGATCAGCGCGTAGTGCAGCACCGCCTCGCCCGCTGGCGTCGGGTTCAGGCCGCGGCTGGTGCGCTCGAACAGCGGCGCCATGAAGATCTCTTCCACCTCCTTCAGCGCCTTGGTGATGGCCGGCTGGCTCAGCCGCATTTCCAGCGCCACGCGGCTGAGCGTGCGGTGCTTGTGCACGCTCTGCAGCAGGGCCAGATGGCGCAGCTTCAGGCGTGACACCAGGGTATGGCGCAACTGCTCGGCGCGGTCGTGGGGAGCGGGGGATGTGGGGAGGATGGGGCTCTGGGCCATAAGCGCCTGGTTATAGCGTTATCAAAAAAGAGCGCGAATTGGTGAATGGGCCGATCCTAGACTGCCCTTCATGTTCACGCCACCCGAAGCCACCAGCCCGCTGGCCACAGCCCTCTGCTCGAACCTGTTCGACGCCGCTGCGCAAGCCAAGGATGTCGACAGCGCCATGCGCCAGATCGACGCCTTCCTGCGCCTGATGGTCGGCCCCGTCACCTTCAGCATCAACCTGAACGTGACCACCGCGAGCGACCCGGCCGACGAGGTGCAGCTGCAGCGCTTCTATTCGTCCAACGACAGCGAGTTTCCGGTGGCCGGGCGCAAGCGCAAGACCCTCACGCCCTGGACCGAAACCCTGTTCGCCCGCGGCCAGGTCTTCGTCGCCGAAGGCAGCCATGTGCTGGCCGAGGTGTTCGACGACTACAGCCGCATGGCGCCGCTGGGCCTGAACGCCGTCATCAACGTGCCGATTCTTCGCGGCAACACCTGCATCGCAACCTTCAACGTGTTCGGCGTGCGCGGCCGCTGGCAGCCGCACGAGGTGCTGGCCGTGCGCTTGCTTGCACTGCTGGCGGCGCGCTGGATCGTGCCCGCGCCCGGCCTTCACTATTCGCTGGGCACGGCGCAAGCTGGCAGCTGACACCGACTCTCACTTCCTCCTTCTCAAAGGCCTCCCCATGACAGCCACGCAGAATTCGCAGCCCGCCGCATCCCCGAAGCGAACCGCCGTCTTCATCGTCGGAGGCGGTCCGGTCGGCCTCTCGATGGCGATCCTCATGAACAGGTTCGGCATCGACTTCGTGATGGTCGAGCGGGCCTCGTCCACCACCGACCATCCGAAGGCGCGCGGCTGCTGGAGCCGCACCATGGAGATCTTTCGCCAGTGGGGCATCGAGGACCGGATGCGCGCACGCGGCCTGCCCGACAACTCCGACATGTTCGCCTTCGTCGAGTCGATGGCGGGCCACGAATACGGCCGCACGCTGCCCGAGGTGAACATCGGCCTGTCGCCCGCCTGGAAGTGCATCCTCTCGCAGGACGCGGTGGAAGAAGAGCTGCTCAAGCATGCCCGGGAAGCGGGCCGCGGCCACATCCTGTATTCGACCGAGTTCGTCGACTACACCGACACCCCGGGTGGTGTGAAGGTCACCGTGCGCGACCTCAAGACCGGAGAGACCGCCACGTGGGACGCCAGCTACCTCATCGCCGCCGACGGCGCGGGCAGCAGCGTGCGCCGCGTCAGCGGCCTGGAAATGCGCGGCCCCTCCACCATGGCCGTGATGGCCAACGAGTATTGGAAGGCCGACCTCTCGGGCATTCGCGGCGCCGCCAACACGGCCGCCTTCCGCGTGGTGCCCAAGGACCCTGACGTGCCCATGGCGTCGGTGCTCAACACCAACGGCCGCGACCGTTGGCTCAGCCTGATCAGGATCGGCGCCGACAAGGACGAGCGGCCCGGCGAGCGCACCGACGAAGAAGTGGTGCGCCTCGCGCGCATTCACACCGGTCTGCCCAACCTCGACGTGCAAGTCATCAACCGCTCCATCTGGCGGCTGAGCCGGCAGGTGGCCACGGGCTTTCGCAAGCGCCGCGTGTTCCTGGTCGGCGACGCCGCGCACCGCTTCCCGCCCAGCGGCGGCTACGGCATGAACTCCGGCATCCAGGACGCGCACAACCTCGCGTGGAAGCTCGACTTCGTGCTCAAGGGGCGCGCCGGCGACCGCCTGCTCGACAGCTACGACCAGGAGCGCCGCCCCGTGGCCGAGTCGAACGCCGACTTCAGCTACGGCAACACCCAGCGCTTCCTGAAGACCGACGATGCCTTTCGTCGCGGCAACATCGACGAGATCAACTTCTGGATCAAGGACACCGAGAACCACGTGCACAGCGTGGGCCAGAGCCTCGGGTTCAGCTACGACGAAGGCGCGCTCATCGCCGACGGCACCGCCAAGCCCGCGATGCGCACGCGCTCCTACGAGCCCAGCGACCGGCCGGGCGGGCGCTTTCCACACATCTGGCTCGACCTCGCGCGCAAGAACTCCACGCTCGACTGGTTCGACAAGAACTTCGTGCTGGTGGTCGGCCTGAAGGGCGAGGCCTGGCTGGGGGCCGCCAAGGAGGTCTCGGCCCGCAAGGACCTGCAGATCGAGACCCGCCAGTTCGAGGAAGACCCCGAGAAGCACGGCCTGCTCATCGGCCTGCGCGGCGCGGTGCTGGTGCGGCCCGACGGCCACGTCGCCTGGCGCATGCCATGGCTGCCTGCAGACCCGGTTGCCGAATTGGCTTCGGCGCTAGAGACGCTCATCGGCTGAAAGGGGAATACACCATGCCCGTCATCGCGCTCCATCACTACACGCTGGGCTGCACGCCCGACGAACTCGGCATGCTGCTCGCGTTCTACACGGCGCACATCGGCCTGACCGACGGGCCGCGGCCCGTCATTCCCTTTCCCGGGAACTGGCTTTATAGCCACGGGCAGCCGATCGTCCACCTCGCTGCCTTCCTCGACGAACCGGCCAAGGGCGGCACCGGGCCGCTGGACCACATCTCGTTTCGCGCGCAGGGGCTGGAGGAGACACGCGCCCACTTCCGCGCGCACGGCATCGCCTACGAAGAGGCGCCCGTGCCCGGCTGGCCGCTGCACCAGGTCTTCGTGCGCGACCCGAAGGGACTGAGGGTGGAGCTCACCTTCTTCCTCGAAGAAGAACAACAACTGCAGCAGCAAAGCCGGGCAGGCCACAAGCCATGACCGCACACGCATTCACCGGCGATGCGAAAACCGCTTACACGATGAGCGGCGATGGGCCGCCTCTGCTCCTCATTCATGGCGCAGAGGCGAGTCGTCACATGTTCGATGCCATCACGCCGCTGCTGGCGCAACGCTTCACCGTCATCGCCTACGACCAGCGCGATTGCGGCGACACCGAAGCCCCCGCGCGGCCCGCCACGCTGGCGCAACTGGCACTGGACGCGAAGACGCTGGTGCGCTCGCTGGGCCTGCCCCGCGTGAACGTGTTCGGCAGCTCGTTCGGCGGCCGCATCGCGCAGGTGCTGGCCGCGTCGCACGGAGACGTGGTCGACAGGCTGGTGCTTGGCAGCACCTGGGCGCTGCCGCATTCGCTGGCCGAACTGAACCCCGAAGGCAGCCGGGCCATCGCCGCGCTGCGCGCCGGCCTGCCGCACACCTCGCACCAGCTGGCCGCGATGTTCTTCCCCGACAGCTACCTCGCGCGGAAGCCCGCGCTGCTCGATTTCTTCGGCCAGGTGCAGCCCTCGTCCGAGCGCTCGGTGCGCCGCGCGCAGGCCGTGACATCCGGCGCCGACATCCGCTTGGCCGACATCGCCGCGCCCACGCTGCTGCTGGCCGGCGACAGCGACCGCGTGGTGCCCGCACATCTCACCTTCGACATGGGTCTGTGGATAGCAAACGCCCGCCGGCAGCTGTTGCCCGGCGTCGGCCATGCCACCTGCCTGCAGGCACCGGCCGAGGTGGCGCAGGCCCTGACCCGCTTCATCGAGGACATGTCATGAGCCACATCGAGATTCGCGGCCTTTCCAAGACCTTCGGCGCGCCGGGCACGGGCGGCGTGCTGGCGCTGAAGGACATCAACTGCACCATCGCCAAGGGCAGCTTTGTGTCGGTGGTGGGGCCCAGCGGCTGCGGCAAGAGCACGCTGCTGCGCATCGTGGCCGGGCTGCTCGACTATTCGCAGGGCTGCGTCACCATGGACGGCCAGCCGATTCGCGGCACGCGCAACGACGTGGGCGTGGTGTTCCAGAGCGCCATCCTGCTGCCCTGGCGCACCATCCTCGAGAACGTGATGCTGCCCGCCGAGGTGCTGGGGCTGGACATGAAGGCCGCGCGCGAACGCGCCATGCAGCTGCTGCACATGGTGCGGCTCGACGGCTTCGAGCACAAGCTGCCGCGGCAGTTGAGCGGCGGCATGCAGCAGCGCGCCTCCATCGCGCGGGCCCTGCTGCACGACCCCAAGATCCTGCTGATGGACGAGCCCTTCGGCGCGCTCGACGCCATGACGCGCGAGCAGATGAACCTGGAACTGCAGCGCATCTGGCAGGAGAGCGGCAAGACCGTGATTCTCATCACGCACTCGATTCCAGAAGCCATCTTCCTCGGCGACGTGGTCTTCGTCATGACTGCGCGGCCCGGCTCGCTGGAGCGCGTGATCCGTGTCGACGTGCCTCGGCCTCGCACCATGGACGCCATGGGCACGCCGGCCTTCGCCAAGGTGGCGCACGAGATCCGCGGCATCTTCGACCACACCGGTTCCTTCGACTGACCGTTTCACCACGCCAGGAGGCTTGCATGTCCAGCACACCCGTCCCCCACGCCTCTGCGGCCATGGAACCCGCGATTGCGCCGCGCACGCCACAGCCGCCCGCGAAGCTGAAGCGCGCGCTGCAGTCGAACAAGACCGCCTCGCTCGTGCTGCTGGTGGTCCTGCTCGCCGTGTGGGAAGGCGGTACACGCTTCTTCAACGTGCCGAAGTTCCTGATTCCGCCGTTCAGCGACGTGATGGTGGCGCTGTGGCGCGGCCTGGCGACCGGCGTCATGGCGAAGGACGGGCTGTGGTTCCACACCGCCATCACGCTCGCTGAAATCCTGCTGGGCTTTTTCATCGGCAGCGCCATCGGGCTGGCGCTGGGCGTGGCCATCTCGCAGATGGAGCGGGTGGAGGCCGTGCTGCAGCCCTACGTGGCCGCCTTCCAGAGCCTGCCCAAGGTGGCGGTGGCGCCCATCATCGTCATGTGGCTTGGCTTCGGCATCAGCTCCAAGGTGGCCATCGTGTGCATGCTGACCTTCTTTCCGGTGCTGGTCACCAGCATCGCGGGCTTCAAGGCTATCGACCCCGACCGCATCGACCTGCTGCGTTCGCTCTCGGCCACGTCGTGGCAGATTTTTCGCAAGGCCAAGTTCCCGAGCGCGCTGCCGTACATCTTCGCGGGGCTGGACATGGCCGCGGCCTTCGCGGTGGTGGGCGCCATCGTGGGCGAGTTCGTCGGTGCGCAGGCCGGGCTGGGCGTGCTCATCCTGCAGATGGACGCTCAGATGGACACGGGCGGCAGCTTCTCGGTGTTCATCGTGCTGTCGGTCATCGGCATTGCGCTCACCAGCCTGCTGCGCGTGGTGCAGCGGCGGGTGCTGCACTGGATGCCGGTCGAGACGCACAAGCGCACCGTCAACGCGTAGCCGGCCGCTCGAACAGCCAGGTCATTCACTCTTCAGGAGATGTTTCATGCTCGATAGACGCAGGTTCAACATGACGCTCGGTGCGTTCGGCGCGGTGGGTGCGGCAATGGGCGCGGCGCCCGGCCTGGCGCTGGCGCAGTCGCCCAAGGTCCTCAAGGTGGCCAACTCGGCTGGCGTCAACGACGCGCAGCAGGCCTTCATCACCGCGGGGCGGCACCCGAAGTTGGGCTATTACCAGTCGGAGGGCGTCGACGTCGAGTACGTCAACATGAGCAGCATCGCGCAGGCCATGCAGGCGCTCATGACCGAGCAGGTGGCCTTCGGGCCCGTGGCGCCCGGCATTTTCCTTCCGGCCGCCGCGAAAGACCCGAACCTGGGGCTGGTGGCGGCCTACAAATGGCTGCCGCGCAATGCCAACGTGATCATCGTGAGGCCCGGCAGCCCCATCCAGACGGCGGCCGACCTGAGGGGCAAGCGCATCGGCGTGCGCAGCCAGGGTGACCCGGGCATCGTCGTCACGAGGACGATATTGCTGGAGCTGGGGCTGGACGATTCGACCAACCAGTACATCGCCGTGGGCGACGGCGGCCCCGCGGGCCAGGCGCTGACGCAGGACCGTGTGGACGCCATCGTCACCTACGACACCGGCGCGGCGCGCATCGAGATGGTGGGCGTGCCTGTGCGCTACGTGCCGTTGCCGCCCAGGTACGCCGAGGTCGGCTCGGGCTGGATCTGCGTGCGCAAGAAGACGCTAAAGGAAGACCGCAAGAGCCTTGTCGGCCTGTTCCGCGGCATCGCGAAATCGACGCTTTTCGCGCACACCAACCTCGACCAGGCGATCAACATCCACTGGGCGCTGTACCCCGAGAGCAAGCCTAGGAGCAAGACGGAAGACGAGGCGCGCAAGGAGCTGCAGTTCATCTTGAAGGACCGCAAGGAGAACTGGATGCGCCGCGCCGACGACGCCGACAAGCGCATCGGCGCGTCGAGCGTGGCCGAGTGGAAGTCGAACGTCGACACCGCCGCAGAGACCAGCAAGAACCCCAGGCTCGCCGCCGAGATCGGCGACGTCAACACCGTGTTCACCAACGACCTCATCGACGAGGTGAACGACTTCGACAAGGCCGCCGTGATCAGGCAGGCGAAGGAATTCAAGCTCTGACATGACGAACTGGACCCTGGCCGCGCGCGCGGCAAAGATGAACCCCTCGGTGATCCGCGAGATCCTGAAGGTCACCGAGAAACCCGGCATCGTGAGCCTGGCGGGCGGCCTGCCGTCGCCGAAGACCTTTCCGGTCGACGCCTTTGCGCAGGCCTGCGCCAGGGTGCTGGCCGAGGACGCACAGGGCGCGCTGCAGTACGCCGCCAGCGAGGGCTACGCGCCGTTGCGCGAGGCCATCGCGGCCATGCTGCCTTGGCAGGTGGACCCGGCGCAGGTGCTCGTCACCACCGGCTCGCAGCAGGGGCTCGACCTGCTGGCCAAGGTGCTGATCGATCCGGGCAGCAAGGTGCTGGTGGAAACGCCCACCTACCTCGGCGCGCTGCAGGCCTTTGCGCCCATGGAGCCCGAGGTGGTGAGCGTGGCCAGCGACGAGCTGGGCGTGCGCGTTGACGACCTCGCGGTCAAAGCCGCGGGGGCGCGCTTCGTCTACCTGCTGCCCAACTTCCAGAACCCCACCGGCCGCACGATGACCGAGGAGCGTCGCGCTGCGGTCTCGGCCGTGGCGGCGCGCGCTGGCCTGCCCATCGTCGAAGACAACCCGTACGGCGACCTGTGGTTCGACGAGGCCCCCGCACCGCCGCTCGCGGCGCGCAACCCCGAGGGCTGCATCTACCTGGGGTCGTTTTCCAAGGTGCTGTCGCCGGGGCTGCGGCTGGGCTTCATGGTTGCGCCGAAGGCCATCTTTCCCAAGCTGCTGCAGGCCAAGCAGGCGGCCGACCTGCACACGCCGGGCTTCAACCAGCGGCTGGTGTTCGAGGTGATGAAGGACGGCTTTCTCGACCGCCACGTGCCGACCATCCGCGCGCTGTACCGCCAGCAGCGCGATGCGATGCACGCCGCGCTTGTGCGCGAGATGCAGGGGCTGGGCGTGGAGTTCAACAAGCCGGCGGGCGGCATGTTCATGTGGCTGCGGCTGCCGCAGGGCATGGACGCGGTGCGGTTGCTGCCGCATGCCGTCGCGCGCAACGTGGCCTTTGTGCCCGGCACGCCGTTCTATGCGGGGGAGGGCGACCCGCGCACGCTGCGGCTGTCGTTCGTGACGGCCGGCGTCGAGCAGATCGACACCGCCGTCGCCGCACTCGCCGAGTCGGTGCGCGAGCAGGCCGCCACGCCCCGATAGCTCGCGGCCTCAGAGCAGCTGCGATACCTGCCTGGCCGCATCGATCAGCGCAGGCAGCATCGTCTCCTGCATCACCTTCGCGCTGGTGCGGTTGGCCTGCCCGCTGATGTTCAGCGCGGCCACCATGCGGCCCTGCCGGTTGACGATGGGCGCGGCCACCGAGATCAGGCCTTCTTCCAGCTCCTGGTTCACCAGGCACCACTGCTGCCTGCGCGCCTGCGCCACCTTGGCCATGAGCGCGTCGACGTCGGTCACCGTGTGCTTGGTCATGGCCTCGATGTTCGAGGCCTCCAGCCGCGCGCGCACCTCGTCGTCGTCCAGGTCGGCCAGCAGCAAGCGGCCCAGCGACGTGCAGTAGGCCGGCAGGCGCGAGCCCACGCCCAGGCTCATGCGCATGATCTTCTGCGTGGGCACGCGCAGCACGTACACGATGTCGGTCGCATCCAGCACGGCGGCCGAGCACGACTCCTGCACCTGCTGCACCAGCGCTTCCATCACCGGCTCGGCGCGGTTCCAGATCGGCATGGACGACAGGTACGCGAACCCCAGGTCGAGGATGCGCGGCGTGAGCGTGAACAGCTTGCCGTCGGTCACCACATAGCCCAGCGTCTGCAAGGTCAGCAGGATGCGGCGCGCGCCCGCCCGGGTCAGCCCGCTGCCGGCCGCCACCTCGCTGAGCGTCTGGCGCGGCGCATTGGCGCTGAACGAACGAATCACCTGCAGGCCGCGCGCGAACGACTGCACGTAGCTGTCGCCGGGGGCGGGTGTGTCAGGTGTATTGGTTTGTGTGGGGTGGGTTGCCATGGTGTGCGATCGTCTCTAGAATTCATTATACGAACAAATGTTCTTTAGACGAACAAATCGAGGGTTCGCAGAATCTGGCAGTTCGCGGACCACGGTTGGGTTTCTTCTTCTTTCCTCTCACCCGGAGACAAGCTTCATGATCAACAAGATCGCGCGCTCGGTCGCGGATGCCCTGGCAGGCATCCAGGACGGCGCCACGGTTCTCATCGGCGGCTTCGGCACCGCCGGCATTCCCAACGAACTCATCGACGGCCTCGTCGAGCAGGGCGCCCGCGACCTCACCGTCGTCAACAACAACGCGGGCAATGGCGAGACCGGCCTCGCGGCGCTGCTGAAGGCGGGCCGCGTGCGCAAGATCATCTGCAGCTTTCCGCGCCAGGCCGACAGCCAGGTGTTCGACGGCCTCTACCGCAGCGGCAAGCTCGAGCTCGAACTCGTGCCCCAGGGCAACCTGGCCGAGCGCATTCGCGCCGCGGGCGCAGGCATTGGCGCCTTCTTCTGCCCCACCGGCTACGGCACCCAACTGGCCGGCAACCGCGAGACCCGCGAGATCGACGGCAAGCAGTACGTGCTGGAGTACCCCATTCATGGCGACGTGGCGCTCATCAAGGCCGAGCGCGGCGACCGTTGGGGCAACCTGGTCTACCGCAAGGCCGCGCGCAACTTCGGCCCCGTGATGGCCATGGCCTCGAAGAAAACCGTGGCCACCGTGCACGACATTGCCGAGCTCGGCACCCTCGACCCCGAGACCATCGTGACCCCGGGCATCTTCGTGCACCAGGTGGTGCGCATCGAACGCGTGGCGACGCAAGCCGGCGGTTTCAAGAAGGCAGCATGACCATGACGACCCCGACCCCGACCACCACTTACACCCGTCGCACCAAGGACCAACTGGCCGCCCGCGTGGCGCAGGACATCTTCGACGGCGCCGTCGTCAACCTCGGCATCGGCCAGCCCACGCTGGTGGCCAACCACCTGCCCCAGGGCCGCGAGGTCATCCTGCAGAGCGAGAACGGCATCCTCGGCATGGGCCCCGCGCCCGAGGCCGGCGAAGAAGACTACGACCTCATCAACGCCGGCAAGCAGCCCGTCACGCTGCTGCCGGGCGGCTCGTTCTTTCACCATGCCGACAGCTTCGCGATGATGCGCGGCGGCCACCTCGACATCTGCGTGCTCGGCGCGTTCCAGGTGTCGGCCACCGGCGACCTCGCCAACTGGCACACCGGCGAGAAAGACGCCATTCCCGCCGTCGGCGGCGCCATGGACCTCGCCATCGGCGCCAAGCAGACCTGGGTGATGATGGACTTGCTGACCAAGCAGGGCGTGAGCAAGCTGGTCAAGGAATGCAGCTACCCGCTGACCGGCATCGGCTGCGTCAAGCGCGTGTACTCCGACCTCGCCACCATCGAATGCACGCCGCAGGGCCTGAAGCTCGTCGACCTGGTCGACGGCCTGAGCCGCGAAGAGCTCGAGAAGCTGGTCGGTTTGCCGATCGCCGCCGCCTGATTCCATCCAAGACTTCCAAGAGACACACACCATGACCAACCAAGCCTTCATCTGCGACGCCGTTCGCACCCCCTTCGGCCGCTACGGCGGCTCGCTCAGCAGCGTGCGCACCGACGACCTGGGCGCCGTGCCCCTGCGCGCGCTGATGGAACGCAACAAGAACGTCGACTGGCAGGCCGTGGGCGACGTGCTCTACGGCTGCGCCAACCAGGCCGGCGAAGACAACCGCAACGTCGCGCGCATGTCCGCGCTGCTGGCCGGCCTGCCGCTCGAACTCGGCGGCGCCACCATCAACCGCCTGTGCGGCTCGGGCCTGGACGCCGTGGGCACCGCAGCGCGCGCCATTCGCGCCGGTGAAGCCGGCCTCATGATCGCCGGCGGCGTGGAAAGCATGAGCCGCGCGCCCTTCGTCATGCCCAAGGCCGAGAGCGCCTTCAGCCGCAACAACGCCGTGTACGACACCACCATCGGCTGGCGCTTCGTCAACAAGCTCATGAAGGCGCAGTACGGCGTCGACTCCATGCCCGAGACGGCCGAGAACGTGGCCACCGACTACAAGATCGAGCGCGAGGCGCAAGACCTGATGGCGCTGAACTCGCAACTGCGCGCCGTGGCCTCGCAGAAGTCGGGCTTCTTCGACGCCGAGATCGTGCCCGTGTCCGTGCCCCAGAAGAAGGGCGACGCCCTCATCGTCAACAAGGACGAGCATCCGCGTGACACCACCATGGAGGCGCTGGCCAAGCTCAAGCCCATCGTGCGCCCCGACGGCACCGTGACCGCAGGCAATGCCAGCGGCGTGAACGACGGCGCCTGCGCGCTGCTGCTGGCCGACGAAGCCAGCGCCGCCAAGCATGGCCTCACGCCGCGCGCCCGCGTGGTCGGCATGGCAACGGCCGGCGTCGCGCCGCGCGTGATGGGCATCGGCCCCGCGCCGGCCACGCAGAAGGTGCTGGCGCTCACCGGCCTGACCATCGACCAGATCGACGTCATCGAGCTGAACGAAGCCTTCGCAGCCCAAGGCCTCGCAGTGCTGCGCCTGCTCGGCCTGAAGGACGACGACGCGCGAGTGAACATCAACGGCGGCGCCATTGCGCTGGGCCACCCGCTGGGCGCCAGCGGCGCACGCCTGGCCACCACCGCGGTGAACCAGCTGCACAAGAGCGGCGGCCGCTATGCGCTGTGCACCATGTGCATCGGCGTGGGGCAGGGCATTGCGCTGATCCTGGAACGCGTCTGACCGCCGAGTCATGACGTACCCCTCGCGCCGAGTCGTTGCTCCTTCAACCACCCGGCGCGAGATGCTGCTGGGCCTGCTGTCCGCAGCAGCCCTGCCGGCCTTCTCCCAGGTGCCGCAGGGGCCGCAGGGCGACACCACCAAACCCATCCGCATCGTCGTTCCCTTCGCCCCCGGCGGCGGCAACGACGTGTTCGCGCGCCAGATGGCCAAGGGCCTGGGCGAGCTGCGCAAGCAGGCCGTCGTGGTCGACAACAAGCCCGGTGCCGGCGGCAACCTGGGCACCGGCGAAGTGGTGCGCAGCGCCGCCGACGGCAGCACCTTGCTGTTGGGCCACACCGGCACCGTGTCGATCAACCCCGCGCTCTACAAGGGCCTGAAGTTCGACCCCCGCAAGGACCTGGCGCCCGTGGCCATGTTCGCCTCTTCGGCCCTGGTGCTGGTGGTGCCCGCCAGCTCGAAGATCCGCACCCTCGCCGACCTGGTGAACGAGGCCAAGGCGCGCCCCGGCGCCGTCGACTACGCATCGAGCGGGAGCGGCACCGGCGGCCACCTGAGCGGCGAGTTCTTCGCCGAGCGCACGGGTACCAGGCTGACCCACATTCCCTACAAGGGCACCAACCCCGCGTTGACCGACCTCGCGGGCGGGCAGGTGCACATGATGTTCAGCGTGATTCCGCCTGCGCTGGCCTTGGTGAAGGGCGGGCGGTTGCGCGCCATTGCCGTCACCAGCGCCAGGCGGCTGCCGTCGTTGCCCGACGTGCCGACCGTGATGGAGTCGGGCCTGAGCGCGCTCGCGGATTTCGAGAGCACGCTGACCTACGGAATCCTCGCGCCGCGCGGCACGCCCGCCGCGTTCGTCAACGAGCTGGCGGCGCAGATGCTGAAGGTGGCGGGGGAGAAGGAATTCCAGTCGCGGCTGGACGTGGAAGGGGCCGTGCCGTTGCTGGGCGGGCCGGCTGAATATGCAGCGCTCATTGCCCGGGAGAGCGGGAAGTGGGCAGCGATCGTGAAGAGTTCTGGCGCGGTGGTGGAGTAGCCGCGACAGCCGAAAAGGAAGAAGCCGCGACAACGAATCGAAGAAACGCGGCCAGGAAAATTTCAAACCAAGAGAACCGAAAGAAGAGGATCAGAGGATGAAGAAGACGAACACAACGCGCCGCGGCGTCGGCCTGGCCGCGCTCGCGCTCGCCACCGCCGCGCTGGTGCCCGCCACTGCATCGGCGCAGCAACAGGCCTTTCCGACCAAGCCCGTGCGCATCATCACGCCGTTCCCCGTGGGCGGCGGCCCCGACGGCGTGGCACGGCTGGTGGCCGACAAGCTCTCTCGCGCCTGGGGCCAGCCGGTGGTGGTGGAGAACCGCCCGGGCGGCAACGGCTTCATCGCCATCGACGCCTTCAAGCGCGGCGCCAAGGACGGCCACGACATCATCGTGCTCGACAACGTGCACCTGGCTGCGTATCCGGCGCTGTTCAAGAAGCTGCCGTACGACACGGCCAAGGACTTCGACGCGCTGCTGCCGCTGTTCAAGACCTACTTCTTCTTCACCGTCGCGACCAACAGCAAGTACAAGACCGTGGGCGACCTGATCGCCGACGCCAAGGCCAACCCCGGCAAGCTCGACTACGGCTCCTGGTCGGTCGGCAATCCAGTGCACCTGGGCTCCGAACTCTTCGAGTCGGCCACCGGCACACAGATGGAGCACGTGATCTACAAGGAGACCACGCAGCTGTACACGTCGGTGGCCACGGGCGAGCTGGCCTTTGCGCTGGGCTCCAGCGCCACGGCCGGGCCGCTGCAGCGTGCGAACAAGCTGCGCTTTCTGGCCGCGGCCGCACCGCAACGCGTGGCGGCTTTCCCCGACGTGCCGACGGTGTCGGAGTCGGGCGGTCCGAAGGGCTTCGAGGTGATCGGGTGGAACGCGATCGCGGTGCCGAAGGGGCTGCCCGCCTCGGTCACCGACAAGATCAAGCGCGACATCGAGAAGGGACTGGCCGAACCCGACGTGCTGGAGAAGTTCAAGAGCTTCGGCTATGAGCCGTTCCCGACGACGCGGCCGCAGTTCGATCAGTTCGTGGCGAGCGAGACGACGCGGTTCACGGATGTGATTCGCAAGGCGAACGTGTCGTTGGATTGATTGGCATCGACCTCGCTCGTCACGCCAGCCGGGCGGGGGCTTCGGTACAGCTCAGAAGCGCCCGTCCTGCCGAAAGCTGTTGTAAGCGCCGTCCCCGATGATGATGAAGTCCTGCAGAGGCATCTCATGAATGACGCCCAGTTCATGCAGTTTCGCTGCGGTTTTCACATCGTTTTCCGAAGGGGTGCAATGCCCCGACGGATGGTTGTGCACCACGATCAATGAACTGGCCCGTGCCAGCATCGCATTTCGATAGAGCTCCACGGGGGCAAGCAGCGCCGCCGTGCCCGTTCCGATCGCCGCAACTTCATAGGAAAGAACCTCCAGCTGAGGGTTCAGGTGCAACACGACGACCTTTTCCTTGGTCTCGTCCTGCATGTCCTTGAACAGCGCGAATACCTGCTCGGGGCTGTCCACGGGTTTGTTCAGCAGGTCGTCGTCGACGCGCTTGCGCGTGAACGTGACCTTGAGTTCTTTCAAATAAGCCATCGTCAGTTCCTCCGTCGTGCGGTGTCCGCGTATTGATTGGTGCCCAAGATTGTCATCCACGCCACCCGGCTGCGCCACCAGACCGATATCAGGGAAGGGCCCGAAGCGCTGAAAGGCGCTACACACCATGACAATGAAAAGATGAACCTGAACGCACTCGCCCGCAAGGCATCGAAAGGCCCGGCACCCTCGGCCTATGGCGGCGCCATGAATGTCGAGGACATGATCCGCTTCGCCTCCGTCCACGGTGCCGAAGGCGCGGATGAAATCGAACGTCTCTGCGCGCAGCACGGCTGGCTGAGCGACGGCCTCCTCGAAGACGGCACGCGCGTCGTGCCCTTCGCGCGATGGGCACGGGCTTGCGCCGCCTTCGGGCGCGGTGGTGTTCCCGCACTGCGGCCGCTGCTGGCCGACCCCGCGCTTGCGACCTTTGCGATCGGTGTCCTGGAAGAGGTGAAGACCGTCGAAAGCGTCGAGACCTTGATCGGCTTTTGCGGCTCGGCGCAGTGGCAATCGACAGACGCCACGCATGCCGAATGGAAGGCGCTGGCGGCGTTGAACCTGCTGCTGAGCCTGGACGATGGCGTGAAGGTCGAGAAGGCCGTCATGGACGATCTTCTGCAGGTTGTGGTCAAGGCGTTCGGCGCAGCATCCGAGCCGATCCTTCAAAGCATGTGCCTCTGGGCCGTGCGTGGCGCGCCCGCGGCCGAGTCCCTCGCATGGGTGCAAACGCTCGACGTGGCGGATGCGGCTGTCGACGCGGCGCGGGCGACCGCGATCAAGTCGCTTCGACGCCGGCTGCCGCCCGACTACAAGGCGCCCGATGGTCGGCAGAAGCGGCAGATCCGGCGGCAACGCGCCGCAGACGTCTAGCGACGCGCCGCAAGCACCGCCTTCGCATCGAGCGGGCCAATCGTCACCGAGGCGTCCGTCGGTTTGTCACCAAGATGAAATCGGTCGCGGGCCTGTTGCTAGCTCAGCATCGAGCCATCCACGCACGTGACGCAGGAACCACCGACGCGAATGCCGCCCTTCGAATCGATGTTCACCGCGATGCGGCCATTGCGACCCACGCAGCGCCCCTGCGTGGCGAGGTAGTCCTTGCCGCTGGAAGGCAACAGGCCACGCGCCCAGAGGAACGCGGCCACGCTGCCGTTGCCGCTTCCGCAGACAGGGTCTTCGTCCACGCCGGAAGACGGTGCGAAGGTGCGCACTTCGATCGCGGCATCGCCGGACGGGTGCGGGCCGAATACCGTGACGCCGGTGACGCCCAGACGACGCTCCAGTTCCGCCAGCTTCGCAAGATCCGGACGCAGACCGATCACTGCGTTTGCATCCTCGAGCTGCGCAATGATCCAGACCGGTCCTACGTTCACGACACCAGGCTCGACCTTCAGCGCGCTTCCGAGAATGGCCTCCAGTTCGTTCAGATCCGCTTTCCCCAAGGTGGTGATCGCTGCCGGCGGAAGCTCAAAGCTCAAGCGACGATCTCCGCCCTTGTCCGTGACGGTCAACGCGACCAGCCCCATGTCGCACTCCTGGACCAGGCTACCGTTGTCACGCGGTGTCACGCGTCCGGCTTCCAGGAGCGCGTATGCGCTGCCGAGCGTGGGATGGCCAGCGAACGGGAGCTCGCTGCGGGGCGTGAATATCCGCAGGCGGTAGTCAGCCTCCGGCGATGTCGGGGGCAGCACGAAGGTCGTCTCGGAGAGATTGGTCCACCCGGCAATGGCTTGCATCTGATGGGTGTCGAGCCCCTCGGCGTCGAGGATCACCGCGACAGGATTGCCCATGAAAGGCTGGGAGGTGAATACATCGACCACCTTGTATGTTCTTTTCATTTCTTACTTTCAACGTTCATGTTCAGGGCCGAGCCTAAGGTTGAGCCTCCTGTGCGGACGCTCCACATCGGCGAGCTCGAGATCTGGCCGGTTGGAACGCCATTCGAGCCCGTCCAGTAAAAGGGCGGCTCTTCGATGTATGCGATACGTACTCTCATGCGTCGACTCCAACTGAACAGGGAAAAGGCTTCCTCGAATCCGCGCTTGCTCGTCAGCGAGAGGCTGCATCCAGACTCGAAGAAAGCGCAGCCAAGGCAGGCTTCAGCCTTGCGTGGGGCAGGTACCCGAAGCCGAGCCGGAACACCCGGTCGGCCTCGCCAAACCATTTCCCCGACGCAAGCTGCAGGTCGTGGGCCGGCAACAGATCCCAGAAGCGAGAGACGGCCGCATCGTCGAACACATCGGCGCGCAGCCGCAGGCAGCACAACGCACCGGCATCGGGTCGGATCCACTCGATGCGGCCCTGTTCGGCCTGGCACCAGTCCAACAACACGTCCAGGGCATTCGCAAGCAGGCGCCGACGAGGCTCGAGCACCACCGCCCTGTTGCGCAGCAATGCGGCGGCAAGCGCCTCATCGAGCACCGAGCCGGAGAGCACGGTGTTCATCTTCGCAACCGTGAGCCTCGAGCGGAGGTCCGCGTCAGGCACTGTGAGCCAACCGGTTCGCAGCCCCGGTGCACCCAGTGCCTTGGAGACAGACGCGCCGGTGACGATGCGCGGATCGAGTCCTGCAAAGCTCTCGACCATCTGGTTGTCCCCGTAGGAGGCCTCGCGGTAGGTCTCGTCGACAAAGAGCAGTGCGTCGGGCGACAGCCTGCCCATCAGTTCGAGGAGTTGCTCGATATCGGCGTGCGACATCCGCACACCGCTGGGGTTCTGGGGTGAAGCGATGCTCACCAGCTTCGTCTTCGACGTGAGGCATGCCTCGATCTGCGCGAGATCCAGGGTGTAGCCATTCTCGAACGAGAGCTTGACCTCCCGCACGGTCACGCCAGCGCCCAGGAGGCTGTCACGGCTCAGCGGGAAGCACGGCGTCGCCAGCACCGCTTCATCGCCCGCACGGCAAACCTCGAAAGCAAGAAGGAAAAGACCGAGTGCCGTCCCCTGCGTGGTGAGGACGTATTCCGCCGGGACCTTGCAGGCATCCGCAATCGCCTGCCGCAGGGCGAGCGAGCCGGCAGAGGTGCCGTAGCCGAGCTTCAGGTCGCGGATGTTCTCCAGACCCGGAAGCGCCAGAAGCTCGCCGAGGGTCAGGTCTTGCGAGGTGCTTTCCGCCAGATTGAACGGCCGGTTCACATCGAGAAGCGAAATGATCTCGTTGTACGGAAACCTTCCGCGCCATGGCGGCGAGGCCGCCTCGCGAACGTCGCGGTCTCTGCGCTGGACAAGACTTTCTGGGGTGGTTTTCATCATTCGGCTTCGAATCTGTGGTCGGGTGCGGAGGAATCGTAGCGAGCAGATGCAGACCGCAACAGCCACAGTTTTTCTCTTTTTCGACCGGTACAGTTGGCTTGTCGAAGTGCACCCGCATGGCAGAAAATGAGCGCCATCATGGAAGCGCACGCACCCTACCGATACGAACAGCTGGCCGACCTCATCGTCGGCATGATCGACAAAGGCGCGTTGTCCCCGGGCATGCGCGTGCCGTCCGTGCGTACCGTCAGCGAGCAGCACCAGATCAGCATTGCGACAGCGCTGCAGGCCTACCGCATGCTCGAGGATCGCGGCATCCTCGTGGCCAGGCCGCAGTCGGGCTTCTATGTATCGAGTGCTCACCAAAAGACGTTTGCGCTGCCTTCCACCTCCCGCGCACGCACCAGGGCATCGACCGTGTCGATCAGCGGCGCCGTTGCCGTGCTGCTGGAGCACGCGTCGAACCTGTCGCTCGTCCCGCTGGGGTGTGCCGTGCCCGATGCGGGCGTGCTGCAATCGAAGCGGCTCGATCTGACGCTCGCACGCGTGGCGCGTCAACACGGCGCGCGTCACAACGTCTACAGTCCGCCGCGAGGCGAAGCGGCCCTACGCCGCGAGATCGCAAAGCGGTCGATGCAGACGGGCCACGCCTTGTCGCCCGACGACATCCTCATCACCGGCGGTTGCACGGAAGCCCTCACGCTGGCGCTGGGCGCGGTAGCCAAGCCCGGCGACACGATCGCCGTCGAGTCCCCCACTTACTTCGGGCTGCTGCACACGCTGGAGGTCCTTGGACTGAAGGCACTGGAGCTTGCGACCGACCCGGTGCGCGGCGTCGACGTGGCTGCGCTGGCACGCCTGCTCGACAAAGAGCCGATAGCGGCCTGCGTGCTCTCGTCCGGCTTCAGCAACCCCCTGGGATACGTGATGGCCGAGAGCGACAAGCGCTCGCTCCTCGCGGTTCTTGCGAAGCACGCCGTACCCCTGATCGAAGACGACGTGTATGGCGACATCCACTTCGGCCGCGAGCGCCCCAAGCCCTTCATGGCGCTGGACCGGGGCGAGAACAAGATCATCTACTGCAGCTCCTTCTCGAAGAGCCTTGCGCCCGGATACCGGGTCGGCTGGATCGCCCCCGGCGCCTACGCACAGCGTGTGATGGAGCGCAAGCTGGCATTCAGCCTGAGCAGCCCGGTGTTGCCTCAAATGGCGATTGCGCAGTTCCTCGAAGGCAACGCCTACGACGTGCATCTGCGCCGGGTTCGGCGTGTGCTCGAGGAGAACCTGACGCGGATGGTCCGGGCCATCGAAGCCAGCTTTCCCGCTGAAACGAAGGTGAGCCGTCCCACCGGCGGCTTCATGCTCTGGCTCGAGCTGCCCAAGCATTTCGACTCGCGCGCGTTGTTCGAGGAAGCGCTCGAACAGGGCATCTGCTTTGCGCCAGGCGATGTGTTCTCGGCAAGCCGCCGCTACCGCAACTGCCTGCGCCTGAGCGCCGGACACGCATGGAACGATCGCATGGATGCCGGCGTGCGTCGCCTGGGTCGACTGGCGCGCGCACAGCTGGCGTCATAGGCGGCCGTGATCCAGCCTCAGGCCTGCCGCCGCGCCGCGGCGCGAAAGGGACGAATGTCCGCCTCGCAGGACTGCTGCTGCGAGCTTCCCCATCCCTGCGGCAGTTCATGCAGCACGGCCTTGGCATCGAGCGAGCCGATGGCCACCGAGGTGTCCGCCGGAATACGCCCCTGCGCCAGCATCGCCTCGTAGCGCAACGCGCACACGCGCAGGAACGACGCGAAGTTGCCGACCTCGCCGCGCGCCGCAACCAGTTCGTCGTACAGCCGCTCGATGAGCTGCACCACGACCATGCCGTCGCGCTGTGCGATTTCCTCGAGCACCTGCCAGAACAGGTTCTCGAGCCGGATGCTGGTGACCACGCCGTGCAGCCGCACCGAGCGCGTGCGCGCGTCGTAGCTCTGCGGGTCGGCACTGATGAAGACTTCGCACATGCGGCCTCCTGTGTGGGATGGTGGGCGACGCACGCACTGTAGCGCCGCCCAGGGGCCTTCAATGCGCGATGCGCGTACCGAGCACCACCAGGAACTGCGCGAGCCATGCCGGGTGCGCCGGCCACGCGGGCGCGGTGACCAGGTTGCGGTCGGTCACGGCCTGGTCGACCGGAATGCCCATGTACTCGGCACCGGCCAGCTCCACCTCGACCTGGCACGCCGGGTACGCCGACACCTTGCGGCCCTTGAGCAGGCCCGTGGCCGCGAGCAGTTGCGCGCCATGGCAGACCGACGCCACGGGCTTGTCGTTCGCCAGGAAGTGCTTGGCGATCTCGACCACGCGGCTGTGCATGCGCAGGTACTCGGGCGCGCGGCCGCCGGGGATGACGAGGGCGTCGTAGGCCTCGGGCTTCACGTCGGCGAAGTTGGCGTTCAGCGTGAAGCGGTGTCCCGGTTTCTCGCTGTAGGTTTGGGCACCCTCGAAGTCGTGGATGGCGGTGTGCACCCAGTCGCCGGCCTTCCTGTCGGGCGCCACCGCGTGCACCGTGTGGCCCACGGCGAGCAGGGTCTGAAAGGGCACCATGGTTTCGTAGTCTTCGGCGTAGTCGCCGCAGAGCATGAGGATCTTGCGAGCCATTGGTCTTGTCTCCTTCGAACGAGGTTGGAATGCGGCCCGGCGCTGGCGCCCGGGCCGTCGCCGCATTATTCGAAGGAGCAGGGCACAGCGGGTAGCAGCCGGCTGTGACCTTGCAACGCCCGCCTCAGATGAGCGTGGCGCCCACGCCGCGCGCCACCAGGGGCGCGATGCCGGCATAGAAAAAGCTCAGGTCGTCCTCGGGGCCTTTGGTGGCGCGGCCACGCACCTTGCCCATCACGCACACGCCGATCTGCGCATCGCCCTGGCCGATGACGAGCACGAAGGGGTTGTCTTCGTCGCCGCGCAGGTAGCGCCCGCCGAACTCGCGGCGCGCCACCTCGAAGACATAGGCCGACGCCAGAAAGTGAAGGTCGCCCGGCAGGGGCGCCTGCTGCTTGAAGAAGTCGTCGAGCACGCGATCGACCAGGGGCAGCGAGGCGGCCGTGTAGTCCAGCTTCGCGCCGTCGATGGGCGCGCCTGGTTGCGAGAACGCGCCGATGAAGTCGTTGGCCTGCGAGGCCATGCCGTCTTCGATCGTCTCCGGCATGGCGGGCTTCTTCTTCAAGAAATCGAACAGTCCCATGGTCTTGAGTTCCTTCCTGGTGAATTGAGTGGACAGACGCGCCAAAGACTGAATGCACCAGCGCACTGCAGCTATCAGAAATTCGCCCGCGTTGCAGTGCGGGTGCAAGAGCCCGTTCGCGCCTCGGGTCGTCACGGATCTGCCTTTTGCCTTGACTAGCCTTGCTCAGGGTTTTCCCGCATCTCCGGGCCGACTCCATCCAAACAGCCAGACAACTCACCCAAAAGACGAACCATGAAGACCACCCAACTCGCCCTTGCCGCCGCCGTTGCCTTGCTCGCGGTCGCTTCCGTCAACGCCCAGCAACGCACCCGCGAAGCCGTCGAAGCCGAAGCCATCGCCGCAGCGCATGCGCCGAACCAGAACGTGACGCGCGGTTCGCGCGGTGCCGACCCGTTCACGTCCACGGCCGACCCGGAAGCCATGTACAAGCAAGCCGTCGACACGGCCCACGCGCCCAACCAGAACGTGACGCGCGGCTCGCGTGGCGCCGACCCATTCACGTCGCAACGCGACCCGGCCCAGGTCTACCAGGAAGCCATGGCCACGGCCGCGGCACCCGACCAGAACGTGACCGGCGGCTCGCGCGTGAACAGCAAGGTCATCTCGACCATGCAGAACCCCGTGCTGCAGTCCGCGCAAAGCAAGTAAGGGCAAACGGAACGGGCCGTTGAAATAATGGGGTTCCGCCAGCAGGCAAGGACCCCATCGATGGCCCAGAACATCTACGACACGCCCGCCTTCTTCGAGGGCTACGAGCAACTGCCGCGCTCGGTGCACGGGCTCGACGGCGCGCCCGAGTGGCCGGCGCTGCGCGCGCTGGTGCCGCCGCTGCAGGGCCTGCGCGTGGCGGACCTGGGCTGCGGCTTGGGCTGGTTCTGCCGCTGGGCGCGCATGCAGGGGGCGCAGTCGGTGCTGGGCCTCGACGTGTCGCAGCTGATGCTCGCCAAGGCAGAAGCCTTCGGGGCGGACGGTGCCATCTCGTATGTGCGTGCGGACCTCGACACCTTGGCGCTGCCGCCGCAGTCGCTCGACTTTGCCTACAGCTCGCTCGCGTTCCACTACATCGAGGATCTGGCGCGCCTGCTGGGCACGGTGCACGACGCGCTGGTGCCCGCGGGCCGGTTGGTGTTTTCCATCGAGCATCCGGTCTTCATGGCGCCGCAAGCGCCGGGCTGGCATGTCGATGCGCAGGGGCGCAAGTCATGGCCGGTCGACAGCTACCAGATGGAAGGCCCGCGTGTGACGAACTGGCTGGCCGATGGCGTGGTCAAGCAACACCGCACGCTGGGCACCTTGCTGAACACGCTGGTGAAGACGGGCTTTCGCATCGAGCATGTGCAGGAGTGGGGGCCGAGCGACGAGCAGGTCGCCGCAGTGCCGTCGCTGGCCGAGGAGCGCGAGCGGCCGATGATGTTGCTGGTCGCAGCCAGCCGTTGAGCCGCATCGCGGGGCGGTAGACAGAACGCCCCGACAGTGAACACAATGCCGCCGGCCCCGTTGCCACTCTCTCCCTGAAAGGTCATCGCGATGAAAAAAGTGCTCGTGCCCGTCTGTCTGGCCCTGGCTCAGATGATGGTCGTGTCGGTGGCGTCCGCGCAGTCTTCCGGCGAAGCGGACCCGTCCCAGGGAAAGGCCATGCCGTCGCCGCCCACCACGCGCGCGGAGCGCACCGAGGCGCGCAAGGAGCGCCGCGTGGAGGGTGCCGCGGCCGCACGCGGACCGCAGATGCAGGAGGGCGAGGTTCGCGCGACCACCGGGCCGAAGATGACCCGGGAACAGCGGCGTGCCGCATCGGCCAAGCGCCGCGCGGCGAACCGCGAGGCCATGAAGGCGGGCCAGATGTCGCGCGGCGGCAGCGGCGACGCGCCTGAGAAGCAGAAGAAGCCCTGAGCGCACGGCCAGGCGCCGGTCAATCGCGCAGGTGGCTCAGGCGTAGGCCTTGGCCGAGCGCAGCTGCAGCATCGCCAGCATCCGCGCTTCTTCGGCGTCGCGCAGGCTCTTGGCGGCGCGGCTGGCGGCGTACGCCACATAGAGCGTCTCGATCGCCTTGCCCCAGCATTGGGGCGTCTGGTAGATGCTGTCCACGCTCCCGGGCACCGCAGGCACGGCGTACCCGGCCTTGCGCAGGATGTTGGCTTTGTGTTCGGTGCTGAGCATGCGGTGGGCCCCTGTCGATGTTGCAGGCAACGATAGCCACGCGATGTGACAGGCGCTATTGGCTACATGACGTATCCGGATGTAGGAAAAAACCCCTCCGCGGGCGCATTCGCGCCCCGGCGCTAAGCCATAAGGATTAGGCCGTGTCGCCCGCCTGCCACACCAGGGTGGCGGCGGCCAGGTCTTCCAGCGCGGTGCCGACGGCCTTGAACACGGTGCGCTCGGTGTCGTTGGCGCGGCCGGTGCGCTCCCCCCGGCACAGGCTGGCCAGCGTGCCCTGCACGTCCTGCGCGCGCAGCGTGCCGGCCGCCATTGCGTCGAGCAGGTCGCCGGACTTCTGCAGCGCCTCGTCGGTGTCGACGAAGGTGCGGGCCCCGGCAAAGCACTGCGCGTCGGCCTCGCGCATGGCGGGCGTGAAGCTGCCGATCAGGTCCAGGTGCGAGCCCGGCGCCAGCCATTCGCCGCGCACCAGCGGCGCGGTGGCCAGCGTGGCGCAGCTCACGATGTCGGCCTGGCGCACGGCCGCTTCCAGGTCGGGCCCGGCAACCGCCCGTGCGTTCCAGCCCTCGGCGCGCCATTGCGCCGCCAGCGTCTCGGCGCCTTCGGGGCGGTGGTTCCACACCCGCACCTCGTCGATGGGCCGCACGCTCGCATGCGCGGCCGGCAGCATGCGCGCGATGCGGCCGGTGCCCAGCACCAGCAGGCGGCGTGCATCCGGCCGCGCGAGAAACGATGCACCCAGCGCCGACGCGGCCGCCGTGCGGCGCGCGGTGATCTCGTTGCCGTCCATCATCGCCAGCGGCACGCCGGTGTGCGCGTCGTACAGCACGTAGGTCGCATGCAGGCCGGGCAGGCCGCGCGCGCTGTTGCCGGGAAAGATGTTGATGGTCTTGATGCCCAGGAAGCCCGCGTCGCTCCACGCCGGCATGATGAGCACGGTGCCCTTGCTGGTGCCGTCTGGCGTGGCCGTCTCGATGCCGTGCACATGGCGCGGCGGCACCTGGGCCGTGCCCGCGAAGGCCGCGCGCAGGGCGGGCACCAGCCGCTCGAAGCCCAGCGGGGCGCGGGTGGCGGCTTCGTCGAAGTGTTTCATCGTCATTGCTGCATGGGGTGCAGGGCCGCGTCGAAGAACTCGGTCAGCGCCTTGCGGTAGGCATGGCCGAAGCGCTGCCCCGTCATCGGCTCCAGGTGGCCGGCGCCCGGCACTTCGATCAGCCGCTTGGGCTCGCGCGCATCGGCCAGCAGGCGCCGCGAATGCTCGACGGGAATCACCTGGTCCGCCGTGCCGTGGATGAACAGCAGCGGAATGGGCGACACGGCCGCCACGTACCTCGACGCCGCGTACGTGTCGCTCACGAGCAGGCCGGCGACCTTGAACTTTTCGTTGGCGATCGACGAGTACGAATAGAAGGTCGACTCGATGGCCGCCGCCTTCACGCCCGCGCGGTTGCCCGAGCCCACCACCGCAATCGCGTTGGTGCCGCCCAGGCTCTGGCCGAAGACGAAGAGCCGGTCGGGGTCGACGTCGCTGCGCGTGCGCACGTAGTTCAGCGCAGCGTTGGCGTCTTCGAACACGCCCTTGGGTTCGGGCTTGCCTTCGGACTGGCCGTAGCCGCGGTAGTCGAACACCAGCACGTTGTAGTCCTGCTTCGGCAGCCAGGCCACGAAGCGCCAGTGCGTGCTCATGTTCTGCGCATTGCCGTGGAAGTGCACGACGGTGCCCCTGGCCTCCTTCGGGTTCGTGCGGCCCTCCGCGGGCAGGAACCAGCCGCTCAGGCGCGTGCCGTCGGCGCTGTTGAACTGCACGATCTCGTAGCGCACGCCGAGCGCGTCGGGCGTTTCGTAGCGCACGTCGTCGGGGTAATAGAACATCGACTGCACGCAGCCCGCCAGCAGCAGCGGCAGCGTGCACAGCGCGAGCTTGCCGCACCAGCGGCGCACCGTGCCGCCCGTCATGGCTTCGTGCCCGCGGCGGTTGCGCGGTTCTCTGCGAGCATGTTGCAAAAGAGCGCCCCTTGCTCGATGGCGTCGTCCAGCGCCACGTGCGTGTGCGGCATCTTGTCGAACCAGCGGCGCGGCATCGCGCGCTTGGTGCTGTCGCGGTAGTCGAGCCTGAGCATGGCCATGGCGAAGGACTTCACGTCCAGCGCCGAATGGCTGAACGGGCTCTCGCCCGCGAAGCGCATCAGGTACCAGTAGACGAACAGGAAGTCGAAGCCCGCCGGATACGCCACGAACACCGGCCGCGGCCTGGGAGCGTCGGGTGCCGCGGGCAGGCCCTTGAGCCAGGCCACGTAGGCCTTCATGGCGTGCGCGGGGTCTTGCAGGTCGGTGCGGCAGGCGGCCCAGGCCTCGGGCTGGGTCTGCCACCACGCGGCGGTCTTGGGGTCGGCCTCGGCGCCGGGCAGGGTGTGCAGGTTGGCGCTGAAGGTGGAGACCAGTCGCTTGTCGGCGGTGTAGGCGGCCGAGCCGAAGCTGAGCATCGAGTGCGGGCCGGGAATGGGGCCGTCGGATTCGACGTCGGTGCTGATGTAGATCTCTGGCATGGCTTCAGTCGATTCCAAGAATGGACGGCACCGAGCGCTGCAGCTCCTCGACCAGCTCCGCATCCATGTACCGGTACGCGTCCGGAATATCGAGCACATGGATCGGCTTGCCTTCGAGCATTCGCGTGAACTCGGCCACGAGCCGCGACTTGTGTTTTTCTTCCATCACGAGGATCACGTCGGCCCACGCGATGTCGTCGAGCGACACCCTGTGCCGCGCGTTCGGGCTGGTGCCCGCCGAGCGTGCCGCGACCAGCGGATGCCGGCGCCACAGCTGTTCGGCGGTGGGGCTGCGCCATTGGTTGCGGCTGCAGATGAAGAGAACGTTGCGCATGCGTCAGGGAGTGGCTGCGGGCAGCTGGAAGACATGCATGTCTTGCCAGCGGCCGCTGGAGTTTTCGATGAGCGTGACTTCGGTGCACATCGCGTGCACGGCGCCCGATGCACGCAGCCGTGCCTGCAGTTCGACAGCCGCTTCCTCCGCATGGCGCGCATCGCCATGGGCCACGGAGAGATGCGGAATCACGCCGTCATGTTCGCCGCCATAGGGCAGGAAGCCGGGAAAGGCCGTCACCAGCGCCAGCGTCATGGCGACGAAGGGCGCGGCCGGCTCCGGCGCCAGGTACGCGGTCTCGGGGAAGCGCCCGACCCTGCCCAGAGAGAACGCGAACGACGGCGTGCGTTGCAGCGCGCGCCCGGCGCGCTCGAGCACGTCGGCGGTGATGAGAGAAGGGTCCATGAACGGCACCAGCGCCGTGATGTGCGCCGGCACCCCCAGCGCCACGGTGGCGTCGAAGCGGCGTCGCAGGTCCCCGGCCAGCGGCTCGGCCGCGGGCACTTTCACGACGAATGCGGAGATGGCCATGGGGGCAGAGGATATCTAGTCAGCGCTACGGCGCGCCCAGCGCTTTCGCATCCTTGGTGGCGATCCAGCCGCGAACCACGCGGCCTTGCCCGTTCACGAAAGCGACTTCGAGCAGGTCCGCCCGCTCGGAGACGACGCCCAGCACATCGCCGCGAACCACATAGGCACGCCCCGCGTCGGCGGGCGTCTTGCGCAGAGGAGTCTTCTGCACGGCCACGCTCACCAGCCGGGTCCACGTGCCCTTCTGCGTGAGGTCCAGCTCCAGGCCCTTGTCGATCAACGGCGGCAGCACGTTGCCGCAGCCCGGCAATTGCTGGCCGCCCGGCAGGGCGAGGCTGACGCTGTCGGCGCCGGCGTACAGCCGGCCTTCCAGGGCAGGCAGGTCAGGGGTATCGCCGAGCGTGCGGACCACGGCCGTGCCCTTGGAGCTTGCGCGGCCCGCGATCTGGAAGGTGCAACTGCCTTGCTGCGCGAAGCTGCCGCTGACGGCACCGCTTTCGTCGACGGCCAGCATCAGGCCTTCGTACAGGCCCGAGCGCAGCGGGGCGGCCTGGGCGCTCGCGGCGAGCGTCAGCGCAACGCACGCAGACACCAAAGTTCTCTTCATTTCACGCACGCGTGTCATCGATCCGGCTCTCCCCTTGAATGTCTGTCTGGTCGGTATGGAGCGCCGAATCTATCAGCGGCCGACCTGGTTCCAGTCGAGCCCGTGCTTGACGAGGTACTTGCGCAGCCGGTCCGCATCGTTGACCACGCTGCGCTGGGCGCGCGAAGCCTGGAAGAGTTGGCGGCCCGCATCGCTCAGGCTGCGCGACTGCCGGCACACGCGCACCACCGCCTCGAGCTGCAGCCGGTCGAACAGGTCGAGCGCGGCGCTGCGCTCCTCGCCGAGCAATGCGTCCAGGTCGACATCGCCATCGCCGCCTTGCGCGGCCGCCGGCCCTTCGCGCTTCCACAGCCAGCGCAGCCGCGCGATCTCCGCCTCCACCAGCGCCACCGGAATGCGCCCGCCGTCGGCCAGCGTGGCCAACCGCGTCACGCTGGCCGACAGGTCGCGGAAGTTGCCGCTCCACAGCGCCTCGCCGCTCTGCGCAAAGCGCAGGTAGGCCGCGCGCGCCTCGGCGTTGAAGCGCACCACGCGGTGGTTCTGTGCGGCGTGCAGGGCCAGCAGGTGGTCGATGTTGGGCTCGATGTCCTCGGGCCGCTGCGCGAGGCCGGGCAGGTCGTAGGTCCACAGGTTGATGCGCGCGAACAGGTCTTCGCGAAAGCGCCCTTGCGCCACGTCGCTGCGCAGGTCGCGGTTGGTGCCGGCGATCAGCTGGAAGTCGCTTTCCACCTCCTTGTCGGCGCCCACGGGGAAGAAGCGCTTTTCTTCGATGGCCTTCAGCAGCATCGCCTGCTCGTCGGCCCCGAGCTCGCCGATTTCGTCGAGGAACAGGGCGCCCTGGTGAGCCGTGCGCAGCAGCCCGGGCCGGTCGCTGGCCGCGCCGGTGAACGAACCCTTCTTGTGGCCGAACAGGGTGGAGGCCGCGCCGTCGCCGCGCAGCGTGGCGCAGTTCACCTCCACGAACGGCCCGCTCATCTGGTGGCGCGCCTGCTTCAGCTCAAACATGCGCCGCGCCAGGAAGGACTTGCCCGCGCCCGTCGGCCCCACCAGCAATATCGGCGCGCGCGAGCGCACGGCCACATGCTCGATTTCGTCGATCAGCGTGTTGAAGCGCACGTTGCGCGTGGCGATGCCGCTCTTGAGGAAGGCGACCGCATCGCGCTGCTCCGCGCCGAAGCGCTGCGCGATCACGTCGTAGCGCGACAGGTCGAGGTCGATCAGCGTGCACTTGCCGGCCTCACCTTCGCGCTGGCGCTTCGGCGGCGAGGTCTGCGCGAGCACGCCCGGCACCACGCGCGATTCCGACAGCAGGAACATGCAGATCTGCGCCACGTGCGTGCCGGTGGTGATGTGCGTCCAGTACTGCTCGCGCTCGATGTCGAAGGGGTAGGCGCGCGCCCAGTCGTACAGGCGCGTGTAGACCTCGCCGAAGTCCCAGGGGTCGGCCAGGTCGAAGGGCACGAGGTTGACGGTGGTCTCGGGCGACACCGAGACGATGTCGGCCTTCACCACCTCGGCCAGCGCCTTGTGGCGCAGCGTGTAGAGCAACTCCATGCGCGAGACGACCATGTCCTCGTGCTGGGCGAGCGAGACGGTGGGACGCCACTTGTTCCAGCGGCCCGCGCCTTGGCCGGCATCGAGCTGGGTGCCTAGAAAGCCGATGACGACGATTGGCTTCATGGATATAAAACTAGCTGAATTTATAGAAATTCTGGAAATAGTACCAGGTGAGGTGAGTTGATGGAGCGTGGAAGAAAAGAAAATTACCCATGTGCATCAACAACTTGCATCACATCGGACGAAATTTCGTTGCCGTCGCCCCAGGCCTGGCACACCTGCTGCAATAGGTGATTCGTCCGGATGCAGTTCATCCGCTCGCAGGTGCCGCATGAAAGCGGCCCGGTGCCGCAGATCAGATCCTGTCTTGGGTCCGCGGTATGCCGCTGTTGAACTGGCTGGCGACTGAACTTGATTCAGTTCTGCTCATGGTTGAGCACCGTGCTAACCACATGGCGTTGCGGGTTCGATTCCCGCAAAAAACCCGGCGGTGCGTGCACCGCCATCTGACGGGGCGAAAGCCCCCCGCCCCGGCACACCGGAGCGTGCGGTGCAGGGCAACGAGGCCCTGCGGGCACGCAACACCGTGCCAAGCGCAGGCGGCTTGCGCACCGCATGTGCGGCAAGGAACTGCGTGCAGTCATCGCGCGGCGATGGGAGGTGACGGCGTTGCACACGCAACGCCGGGAGGCACTTGCCAAGCCGCGCGACCGCTGCACGACAGCCTGGCCTCCCGCTGTGCCCGCCGCCTGCCCTTTCGAGGGCCTGGATTGAATGACTGAACGAACCGAATAACCGACAACGAACAACGAACGGGAGAGAAAAAATGCTGGGTTTCGACCAATACACCATCAAGAAGAACGAACGCGCGCTGCTGCTGCGCAATGGCGACTTCGAGAAACTGCTCGGTCCGGGCAAGCACCGCGTGTTCGCGGGCTTCGACACCTTGAAGCTGGAGCGCTTCTCGCTCGCCGAGCCGGTGTTCGAGCACGAGCTCACCGACTACTTCCTGGCGCGCGAGCCCGAACTGGTGGAGCGCGAGTTCGTGCAGGTGTCGCTCGGCGAAAACCAGGTCGGCCTGCGCCATGAAGACGGCGTGCTGGTGCAGATCCTGCCGCCCGCCACGCGCAAGCTCTACTGGCGCGGACTGCGCGAGCAGCGCGTCGAAGTGATCGACCTGGCCGCCGATGCGCGCCTGCCGGCCGAGCTGCTGGCCAAGCTGCAGAGCGTGGCCCTGCGTCCGCGTGCGGTGCAGGGGCTCGAAGGCGTGCTACTGGTGCAGGTGCCCGAGTTCCATGCAGGCGTGCTGACGCTCGAAGGGCAGATGCAGGCGATGCTGCCGCCGGGTAACCACGGTTTCTGGCGCTTCAATCGTCAGGTGTCGGTGACTTCTGTGGACCTGCGTTCGCAGATCGCCGAGGTGAGCGGCCAGGAAATACTCACCCGCGACAAGGTGGGGCTGCGGCTGAACCTGTCGGCGGTGTGGCGCTTCCTCGATGTGCGGCAGGCGATGGCGCAGATGTCCAAGCCGGCCGAGCATGTGTACCGCGAACTGCAGTTCGGCCTGCGTGCCGCAGTGGGCGAACAAACGCTCGACGCGCTGCTGGAGAACAAGGCGGCCATCGACCAGACGGTACTGGCGCAGGTGCGCGAGCGGCTGGAGGGTTCGGGCATCTCGCTGGAGAGCGTCGGCGTGAAGGACATCATCTTGCCCGGCGAGATGAAGACCATCCTCGCCCAGGTGGTGGAGGCGGAGAAGTCGGCCCAGGCCAACGTGATCCGCCGCCGTGAGGAAACTTCGGCCACGCGCTCGCTGCTGAACACCGCCAAGGTGATGGAGGGCAACCCCGTCGCATTGCGGATGAAAGAACTCGAGACGCTGGAACGCGTGGCCGAGCGCATCGACAAGATCTCGGTGATCGGCGGGTTGGACCAGGTGCTCAACGGGCTGGTGACGCTGCGCCCGAATGGGGCCTGAACGATAGAGAAAAGAGATACGGGCACGCAGGCACCGAAGGGAGCGCCACTGCGAAAAATGTTGTTGTCATGTCCGCAGTCCGGGTAGCACCGGATGCGGCGGGAAAGTCGGTTGACGAGTACGGTTGAGGATGCAGGTGCTGGCTCCGATGACGGGTCTGTCACTGGCGCGCGTTTCCAATCGTCGACTGGGCCATCGGACTCAAGAACCATGGTCGCCGTATTGATGCGGGTTCGAATCCCGCCGTGTCCACCAAGTCAGTGAACGCCGTTGTTGTCAGATAGAAAGAAGATCATGTTGGAAGAAGATCGCACCCAGGAACGGATCGGCTACGTGCTGAGCGGCACCGGCTGGGCCACGTTCAGTTTTCGTGACGACGCCGAAACGATGGCGTTCGCGGTGTCGTACCTGCACGATTCGCTGGGCGACCTCGCGCGCATGGGGGTCGAGCTGGTGAAGGGCGCGCAAAGCGCCACGGCGGTATTCATGGACGAGCCTGGTGAAGTGCAGCTGGTGGTGACGGGCGACAAGGACGACCTGAGCTTCGAGCTGCGCAGCTACCACGATTGGGCGAGCTGGGAAATGACCGCCGCCGACAACTACAAGGTGCTGGCAAGCGGCTTCGTCCGGCGTGTGGACTTGGTGCGCAACATCCATGCGATTCTGGAGCGCATCTATGTGGAGTGCGGGCCCGAGACGTATCGCGAGCGGTGGGTGGAGCACGACTTTCCGCTTCGTGCCTACGAGGTGCTCATCGCGGCATTCAAGAAGCGGCCGCAGGATTTCTACAAGTAGCAAACGAACAAGACAAGACAGAAAAGAGAGAGAAAAAAAGAAATGGAACAGAACTACAAACTGCACGAAGTACCCAACGGCGTCCCCGTGAAGATGTGGACGAACGGCGTGCCCGTGGAAGACGAAGCGCAGAAGCAGCTGGAAAACGCCGCCCGCCTGCCCATCGTGTTCAAGCACATCGCGGCCATGCCCGACGTGCACTACGGCATCGGTGCGACCGTGGGCTCGGTGATCCCGACCTTCAAGGCGATCATTCCCGCCGCAGTGGGCGTGGACATCGGCTGCGGAATGATGGCCTGCAAGACCACGCTCAACGCCCGCGACCTGCCCGACAACCTGGGCCCGCTGCGTTCGGCGATCGAGAAGGCCGTGCCGCACGGATCGAACCCCAAGCGCATGGGCCGCGACAAGGGCGCGTGGGAAACGCCGCCCGACGAAACCGACGCCGCCTGGGCCAAGCTGGTGGATGAGTTCGACTTGATCTGCGAGGACTACCCGCGCATCAAGAACACCAACAACCACAAGCACCTGGGAACGCTGGGCACCGGCAACCACTTCATCGAGGTGTGCCTGGACGAGGCGGGCGCCGTGTGGTTCATGCTGCACTCGGGGTCGCGCGGCGTGGGCAACGCCATCGGCACGCACTTCATCGAACTCGCGAAGAAGGACGCCGAGCTGCACCAGCGCAACCTGCCCGACCAGGACCTGGCGTACTTCGAGGAGGGCGCCAAGTACTTCGGCGACTATGTGCGCGCGGTGGGCTGGGCCCAGAAGTTCGCGCGCGCCAACCGCGAAGTGATGATGCAGCGCGTGGTCGCGGCCGCGCGCAAGGTGATCGTCAAGCCCTTCGAGGCGCACGTGGACGCGGTGAACTGCCACCACAACTATGTGAGCCGCGAAACGCACTTCGGGCAAGACGTGCTCGTCACCCGCAAGGGCGCGGTGAGTGCGAAGGCCGGCGAGCTGGGGATCATTCCCGGCAGCATGGGCGCGAAGAGCTACATCGTGCGCGGCAAGGGCAACCCCGAGAGCTTCATGAGCTGCAGCCACGGCGCCGGTCGAAAGATGAGCCGTACCAAGGCGAAGAAGCTCTTCACCATCGCCGACCAGATCGCCGCGACCGAAGGCGTGGAGTGCCGCAAGGACGCCGAGGTGATCGACGAAATTCCGATGGCCTACAAGGACATCGACGCGGTGATGGCGGCGCAGCAGGACCTGGTGGAGGTGGTTTACACGCTCAAGCAGGTGGTGTGCGTGAAGGGGTGACGATGACGGCCTGGTGCCGCCATTTGAAAGTGAAGGCGCTGCCGAAGGGGTGAGTCGTTGGGGCCGCCTTCGCAGCGCTGGTCGACGGAGGTTGAAAAAAAATGAAAAGCAACAAGCAGCGGCGCGCCGAAATCAAGGCGCATCGCCTGCAGCGCGCTGCCACGCTGACTGCGCGGCGCTGTGCGCAAGGCGCCTTGAAGCCCTGGTCGCACGGTGATGAATCGAACAGCGAGCCCGCGGACCGGTCCGTGCTGCAGAGGTACAACAACACCTGCGGGCCGCTGCCGGCGTCTTACCTCGCGCGCCCCTTCACCTGCCGCGATTGCGGCGCTGAAGAAGTGTGGACCGCCAAGCAGCAGAAGTGGTGGTACGAGACGGTGCACGGCCCCATCGACAGCCGCGCCGTGCGCTGCCTGGCTTGCCGCCGCGAGCGCCGCGCGCGCTTGCGCAATGCGGGACCGGGCGCGAACCTTCTGGGCGAGCAGACCGATCGCCTGCGCGTGCTGGGCGACATGAAGCCCTGCGCGCAAGCGTTGGCCGAAGTCGATGCGGCGCTGCAAAGCAAATGGTGGAGCCTGCGTGTCGTGGCGATCCAGACGATGGCGCGCTGGGGTGGCGAAGCGCAGCTTGAAAAGCTCCGTGCACTGATGGCGAACCGCCCGCAAGGCGGTCGCCGATACTTTGGTTGGGAGCGCGTCGCCGCAGACGCCGCCGCAAGCGCGCTGATGCGCAGGGAGTGATCGACGTGATGATGAAACTGACTTTTCTGGGAACCTCTTCAGGCACCCCCACGCGGCACCGCAACGTGTCCGGACTCGCCGTTCAAACCGTGCTCGGCGCCGACTGGTTCCTCGTCGACTGCGGCGAAGGCACGCAGCACCGTCTGCTGCAGACGCCGCTGTCCCTGCACGACATGGCCGCCGTCTGCATCACGCATGTGCACGGCGACCATTGCTACGGCCTGCCGGGCCTGCTCGCGAGCGCGGGCATGGGCAAGCGCACCCGCCCGCTGAAGCTGATCGCGCCGCTGCCCGTGTGGCAGTGGTTCCAGGCCACGCGCGCGTTGACCGACCTGCACCTGCCGTACGAGGTGGAGCACGTGGACGTCGAAGACCAGGCGCTGGTGTACGAGGCGCCCGGCGTGCGCATCGAGCGGCATGTGCTGCGCCACCGCGTGCCCAGCCACGCCTACCGCGTGCAGGTGCAGACCCGTCGCGCGCGGTTGAAGGCCGAAGCGCTCAAGGCCACCGGCCTGCCGCCCGGCCCCGCGTGGCGCGCGCTGCAGACCGGGGAGGATGTGCCGTTCAACGGCAAGCTGCTGCGCAGTGCCGACTTTGCCGAGACGCAGGTCGACACCGCGGCCGCCGTGCTGGGCGGCGACAACGCCGCGCCCGCGCTGCTGCACGACGCCTGCCAGGGCGCGCAACTGCTGGTGCACGAGGCCACCTACACGCAGGACGTGCTCGACAAGGTCGGCCCCGGCCCGATGCACAGCTCGGCGCGCCTGCTGGCCGAAGCCGCGCAGGCCGCCGGCGTGCCGAACCTGGTGCTCACGCATTTCAGCGCGCGCCACCAGAACGACGAAGGCATGGCGGCGCTGATGGCCGAGACGCAGGCGCACTACCGCGGCCATGCGTTCCTGGCCAACGACCTGGATGTATTTGCGCTTGACAGTGCCGGCACGGTGACCGTGGCGCGTGCGCAAGAAGAAAAAACGAAGAAGGGAGAAGACCAATGAACAACACCGAAGAATTCCTGCGCTCCGACCACCCGATAGCGCCCGCCATGCGCGCGCAGATCATGGACAACCTGCGCGACATCGAAGCGAAGCACGACGTCACCGTGCTCTTCGCCTGCGAATCCGGCAGCCGCGGCTGGGGCTTCGCCTCGCCCGACAGCGACTACGACGTGCGCTTCATCTACGTCAACCGCCTGCCGTGGTACCTCACGGTGCAGCCGCGCCGCGACGTGATCGAAGTGCCGATCAGCGGCGACCTCGACATCAACGGCTGGGACCTGCGCAAGGCGCTGGGCCTGATGCGCGAGTCGAACCCGACGCTGCTCGAATGGCTGCGCTCGCCCATCGTGTACCGCGACGACGCCGTGGCGATGCCGCGTTTTCGTGCGCTGTCGGAGGCGGTGTTTTCCAACGCGCGCGGCTGGCACCACTACGCCTCGATGGCGAAGAAGAACTTTCGCGAGCACCTGCAGGCCGACGAGGTGCGCTACAAGAAGTACCTCTACGTGCTGCGCCCGCTGCTGGCCGCGCGCTGGATCCGCGCACAGCCCGGCGTGCCGCCGATGCGCTTCGCCGACCTGGCGCAGGGCACGCTCGATGCGGTGCGCGACGCCGCGCTGATCGACGAGATCAACGCGCTGCTCGAGGTGAAGATGCGCGCCGGCGAAGCCGCGACCAGCCCGCGCTGGCCCGGCATCCATGCGTTCATCGAGTCCGAGCTGGCGGCCAACGCGGCCGAGCCGGTGACGCCGCTGCCGTCGGCCGACGGTTCGGGGCTGGATGCATTCCTTTGCGAGACGGTGCTGCGCTTCGATGCGGCGGCGGGGGCAAGGGCAACGGTTGCAGGCGAAGGAGGCCGCGCATGATCGAGCTCGACGGCTCGCAAGGCGAGGGCGGCGGCCAGATCCTGCGCACCAGCCTCGCGCTGTCGGTGGCCACGGGCCAGCCGCTGTCGATCGAGAAGATCCGCGCGGGCCGCGCCAAGCCCGGCCTCATGCGCCAGCACCTGGCCTGCGTGAACGCCGCCGCGGCCATCAGCGGTGCGCAGGTCGACGGAGCCGAGCTCGGCTCGCAGTCGCTGCGCTTCGTGCCCGGCCCGGTGCGCGCGGGCGAGTACCGCTTTGCGATCGCCAGCGCGGGCAGCTGCATGCTGGTGCTGCAGACGGTGCTGCCGCCTCTGCTGCTGGCCGGTACGCCAAGCACGGTGCACCTGAGCGGCGGCACGCACAACCCGATGGCGCCACCCTTTCATTTCCTGGAGCGCGCTTTTGTGCCGCTGGTGCGCCGCCTGGGCGCGGACCTGCAGCTGACGCTGCGCCGCTGCGGTTTCTATCCAGCCGGTGGCGGCGAGGTCGACGCGCTCATCGTGCCGGCGGCCGGCGCGCTGCAGCCCTTCGACCTGATGGCGCGCGGCGCGCACCAGTCCGGCTACGCGGAATGCCTGGCCCCCGGCCTGCCGCGCCACGTGCCGACGCGCGAGCTCGACACGCTGGGCAGTGCGATGGGCTGGTCGGGCGAGCAGCTGCGCTTCGGCACGGCGAGGCAGAACGAGGGCCCGGGCAATGCGCTGCTGGCCACGCTGGCCTATGAGCACGTCACCGAGGTGTTCACGGCCTTCGGCGAGAAGGCACTGAGCGCCGAGCAGGTGGCGCACGGGCTGGTGAAGGAGCTGCGCGAATACCAGAAGAGCGAGGCGGCGGTCGGTCCGCACCTGGCCGATCAGCTGGCGCTGCTGCTGGCGCTTGCCGCGTGGCAGGGGCAGAAGGCCTGCGCCTTCACCTGCAGCGAGGTGACGGAGCACACGCGCACCAACTGCGCGGTGATCGAGCGCTTCCTGCCGGTGTGCTTCGCCATCACCGAAAGCCGCCAGGCTTGCACGGTGCAGGTCGCGCCGCTTGAAGGCAAACCCGTTCGCCCAGGCTCAGCCCGCTGAACGGAAAACTCCTTTCCGCCCGTGGGGTTGAACGGGACCGTGCGCGCGTGAACACTCGCGTGGACGCACGATTCCCCCGCAGAAAGACAGCACCATGCCGCTCCAGCCCTTCATCTACAACAGCGTTCCCCAGCGGGTGGTGTTCGGTGCCGGGTCGCTGCAGCACCTGGCGCGCGAGATTGACGCGCTGGGCGCGCGGCGTGCGCTGGTGCTGTCCACGCCCGAGCAGCGGCCGCAGGCCGAGCGCATCGCCGACATGCTGGGCGCGCACGCGGCCGGCGTGTTCGACCGCGCGGTGATGCACGTACCCATCGAGACCGCGCGTGAAGCCCGCGAGGTGGCGCAGCGCCTGGGCGCCGACTGTGCCGTGGCCATCGGCGGCGGCTCGACCACCGGGCTGGGCAAGGCCATTGCGCTCGACTCGGGCCTGCCGATCCTGGCCATTCCGACCACCTACGCGGGCTCGGAGATGACGCCGATCTACGGCATCACCGAGGCCGGCATGAAGAAGACGGGAAAAGATTTCAAGGTGCTGCCGCGCACCGTGATCTACGACCCCGAGCTGTCGTTGACGCTGCCCGTGGGCATGAGCGTGACCAGCGGCATCAACGCCATCGCGCACGCAGCCGAAGGGCTCTACGCGGTCGATTCGAACCCGGTCATGGACCTGATGGCGCAGGAAGGCATTGCCGCGCTGGGCCGCGCACTGCCCGCCATCCGCGCCACGCCCAAGGACCTGGGCGCGCGCAGCGACGCGCTCTACGGCGCCTGGCTGTGCGGCACGGTGCTCGGCAACGTGGGCATGGCGCTGCACCACAAGCTGTGCCATACGCTGGGCGGCAGCTTCAACCTGCCGCATGCCGAGACGCACACCATCGTGCTGCCGCATGCGCTGGCCTACAACGCCGAGGCGGCGCCGCATGCGATGGCCCGCATCGTGAAGGCGCTGGGCGGAAGCAGCGCCGCGCAGGCTGTGTACGACCTGGCACGCGACAACGGCGCGCCGGTCGCGCTGCGCGACATCGGCATGAAGGAATCGGACCTCGACCTGGCCTGCGCGCATGCGCTGCAGAAGCAGTATCCCAACCCGCGCCCTCTGGCGCGCGATGCGATCCGTGCCTTGCTGCAGAACGCCTGGGAGGGTGTGCGGCCCTGATTCGCGGCAGGGCCGCGTGGCGTTTTACAGGCCGGCCTGGCGCGTGAACGACACCGTCGGCTTGTTGTAGGCCGAGGGCACCTGGTCGCGGTAGAACGCGCGGCGGTCCAGGCTTTGCAGCGGGTTGTGGGCAGCGGCCACGGCCTGCTCGCGCACGGCGCTGCGCTCGAGCGTGGAGTTGACGGCCACGGTGCCTTCGGCGGCGCTGTCCGAATAGGGGTTGCCGGTGCGCGCGGCGGCCACGGCTTCGGCCTGCACGTCGGCGCGGCTGGCGTACGAGGTGACGGCGTGCACGCCTTCGTAGGTCTCGGCGTGTGCACCGGCCGCACCCAGCATGGCGAGGGCGGCGGCGGAGATGGCGATGAGTTGCTTGGTGTTCATGGTGAGAGTCCCTTGGTTGTCTCTGTGGGCGGCGGACATTCGTCGTTGCCACGGTATGCAGTGTGAAACCGCATCGTGGTTGGCGATGTGCGTTTGCGCACCGCTTTCGGCGATTACCGGGGGACTGGCGCCTGCGGTGGGTACAGCACCGGGAGGGGTTCGGAGCGGCCGCGCACGGCAAGCATTTCGGGCGTGCCCATCGACCCGGCCACGCCTGCCTGCTCGGCGGCAAACAGCGACACGACGAGCCGCGATGCAGCCATCTTCGAGTGGTCCTGCAGCCGGCTCGCGGTGTTCACCACTTCGCCGATGGCGGTGAAGGTGGTGGTTTCGAGGTAGCCCACTTCACCCACCGCCGCGCGGCCCGCGTGCAGGCCCATGCCGAACTCCAGCCGCTGGCCGAACTGGGCCTCGAAGCCTTCGCTCCATGCGTCCATGCGCTCGCCGATCAACTCGGTGGCGCGCAGCGCCTGCCGGCAGGCCGTGGGCAGGTCGCCCTCGAGCCCGAAGATCGCCATCACGCTGTCGCCGATGAACTGGTTGGGCACGCCGCCGCTCTCGCGCACGGCGGCGCCCACGGTGGCGAAGTAGCGGTCGAGCACATAGGCCAGGTCGAAGGGCCATTGCCGCTCCGACAGGCCCGACCAGCGCCGCAGGTCGACGAACAGGATCGCCACGTCGCGCTCGCGGCCGAAGTTGCCCACCGGCGCGGGCCGGCCTTCGTGGGGCCGCGGCGCGAACAGCGGCGTCACCTCGATGTCGCCGCGCGGGCGCAGCTGGCAGGCCAGGCGCACGTCGCCCGGTGCGCGCACGCGCTCCAGCGTGCGCTGCTCGTCGCGGCCCGGCTCGCCGATGTGCTCTGCCGGGCCGGCCACGCGCACGCGGCAGGTGGAGCAGCGCGCCCGCCCGCCGCAGATCGACACATGGTCGATGCCGTGCGAGCGGCTCGCCTCCAGCACGCTCCAGCCGCGCGGCACCTGCACCGTGCGGCCGGGGTAGCGCAGCGTGACCGAGGGCTGGCGCGTCCAGCGCGCGAACCCGTTGCGCCCCCAGCGTGCGGCCAGCAGGGCGAGCAGCGCCATGCCGTAGATCCACTTGATGTAGCTTTCAGCCGTGTTCAGCGCCTGGCCCTGCTCGGGCGTCGGCAGCACGACCGGCGGCACGCCGGCCCACTGGAACTCGCGCCCCATCGACACGAAGCCCATCGCCGCCGCCAGCGGCAACACCACCGCCACGGCCAGCAGCAGGTGCGAGAAGCGCCGGTACGCCGGCTGCACCCGCAGCGCGAAGTGCAGGCCCAGGCAGCCGTGCGCCCAGGCCGCGAGCATCATGCCGAGCTGCGCGGCGGCGCCCTGCCAGTCCCACAGGCCCCAGACCACGCGCACGTAAGAGCCTTCGATGCCGTAGGCCAGGTAGGCGCCGCGCATGGCCGTGAGGTGCGTGGCCAGCAGCAGCGGCAGCGCGAAGCCCAGCAGCACGCGCAGGCCTTCGAGCGGCGGCATGCGCAGCGTGCGGCGCTCCCACAGCGCGACGACGGCCAGCGCCAGGTGCGTGGCGGCCGCGCCGTACAGCAGCGCGGTACCGGGCAGGCTGTGCCAGAACTTCTGCACGCCGCGCAGCACCGTCTCGGCCGCGGCGAACGAATAGATGCCCAGCGCATGGTTCAGCAGGTGGAACGTGATGTAGGCCATCAGCACCAGGCCGCTCACCCAGCGGAGATTGCGCCGTGTGGGCGTTCTCAGCGAAAAAAGGGAGGGGTGGGAACGTCTGTCCATGAACGGGTTCGAAACGGCACCCGAGCATAATGCGCGCGCCCCCACCGACCCCCGGCATGGCCAAACCCGAACCCGAACCCTCTTCTTCTTCCGCGGCTCCGCGCTCCAGCCTCGCGCTGCGCCACGTCGCGCTGCTCCAGGGCCTGCCCGACCGGCGCCTGGACCTGCTGGCCCAGCAGTGCCTGTGGCACAGCGTGGAGGCGGGCAAGCCCTTGCTGCTGCGTGCCGAGCAGCAGGGCGAGGTGTTCCTGCTGGTCTCGGGCCGGGTGCGGGTGACGACCTATTCGGCCAACGGCCGGCAGGTGACCTTCCGCGACTCCGAGGCCGGCGAGCATTTCGGCGACATCGCCGCCATCGACGGCGGCCCGCGCTCCGCCGACGTGGTCACGCTGGAGCCCAGCGTGGTGGCCAGCCTGGACCGCGCTGCCTTCATGGCCCTGCTGCGCGACGAGCCGCTGGTGGCCGAGCGGGTGATGCAGCGGCTGGCCTCGCTGGTGCGCCAGCTGTCCGAACGGGTGATCGACCTGAGCACCCTGGGCGTGCAGAACCGGCTGCATGCCGAGCTGCTGCGCCTGGCCCGTGCTGCGGGCATCGAAGGCAACCAGGCCCGGCTGGCGCCGGCGCCCAAGCACGCGGCGCTGGCCAGCCAGATCAGCACCAACCGCGAGCAGGTGACCCGCGAGCTCAACGTGCTGGTGCGCAGCGGCGTGCTGCGCAAGGACGACAAGGCCCTGCTGGTGGCCGACGTGGCCCGCCTGGAGCTGATGGTCTCGCAGGTCAGGGGTGACGCCGGCTGAGCCGCAAGGCGCTCAGTGGCAGCTCAGTTGTAGCGGCCGTTGCGCCCGCCGATGCTGAAGCGCCCCGCGCCCAGCAGCACCACGGTCAGCGCGCCGAACAGGTACAGGCCCTGCAGTTCCAGCGCCCAGCCGCCTTGCTTGCCCAGCGCGAACAGGTCGGCCATGTGCACCAGGCCGAAGGCCACCAGCATGTTGATGACCACCACCGCTGCGGCGGCGCGGGTGAAGACGCCGGCAATCATCAGCAGCGGCGCGACGATCTCGCCCACGTACACCAGGTAGGCCAGCCCGCCCGGCAGCCCGGCCTTGGCCAGCATGCCGCCGATGAAGCCCACGCCGGCCGACAGCTTGAAGATGCCGTGCAGCAGCACCAGGAAGCCGACCGTCAGGCGGATCACCAGCTTGCCGGCGTCGTCGGTGTTGGTCGGGGACAGGGCGGACAGCGACGATGCGATCGGCGCACGCGGGGTGTTGGCGGCTACAGCCTGGGTGTTCATGGCAGATCCTTGGAAACGGGAAGGGTCCGCCACGGAATGCGGCGGTTGCGCTTCCAGTGTGCGCAGCTGCCGCAATGCGGGATGTGCGTTTACGCACATGTTTTGGCGCAAAGGCCGCCTGGCGCGCTCAGTGGCTGCCGAAGTGGCCGGTCCATTTGCGTTCGTAGTCCATCTTCTGGAAATGCGCCGCCATGAAGTCGATGAAGCTGCGCACCTTGGCCGACAGGTGCTTGCGGCTCGGGTAGGCCAGGTTGATGGTCAGGTGCGGCAGGTCCCAGTCGTCCAGCGTGGGCACCAGCCGGCCGGCCACGATGTCGTCGTAGACGATGTAGGTCGGCTGCACCAGGATGCCCATGCCGTCGAGCGCGGCGGCGCGCAGCACCTGGCCGTCGTTCGACTCCAGCAGCCCGGTGACCGACACCGTGCGGGTCTCGCCCGCGCGGCTGAAGCGTAGCTCGTTCGGGTTGTTGGCGTGGGTGTAGATCAGCAGCTTGTGCTGCGCGAGCTCGTCCAGCGTCTTCGGAAACCCGTGCTGCGCAAAGTAGCGCGGCGACGCCGCCAGGATGCGCCGCGTCTCGCCCAGCCGGCGGATCGTCACGTTCGAGTCGGGCTCGTACTCGCGCGTGCGGATCGCCACGTCGATGTTGTTGTCGATCAGGTCGAAGTAGCGGTTGGCCGCCTCCACGTGCACCGTCACGCCCGGGTAGCGCTGCGTGTACTCGCGCAGCAGCGGCGCGATGTGGTGGATCGAGAAAGAAAGGGACGCCGTCACGCGCAGCACGCCGGTCGGGTTCAGCGCGGTGGCGTTCACCGTCGATTCCGCGTCCGAAAGGTCGGCCAGGATGGTCCGTGCGCGGCCGCAGAACTCGCGGCCGGTGTCGGTGAGGTACAGGCGGCGCGTGTTGCGCTCCACCAGCCGTGCGCCCAGCCGGGCCTCGAGCGCGCTCAGGTGGCGGCTGGCCGCGGCGTTCGACAGGCCCAGCGCCTCGGCCGCGCGGCTCAGGCTGCCTGCGTCGGCGATCTGCACGAGCAGGGCGATCTCGGTCCAGCGGTCCATGGGCGTGTGTCTCCGGGCTTTTCGGCCTTGTCTTTTGTCGGGCCGGGGGATTTTGGCGCAGTGCCGGGGCCGACCGTTCCGCTGGGCGGAAAAATCATTTGCGCCCCGGGTGCTTCCAGGGGATACGGCCGGGGCCTACAGTGCGCCGTACCCCCGAGATCCATGGAGACAACCACGATGCGCAACCTCAACCAGGACAACATCACGCAGGCCGTGCTCGCGCGCTTCGCCGACACGCCCAGTCCGCGCCTGCACGAGATCATGACCAGCCTCGTGCAGCACCTGCACGCCTTCGCGCGCGAGGTGAAGCTCACCGAGGAAGAGTGGTTCCAGGGCATTCAGTACCTCACGGCCACCGGCCAGAAGTGCGACGACAAGCGCCAGGAGTTCATCCTGCTGTCGGACGTGCTGGGCCTGTCGATGCTCACCATCGCCATGAACAACGACAAGCCCGCCGGCTGCACCGAGGCCACCGTGTTCGGCCCCTTCTACTTCGAGGGCGCCCCCGAGTATGAGCAGGGCGCCGACGTGGCCAATGGTGCCGCCGGTGCGCCTTGCGACGTGCATGCCACGGTGCGCGGCCTGGGCGGCGAGCCGGTGGCCGGCGCGGTGGTCGACGTGTGGCAGGCCGACGAGGGCGGCCACTACGACGTGCAGCACGAAGGGCTCGACCACTCCGAGAACCGCGGCCGCCTGCGCACCGCACCCGACGGCTCGCTGCACTTTCGCAGCGTGCTGGCCGAGGCCTACCCCATTCCGGTCGACGGCCCCGTGGGCGACCTGCTGCGCGCCACCAGGCGCCACCCGTGGCGGCCCGCGCACCTGCATTTCAAGATCGAGGCGCCGGGCTACGAGCCGCTCATCACACACGTGTTCCGCGACGGCGACCAGTGGCTCGACTCCGACGCGGTGTTCGCGGTGCGCCAGTCGCTGGTGGCGCCGTGGACACAGCAGGCCGACGGCCGCTGGCGGCTCGACTTCGACTTCGTGCTGAACCCCTTGAAGCAGCCGGCCTGAGTAGCGCCAGCGCCCTGCAGGCCCTGCGCGAAAGGCGATCGCCGCCCGGCCAGCGGGCGTGGCCTCATCCTGCTACGCTCGCCGAGCCCGCCGCCCCGGTGGGCTTTTTTCTGCGTTGCGTTTTCCCATGGCCTTTCCCCTGATCACCGACCCGCATTTCTATGCGGTCGCCATTCCCGCCGTGCTGCTGCTCGGCATCAGCAAGAGCGGCTTCGGCGCCGGCTTCGGTTCGCTCGCGGTGCCGATGATGGCGCTGGCCGTCACGGTGCCGCAGGCGGCCGCCATCCTCATGCCGCTGTTGCTGCTGATGGACGTGCTGGGCCTGGCGGCGTTCCGGCGCGACTTCGACCGCTCGCTGCTGAAGTTCCTGATTCCGTTCGGCCTGCTGGGCACGGTGATCGGCACGCTGCTGTTTCGCATGCTGTCGGCGCACACGGTGGCGGGCATCGTGGGCGTGTTCACGCTGCTGTTCCTGGCGCAGCGCCTGCTGTTCCCTCCCAAGCCCGACGACCCGCTGCCCTCGCGCGGCGTGGGCGCGGTGCTGACCACGGTGTCGGGCTTCACCAGCTTCATCGCGCATGCGGGCGGGCCGCCGATCAACGCCTACGTGATCCCGCTGCGGCTCACGCCGGTGGTGTTCACGGCCACCATGGCGTACTTCTTCTTCGTGGTGAACCTCAGCAAGTGGGTCCCGTATGCGTGGCTCGGCCTGATCGACCTGCGCACGCTGGCCACCTCGCTGGTGCTGATGCCGATCGCGCCCTTCGGCGTGTGGGTCGGCATTCGCATTGCGCGTCGCATCGATGCGACGTGGTTCTATCGCTTCGTGTACCTGGGCATGCTGCTCACCGGCCTGAAGCTCGTCTACGACGGGTTCCTGGCCTGAGGCCGGCGCAGCCACGCCCCTTCGGGATGCAGCCCGGGGGCGAGCTCAGTACTCGACGATCGACTTGAAGCCGCCGAAGATCATCCGCTTCGCATCGAACGGCATGGTCTTCGGGTCCATCGACGCGATGCGCGGGTCGGCCATGACCTTGGCGTTCACCGTGTCGCGGTGCTTGCGCGACTTGTAGGTGATCCAGGAGAAGGCGACCGTCTCGTCGGCCTTCTGCTTCACGCTCTGCGGAAACGAGGTGAGCTTGCCGGGCTTCACGTCGTCGGCGATGCACTCCACGTACTCGAGCGCGCCGTATTCCATCCAGACCTTGCCGGCCTTGCGCGCGAGCTTGCGGTAGGCCTCGACGTTGGCGGTGGGAACGGCGACGATGAATCCGTCTACATAGCGGGCCATGGTGCATCTCCTGAACAAAGAGTGGAAACGTTGAAGGAAGAAAAGCGGCACTTGCATGGCGTGCTGCTCATGAGGCCGCCGTGCCGCGGGGTGCTGCTTCTTCGTTGTTCTGCGTCGGCCCCGGCATGGCGGAGCGAAGCAGCAACACCCCGATGAGGCCCGCGGCCGCCGCGAACACGGCGCCGACGAGAAACGCCAGGTTGTAGCCGCCGGTGAGCGCCAGCGGCAATTGCGCGCCGGCCGCTTCCATCGACGCGGTGCGCGCCGCCGCGGCACTGGCCAGCACGGCCAGCCCGAGCGCGCCGCCCATCATGAAGGCGGTGTTGACCACGCCCGAGGCCAGGCCCGAATCGGTGGGGCTCACCTCGCTCATGGCCGCCAGCAGCACCGGGTTGAACGCCATGCCCGCGCCCAGGCCGAGCAGCATCATCCCGGGCAGCACGTCGACCACGAAGCTGCCGTTCACCGGTGCGCGCGCGAACAGTGCCAGGCCGATGGCCGCGAGCCACAGCCCGGCGGCCAGCGGCTTGCGGATGCCGAAGCGCATCACGATCCTGGCGGACAGGCCCAGCGAGAACACCGCCATGATCACGTTGGCCGGCAGGAAGGCCAGGCCGATCTGCATCGGCGTGTAGTTCAGCACCAGCTGCATGTACAGCGCCGAGATGAAGAACCACGCGAACATGGCCGCGGCCCACAGCACGCCCACCACGTTGGCCACCGACACGCTGCGCAGGCGGAACAGCCCCAGCGGCATCAGCGGATGCCGCACGCGCGACTCGATGGCGATGAACGCGGCCAGCAGCACCACGGCCGCGCCCAGCAGGCCCAGCGTCTGCGCGGAGCCCCAGCCGGCCTCGTTGCCGTTGACCACGCCGTACACCGCGAGCATCAGCGACAGCGTGACCGTGACCGCGCCGGCCACGTCCAGCTTCTCGCCGTGCGCATGGCCGCGCGCGCCGGGCAGCAGCGCCACGCACAGCGCGTACACGGCCACGCCGATGGGCAGGTTCACCAGGAAGATCCAGTGCCAGCTCAGCGTGCTCGTGAGCAGGCCGCCCAGCAGCACGCCGATGCTGCCGCCGCCCGCGCACACGAAGCCGTACACGCCCATGGCCTTGGCGCGGTCGGCCGGTTCGGTGAAGAGATTCATGATGAGCGAGAGCGACACGGCGGACACCACCGCGCCGCCCAGCCCCTGCACCGCGCGCGCCGCCACCAGCAGGCCCTGCGAGGTCGACACCCCGCAGGCCAGCGAAGCCAGCGTGAACAGCACCAGGCCCGCGAGGAACACGCGGCGGTGTCCGTACAGGTCGCCCAGGCGCCCGCCCAGCAGCAGGAAGCCGCCGAAGGTCAGCATGTAGGCGTTCACCACCCAGACCAGCGAGGTCTCGCTGAAGCCCAGGTCGGTGCGAATGGAGGGCAGCGCCACGTTCACGATGGTGGTGTCGAGCACGATCATCAGAACGCCCAGGCACAGCACCATCAAGGCGAGCCAGCGCTTGCGGTTGTCGGGTTGCGCAGTCATGAGAGGTGGAACTCCTCGAAGCGTCGCTTCGGTTACTTTTCGGTGGCGGCCTTCAGATTGGCGAGGCCAGCTTCAAAGTCCTTGCCGATCATCTGGTCCATGTTGAAGAAGATGCCCATGAGCTTGGCGATGTACGGGCTCTCTCCCTGCATCGACCAGGTGACCTGGGTCGCGTTGCCTTGGGGCTGCAGCGTGAACTCCGCGAGGTTGTGGCCTTCCAGGGGCTTGGTGAAGTCGAGGTTGATGCCGACCTTCGACGCAGGCGTCGACTCCACGATCTCCATGCGCCCCGCACCCGCCTTGCCGTCGCTCTCCCAGGCATAGGTGGCGCCCTTGCCGCTGGCGGCGCCGCCGAAGCTGCGCTTCATGGCGGGGTCGAGCTTCTCGTAGGGCGACCACGTGCCCCAGCGGTGGAAGTCGTCGATCAGCGGAAAGATCTTCTCGGGCGGTGCGTCGATGCGCGCGGTGCGTTCGACGCGGAAGGTGCCGGGCCGGGTGGCCGCGAAGATCAGCAGCGCGGCGACTGCGACGACGATGGCGAGTGCGATGGTCTTGAGCATGGAAAGCGTCTCTGGAGGCTGTGTATGAAAGTGAAAGGCGTGCGGCGATGGATCAGCCGGGTTGATGCACCACCAGCAGCCAGCCCAGGCCGAAGCGGTCGTTCAGCATGCCGAAGCTGGAGGTGAAGAAGGTGGGCATCAGCGGCTGCAGCACCTGGCCGCCGTCGGCCAGCGCGTCGAACCACTGGCGCGCCTCGGCGTCGGTGCTGGCGGTGAGCGCGAGCATCACGCCCTTGAACTCGGCCTGGCCCGAGCAGCGGCCGTCGGAGGCCATGAGTTCGGTCTCGCCGATGCGCACCACCGCGTGCATCACCTTGTCGCCGGCGGGCATGGCGCCGCCGCAGCTGGCGTCGGCGTTGTCCGAGGGCGGGGACGATGGTGCGGGAGGGGCCTCGCTGTAGCGCATCAGCTGCACGACCTGGGCACCGAGCGCCTTCTTGTAGAAGCCGAGCGCTTCGTCGCAGCGGCCTTCGAACGAGAGGTAGGACTGGACTTTCATGGCAATTCCTTTGGAAGGATGGGGGTGGGTCGGCAGGCCCCGGTGTCATGGCCGCAAACCATCTGATTACTTTGTGTACACCGTCCACAAAGAATAGCAGGGATAATGGACAGTGTCCACATGGAATTTCGATGAAGCTCAACAACGTCCCTGAAAGCCTGCCTGCCGCCCGCAGCACCTATCGCCACGGTGATCTGCGCCGGGCCTTGCTGGATGCGGGCATCGAACTGGCGCGCGACGGTGGCCCCGACGCGGTGGTGCTGCGCGAAGCCACGCGGCGCGCGGGCGTGGTGCCGAATGCGGCGTACCGGCATTTCGGCAGCCGCCAGGAACTGCTGCTGGCAGTGCGCGGGGCGGCCCTGGCCGCGGCGGCGGGCGCGATGGAAAAGGAACTGGCCGTGCTGCCCTGCGACCAGCCGCCCGCCGACTTCGCGCGCGCGCAGGTGCGCGCCATCGGCACCGCCTACCTGGGATTCGCGCAGGCCGAACCGGGCCTGTTTCGCACCGCGTTCGTGATTTCCGACGAAGGCCGCGGCGAAGTCGGCCCCGACAAGGCCGGCGCGAGCGGGATGGACCCTTTCCAGCTGTTGGGCAAGGCCATCGACCGGCTCGTGGATGCCGGCGTTCTCGACCCGGCACGGCGCCCGAACGCCGAGTACCTCGCGTGGTCGGCCGTGCACGGGCTGGCGTTGCTCATCATCGACGGGCCGCTGCGCGGCATGGGCGCCGAGGTCATCCAGCCGTTGGGCCAGCGCCTCATCGACATGGTCGAGCGCGGGCTCTAGAAGCCGGGCGCTGCAAGGCCTAGAGGTAGATCTTCTGCAGCAGCTTGATCAGCGTCTCGCGCTCGCGTGCGCTGAGCCTGGCGCTGGCTTCGGCTTCCAGCTGCACCACGGCCTGCTCGGCCTCGCGGATCAATGTCTCGCCGGCCGGCGTCAGGTGCAGGCCCACGGCGCGCCCGTCGTGCGGATGCGGCCGGCGCTCGATGAGGCCGCGGCTGTCCAGCGTGGCCACCAGGCTCACGAGGTTGGGCGGCAGGATGTCCAGCGTGTTGCACAGCTGGCGCGACGTGGCGCCCGGGTTGTGCGCCAGCAGCGAGAGCACTGAAAAGTCGATCTGCTTGAGCCCGTAGGGCGCCATGCGTTCCGAGAAGAGGTCGGTGACGATGAGCCATGCGCGCCGCGCGTTGTAGCCGACCAGGGTTTCGAGCATGCGGGCATCGAGCCGGTCTGACTTGGCTTGCGAGGCCATGCTCAGCTCGCCCTTTGCGGGAACGGATTTCGAGGAAGACGCCATGGCCCGAGCCTAACCGCCCGCGACGCCCAGAATGCCCCGGACACCCGGTCCGCCGCCCGATGGCTACTGCGCGACACCGGGGCGCTCCCCCACCTGCTGCGCCGAATGCGTGAGCGCCACCGTCTCGCAGGCCTTCTTGACGATGCCCAGGCGCATCTCGAACTCGGGCAGCACCCAGCGCCGGAAGGCAGCCGCCGAGCGAGCCTTGCCCGCGTCCTCGGGCGCCACCGCCTCGATGCGCGCCCAGGCCCACGCCATCATCGTGAGCATCGTCACGCGCAGGTAGTCGTCCGCCACTTCGTACGGCAGCACCGGGTTGGCATGCGCGGCCATGGCCACGGTGGTGCCCAGGTAGCGCAGCTGCGCGAGCCGGCGCTGCACGTCGGCATCGGCCTCGCGCGAGGCGTCGAGCGTGTCGCGCAGCTCGAGCAGCACGCCCGACATGCCCGCGCCGGCGTCGGGCAGCACCTTGCGCACCAGCAGGTCGATGGCCTGGATCTCGTTGGTGCCCTCGTAGTTCATCGTCACGCGCGCGTCCCGCACCACCTGCTCGATGCCCCATTCGCGCACGTAGCCGTGCCCGCCGAACACCTGCAGGCATTCGCTCGCGCCCTGAAAGGCCTGCTGCGTGCAGGCCGCCTTGAGCACCGGCGTGACGAACGAACACCAGCGCTGCGCGCGCTCGCGCGCCTTGGGGTCGGCGTCGTGCGCGGCCACGTCGAGCATCAGCGCACTGCGGTAGGCCAGCGTGCGCGCGCCGTCGATCCAGGCGCGTTGCGTGTCGAGGATGCGGCGCACGGCCGGGTGCTCGGCGATCAGGTCGGCGCTTTCGCTGCCGCGGCTCGCGGGCACGGGGCCGGGCGCGCGCATCTGGCGGCGTTCGGCGGCATAGGCGTCGGCCTTCTGCCAGGCGGCGTCGAGCAGGCCGATGCCCTGCAGTGCCACATGCAGGCGCGCCGAATTCATCATCACGAACATCGCGGCCAGTCCGCGGCCGGGCTCGCCGACCAGCCAGCCGGTGGCGTCGTCGAAGCGCATCGTGCAGGTGGGGCTGCCGTGCAGGCCCATCTTTTCCTCGATGCGCTCGCAGTGCACCGCATTGCGTGCGCCGTCGGGCAGCAGCTTGGGCACCAGCGCCAGCGACAGGCCCTTGGGGCCCGCGGGCGCATCGGGCAGGCGGCACAGCACCAGGTGCACGATGTTCGGCGTCAGGTCGTGCTCGCCGCCCGAGATGAAGATCTTGCCGCCGTTCACGCGCAGGCTGCCATCCGCTTGGGGCACGGCGCGCGTGCGCACCTGGCCCAGGTCGCTGCCCGCATGCGCCTCGGTGAGGCACATGGTGGCGAGCCATTCGCCGGTCGCGATCTTCGACAGGTAACGCTGCTTCAGCGCGTCGCTGCCGTGGTGCTTCAGGCAGGCATAGGCGCCATGCAGCAGGCCGGGCGCCATCGTGAGGCCATGGTTGGCGGCGGCCAGCCATTCGTAGAGCACGGCTTCGAGCACCGCCGGCAGGCCCTGGCCGCCGTCTTGCGTGGCGGCCGACAGCGCGGGCCAGCCGCCATCGACGAAGGCCTGGTAGGCCTCCCGAAAGCCGGGTGGCGACACGACTTCGCCATTTGCAAAGCGGCAGCCGATTTCATCGCCGCCGCGGTTGATCGGCGCCACCACCTCGCCGACGAAGCGGCCGGCCTCTTCGAGCACCTGCGACTGCAGCGCCTCGTCGACTTCGGCGAAGGGCGCCAGCGCACGCAGGCGCGCGGGCGCGTCGAGCACGGCGTTCAGCAGGAAGCGGATGTCGTCGGGGCGGGGCTGGTAATCCATCGGGGGCTCGGGTTCGGCACAGGTTCGGGAACTAGGGGGCCTTGCAGACGAAGCTGCTGGCGCGCTCGGTGTCGCCGCCGGCGTAGGTGGCGACTTGCGGGTAGGGGCACAGCGGCCGCGTGCGTTGCGCCGACCAGCTGGCCGGCACTTCGGCATTGGGCACCGGCGTGCCCGGGCCGCGCGCGGAGGCGGTGACCGAGGCGGGCGCCTTGCCCTGCTCGACCCAGTCGACCAGCGCGCTCAGCATGTCGAACTGGTCGGTGGCCGGGCCGCCCGCGCAGTGGTTCATGCCGGGCACCGGGAAGTAGCGCGCGAACGAAGACGCATCGCCCCCGTTCGCGGCCTGCACGCGCTCGTACCAGGCGGCGGTGTCGTCGGACGAGAACACCGGGTCGCTGGTGCCGTGGTAGACGATCATGCGGCCGCCCTTGTCGCGCAGCGCACCCAGGTTGGAGGCTTGAGGCGGCGTCATGAACGACAGCGCCGATTCGCGGAACACGCCGTCGGTGGCCGCGATGCGCGGCGCATCGCGGTCCATGTCGAAGCCGAGCGCGAAGGGCAGGCCCTGCCGCCGGTCGGCCTGCGGTGGCGTGCTGAAGATGAAGGCCACGGCGCCCGCGTCGCGCGTGGGCGGGCTCGCGAACTTCCACTCTCGCCAGTTGGCGCCGCTCACGCCCGCGTCGAACGGGAAGCTGCTGTAGATCGGCTGCCCCGCGCTGTTGCGCGCGCCCTTGAACACGTTGGCGAGCGCATTCTTCTGCGGTGCGCTGAGGCACATGCCGTCGCGTGCACCCACTGCACACGTGGGCACCGCGGTCTGGATGTCGAAGCGCGTCTTGCAGGCCTGCACGTTCGACACGATGCCGTCGGCCAGGCCGTCCAGCGCATCGCAGCGCTGCAGCACCTTCTCGGCCACCAGCTTCATTTCGGCGGGCGTGAAGGCGCTCTGCAGGTCGGGGTCGCCGGTGGGTGTCTTCGCACGCGCAACGGCCGCGTACTGCTGCGCGCCGTAGAGCTGCGCCACCGCCGCCTTCGGCAGGTTGAAGCCGGGGTCGCCCGCGAGGATGCCGTCGTACTGGTCGGCCGATCGCACCGCCGCCACCATCGCGTGCCGCCCGCCGTTGGAGCAGCCGCCGAAGTAGGAGCGGTCGGGGCCGCGGCCGTAGGCCTTGGCGATGAGGTTCTTGGCCATCGGCGTGAGCTGCGCGACGGCGTTGTAGCCGTAGTCCAGCCGCGCCTGCGGGTCGAGCCCGAAGCGCGGGCCCATCGCGCCGGCATGGCCCGCGTCGGCGCTGATGACGGCAAAGCCCATCTGCAGCGCGCTGCTGCGCGGGCCGCCTCCGCCGATGCCGCCGAGTGCGGGAACGACCACGCCGTCGAGCCCGCCGTTGGCCTGGTAGAAGAAGCGCCCGTTCCAGGCGGCAGGCAGCCGCATCTCGAAGCCGATGGCGTAGCGCTGGCCGTCGACGGGGCTCGTGCGTTCGTTCATGCGGCCCTGCACCAGGCAGTGCGCGGGCGCGGCCATGGCCACGCCGCCGACCGTGACGGTGCCGGCCGGCACGTCGGTGACCGAGGTGTAGACCGTGCCCGGCAGCGCGGCGCGGGCGGCCAGGTCGGTGCACGCCTGCAGCGTGCCGGGGCGTGCGGCGGCCAGCGGTGCATGCGGCGCTGGGGCACGGCTGGCACACGCCGCGAGCAATGCGGCAACGCCGAGCGCGGTCGCGCACAGGCCAAGGGGAAGGTGGCGTTGCAGTGTCATGTCGTCTCCTTGCCGCGAACGCTGCGGCGTCTTGGTGTCAGGCCGCCTTCTTGGCTGCGCCCAGGTAGGTGTCGATCACGCGCGAGTCGACGGCCAGCTTCTTCGCTTCGCCTTCGAGGCTCACGCTGCCCATTTCGAGCACGTAGCCGTGGTCGGCCACTTCGAGCGCGGCGCGCGCGTTCTGCTCCACCAGCAGGATGGTCACGCCCGTGGCGCGCAGTGCGTCGACCGTGCGAAAAATTTCCTGCACCACCAGCGGCGCCAGGCCCAGGCTGGGTTCGTCGAGCATCAGCAGCGTGGGGCGCGACATCAGCGCGCGGCCCACCGCCAGCATCTGCCGTTCGCCGCCCGAGAGCGTGCCGGCCAGCTGCGCCCGGCGTTCCTTCAGGCGCGGGAACAGCGTGTAGACCTCGTCGATGCGGTCGCGCCATTGCTTGTTGCGTAGCCGCACCTGGCGGAAGGCGCCGAGCACCAGGTTGTCTTCTACCGGCATGGTGCCGAACAGCTCGCGCTTCTCGGGCACCAGCGCAATGCCGAGCATCACGCGTTCTTCGAGCGACAGCGCCGCAATCGGCTGGCCCTTGAACTCGATGACGCCCTTGGCGGGCAGCACGCCCATCAGCGCGTTGAGCAGCGTGGACTTGCCGGCGCCGTTCGGGCCGATCACGGTGACGACGCTGCCCTGGTCGGCCTTCAGGTCGATGCCGTGCAGCACTTCGGCGCGGCCGTAGCCGGCGTGCAGGTCGCGGATGCGGAGCAAGGGGGGTGTTTTCATCTCGGATGCTCCAACGCGCTGCGTGTGACGCACGATGCATGAAACCGGCAGGGGCAAAGGCCAGGAACACCGCGGAACCGGCTTTGCCGGGCCGCCAGTGTTGCCCCCGGCGAGGGGGAAGGAGAAGCGACACGAAGTGCGCGAAGCCTGGGGGAGTGCTTCATATTAGTGTTCCGTGCCCAGGTACGCGGCGCGCACCTTGTCGCTGTTCTGTACCTCGGCGGGCGTGCCCTCCATCAGGTGCGTGCCGAATTCCATCACCACGATGTGGTCGCAGATGTCCATCACCAGCCCCATGTCGTGCTCGACCAGGAGGATGCTCATGCCTTCGCCGCGCAGTTGCCGCAGCACCTGGCCCAGCGCTTCCTTTTCCTTGTGGCGCAGGCCGGCCGCGGGCTCGTCGAGCAGCAGCAGGGCTGGGTCGGCGCACAGGGCGCGCGCAATTTCCAGCAGGCGCTGCTGGCCCATGGCCAGGTTGCCCGCGAGCTCGTGCAGGTGGTCGCCCATGCCCACGCGCTGCAACTGGCGCTCGGCCTCGCGGAACAGCGCGCGCTCTTCGGCGCGGTCGATGCGCAGCATGGCGGCCACGGCGCCCTTGCGCCCGCGCAGGTGCGCGCCCAGCGCCACGTTTTCCAGCACCGTCATGTCGGCCACCATCTTCACGTGCTGGAAGGTGCGCGACACGCCGCGCCGCGCGATCTGCCGCGCGCCCAGGCCGCCGATGGCTTCGCCCCGGAAGCGCACCGCGCCGCCCGACAGGGCCAGCACGCCGGTCACCAGGTTGAAGGTGGTCGACTTGCCCGCGCCGTTCGGCCCGATGAGGCCGACGATCTGGCCGGCGCGCGTCTGGAAGCTGATGTCGTTCACCGCCACCAGCCCGCCGAAGGTCTTGCGGATGGCCTGCACGTCGAGCACCACCTCGCCGGGGGCCGGCTTGGTGCGCGCGGGCAGGTCCTTGGCGCCTTGCCAGTCGACGCTGCGGCGCGGTCGCGGCAGGCGCCGGTCGACGAAGGCCCAGAGCCCGTCGGGCAGGTACTTGAGCACCAGCACGATCATGATGCCGAACACGATCAGCTCGTAGCTGCCGGCCGTGCCGATGAGTTTGGGCAGCAGCACCTGCAGCTGGTCTTCGAGCAGCTTGACGATGCCCGCGCCGGCAATGGCGCCCCACACATGGGCCGCGCCGCCGAGCACCGCCATGAAGAGGTACTCGATGCCCATCTTCAGCCCGAAGGGCGAGGGGTTCACCGTGCGCTGGAAGTGCGCGAACAGCCAGCCCGAGATCGAGGCGAGCATGGCCGCCAGCACGAAGATGCCGATCTTGAAGCGCAGCGTGTTCACGCCCATGGCCTCGGCCATCTGCGAGCCGCCCGCCAGGGAACGGATGGCGCGGCCGCTGCGCGAGTCGAGCAGGCGAATCACCGCGAACGCCGCCAGAATCGCGAACGCCCACACCACGCCGTAGAACAGGCGCTGCTGGCCGAACTCGAAGCCGAACAGCGACAGCCCCTTCACGCCCAGGATGCCGTCGTACTTGCCCAGCGCGTCGAGGTTGCCCATGAGGTAGTACAGCGACAGCGCCCATGCGATGGTGGCCAGCGGCAGGTAGTGCCCCGACATGCGCAGCGTGATCGCGCCGATGAAGGCGGCGCTGAGGCCGGTGAGCGCGAGCCCGATGAACAGCGTGACCCACGGCGACAGGCCGGTGTTCACCGTGAGGTAGGCGGTGGTGTACGCCCCGATGCCCACGAACGCCGCCTGCCCGAAGGAGGTGAGGCCGCCCACGCCGGTGAGCAGCACCAGGCCGAGCACCGGCAGCGTGTAGATGCCGATGTAGTTGAGCTGGATGATCCAGAAGTCGGGCAGCGGCAGGAACGGCAGCGCGATCAGCACCAGGATCAGCGCGAGCGGGCCCCAGGTGCGCAGCGCGCTCTTGTCGGGCGCGCGGGCCGAAGATGGGTTCAGGAGCGCTTCCATGTCAATGCTCCTCGTCCGAATGGCCGCTGGTCAGCGAGCGCCACAGCAAGACCGGCAGGATGATGGTGAACACGATCACTTCCTTGAACGAGCTGGCCCAGAACGAGCCGAACGCCTCGATGACGCCCACGGCCAGGGCACCGAGCAGCGCCCCCGGATAGCTGGCGAGCCCGCCGATCACGCCGGCGACGAAGCCTTTCAGCCCGATGAGAAAGCCCGAGTCGTAGAACACCGTGGTCGTCGGCCCGATCAGCAGCCCCGACAGCGCGCCGATCAGCGCCGCCATCGCAAAAGTCAGTTGCCCCGCAGCCTGCGTCGAGATGCCCATGAGCCGCGCGCCCAGGCGGTTCACCGCCGTCGCGCGCAACGCCTTGCCGTACAGGCTGCGCTCGAAGAACAGCCACAGCAGCACGATCAACGCCGCCGACACGCCGAAGATAATCAGCGCCTGCCCGCTCACGTTGAGCGGACCGAGCGCCATGCGCTCGTCCCAGAACGGCGGGTTGCGAAAGCCCTCCGCGCCGAAGAACAGCAGGCCCAGCCCCGTCATCGCGAAGTGCACGCCGACCGAGACGATCAGCAGCACCAGCGAACTCGCGCCCGCCAGCGACTGGTAGGCCACGCGGTACACCAGCGGCCCGAAGGCCGTGACGATGAACACCGTGAGCAATGCCTGCACGCCGATCGGCAGGTTGCGCGGACCGGCCCAGGCCGACACGGCGCAGATGATGGCGGGCGCCGCGAAGGTGCGCAGCGCCGCCTTCAGCCCGCTGGCCGCCCTGCCGCTGTGGCGCCAGGTGGTGACCAGGTCCATCAGCGCGGCAACGCCAGCCAGGATGAGCAGCAGCCACACCGTGCCCGGCGTCTTGCCGGTCTGGAAGATTGCCAGCGTCAGCGCGCCGTACGCCACGAATTCGCCCTGCGGGATGAAGATGACGCGGGTCACCGTGAAGACGAGCACGATGCCCATGCCCAGCAGGGCATAGATCGCGCCATTGGTGAGGCCGTCCAGCGTCAGGATGCTGGCGATCGAGAAATCCATGGCTTGTGTCTGTTGCGGCTGCTGCGAGGAAGGATTACTGCTCGACCTTGAAGGCGCCGTTCACCACCTTGAGCATCACGCCGGTCTCGGTCGTGTAGCCCCAGTGGTCCTGCGCAGTCCAGTTGAGCACGCCGTGCGCGAGCACCGTGCGGCCCATGCCTTCGAGCGCGTCGCGCAGCGCGGCGCGGAACTCCGGCGTGCCTGGCTTGGCCTTCTTGAGTGCGACCGGGACGGCCTTCTCGAGCACCGTGAGCGCGTCGGCCGCGTGGCCGGCGAACTGGTTGCGCGAGCCGGGGCCGTAGGCCTTCTCGTAGCCCTGCACGAAGGCCACGGCTGCCGCCTTCGACGGGTGGCTGTCGGGCAACTGCTCGGCCACGGTGGCCGGACCCGACACCACGAAGGTGCCCTCGGCGTCCTTCCCGGCGGTGCGCATCAGGTCTTGCGTGGCGGCGGCATGCGTCTGGTAGACCTTGCCCTTGAAGCCGCGCTCCATCACCGCCTTCTGCGGCATGCCGGCGCCGCTGCCCGAGGCCACGATGAGGATGGCGTCCGGGTTGGCCGACGTGAGCTTGAGCACCTGGCCGGTCACGCTGGTGTCGGCACGCGCGAAGCGCTCAGTGGCGACGATCTTGATGCCGTTCTTGGCGGCTTCGGCGGTGAGTGCCTTGAGCCACAGCTCGCCGTAGGCGTCGGTGTAGCCGAGGAAGCCGACCGTCTTCACGTTCTGCTTCTTCATGTGCGCGACCACCGCGAAGGCCATCACGTCGTTCGACTGCGGCAGGCGGAAGAACCACTTGTCCTTGCCCGGGGGCAGGCCGGCCGGTGCGGTCGACAGCTGGGGCGTGCCGGCTTCGGCCGTCACGTCGGCCATCGGAATGGCGACCGGCGTGGCGCTGGAGCCAACGATCACGTCGACCTTGTCTTCGGTCACCAGGCGCTGCGCGTCCTTCACGCCCGTGGTCGGGTCGGTGGCGTCGTCGAGCACCACCACCTTGAGCGTTTCGCCGGCGATGGTCTTGGGCCAGATGGCGATGCCGTTCTTCACCGGAATTCCCAGGCCCGAGGCCGGGCCGGTGAGCGGCTGCACCACGCCGATGGTGATGTCGGCATGGGCGGCGCCCATGGCAATGAGCGCCAGCACGGCGGCCAGGGTGGTCTTCTTGAAGGTCATCGTTGTCTCCTGAGGTGGAAGCGGGAAGAAAGAAGGCTCAGCGCGGCGCCATGCGCAGGGCGCCGTCGAGGCGGATCACCTCGCCGTTGAGGTGGCCGTTGGTGACGACGTGGCAGGCCAGTTCGGCGAATTCCGAAGGCTTGCCCAGGCGCGGCGGGAAGGGAATGGACGCGGCCAGCGAGTGCTGCACCGCCTCGGGCAGCTCCAGCAGCAGCGGCGTGGCGAACAGGCCCGGCGCCACGGTGCACACGCGGATGGCGTGCTGCGCGAGGTCGCGCGCCATCGGCAGCGTCATGCCGACCAGGCCGCCCTTGGAGGCGCTGTAGGCCTGCTGGCCCACCTGGCCGTCGAAGGCTGCCACCGATGCGGTGAAGAGCATCACGCCTTTTTCACCGTTGTCGAGCGCGGCGAGCTTGGCGCAACGCGCCGCGAACAGGCGCGCCATGTTGTAGCCGCCGATCAGGTTGATGTTGACCACGCGCACGAAGTCGTCGAGCGGCGCGGGGTTGCCGTCCTTGCCGACGATGCGCTTGGCGCTGCCGATGCCGGCCACGTTCATCAGGATGCGCGCGGGGCCGTGCGCGGCCTCGGCCTTGTCGAGCGCGGCGTTCACGCTGTCGGTGTCGGTGATGTCGCAGACGCAGGCGACGCCGCCGATGTCGGCAGCCACTTTCTCTGCGAGCGCGGCGTTGCGGTCCAGCACGGCGACCTTGGCGCCCAGGCGCGCGAGCTCGCGTGCGGTGGCTTCGCCCAGGCCCGATGCGCCGCCGGTGACGAGAGCGGCTTGTCCTTCGATCTTCATGGTGTGTGGTCTCCTGGAATGTCTAGCGCGGTGTGAGGGTGAAAGGCAGGGTTCCCGCGTGCATCGCATCGGCCAGCGCGGCGCGGTGCTTGAGCACCGCGCGCTGGTTGATGGAGCCCTTGTCGGTCACCTCGCCCTTGTCGATGGACGGCGGCTCGGCCATCAGGTGCAGCCGCGCGATGCGGTTGGCGCTGCCGGTGCCCATGGCCGCCAGGTCGTTGGCGACCTGCTGGAAGTGCGCCTGCACGGGGGCGCTTTCGAGCACCTGCTGCATCGGCGCGTTCGCATCGAGGCCTGCAAGTTGCCGCACCTTCTGCGTCGGGAAGATCAGCGCGCCGACTTCCTTCAGGTTGATGCCGGTGAGCACCGCGTCCTGCACGTAGGGCGAGCCGGCCGCGATGATCTTCGCGCGCAGCGGTCCCACGCTCACGAAGGTGCCGGTGGCGAGCTTGAAGTCTTCGGCGATGCGGCCGTCGAAGCGCAGGCCGCGGTGGATGTTGTCGTCGGCGATCCACTTCACGGCGTCGCCGGTGGAGAAGAAGCCTTCGTCGTCGAAGGCCTCGGCCGTGGCTTCGGGCGCACGCCAGTAGCCGGGCGTGATGTTGGGGCCGCGGTAGCGCACCTCGGTCTTGCCGTCGACGTCGATCAGCTTGAGCTCGATGCCGGGCGCGGGCAGGCCCACGTCGCCCGACTTCACGTCGGGGCCGGTCACGTACAGCGCGAAGGGGCCCGACTCGGTCATGCCCAGGCCGGTGCCCATGACGATGCGCTCGCCCACTTCGGACTCCTGCGTCTTGTGCAGGCTGTCCCACACGGGCTGCGACAGTGCCGCGCCCGAGTAGAAGAACATCTTCACGCGCGACAGCAGGTTGCGCCGCAGCACGGCGTCGGTTTCCATCGCCTGTGCGATGGCCTCGAAGCCGGTGGGCACGTTGAAGTAGATGGTGGGCGCGATCTCGCGCAGGTTGCGCAGCGTCTCGGCCATGCCGCCGGGCGTGGGCTTGCCGTCGTCCACGTAGAGCGTGCCGCCGTTGTCCAGCACGATGCCCACGTTGTGGTTGCCGCCGAAGGTGTGGTTCCAGGGCAGCCAGTCGACCAGCACCGGCGGCTCATCGCCCAGCGCGGGAATCGACTGGCGCAGCTGCTGCTGGTTGGCGCACCACATGCGGTGCGTGTTGATCACGGCCTTGGGCATCTTGGTCGAGCCCGAGGTGAAGAGGAACTTGGTGATGGTGTCGGGGCCGGTGGCGCGCATCGCTTCGTCGATGGCGGGCGTGGCGGGCGTCGAGGCCAGCGCGTCGAACGAGGTGACGGCGCGGCCCTCGAGCGTGCCTTCGGCGATCACGACTTCGGTGCCGGCCGGCACGACCGCCCGGATGGCGCGGCCGTAGCGCGCGGCGTCGGTGGCGAACACCAGGCCGGGTGTCAGCGTGTCGAAGACGTGGCGCAGCTTTTCGAAGTCCTGGCTCACGAGCGAGTAGGGCGGCGAGACGGGGCAGTAGGGCACGCCGGCGTAGAGGCAGCCGAGCGCGAGCAGCGCGTGATCGATGCCGTTCTCGCTCAGGATGGCCACGGGGCGCTCGGCGTTCAGGCCCCGGTCCAGCAGGGCCTGTCCGATACCGCGCGCCTTCTGCAGTGCCTGCGCGTAGCTCACGCGCAACCAGTCGCCGGTGCTGCCGTCGGCCAGCCGTTCGCGGCGGGCGATGAAGGTGCGCTCGGGCGTGGCGTCGGCCCAGTGCTGCAACCGGTCGGTCATGCGGTCGCGGTAGGCCTCGAGCTGCGTCTCGGCCTTCAGGTACTGCGTGCCCGGCGCGCCGTCGCGCAGGGTGGCGCGCGTCACGCCGAAGGCCAGCGGGCGGTATCGAACGGTCATTTGAAAGTCTCCCCCATGCTTCGCCACTGCGTGGCTTCGGGCGGCCGTGCGGCGCTCATCCCTTGCTCACCTTGGCGCCGCGGCCTTCGAGGAAGTCGCGCACGCGCTCCTTGGCTTCGGGCGCGGCCTGCGCGATGCCGGCCATCAGCGCCTCGGTGAAGAAGCCGTGGTCGGCCGACTGCTCGGCGATGCGCGGCAGCGCGTGCATGAGCGCATAGTTGGTCAGCGGTGCGTTGGTGGCGATGCGCCTGGCGAGTTCCAGGGCCTTGTCGAAGGCGGTGCCTTCGTCGACCAGGTACTGCGCGAAGTTGGCGCGCTCGCCGTCCTCGGCGTTGTAGACGCGGCCGGTCATCATCATGTCGGTCATGCGCGCCACGCCGATGAGCTTGGGAATGCGCACCGAGCCGCCGCCGCCCACGAAGATGCCGCGCGAGCCTTCGGGCAGCGCATAGAAGGTGCTCCTGTCGGCCACGCGGATGTGACAGGCGCTGGCCAGCTCCAACCCGCCGCCGACCACCGCGCCGTGCAGCGCGGCCACCACCGGCACCGGCCCGTGCTGGATCAGGTCGAGCGCGGCATGCCACATGCGCGAGTGCTGCAGGCCCTGGCCGGCGTCGCGCTCCTTCAGTTCGCTCAGGTCGAGGCCGGCGCAGAAGTGCGGGCCTTCGCCGTCGAGCACCGCGGCACGCACGGTGGACGGCAGCGTCTCGAAGGTGTTGCGCAGCGCGAGGATCAGGCCGTCGGACAGTGCGTTGCGCTTGGCACCGCGTGTGAGGCGAACAATGGCGACTTCGTCGCTGATCTCGATGTGAAGGTCTGGATTGGTCATGATGGTGTTCGGGGTTGCGTTGGATTATGGTTATGAGAAATAATCAATTCAAGGCACTTGAGGCCCCCATTCCCTAGGGACTTACCCGTACCGGAGACAACGACATGGACCATCAGAACCTGATCGCGATCGACATCCACACCCACGCCGAAGTGAGCTGCTGGAACCCGTTCGACAACTACGGCGAGGAGTACGACCGCGCCGCCGACAAGTACTTCGGCTCCAGCGGCCGGCCCACCATTGCGGAGAGCGTGGCGTACTACCGTGAAAGAAAGATCGGGCTGGTGATGTTCATGGTCGACGCGGAGTCGAACATGGGACGGCGGCGCATCCCGAACGAGGAGATCGCGGAGCACGCGCAGAAGAACAGCGACATGATGATCGCCTTCGCCAGCATCGATCCGCACAAGGGAAAGATGGGCGCGCGCGAGGCGCGCCGGCTCATCGAGCAGCACGGCGTGAAGGGCTTCAAGTTCCACCCGACGGTGCAGGGCTACCACCCCTACGACAAGATGGCCTGGCCGATCTACGAGGTGATCGCCGAGTACGGCCTGCCGGCCATCTTCCACACCGGCCACAGCGGCATCGGCTCGGGCATGCGCTGCGGCGGCGGCCTGCGGCTGGAGTACAGCAACCCGATGCACCTGGACGACGTGGCCATCGACTTCCCCGACATGCAGATCGTCATGGCCCACCCCAGCTTTCCCTGGCAGGACGAGGCGCTGAGCGTGGCCACGCACAAGCCCAACGTGTGGATCGACCTGTCGGGCTGGAGCCCGAAATACTTTCCGAAGCAGCTGGTGCAGTACGCCAACACGCTGCTGAAGGACCGCATCCTGTTCGGCAGCGACTACCCGCTGATCACCCCCGACCGCTGGATGCGCGACTTCGAGGTGGCCGGCTTCAAGCCCGAGGTGATGCCGGGCATCCTGAAGGGCAACGCGGTGCGCCTGCTGGGGCTGGACAAGCCGGTGGCTCCGGCGGCTTCAGCGCCCTGAACCCGCGCGGCGCGCCGGGTCGGCGGCGTCGTTCCAGTGGTGTTCGGTCAGGGCCTCGTAGCGTTGGAGCGAGACGCCCAGTTCCTTCTTGCGGCGCTGCGCCACCGCGGTGATCAGCGCATTGCAGACCGAGAGCGCCGCCGTGTAGGAGTCGAACGGCGATGCGCTCGACGTGCGCACCAGCAGCAGGTGGTCGGCCGATGCGGCCGCCGGCGCCGTCGGCCCGTCGGTCATCACGATGACCTTCGCGCCCTTGTCGCGAAAGTACTTGGCCGTGCGCACGATGGCCAGCGAGTGGCGCCTGAAGGTGGGCGTGAGCAGCACGTCGTGTTCGTCGATCCACAGCAACTGGTCTTCGAGCAGCAGCGGGCTCGCCGAGGTCATCGAGCGCACGTCGGGCAGGCACATGTTCAGGTGCAGGGCCAGATGGTTGGCCAGCTGCGCGCCGTGCCGCTGCCCGAGCACGTGCACACGCACCTTGCGCTGCGTGAGCAGCCGCACCGCGCCTTCGAACGCACCCACGTCGAGCGCGGCGAAAGTGGCGGCCAGGTTGTGCTGGTCGTGCAGCAGCGCGTTGTCCAGGCAGGTGCGGATGGAGGCGTCCCCCTCGATGCCGGCGCTGGCGCGCGCGGCGGGCGAGGCCAGCAGCGCGGTGACTTCCAGTCGGGCTTCCATCTGCGCCTGCGCATAGCTCTCGTAGCCCAGCTTGGCGAGCAGCCGCACCACGGTGGAGGCGCTGGTGCCGACCTTTCTTGCAAGGCTCGTTGCAGATTCGAGCAGGCCCTGCGGATGCTGCGCCTGCAGTTCCGCGATCAGGAGCCGCTCGCTTTTCGTGAGCTTCTTGCCGTAGCCCGAGATGCGTTGATTCAGATTCATGGTCGCGGGCATTCTGCATGCCAAGAGAGGTCGGCCCCAATTTTGCAGTATGTATTGCAAAAATGAAATCGTCTTGCAACAATGATCGCACTTTTAAACCGGACCCACCGCATCAGGACGCCCCATGAATTCCACCTTCACCGTTCCCGCCCTGCGCCGCCGCACGATGCTCGGCGCCGGTCTTGCCGCCCTGCTGCCGCTGGCGGCGCGGGCCGAGGCCTGGCCGTCGCGCCCCGTCACGCTGGTGGTGCCGTTCCCGGCGGGCGGCTCGGTGGACCTGATCGCGCGGCTGTACGCCGATCCGCTGTCGAAGGCGCTCGGCACGCCGGTGGTCATCGACAACCGGGCCGGCGCGGGCGGCTCCATTGCCAGCGCACAGGTGTCGCGCGCCAAGCCCGACGGCTACACGCTGGTGGTGTCGTCGCAAAGCTCGCACCTGGCCAACCCGCTCACGCAGGCCAACCCGGGCTACGACCCGATCAAGGACTTCGCGTCCATCAGCCAGCTGGCGCGCTCCATCAACGTGCTGCTGGTGAACCCCGCGGTGCCGGCAAAGACCTTCAAGGAGTTCGTCGCGCTGGTGAAGTCGCGCCCGGGCGAACTCAACTTCTGCAGCGCGGGGCCGGGCAGCATGGGCCAGCTCAACGTGGAACTGATGAAGTCGCAGCTGCAGCTCAATGCCACGCACGTGCCCTACCGCGGCGGCGGTCCGCTGGTGACCGCGCTGATCTCGAACGAAGTGCAGTTCGGCCTGGACAACCTCGCGCCCTTCCTGCCGCACATCCAGGCCGGCAAGCTGCGCGCGCTGGCGGTGGCGTCGCCGACGCGCGTCGCGGCGCTGCCCGACGTGCCGACTTTCGCCGAGCTGGGCTACCCGGTGCTGAACACCACCTCGTGGATCGGCCTGGCCGCGCCCGCGAAGACGCCGCCCGAGGTCATCGCCGCGCTGCACAAGGCGGTGCGTTCGGTGGCCGACCAGCCGGCCATGGCCGAGGCGCTGCTGTCGCGCGGCTCGCTCACACCCGAGGTGCAGACGCCCGCGCAGTTCACGGCCATGATGTCGGAGCGGCTCGTGGTCTACGGCGAGATGGTCCGGCGCGCCGGCATCCGGGGCGAGTGACGCCATGACCGACACATCGTTCGCTCCCGATACCGCGCCGCTGGAGGTGCTGCCGCGCGACATCTCGGCCTACCGGCAGGGCAACACCGGCATCGACTACGTGCACCGCTTCGCATCGGGCCTGCCCGGGCCGCACGTGCTGGTGACCGCGCTGACGCACGGCAACGAGATCTGCGGCATGGTCGCGGCCACGCACCTGCTGGATGCGGGCGTGCGCCCCAAGATCGGCACGCTCACCGTGAGCTTCGCGAACGTCGAGGCCTACGAGGCCTTCGACATCGAGCGGCCCTACGAGAACCGGCAACTGGTGCACAACCTCAACCGCATCTGGTCGCCCGCCATGCTCGACGGCGCGCAGCAAAGCCCCGAGCTGCGCCGCGCGCGCGAACTGCGGCCTGTGCTGGACGCGGCCGACTACATCCTGGACATCCACTCGACGCGCGCGCCGGTGCAGCCCTTCTGGGTGTACCCGGAGTTCGAGCGCAACGCGGGGCTGGCGCTGGCCATCGGCAACCCGCTGGTGCACCTGGTGATGCCCGTGGGCGGCGCTCCGGGCACGGGTGTGACGGCGTATGGCCGGCATGGTGAAGCCGGTGTCGACGGCGGCGCGCTGGTGGTGGAGTGCGGCCAGCATTTCAGCCAGTCGGCGGCCGACCTGGCCACCGATGTGACGCTGCGTTTCCTGGCGCACCTGGGGTTGGTCGACGCATTGCCGGCCGCACCGGCAAGGGCGCCCGCGCGCCGCTTCCGGCTGCTCGAAGTGCACATGGTCAAGACCGAGGGCTTTGCCTTCGCCCGGCCCGTGCTCGGCTTCGAGACCTTCCAGAAGGGCGAGCTGATCGCCGTCGATGCAGGCCAGGAAATTCGCTCGCCCTGCGACGACTGCACGATCTTCATGCCCACGCGCGCCGCACTGGTCGGGCGCGAAGGCGTGTACCTGACGGTGGCGGTCTAGGCCCCGGCGCCCGTCAGGGCCTCTGCTCCGCCGACGGCTCGTCTTCTTCGAGGCGGTCCCAGTCGCGACCCGAGCGCTTCTGGCGCTCCTCGCGCTCGCGCGCCATCTGTTCCTCGAACTGCTGGCGGCCTTCCTTGTTGGCCGCGATGAGCTTGGCGCGGTCCTTGTAGTGCGGATAGATCTCGTCGGTGAGCTTCAGGTTGCGCAGGCGAAAGCGCATGGTCGATTCGCGCGCCTCGTGCGCCGGCCAGTTCAGCGCTTCGAGCACCGAGCGGGCGCTGCGCAGCGACGACTCGAACACCTCGCGCTCCACATCCGTCACGCCGCGGTCGCGCAGCTGGAACAGGTGCGTCACGTTGCGCGCCCGCGCAATGATGCGGGCCTGCGGAAAGTTCTCTTTCACCAGGTCGACGATGTCCAGCGACTGCTCGATGTCGTCCACCGCCACCACGATGGCCTTGGCCGAGCCCGCGCCCGCGGTGCGCAGCAAATCGAGCCGCGTGGCGTCGCCGTAGAACACGCGAAAGCCGAACTGGCGCAGGCCTTCGACGGTGTCGGCGTCGTGGTCGAGCACGGTCACGCGCAGGCCCTGCGACATCAGCATGCGCCCGACGATCTGGCCGTAGCGGCCGAAGCCGCAGATGAGCACCTTGGCGTCCTGCTGCTCCGAGATTTCCTCCAGCTGCGGGCCGTTGTTGCGGCTGTAGCGCGGCAGCACGAACTTGTCGAGCAGCACCAGCAGCAGCGGCGACAGCAGCATCGACAGCGCCACCCCGCCGATCAGCAGCGAGGTGATTTCGGGCGGCAGCACGTCGGGGCCCGCGGCCTGGAACACCACGAAGGCGAACTCGCCGCCCTGCGCAAGCAGCAGCGTGAACACGGGGCGCTCCTGGTAGGCGATGCCCATCGCCTTGGCGAGCGCGTAGATCACCACCAGCTTGATGGCCATGAAGCCGACCACCAGCGCGGCCATGATCCAGGGGCTGGCGATGAGCACGCCGAAGTTGATCGACATGCCCACGGCAATGAAGAACAGCCCCAGCAGCAGGCCCTTGAAGGGCTCGATGTCGGTTTCCAGTTCGCGCCGGTACTCGCTCTCGGCCAGCAGCACGCCGGCGAGGAAGGCGCCCAGCGCCATCGACAGCCCGACCAGCTGCATCAGCGCGGCGATGGCCACCACCAGCAGCAGGGCGGCGGCGGTGAAGATCTCGGGCGTGTTGCTGCGCGCAATCCAGCGCAGCACGGGGCGCAGCAGCAGGCGGCCGCCGAGGATGATGCCGCCGATCACGCCGATGATCTTGGCCGCCTCCAGCGCCCGGTCCAGGCCGGTGATGGCCTGCTCGGCCGCGGTGGCGCCGGCCAGCAACGGCAGCAGCGCCAGGATGGGGATCGCGGCCACGTCCTGGAACAGCAGGATCGAGAAGCCGGCCTGGCCGCTGGGCGTCTTCAGCAGGTTGCGCTCGCCGAACACCTGCAGCGCGATGGCGGTGGACGACAGCGCCAGTCCCAGCGCGGCCACCAGCGCCACGCGCCATTCGGCGCCCACGGCACAGCCCGCGGCGAACAGCACGGCGGCGCAGCTCAGCACCTGCGCGGCGCCCCAGCCGAAGATGGGCCGGCGCAGGTTCCACAGGCGCTTGGGCTCCAGTTCGAGGCCGACCAGGAACAGCATCAGCACCACGCCGAACTCGGCGAAGTGCAACACGTCTTCCACGCTGGACACGAGTCCCAGGCCCCAGGGGCCGATGGCGATGCCGGCCACGAGGTAGCCGATGATGGAGCCGAGCCCGAGGAACTTCGACAGCGGCACCACCAGCACGGCGGCGCCCAGGTAGATCAGGCTGCTGGTCAGCCAGGCGGGTGCGTGTTCCATTCAGGCCGCCTTGCTTGCAGAGACGCTTGCCAGCCCGTGGGTGATGGCCGCATGAAAGGCGTTGGAGACGATCTTGTCGATGTGCTCCGGCTCGGCCGGCCGGTCGCTCTCGGGCACGGGGCAGGCCACGCAGGCGTCGATCTCCTCGATCTCGGGCCATGCGGGGTAGCTGCCCAGGCGCTGGGCGAAGGTTTCGACGTGCGAGGCGACCTCGGCCTCGGGCGCGCTGCGCGCGCCGTGGAACATGAGCGGCGGCAGGAAGCGCATGCCGCACAGCGCGGCGGTCTGCTCGTAGGGCGGCAGGAAGGCGTCGAAGAAATAGCGGTGGTAGTTCTGCGGGTGGTAGCTGGCCTCGGGGCTGCCGGTGGTGGCGACCAGCCAGAGGTCCTTGCCCTGCAGCGCGTTGCCGCCAGGGCCGTAGGCCCAGCCGTAGGCGAGCACGTCGTCGAGCCAGAGCTTCTGCAGCGCGGGCATCGAGTACCACTGGATCGGGTGCATCAGCACCACCAGGCTGGCCTTGGCGAGCCGGGCCTGCTCGGCCTCGACGTCGATGGCGTAGTCGGGGTAGCTGCCGTACAGGTCGTTGACGTCCACACCCGGCACGGCACGGGCGGCGGCCAGCATGCGGCGGTTGACGCGGGAGTCGCGCCAGTGCGGGTGGGCGGCGAGCACGTAGACGCCGCTGCTTTGCACGGCGGGGTTTCCCATGGATGTTGTTGTAGTCATCCCGCGAACATAGCGCAGTCGCGGCGGGCTTGCCGGGCAAAAAACGGGGGGCAGCCACTACCATGGAGCCCGTTCCCAGTTCTGGAGGAGAGCGCTATGCCGGTGGTTCTGGTCGCCAACCCCAAGGGTGGCGTAGGCAAGTCGACGATCGCAACGAACGTTGCGGGCTATTTCGCAAGCCGCGGCCACGCCGTGATGCTGGGCGACGTGGACCGGCAGCAGTCTTCGCGGCTCTGGCTGGGGCTGCGTCCGCCGCAGGCCCGGCCCATCGCCACCTGGGAGGCCTCGGGCGACAGCACGGTGGTGCGGCCGCCGCGCGGCACCACGCACGCGGTGCTCGACACGCCGGCCGGCCTGCACGGCTGGCGCTTCAAGGAGGTGCTGGCGCTGGCCGACCGGGTGATCGTGCCGCTGCAGCCGAGCATCTTCGACATCTACGCGACGCGCGACTTCCTCGACCGGCTGCTGGAGAGCCGCCGCGCCGAGAAGACGAAGATCGGCCTGGTCGGCATGCGCGTGAACGCGCGCACGCTGGCTGCCGACCGGCTGCACGAATTCATCGCGGGGCTGGGCGTGCCGGTGATCGGCGAGCTGCGCGACACGCAGAACTACGTGCAGCTCGCGGCGCGCGGGCTCACGGTGTTCGACATTGCGCCCGGCCGCGTGCAGCGCGACCTGGCGCAGTGGCAACCCGTCTGCAACTGGCTCGACGCCTGAAGGTGCCCCCCGGTTTTCCCTGAGCCCGCTTGTCGCGAGCCCGACAGCCGGCCGCACAGGCCACGCGCCAGAATGCCCCGCATGACAAAAAAGACATTCCAGACCCTTCAGGACCTCTCCGCTTGCGTCGGCCAGGAAGTCGCCGTGAGCGACTGGATCACCATCACGCAGGAGCAGGTGAACCAGTTCGCCGAGGCGACGGGCGACCACCAGTGGATCCACGTCGACGTGGAGCGGGCCAAGGCCGGGCCCTTCGGCGGGCCGATTGCGCACGGCTTTCTCACGCTGTCGCTGCTGCCGAAGTTCTTCGAGGTGGCGATCGAGGTGGTCGAGTCGCGCATGGGCGTGAACTACGGCATGAACCGGGTGCGCTTCATGTCGCCGGTGCCGGTGGGCAAACGGCTGCGCGCACGCATGAAGCTGCTGAGCTCGGAGCCGATTGCCGACGATGGCTTCCAGATGACCTGGGAGACCACCATCGAACTCGAAGGCGCCGCCAAGCCGGCCTGCGTGGCAGAGTCGGTGGCGCGCCGCTATCGCTGAGGCGGAGGTCTTCCTGTCTTACATCCGGCGGTCGGTCACTTCACCGTAGGTGGCTGCGCCCTGGCGGGTGATGCCCAGCGCGCTCTGGCGCACGGTGCCGCGGTCGGTGCTGCCGTCCCGGGCCTGCAGCGCGCCGGTGCCGCCGTTGCTGACCTTGAAGGGCTGGCGCACATCGGCCTGAACCTGCGCGCGCGACAGCGTCGACTGGAAGGGCTGGGGCGGCAGCGGGTTCTGTTCTCCCTGGAAGGCCTGGGCGCCGCCGGCGAAGGCGAGCGTGGCGAAGGCGGCAAAGGCAATCGACTTGGCGTTCATGGTGAGACTCCTGTGAAAAAGCGTTGAAGGGACCGAATGCCGGCTCGCTTTGGGGCCGGCATGTCTGTTCATACGGCGCGCGCCGCCGATCGGATGCGCTGCGACCCTCCCCACGGGATGCGACTTTGTTTCCAGGTGTCAGCCGAAGCCGTTTTGCCGCCAGGCTTCGAACACGGTGACCGCCACCGCATTGGAGAGATTCAGGCTGCGCTGGCCCTCGCGCATCGGCAGCCGTAGCTTCTGAGGGTCGGCAAAACCGTCGCGCAACTCGGGCGGCAGGCCGCTGGTCTCCGAGCCGAACACCAGCCAGTCGCCGGGCTGGAAGCGCACGTCGTGCACGGCGCGTGTGCCGCGTGTGGTCAGGGCGAACATGCGCTCGGGCGCGGGCTGCTCGGCGGCGAGCAGGGCGGGCCAGTCGGCGTGACGCTTCACTTCGGCGTACTCGTGGTAGTCGAGCCCGGCGCGGCGCAGCAGGCGGTCGTCCATCGAAAAGCCCAGCGGCTCGACCAGGTGCAGCGTGCAACCGGTGTTGGCCGCCAGGCGGATCACGTTGCCGGTGTTCGGCGGAATTTCGGGGTGGACCAGGACGATATGGAACATGCGCCCATTGTCGGTGGGCCGCACAAGCCGTTCAGCGCGGCGGATCGGTGCGGGCCAGCACCACGGCCGTGATGTGCGCCGCGCCGGCCAGCCGCAGTGCCTCGGCCGCGACGAAGAGCGAAGCGCCGCTGGTCATCACGTCGTCGACCAGCACGATGCGCTTGCCCCGTACTTTTTCCGCACGCAGGGGTTCGACCGCGAAGGCGCCGCTCAGGTTGCGCAGGCGCTCGGCGCGTGCGAGGCCGCTCTGGGCGGGCGTGTCGCGGGTGCGCAGCAGCAGGGTGGGGTCGGTCTTGGCGGGCGACAGCCGCCGGGCGAGTTCGAGCGCCTGGTTGAAACCACGCTCGCGCAGCCGCGCGGGCGCCAGCGGCATGGGCAGCACGATGTCGCACTGTTCCAGCGCCGGCTCGACCCACGGCGCGCTGCGCAGCAGGGTGGCGAACGGGCCGGCCCAGCCCGCGTCGCCTCGGAACTTGAAGCCGGCGATGGCATCGGGCCAGGGCCACGCGTAGGTGCAGGCGGCAAGGCACGCGTCCAGCGGCGGCGGGTGCTTCACGCAGTCGCCGCAGCGGCTCACGCCTTCAGGCACCGGCAAGGCGCAGCCACCGCACCGCGCGGCGGGCGGGGCGAAGCGGGCCACGCAGGCGTCGCAGACCGGTCGGGAAGGCCAGGCGCGGCAGACCGCGCACTGGCTGGGCAGCCGGGCAAGCAGGGCGGTGAAAGGCCGTGAAGGCAATAAAGGCCACAGGGCCCGATGGCTGAGCATGTCTCAATATACTCACGGCCCCATGGCCACCGACCCCACAAGACGACCGCCGACCATCGATGCCGCGGCGGCCGCCCGCTGGCGCCGGCTCGCGCCTGCCGACGGCTCCCCCTGGCTGCACGAGGAAATCGGCCGCCGCATGGAAGACCGGCTGCAATGGATCAAGGCCCAGCCGCGCACCTGGGCCGACTGGACGCCGTTGCGCGGCGGCCTCGAAGCCCACGAGCTGGTCGCCCGCCGCTACAAGGACGCCGCGTCGTTCGTCATCGAGCCGGAGCCCGCGCTGGCCGCCGCGACCGCGCAGGCGCTGAGCGCCCCGTGGTGGAGCGCGCGCCGCTGGCAGGGCGGCAAGGCGCGCTTCGACGCCACGCCCGAAGAAGGCGTCGACCTGCTCTGGGCCAACATGTCGCTGCACATGGCGGCCGACCCCGAGGCGCTGATCTCGCACTGGCACAAGCTGGTGGCGACCGACGGCTTCCTGATGTTCTCCTGCCTCGGCCCCGACACCGTTCGCGAGCTGCGCGCGCTGCACGCCCGCCTGGGCTGGCCGGCCGCCGGCCATGAGTACACCGACATGCACGACTGGGGCGACATGCTGGTGCACGCCGGCTTCGCCGAACCGGTGATGGACATGGAGCGCATCGTGCTGACCTGGGCCACGCCCGAGGCGGCGCTGGCCGAGTTGCGCGGGCTGGGCCGCAACCTGCACCCGGCGCGCTTCGCGGGGCTGCGCGGCAAGGCCTGGCACCAATCACTGAAGAAGGCGCTGCCCGAACTCGCGCCGGCCGACGATGGCAGGGAAGGCGACGGGCGCATCGCGCTGACCTTCGAGGTCATCTATGGCCACGCGTTCAAGCCGGCGCCGCGCGTGTCGCTGGCGGCCGAAAGCGCGGTGTCGCTGCGCGAGATGCGCTCGATGCTGCAACGGGGTCGTCCGGGCGCCTGACCGCGGCTGCAGAAGAGAGCGGTAAATGCCTGTCGCACAAGCCGTTTTTTGCCTACTAGTAGTGACCCGTAGGCGTCCCACAGGGCACCCGGGCGCAGGTATCTACCCGCTACAATCCGCCGTTGCGTGGAACTCGCGGGTACTGTCCCGTGAACGAGGGGTGTCGGATCCTGTTTGTACGAGGGGTTTGGCAACCGTCGACGCACCGATTTGCTGAACTCGCCCGTGTCGAATTCCGTGTTTCGATTTGCCACTGTTTCAGGCCAGAACATCCACTGGTTCCTGAAGCGGAACTGCTCGGTGACGCCGAGCCAGCTGGGCTGGCTCTACGCCTCGCTGTGCGTGGTATCGCTCGGCATCGGCACCGTGTTCTGGCTGCACGGTGCGCCGCTGGTGCTGCCTTTTGCCTGGCTCGAATTGGCAGCCGTCGGGTTTGCGTTCATGGTCTATGCACGGCATGCGACCGACGGCGAGAAGATCGCGCTGCAGGAAGGCCGCCTCGTCGTCGAGCTCGAGAACGGCGGGCACTACGAGCGCACTGAATTTCTTCCGCACCAGGTGCGGATCGAACCGCAGACCGGCGATCGCTCGCTGATCGAGGTTTCGGGACAGGGTCGATCGGTCAGGGTGGGGCGCTATGTGCGCCCGGAGTTGCGTGCCGCTCTGGCCCGCGAGATTCGCATGGCGTTGCGCGGCGCCTGAGGGGGCTCGCGCAGTGCCGCACGGTTGGGTTTGTCGAAAAAATTGAAGAAACGTGAACACGATGAAGAGCATTTGGCGCAACAAGTACAGGCCGGCGAATCTGTTGCTGGCGGCCGGCGCGGCTTTCAGCAGCGCGGCGCACGCAGTCAACGATCTGCCCGGCGGCCCTTCGGTTCGCCAGCTGAATCTTCCGATCGGCGTCACCAAGATCGCGCAGGAACAGCATTTCCTGCACACGGTCATGATGATCCTGTGCACGGTCATCTTCGTCGCCGTGTTCGCGGTCATGTTCTATTCCATCTGGAAGCACCGCAAGTCGGTCGGCCACAAGGCGGCCAACTTCCATGAGTCGGTGGTGGTCGAGGTCATCTGGACCATCGTGCCCTTCCTCATCGTGATCGTGATGGCGCTGCCCGCCACCAAGGTGCTGGTGGCCCAGAAGGACACCACCAACGCCGACCTCACGATCAAGACCACGGGCTACCAGTGGAAGTGGGGCTACGACTACCTGAACGGCGAAGGCGAGGGCCTGGCCTTCATCTCCACGCTCGACAGCTCGCAGCGCGCCATGTCCGACGCGGGCGCCAAGGGCGTGATGCCCAACGACTACCTGCTCAAGGTCGACTACCCGCTGGTCGTGCCGGTCAACAAGAAGGTCCGCATCATCACCACCGCCAACGACGTGATCCACGCGTTCGCCGTGCCGCAGCTGGGCCTGAAGCAGGACGCGATTCCCGGCTTCGTGCGCGACACCTGGTTCCGCGCCGAGACCATCGGCGACTACTATGGCCAGTGCCAGGAGCTCTGCGGCAAGGAACACGCCTACATGCCGATCCACGTGAAGGTGGTCTCCGCCAGCGACTACACGGCCTGGGTGGCCGATCAGCGCAAGGTCGCCGCCGCCAAGCTCGACGACCCGACCAAGGTCTGGACGCTGCCCGACATGCTGGTGCGCGGCGAGAAGGTCTACGCCGCCAACTGCGCGGCCTGCCACCAGGCCAACGGCAAGGGCGCGGGCCCGATCAAGGCGCTCGACGGCGACCCGAAGGTGCTCGACGCCGACCACACGGTGCAGCTGCACGTGCTGCTCAACGGCCAGAACAACGGCGCCATGCCGTCGTGGAAGCAACTGAGCGATACCGACCTCGCGGCTGTGGCCACGTACACCAAGAACAGCTGGTCGAACAAGACGGGCCAGCTGGTGCAGCCGGCCGAAGTGCAGGCCCTGCGCGGCAAGTGATACGGCAGCGCCCCGCGAAGAAGAAATTGCAAGGAACAACGACATGAGCGCAGTCCTCGACCCCCACGGTCATGCCCCCCACGGCGAGCACGCACACGACGAGCATCACGACCACCACGCGCCCACCGGCTGGCGCCGCTGGGTGTTCGCGACCAACCACAAGGACATCGGCACGCTCTACCTGCTGTTCAGCTTCACGATGCTGATGGTGGGCGGCGTGCTTGCGCTGCTGATTCGCGCCGAGCTGTTCCAGCCCGGCCTGCAACTGGTGAACCCCGAACTGTTCAACCAGTTCACCACCATGCACGGCCTGATCATGGTGTTCGGCGCCATCATGCCGGCCTTCGTGGGCTTTGCGAACTGGATGATCCCGCTGCAGGTGGGTGCCTCCGACATGGCGTTCGCGCGCATGAACAACTTCAGCTTCTGGCTGCTGATTCCCGCGGCGCTGATGCTGGTGGGCTCGTTCTTCATGCCCGGCGGCGCACCCGCGGCCGGCTGGACCCTGTACGCACCGCTCACGCTGCAGATGGGCCCCTCGATGGACGCCGGCATCTTCGCGATGCACATCATGGGCGCGTCTTCGATCATGGGCTCGATCAACATCATCGTCACCATCCTCAACATGCGCGCCCCGGGCATGACGCTGATGAAGATGCCGATGTTCTGCTGGACCTGGCTCATCACCGCCTACCTGCTGATCGCCGTGATGCCCGTGCTCGCCGGCGCCATCACGATGACGCTGACGGACCGCCACTTCGGCACCAGCTTCTTCAACCCCGCCGGCGGCGGCGACCCGGTGATGTACCAGCACATCTTCTGGTTCTTCGGCCACCCCGAGGTCTACATCATGATCTTGCCGGCCTTCGGCATCATCAGCCAGGTGGTGCCGGCCTTCGCCCGCAAGCGCCTGTTCGGCTACGCCTCGATGGTGTATGCGACCTCGTCCATTGCCATCCTGTCGTTCATCGTGTGGGCGCACCACATGTTCACGACCGGCATGCCACTTACCGGCCAGCTGTTCTTCATGTACGCGACCATGCTGATCGCGGTGCCCACGGCCGTGAAGATCTTCAACTGGATCGCCACGATGTGGCAGGGCTCGATGACCTTCGAGACGCCCATGCTGTTCGCGGTCGGCTTCATCTTCGTGTTCACCATGGGCGGCTTCACCGGGCTGATCCTGGCGGTCGCACCGATCGACACGCAGCTGCAGGACACCTACTACGTGGTGGCCCACTTCCACTACGTGCTGGTGGCCGGCTCGCTGTTCGCGATGTTCTCGGGCTTCTACTACTGGGTGCCCAAGTGGACCGGCGTGATGTACAACGAAACGCGCGGCAAGGTGCACTTCTGGTGGTCGCTGATCTCGTTCAACGTCACTTTCTTCCCGATGCACTTCCTGGGCCTGGCGGGCATGCCGCGCCGCTATGCCGACTACCCGATGCAGTTCGCCGACTTCAACGCCGTGGCGTCGGTCGGTGCGTTCTTCTTCGGGTTCGCGCAGGTGTACTTCTTCCTGTTCGTCGTGCTGCCCACCATGCGCGGCAAGGGCGAAAAGGCTGCGCAAAAGCCGTGGGAAGGCGCCGAGGGCCTCGAGTGGGAAGTGCCGTCGCCGGCCCCGTTCCACACCTTCGAAACCCCGCCCAAGCTCGACGCGACCGCCACCAAGGTGATCGGCTGATCGAAGAACTCAAAGCACGATGACACCCGAGCAGAAACGCAATAACCGCCGCATGGGGCTCACGCTGGCTTCCATTGCCGTGGTGTTCTTCGTCGGCTTCATCGTTCGCATGGTCTGGTTCAGCGGTCGCTGAATCGCCAGTCACGCACGCAACGAACGGGAGCACACGCATGAGCCTCGGTCAACGCATCCGGCGCGCCAACGTCCGCATGGTCGGCAAGCTGGCCGTGGTGGCCTGCGGCATGTTTGCTTTCGGCTATGCGCTGGTGCCGATGTACCGCGCGATCTGCGAGATGACCGGCATCAACATCCTCGCGCTCTCCGAGCTCGAGGTGCCGGGCGGCGCGAGCGGCGGCAAGAATGTGCGCGTGCCCGACAACACGCAGGTCGACATGACCCGCACCATCACCGTGGAGTTCGACTCGAACGTGCGCGGCGGCCTGTGGGACTTCAAGCCTGCGGAGCGGACGCTGCAGGTGCACCCGGGCCAGCTCAACACGGTGATGTACGAGTTCCAGAACGTGCAGAACCGCCGCATGGCCGCGCAGGCCATTCCGAGCTACGCGCCGCAGCAGGCCGCGCCGTATTTCAACAAGCTCGAGTGCTTCTGCTTCAACCAGTACACGTTGGAGCCGGGCGAGAAGAAGCAGTGGCCGGTCGCGTTCGTGATCGACCCCAAGATTTCCAAGGACGTGAAGACCATCACGCTGTCGTACACCTTCTTCGAGGTGGGCGGCAAGACACCCGCGGCCCCGGTGGCCGCCGTTTCGAACACCGCCGATGAGCCGCGTTCGTGACCGATCCGTCCGACCCGCTCCGGCCCCGGCCGAAGGCTTCGCTGTGGGACACGGTGAAGGCGGTGGGCTGGTCATTCTTCGGCGTTCGCAAGAACAGCGCCTACCAGGAAGACCTGGGCAAGCTGAACCCGCTGCACATCATCGCGGTGGCGTTCGTGGCCGTGATCGTCTTCGTGCTGGGGCTGGTGTTGCTGGTGCGCCATGTGGCCGCGGCCTGACGAACAAGCAAGAAACCCGCGACGCGCAGAATCCATTGAATCCCGAGAAGAAAGAAAGCCAGGAGCTGATATGAGTTCAACCACCCACGGCACCACGCCCTACTACTTCGTGCCCGGACCTTCGGCCTATCCGGTCTCGGCCGCGATCGGGCTGTTTTTCGTGATTCTGGGCGCTGCGCAATGGATCAACGGCCATGAGTGGGGCGCATGGTCCCTGCTGGTCGGCATGGTGGTCTGGCTCGGCACGCTGTTCGTGTGGTTTCGCACGGCCATCGGCGAAAGCGAGAGCGGCCAGTACGGCCACAAGATCGACCTCTCGTTCCGCTGGAGCATGAGCTGGTTCATCTTCTCGGAAGTGATGTTCTTCGGCGCGTTCTTCACCGCGCTGTGGTGGGCCCGCACCCACGCGCTGCCCACGCTCGGCAGCCTGGACAACGCGATCCTCTGGCCCGACTTCAAGGCCGTGTGGCCCAGCGTTGCCGCCGGTGTCACCGGTTCGCCGGCCGGCATCGTCGAGCCCTTCCAGACGGTCGGCCCGTTCTGGCTGCCCACGATCAACACCGCGCTGCTGCTCAGCTCGGGCGTGACGCTCACCATCGCCCACCACGCGCTGCGTGCCGGCCACCGTGCACAGACGATCCGCTTCATGTGGCTCACCGTGCTGCTGGGCATCGTCTTCCTGGGCGTGCAGGGCTACGAATACCACCACCTGTACACCGAACTGAACCTCAAGCTCAGCTCGGGCACCTACGGCTCGACCTTCTTCATGCTGACCGGCTTCCACGGCCTGCACGTGTTCATCGGCATGCTGATGCTGCTGTTCATCACGCTGCGCCTGCAAAAGGGCCACTTCACGCCGGAGCGCCACTTCGGCTTCGAGGGCGCAGCCTGGTACTGGCACTTCGTGGACGTGGTCTGGCTGGGCCTCTACATGCTGGTTTACTGGCTTTGAGCGAACCTCGCGGCATTCCACAAAAAAGGCGCCGGAAGGCGCCTTTTTCATGGTTCTCGTGGAACGAGCACCATCTACTTGCCGACCGGGAGTCCGGTGGGCTGGATGTAGCCGAGTTTCCAGGCGAGCAGCATGCAGAGGAACAAAAACACCGACAGGCCGATCCGAAAGGTGAGGGCGCGCGCCATGCCGCCGCTCTTGGCGCGCCCGTCGCGCCCGTCCTTCAGCATGAAGTACAGGGCGAACGCGAGGCTCGCGAAGATGCCCACGAACACCAGGGCGACGAAATATTTCATGACCCGCATTATCGGCCGCAGGCCTCGCCTCATCCAGTGACTCCCGAACCCTTGTATCCCGAAGAACGGCGCCGCCCCGGCCGTTTCTGGGTGATCACCCTTGCTGCCGTGTTGACGCTGGGGGCCACTGTGTCGCTCGGCCGCTGGCAGCTTTCGCGTGCGGCCCAGAAGGAAGCGCTCCAGGCCAACATCGACGCGCAGAAGCTCAAGCCGCCGCTCACCCAGGCCGAGTTCCTGGCCATGGACCGGGCCACCGACGCGCTGCACCGCCCCGTGCGTCTGCGCGGCCTCTGGCTGACGCCGCAGACGGTGTACCTCGACAACCGCCAGATGCACGGCACGCCTGGCTTCTATGTGCTGACACCCTTTGCACTCGAAGGCACCGAGCAGACGGTGATGGTGCAGCGCGGCTGGATCCAGCGCAATTTCGTCGACCGCACGCAACTGGGCGCGGTCGAGACGCCCGCGGGCATCGTGGAGGTCACGGGCCTGATCGAGGCGCCGCCGAGCCATCTGCTGGAACTGGGCACTTCCGCGACCGGCCCGGCGGCTGGTGCTTCGGCGCCCGCCGCGGCGGCCTCCGCGCCGCTCGCCCCGACACCGGCCGTCGAAGGGTATTCGCCCATCCGGCAAAATCTCGACCTGGAGGCCTTCCGCGCCGAGACCAAGCAGCCGTTGCGCACCGATGTGTCGCTGCAGCAGACCGGTGCGGCCTCCGAGGGCCTGCAGCGCGACTGGCCGGCTCCGGCGCTGGGCCTGGAGCGGCACTACGGTTACGCATTCCAGTGGTTCGGCCTGTCGGCCCTCGTCGTCATCCTCTATGCCTGGTTCCAATTCATCACACCCTTCCTCCGCTCAAGGCGCCGCGCACGCAATGGCCGCTTCTGACGAGCCGCTGGGCCTGACGGTGCATTCGATGCCGTCGCCCAACCAAGCGCTCGACGGGGCCGAGGGCCGGCGCACGGTCGTCGGGCGCTGGAAGATGATCGCCGTGATGCTGATGTGCGCGGCGCCGGTCATTGCCTCGTACTTCACCTACTACGTGATCCGGCCCGAAGGCCGCAGCGTGTACGGCGAACTGATCGATCCGCAGCACGAGTTGCCGAAGCTGACGGCCCTCGACCGCAACGGCGCACCGGTCGATTTCGCCACGCTCAAGGGCCAATGGCTGCTGGTGGCCGTGGCCGACGCGGCCTGCAATGCGCTGTGCGAGCAGCAGCTGTACCTGCAGCGCCAGTTGCGCGAAAGCCTGGGCCGCGAAAAAGACCGCATGGACCGCGTCTGGCTCGTGAGCGACGCCGCCCCCGTGCCCGACCGGCTGGACAACGGCCTGCGCGGTGCGACCGTGCTGCGCGTGCCGGCGGACCAGATCGCCAAATGGCTGGCACCCGTGTCGGGCCACACCCTGGCCGAGCACCTCTACGTGGTCGACCCGATGGGCAACTGGATGATGCGTTTCCCCGCCCGCATGGACGCGGCCGGCGCCAGCCGCGCCAAGCGCGACATCGACCGCCTGCTGCGCGCCTCCGCGTCGTGGGACGAACCGGGCCGCTGAGACCGAGCGCATGGACACGAGCTCGCTCTACGATCTGACGCCCATCGCCTGGCTCATGGCCGCCGGCGTGCTGATCGCGCTCGGCCCGCTGGTGTGGGTGTGGCGCCGCAATGCCGGCGCCGGCCCGGCGCGCCGGCTGCACGCGCTGACCGTGCTCACGCTGTTCCTCACCTTCGATCTCACGCTGTTCGGCGCCTTCACACGGCTCACCGATTCGGGGCTCGGCTGTCCCGACTGGCCCGGCTGCTACGGCAATGCCAGCCCGGCCGGCGCGCGCCATGAAATCGCGATGGCGCAGGCGGCCCAGCCGACCGGCCCCGTCACGCACGGCAAGGCCTGGGTCGAGATGGTTCACCGCTACCTGGCGACGGGCGTCGGCGTGTTGATCCTCACGCTCGCGGGGGCCACGTGGATCGTGCGCCGCCGCCAGCGCCGCGCGCCGCCGCCGTCTTCTTCGAAGGAGGGCGATCACCACCACGCCACGCTCAGCGCATGGTGGCCCGCCTTCACCCTGGTCTGGGTCTGCCTGCAGGGTGCCTTCGGTGCGCTCACGGTGACGTGGAAGCTGTTCCCCGCGATCGTCACGCTGCACCTGCTGGGCGCGGTCGTGCTGCTGGCCTTGCTGTGCATCCAGGCCGTGCACTACCGCCAGGCCGCCGCGCAGCGGCTGCCGACGCCTGTGTCGCCGGCGCTGCGCAACGGCCTCGTCGTGACCACGGTGCTGCTGGTGCTGCAGATTGCGCTCGGCGGCTGGGTCAGCACCAACTACGCGGTGCTGGCGTGCGCCCAGTTCCCGACCTGCCAGGACAGCTGGTGGCCGGCCATGAACTTCGCGCAGGGCTTCGAGATCTGGCGCCACCTGGGCGTGACCGGCGAGGGCCAGCCGCTCGATTTCTCGGCGCTCACCGCCATTCACTACGTGCACCGGCTGATGGCCTATGCGGTGTTCGTCGCGCTCGGCCTGCTCGCGTGGCGCCTGCGCCGCATCGACACGCTGCGCCCGCAGGCGCACTGGCTTGCCGGGCTGGCGCTGCTGCAGCTCGCCACGGGCCTGGGCAACGTGCTGCTCGGCTGGCCGCTGGCTGCGGCCGTGCTGCACACTGGCGGCGCCGCAGCGCTCGCTGTGGTGCTGACGTGGGCGCTGTGCGAAAGCCGCCGCGCGGCCCTGTCCAGCGTACACGGCGCATCCGCCGCGGCCGTGCGCGCCGACGACAATGCACGCGCGACCCCCAACCCGAAGAAAGCCACCGCGTGAGCACCCCGATTCCCGTTCAGCACACCAGCGCCGCGAATGTGCTGCGCCAGTTCTACGCGCTGACCAAGCCGCGCGTGGTGCAGCTGATCGTGTTCTGCGCGCTGATCGGCATGGTGCTGGCCGTCCCCGGCCTGCCGAGCTGGGCCGACGTGCAGCGCGGCGTGCTGGCCTGCATCGGCATCTGGCTGGTGGCGGGCGCGGCGGCGGCGTTCAACTGCCTGGTCGAGAAGGGCATCGACGCGAAGATGAAGCGCACCGCCTGGCGGCCCACGGCGCGCGGGCAACTCAGCGACATCCAGGCGCTGGTCTTCTCGGCGCTGTTGTGCGCCGCGGGCTCGGTGCTGCTGTGGTTCACCGTGAATCCGCTGACCATGTGGCTGACCTTCGCCACCTTCGTCGGCTACGCGGTGGTCTACACCGTGATCCTCAAGCCGCTGACGCCCCAGAACATCGTGATCGGCGGCGCGTCGGGCGCCATGCCGCCGGTGCTGGGCTGGGCCGCGATGACGGGCGACGTGGGGCCCGAGGCGCTGATTCTTTTCCTCATCATCTTCCTGTGGACCCCGCCGCACTTCTGGGCGCTGGCGCTCTACCGCGTGGAGGACTACCGCAAGGCCGGCCTGCCGATGCTGCCGGTCACGCACGGCAACGAGTTCACGCGGCTGCAGGTGCTGCTGTACACCTTCATCCTGTTCGCGGCCTGCCTGATGCCTTTCATCTACGGCATGAGCGGCTGGCTGTACCTGGCGGTGGCGGTGGCGGTGAGCATCGGCTTCACCGGCTACGCGTTCGCGCTGTGGCGCAACTACTCGGACGCCCTGGCGCGCAAGACCTTCCGGTTTTCGCTGATCCACCTGAGCGTGCTGTTCCTGGCGCTGCTCGTCGACCACTACCTTCGTTGAATACCCTCTCCATGAACAAGCGCCAAGCCCTCAAGTCGATCGCCACCGCCGCCGGCTGGGTGGGCGCGAGCGCGGCCCTGGGCCTGGGGCTGTCGGCCTGCAGCGGCGAGACCAAGCAGAACTTCAATGCCGTGGACATCACCGGCGCGGACTACGCCCGCGACTTCTCGCTGAAGGACGCCGACGGCAAGGTCCGCACCATGGCCGACTTCAAGGGCAAGGTGGTCGTGCTGTTCTTCGGCTACGCGCAATGCCCCGACGTGTGCCCGACCACCATGACCGAAATGGCGCAGGTCAAGCAGCAGCTCGGCAAGGACGGCGACAAGCTGCAGGTGCTGTTCCTCACGGTCGACCCTGCGCGCGACACGCCTGAGGTGCTCAAGGCCTACATGGGCGCGTTCGACCCCGGCTTTGTCGCGCTGATTCCTACGGCCGACGAACTGGCCGCCGTCGCCAAGGACTTCAAGGTCTACTACAAGAAGGTCGACGGCAAGACGCCGACGAGCTACTCGATGGACCACTCTGCCGCCAGCTATGTGTACGACACGCAGGGCCGCCTGCGGCTCTATGCGCGCTACGGCGCGGGTGTGGCGCCGATGGTGGCGGACCTGAAGACGCTGCTTGCTTCCTGAGATGGCGTCGACTTTGCCCGTGCCTCTGGCCGGCTCGGTCGCGCACCTGAAAGGGCGCAAGGGCGCCTTTCGCATTGCCCTGATTCCGCCCGAGGTGCTGCGCGCCCTCAACGACGGCTTGCTAGAAACCGTCAACCTCAACGAATTCATGGCGCTGGAGCTGCCCCAGCTGGCGCGCAGCGTGGCGGGACACATCGGCCTCGATGCGAAGAGCGAACGGCTGGTCGATACGCTGGCCATGTTGAGTGCCTTCAAGCCGATGCAGCGGCACGGGCACATCGCACGTGCGCTGTACGACCTGGCGGCGCTGCACGGCGAGCGCGATGCGGTGGCGCACCGGCTGGCCACGCATGAAAGCGACGTTGCGCGCTGCTGGGCCGCGCAGTGGGTCACGCTGTCCGGCTTGGCGCTGCCGGCGCAGCTGGAGGCGGTGCGCCGCTTTGCAGCGGATCCGCATTTCGGCGTGCGCGAAATTGCCTGGATGGCTGTGCGCGACGCGGTCATCACGTCGCTGGACGAAGCGCTGGGGTTGCTGCAGCCCTGGGTGTTCGACACCGACCCCTACATCCGCCGTTTCGCGAGCGAGCTCACGCGCCCGCGCGGCGTGTGGTGCGCGCAGATCGAGGCGCTCAAGACCGAGCCGTGGCGCGCCTTGCCGCTGCTCGAGCCGCTGCGCGCCGACCCCAGCCGCTACGTGCAGAACTCGGTGGCGAACTGGCTCAACGACGCGAGCAAGAGCCAGGGCGAGTGGGTCGACACGCTGTGCGCGCGATGGCTGGCCGAGTCGAACGTGCCCGAGACGCGCTACATCGCCAAGCGCGCGATGCGCACCCTCTCCAAATGAAAAAGCCCGGCGCTGCCGGGCTTTGTTCGAGGGGAGGATCGGGTTACGCGTAGTCCGCGAGCGCCTTCTTCATCTTCTTCATTGCGGCGACTTCGATCTGGCGAATGCGCTCGGCGCTCACGCCGTACACCGCGGCCAGCTCGTGCAGCGTCATGCCGCCCGAACCGTCGTCGTTCACCTTGAGCCAGCGCTCTTCCACGATGCGGCGGCTGCGGTCGTCCAGCGCCTCGAGCGCTGTGGCGATGCCGTCGCTCGACAGGCGGTCGCGCTGCTGCGATTCGAGCAGTGCGGTCGGTTCCTGCGTGGCGTCGGCCAGGTAGGCGATGGGACCGAAGCCCTCGTCGCCGTCGTCGGTCGGGCCCGGATCGAGCATGACGTCGCCGCCCGACAGGCGGGTTTCCATCTCGAGCACTTCTTCAGGCTTGACGTTGAGCCGGGTCGCCATTTGCGACACCTCTTCGGGGCTCAGCGTTTCGCGGTGCGTGCCGTTGTCGGCCGCGGCCGAGTCGGCCTTGAAGCTTTGCTTCATCGAGCGCAGGTTGAAGAACAGCTTGCGCTGGGCCTTGGTCGTCGCGACCTTGACCATGCGCCAGTTCTTCAGGATGTACTCGTGGATCTCGGCCTTGATCCAGTGCATGGCGTAGCTCACGAGCCGCACGCCCTGGTCGGGGTCGAAACGCTTCACGGCCTTCATCAGGCCGACGTTGCCTTCCTGGATCAGGTCGCCGTGCGGCAGACCGTAGCCCAGATACTGGCGGGAAATGGAAACCACGAGGCGCAGGTGCGACAGCACGAGCGCGCCGGCGGATTCGAGGTCGTTCTGGTCGCGCAACTTGCGTGCGAAGCCCTGCTCTTCTTCGAGCGTGAGCAGCGGCAGGCGGTTGGCGGCCGAAATGTAGGCATCCAGGTTGCCCAGCGGGGGAACCATCGACCATGGATTGGCGACGGCCAGCTGGTTGGCAGAGACTCCAGACAGCGTTGTCATCAGGGAAACTCCTTTGTATTGGCCATATTAGCACTCGGTTAGAGGGAGTGCTAAGCCCGGGGTTCCCTTGAATGGCTATCGCGGGAATAGTCTTTGGCTACCAGCGTATGCCCAGCTTTAGAAAAAGCCTGGACAGCACGAACAGCGGGCCGACCCACAGATATTGGATGTCTTCGAAGAACGAAGGTTTCCTGCCTTCGATCTTGTGGCCCACGAACTGAAAGACCCACGCCACCACAAAGATAGCGGCTGAAATCGGCAATACAAGTCCGCCCATCGAATGCACCAGCCCCAGCGCCAGCGCAGTCAGCAGCAACATGGTCAGGAGGAAGGCGGGTGCGCGCAGCAGCGCGTAGTAGACGAGACTGGCCGCCACGAAGCCGTACGCCACCCAGGGATGCACCGCGAACAGCAGGCCCACGATGCTCAGCATGATGGCCGGAATGGCCACGAAGTGGATCAGTTCGTTGGTCGGGTTGCGGTGGCTCTCTTCATAGTGCGTGAGCAGCCGGTCGACCTTGCGGTCGCTCGAGGCCAGCGGGGCGGCGGCGGTGGGGGTCATTCGAAGTCTCCGTGGGCGCCGTGCGATGCGGCGGGGCTCCCATGGTGCCGACAGAAAAGGCCGATGGCAAGCGCACAGGCCATGTGAAATTGCTATCAAAAAAGTAGCATTAAGCACTACAGCCACGCGCGCTCCCATGACTTTTTGCACTGTCACCAAAAGGTTACGCCGCTAAGATTGTCGCGTGTCACCCATCGACTCTGCACCCGCGCCCCAGCCACCTGCCGCGCAGACCGGCCCGGCCGCCCACGCTCCCACGGCGATCCTCGTCGTGGACGATCACGACCTGCTGCGCCTGGGCGTGTGCGCGCTGGTGCAGGCGCAGGCCGCCTCGTCGGGCGCGACCATCGAGGTGTTTGAGGCCGGCAACGCCGCCGACGCGCTGGCGCTGTACGAAACCCACCAGGCGTCCATCGGCCTCGTGCTGCTCGACCTGGCGCTGCCCGACACCCACGGCCTGAGCGGCCTGGCCGAGTTTCGCCGGCGCTTTCCGTCCGCGCGCATCGTGGTGCTCTCGGGCACCGGCAACAGCGCGCTGGCGCAGGGCGTGCTCGCGTTGGGGGCCGCCGCCTTCCTGCCGAAATCGGCCGACCTGAAAGAGGTGGTGAGCTTCATTCGTGCCTGCGGCCTGCTGGACCCCGGCGCGGCCGAACTGCCGCCGCCTGTGGTGCCCAAGTCGCTCGCCGGCTACGCCGAGTTCGCCCATGCCAGCGCCTGGCAGGAACTCACGCCGCGCCAGATGCAGGTGCTGCAATGGGTGCTCGAAGGCAAGGCCAACAAGGAAATCGCGCAGCTCGCGAACCTGAGCGAGGGCACCGTGAAGAACCACGTCTCGACCATCCTGCTGCTGTTCGGCATGCGCTCGCGCGCCCAGTTGATCAGCACGCTGCACTGACTTGAACGTGCCGACCCAGGCGTCCAGCGATCCGCTCGCCGGCCACACGCTCGCCCAGCGGGTGCTGCGCGAGAACATCGCCTCGGTCTACAGCACCTACATCGCCTCGACGCTGACGCACATCGCCTTCGTGCTCGTGTTCGGCGCCATCATCTATTCGCAGCTGAAAGACCCGAGCCTGCTGTTCTGGGCGGGCACGCTGCTGACGGCCGACCTGTACGTGCTGTTCACGCCGCGCTGGACGCCCGAGCGGCCCGCGCGCGAAAGCGCTTACTGGGCGCGCAAGATCTCGCGCATGGTCACGCTGGTGAGCATGGTCACGGCCGTGGTGCCCTGGCTCATCGTGCCGCACGACAACCTGCCCATGACCTCGCTGCTGCTGGCCGTGATCGTGGGCAGCTGCGCGCGCGCGGCGCAGTCGCTGTGGCCGCTGAAGCCGGCGCTGTTCGGCTACACGATGCCGATGTCGATGGGCATGATCACCGCGCTGGCCTGGCAGGGCGACGGCCTGCACCTGTTCCTGGCGGCGGCCGGCGCGGCCTACCTGCTGCTGACCCTGCACGCGGGTGTGGGCCAGCACAAGCTGCTGACCGAGTCGCTCATGCTGCGCTTCGAGAACGAGGCGCTTGCCGCGCGCCTGGGCGAGCAGATTGCCGCCACCGAACGCGCCAGCGAGGAAAAGACCCGCTTCCTCGGTACCGCTAGCCACGACTTGCGCCAGCCGCTGCACGCCATTGCGCTGTTCGGCGCCGCGCTGGAAAACGAGCTGCGCGACCGCCCCGAGGGCCGCAACGCCGAGCGCCTGATGCGCGCGGTGAACGCGCTGGGCGCCTCGCTCGACACCATGCTCGACATCTCGCGCCTGGACGCCGGGGTGATCACGCCGGCACCCCAGCCGGTGCAGCTCGACGCGCTGTTCCTGCCGCTCAACCACACCTTCGCCGCGCGTGCCGAGCACCAGCAGCTGCAGCTGCGCGTGCGCGCCAGCGGCCTGTGGGTGCGCAGCGACCCGCAACTGCTGCACCGCATGCTGTCCAACCTGATGGACAACGCGCTGAAGTACACCGCCCGCGGCGGCGTGACCGTCACGGCGCGCGATCGCGGCGACGCCGTGTGGATCGAGGTGCGCGACAGCGGCATCGGCATTGCGCCCGAGCAGTCGGGCCGGATCTTCGAGGAGTTCTATCAGGTCGACAACCCGGGCCGCGACCGTTCGAGGGGGCTGGGCATCGGGCTGTCGATCGTGCAGCGGTTGTCGCGCCTGCTCGGCCATCCGGTGCAGATGCACTCGCGGCCCGGGCGCGGCACCTTCTTTCGTGTGGTGGTTCCGGCCGTCGGTGCCCCGGCCGGGGCCTTGAGCGCCGCTGCAGCGGCGTCCTCGGCGTTGCGCAGGGGCCCGATGCCCGCGCTGCCCGCACGTGTGCTGCTGCTGGACGACGAACTGGAAATCCGCGAGGCCATGATGGGCCTGCTGCGTTCCCATGCCGTCGACGCGCACGCCGTGGCCGACGAGGAGGCGGCGGCCGACGCCCTGCGCCGTGCCGCCGCCGAGGGCCGGCCCTTCGAGCTGCTGCTGTGCGACTACCGCCTGGCCGACGGCGCCGACGGGCTCGACGCCGGGCTGCGCCTGAGCCAGGGCGCCGCGGGGAAGGGTGGCGGCGCGGCGACGCCGTTGCTGCTCATCACCGGAGAGACCTCGCCGGACCGGCTGATGCGCGTGCGCGAGTCGCGCGTGCCGGTGCTGTTCAAGCCGGTGGCCGCCGAGTCGCTGTTGCGGGCCATGGCGCAGGCCGCGCCTTCCGCCTGAAATCGACCGCCGCATCTCGATTTTCTCAATTTGAAGATATTGGTATTCCTTTGGATGCCAATGCAATCTTTAGCCAACCGATGTCGTGACTTTCGGCACTGGCCGGCTGCGAGGCCAACCTTTACCTTCGAGTTTGCTCCCGGTTCGCCCGGGGGCGCCGTGCAACCGGGCTCGCTCCCGCGTCGCCTCAAAACAATCGGAATGGAGGTTTCCCTCAATGAAGTTCAAGCTCGCGGCGGTCGCCGCTGCAGTGGCTGCCACCCTCGCGCTCGCGGCGTGCGGCGGCGGCGGTGGCGACAACGGCGCCTCGTTCGCGCCCATCGGCAACATCGTCGTGCCGCCGCCTCCCGCACCCCCTCCACCGGCGGAGCCACCAGCGCCCGCACCGGCACCGGCACCCGCCACGAACACCTTCATGTACGAGCAACTGCCGTACCCCGCCGACACCGCCGGCTTCCTGAACGACCTCAACGCCGAGGGCGCGAAGGGGTTCATGTTCCTGAGCCCGCTGGGTTCGGGCGCGTCCGTGGCCCATGTCTACGTGAAGAACGGCGACGCCACCTATGTGTACGAGCTGAAGGCCCCTCCGGCGGATGCCGGCGCCTTCCTGTCGCAGGCCAACGAGGCGGGCAGCCGGGGCTTGCGCTGGGTCGGCGCGATGAGCGTCGGCAGCACGACCACGGTGATGATGTACCGCAAGGACAGCGACGTCGACGCCACCTACACCTACCGCACCGAAGCCTCGGCCACCGACAAGGATGCCTTCCTGGCGCAGGTCAACGCACAGGGTGCGGCGGGCTACTTCAACACGGCACCTGGCTACTTTTTCGGCGGTGTCAACACCGCGGTGTTCGAGAAGAGCTCGGCCGGCGGCGCCACCTACGCCTACGAACTGGGCGACACCGCTGCAGACACCAGCGGGGCGCTGGCGCAGTTCGAGGAGAAGGGCGCGCGTGGCTTCCGCTACCGCTTCCCATACAACTTCGGCAGCTTCAATGGCAGCGTCTTCGTGAAGGACCTGTCGCAGTCCAGCACCTTCAACTACCAGGCGCTGACCGAGGAAGCCACGCTGGACGCCGAGATCGCCCAATCCAATGCCGTGGGCGCGAACGGCTACGGCTTCGTCGGCCCGCTGAACGTGGGCACCGAGCTGCGCAACTACTACTACAAGCCCAACAACTGCACGGGCGTCCTGCTGTGCAAGCCGACGAACCCGTTCGGCCTCTGACGACACGCTTGCGAGGAGCGGACGGCTTGCCGTCCGCCAGGAAGAAGGCTCGATAGACCGGGGAAACCTGGGTGGACCGAGCCGGAGAGGGCAGGGAGACAGGGAGAGAAGAAAAGAAGAAAAAGAAAACGGCCTCAGCGCAAGCAGGGGCCGTTTTTTTTACGTGCGCTGCCGGGGCGGTATCAGCCCAGCAAGGCCTGCGCGAACTCGCGCGCATTGAAGGTTTCCAGGTCTTCCAGCTTCTCGCCCACGCCGATGAAGTACACCGGAATCGGCCGCTCGCGCGCAATGGCGCACAGCACGCCGCCCTTGGCCGTGCCGTCGAGCTTGGTCACGATCAGGCCGGTGAGGCCCAGCGTCTCGTCGAAGGCCTTGACCTGCGCGAGCGCGTTCTGGCCGGTGTTGCCGTCGATCACCAGCAGCACCTCGTGCGGCGCCGTGGCGTCGGCCTTGGTGACCACGCGCTTGATCTTCTTCAGCTCGTCCATCAGGTGCAGCTGCGTGGGCAGGCGGCCGGCGGTGTCGACCAGCACCACGTCCTTGCCGCGCGCCTTGCCGGCGTTCACCGCATCGAAGCTCACGGCCGACGGGTCGCCGCCCTCGTTGCTCACGATCTCCACCGTGTTGCGGTCGGCCCAGACCAGCAACTGCTCGCGTGCCGCCGCCCGGAAGGTGTCGGCCGCAGCCAGTAGTACCGAGGCGCCTTCGGTGGCCAGGTGCTTGGTGAGCTTGCCGATGGAGGTGGTCTTGCCCGCGCCGTTGACGCCGGCCACCATGATCACGGTGGGCGTGAACTGGCCGATGACCAGCGGCTTTTCGAGCGGCCGGAGCAGGTCGGCCACGGCCTCGGCCAGCAGCACCTTGACCTGCGAAGCGTCGGTGGCCATCTGGCGCTTGACGCGCCCGCGCAGGTCCTCGAGCAGGAACTCGGTGGCCTTGACGCCGGTGTCGGCCATCAGCAGCGCGGATTCGAGCTCTTCATAGAGCGCGTCGTCGATCTGCGCATTGACGAACACGGCCTGGATGCCGCTGCCGGTCTTGCGCAGGCCGGTCTTGAGCTTGTCGAACCAACCCTTGCGCTCGGTGGCGACGACGGGGGCGGGGGCCGGCGCAGGGACGGGTGCCGGAGCAGGTGGCGGGGCGGGGATGGGGGCCGGTGCGGGCGGTGCAACGAACACGGGGGGCGCGACCGGTGCTGCCACCACCGGCGGCGCGGCCACTGGAACAGGGACGGGCGCTGGCGCAGGTGCGAAGGACGACGGTGCAGGCGCCGGCACAGGGACCGCGGCAGGAGCAGGAGCAGGCGGCGGGGGGACCGGCGCAGGCGGTGGCGGCGCAACCGCTGGCGCGGCAGGCGGCTCTTCCACCGCAGGCTTCGTGCCGAACCAGCTCGACGGCGAGAACACCGAGCGAGCGGGTGCCGGCGCTGGCGCGGCCTCCGGGGCAGGCGCAGGTGCGGGCGTGGCCGGCGCGGTGGGCGCGGGCGTGTCGGGGGTTTCGGCGGGCGGTTTTTTCTTGAAGAAACTGAACATCAGGAGCTTTTTACAATCCGACCCATTCTATGAAACACCTCCCGCCACGCCGTGCTGCGTCTGGTGCGGTGCTGGCGATGGCGCTCTTCGCGCCGTGGGCCATGCCTGCGCAGGCCCAATCCAATCCGGTTTCCACGCCGCCTTCCGCCGCCGCAGCCGCGGCGCCCGGCCCCCAGCAATTCACCTTGGCCAACGGCATGACGCTGATCGTGCAGCCCGACCGGCGCTCGCCGACGGCGGTGCAGATGGTCTGGGTGCGCGTGGGCTCCATGGACGAGGTCGACGGCACCTCCGGTGTGGCACATGCGCTCGAACACATGATGTTCAAGGGCACCAAGGACATCAAGCCCGGTGAGTTCTCGCGCCGTGTGGCGGCCCTGGGCGGGCAGGAAAACGCCTTCACCACGCGCGACTACACCGGCTACTACCAGCAGATTCCGGTCGGCAGCCTCGAGCAGGTCATGAAGCTCGAGTCGGACCGCTTCGCCAACAACCAGTGGCCCGACGACGAGTTCAAGCGCGAGATCGAAGTGGTCAAGGAAGAGCGCCGCCTGCGCACCGAAGACCAGCCGCGCGCGCTGCTCGGCGAGCAGCAGAACGCCGCCACCTTCATCGCCTCGCCGTACCACCGCCCCGTGGTCGGCTGGATGAGCGACCTGGACGCCATGACGCCCGAGGACGTGCGCGACTTCCACAAGCGCTGGTACGTGCCCGCCAACGCCGTGCTGGTGGTGGCCGGCGACGTCGACGTGGCGCAGGTGCGCGCCATGGCCGACAAGTACTACGGCCGCATTCCCTCGCGCGCCGTGCCTGCGCGCAAGCCGCGCATCGAGCCGGTGCAGCGCGGCATCCGCCGCATCGAGTTCAAGGCCCCGGCCGAGCAGGCCTACGTGTCGCTGGCGTTCCGCGCGCCGCAGCTGGCCGGCATCGACGACGCCAACAGCGACGCCTGGGCGCTGGTGGTGCTGTCCGCCGTGCTCGACGGCTATTCCGGCGCGCGGCTCGACCGCGCGCTCACGCAGGGCCCCGACCGCGTTGCCGATTCGGCCGGCGCCTATTCGGGCTTCATCGGCCGCGGTCCGCAGCTCTTCGTGCTCGACGGCGTGCCGGCGGCCGGCAAGAGCGCCGAGGTGGTCGAGGCCGCCTTGCGCGCCCAGGTGGCGCGCATCGCCAAGGACGGCGTGGGCGAAGCCGAACTGGCTCGCGTCAAGACCCAGTGGGTCGCGAGCGAAACCTACAAGCGCGATTCGGTGATGGCGCAGGCGCGCGAACTCGGCAGCAACTGGGTTCAGGGGCTGCCGCTGGATGCCAGCGAGCGCATCGTCGCCCGGCTGCAGGCCGTGACCCCGGCCCAGGTGCAGGCCGTGGCCGCCAAATATTTCGGCGACGACCAGCTCACGGTCGCCACGCTGCGTCCCCTGCCGCCCGAGGCCAAGCGCGGCCGCGGCTTCGCGGCGCCCGCAGGCGAGCTGCGCTGAAAGGTACGAATTCCATGTTTACTCTCAAAAAGATAGCGCAATACGCAATGCTGACGGGCGTAACTGCCCTTTTTGGCATGGGCAGCGCGCAGGCCGCGCTGCCCATCCAGCACTGGACGCTGGCCAACGGCGCCAAGATCTACCTGGTGGCGACCAACGCGCTGCCGATCGTCGACATGCAGGTCGACTTCGACGCCGGCAGCCGCCGCGACCCGGCGGCGCAGGCCGGCCTGGCGAGCACCACCTCGGCCATGGTCGAGAAGGGCGTGCGCGCCGGCAGGAACGGCGAACCCGCGCTCGACCAGAACGCCCTGGGCGAGGCCTGGGCCGACCTGGGCGCGAGCTTCGACGTGAGCGCTGGAACCGACCGCGCCAGCTACTCGCTGCGCTCGCTGTCCGACCCGGCGCTGCTGAACAAGGCCGTCGCGCTGGCCTCGCGCGAGATCGGCGAGCCGGCCTTCCCCGACGACGTGTGGCAGCGCGAGCGCGAGCGCATCAACGCCGCCATCAAGGAGGCCAACACCAAGCCCGCGACCATCGCCGGGCGCGCCTTCGCCCAGGCGGTGTACGGCGTGCATCCCTACGGCCAGGAGGTGACCGAGGAAACGCTCGCGCGCATCGACACCGCCGTCATGCGCCAGCGCTACGAGCAGCTCATCGTGCCGTGCCGGGCCAAGCTCAGCATCGTGGGCGCCGTCACGCGCGCCGAAGCCGAGACGCTGGCAACGGCGCTGCTGTCGCGCCTGCCCGCGACCGACGGCTGCGCGGCGCTCCCCGCGATCGCGCCCGTGGCAGCGCTCACCGCGCCGAAGGACGAGCGCATCGCGTTCGACTCGGCGCAGGCCCATGTCTTCATCGGCCAGCCCGGCTACCCGCGCAAGGACCCGGACCATTTCGCGCTCACGCTGGGCAACTACGTGCTCGGCGGCGGCGGTTTCGTGTCGCGCCTGACGAATGAAGTGCGCGAGAAGCGCGGCCTCACCTACAGCATCTACAGCGGCTTTGCGCCGGGGCTCGAGGCGGGCGCGTTCCGCATCGGCTTCCAGACCCGGCCCGACCAGGCCGAAGACGCGGTGAAGATGTCGCGCGAGGTGCTGGCCAAATTCGTCGCCGAAGGCCCGACGGCGAGCGAGCTGAAGGCCGCCAAGGACAACGTGATCGGCGGCTTTCCGCTGCTGCTGGACAGCAACCGCAAGCTGATCGGCAACGTGGCCAACATCGCCTGGAACGACCTGCCGCTGGACTACCTCGACACCTGGACCGCGCGCATGAACGCGGTCACGGCCGCCGACATCAAGGCGGCGTTCCAGCGCAAGCTGCAGCCCGATCGCATGGTGACGGTGGTGGTGGGCGGCAAGGACGCCAGGACCAAGACCACCGACAAGGCACAGCCCTGATCCTTCGGGGTCACGCCAGGGCGTGCGCGCCCTGGCCGGCGGCCGCGCGCACCGCGGCGCCCAGTTGCCCGAGCAGGCGCGGCGCCGCGCGCGCCTGCTGCCAGTAGAGCGGCACCGGCAGCGTCGAGCCGGGCACCAGCTCCACCAGCGCTCCCTGGCGAATCGCATCGGCCACCATGCTGGCCGGATGCATGCCCCAGCCCATGCCCGCGCACGCCGCCTCGACGAAGGCGTTGGGCGAGGGAATCCAGTGGCGCGGCGTTTCGACGTTGCGGTGGCAGATGCGCCGCACCCAGCGCGCCTGCAGGCGGTCCTTGCGGTCGAACACCAGGCTCGGCGCGCTTGCGAGCGCGCGGGCGCCCACGCCCTTGGCGAAATGCGCGCGCACGAACGCCGGGCTGGCCGCCGCCACGTAGTGCATCGTGCCCAGCGCCTCGCTGTTGCAGCCCGCCACCGGTTGCGCCAGCGCCGTCACGGCCGCGAGCACCGCGCCGCTGCGCAGCCGCTCGGCCGTGTGGTCCTGGTCGTCGACCGTGAGGTCGAGCAGCGCGGCCGGGGCTTGTTCGGCGAATGCGGCGGCGGCCGCCATGAACCAGGTCGCGAGGCTGTCGGCGTTGACGGCCACGCGCACCGTGACGCGCTCGTGGGCCTCGCCGCTGCCCATGCCCAGGGCGGGCAGGGCGTCGCGCAGTTCGTGCTCCAGCATGCCCACGCGCTCCACGTGCCGGCACAGCTGCAGCCCCGCCTCCGTCGCCACGCAGGGCTGGCCGCGCACCAGCAGCGCGCCGCCGGTGCGCTCCTCCAGCTGCTTGATGCGCTGCGACACCGCGGACGGCGTGACATGCAGCGCGCGCGCCGCGCGTTCGAAGCTGCCTTCGCGCACGACGGCTGCAAGGGCGTGGAGGGCGGCGTAGTCGAGCATGAGAGATGAAGTAAAACTGAATCGGCGTTAGAAAGTTTAGTTTGAATTAAGACCGCGCCGGCGGCATCCTCGAGACATGCAAGCCGTACACGTCTCCACCGCCTTCGCCAACGGGCTGTTCATGAGCCTGGTTCTCATCGTCGCCATCGGCGCGCAGAACGCCTACGTGCTGCGCCAGGGCTTGCGCCGCGAGCACGTGGGCGCGGTGGTGCTGTTCTGCGCGGCCAGCGACGCGGTGCTGATCGGCGCCGGCGTGGCCGGCATGGCGCAGGCGCTGAACGGGCGGCCGATGCTGGCCACCGTGCTCGCGGGCCTAGGCGCGGCCTTTCTCGGCGCGTATGGGCTGAAGGCGTTGTGGCGTTCGCGGCGGCCCGCTGCCCTGCAGGCCACCGCGAAGGGCGTCTCGGTGTCGCGCGCGGCCGTGGTCGCGCAGGCGGCCGGTTTCACGCTGCTCAACCCGCACGTCTATCTCGACACCGTGCTGCTCGTGGGCAGCGCGGGCGCGCAGTACCCGGGCCTGCTGAAGCTGTGGTTCGTGGCGGGGTCGTCGGTGGCCAGCGTGCTGTGGTTCACCTCGCTGGGCTTCGGTGCGCGGCTGCTCGCGCCGGTGTTCGCGCGGCCGCGCGCCTGGCAGATGCTCGATGCGCTCGTCGGCGGCACCATGCTCGTGCTGGCCGCGCTGCTGGCACGGCGTGCCTTCCCCGGGCTGTGAAACATCCGCGGATGCGGCGGCGTTAAGCTCGCCGCATGCCCAAGAAAGCCGCCCCAGCCCCCCGCAAGTCCGCGCCCTCGGCGCCCCCCAAGCCCAAGCGCCCCACCAGGCCCAGCGAGGTGCGCATCATCGGCGGCGAATGGAAGCGCACCCGCCTCGCCGTGGCCGACAAGCCCGGCCTGCGCCCCACACCCGACCGCGTGCGCGAAACCCTCTTCAACTGGCTCGCGAGCCTGGCCGGCGTCGGCGGCGGCGCGCTGCCGGGTTGGCAGTGCGTCGACGCCTTCGCAGGCACCGGCGCGCTGGGCCTCGAAGCCGCCTCGCGCGGCGCAACCCATGTGCTGCTGTGCGAGCAGGACGCCGCGCTGGTCGCGCAGTTGCTCGCCGCCAAGACCAAGCTGTCGGCCGAGGCCGTGCGCGTCGAGCGCGGCAACGGCCTCACCGCGCTCGAGCGCGTGGCCGCCGGCAGCCTGGACGCCGTGTTCCTCGACCCGCCCTTCGAAAGCGTCGCGCTGTACGAGCCGTCCCTGCGCGCGGCCGCGCGCGCACTGCGCGCCGGGGGCTCGGTGTACCTCGAGGCGCCGCGCCGCTGGAGCGACGAGGAACTCGCCGCCTTCGGCCTCGTCGGCTTTCGCTACCTGAAGGCCGGCGCCGTCCACGCCCATCTGCTGCGTCCCGTGGCGCAGCCGACTGCATAATCCGCCGAACAAGCCGCACCGGCAGCATGAGGAAGAAGCAACCATGGCCAGCAACGTGATCGCGGTTTACCCCGGCACTTTCGACCCCATCACCCTCGGTCACGAGGACGTGGTGCGGCGCGCAACCCAGCTCTTCTCCAAGGTGATCGTCGCCGTCGCGGCGGGCCACCACAAGAAGGCGCTCTTCACGCTCTCCGAACGCATGGACATGGCCCGCGAGGCCGTGACGCCCTACAGCGACCAGGTCACCGTCGAGAGCTTCTCGGGCCTGCTGCGCGACTTCGTCGTCGCGCGCGGCGGCAAGGCCATGGTGCGCGGCCTGCGCGCCGTGACCGACTTCGACTACGAGTTCCAGCTCGCGGGCATGAACCGCTCGCTGATGCCCGACGTCGAGACCGTGTTCCTGACGCCCAGCGACAAGTACCAGTTCATCTCGAGCACCTTCGTGCGCGAAATCGCCATGCTCGGCGGCGAAGTCCACAAGTTCGTCTCTCCCAACGTGGAGCAGAAGCTGGCTGCCAAGGTCCGCAGCCTCGGTCGTGAATAGGCACTCCCCCAGGCTTCGCGCACTTCGTGTCGCTTCTCCTTCCCCCTCGCCGGGGGCAACACCAGCGGCCCGGCAAAGCCGGTTCCGCGGTGTTGCGCGAAGGGCTCCGGGCGGGCAGGCCCGTGTGAAGTGAGCGGCATTCCTTTGCCCCGGCTGCATCTGCTGGGCGATGCAGCGCTGCTGTGCGAGCTGCCCGCGCCCGCCACGCTGGTGCAGCAGCAGCGCATCTGGGCGCTGGCCGAGCGGGCCAGGCAATGGCCCGGCGTCGGCGAGACGCTGCCGGGCATGAACAACCTCACGCTCACCTTCGACCCGACCGCGATCGACCTCGACACGATCACCGCACAGGTGCTCGAAGCCTGGCCGAAGCTGGTGCCGGGCGCCATCGAGGGGCGGCTGGTGGAAATTCCGGTGGCCTACGGCGGCGAGCACGGTCCCGACCTGGCCGACGTCGCGGCCCATACCGGCCTCACGCCGGCCGAGGTGGTGCGCCGCCACGCCGGCGGCGAGTACATCGTCTATCTGCTCGGCTTCCTGCCGGGCTTCGCCTTTATGGGCGGCCTGCCGCCCGAGCTCGCCACACCGCGCCGCGCCGAGCCGCGCACCGCGGTGCCCGCGCGCTCGGTCGGCATCGGCGGCGAGCAGACCGGCATCTATCCGCTGGCGTCGCCGGGTGGCTGGCAACTGATCGGGCGGACCTCGCTCGCGCTGTTCGACCCCACGGCCGAACCGCCCACCTTGCTGCGCCCCGGCGACCGCGTGCGCTTCGTCGTGGAAAGCGTGCAGACATGATCGTCATCCGCAAACCCGGCGTGCTCGCCTCGGTGCAAGACCTGGGCCGGCACGGCCATCGCCAGCTCGGCATCTGCCCGGGCGGCGCGCTCGACGTGCTCTCGCTCACGCTGGCCAACCGGCTCGTGGGCAATACCGACGGCGCGGCGGGGCTCGAACTCACCATGGGCGGGTGCGAGCTGCAGTTCGACACCGGCACCCGCATCGCGCTCACCGGCGACGACTTCAGCGCCAGCCTCGACGGCGTGCCGCTGCGGTCCTGCTGGAGCGTGCCGGTCGCGGCCGGCCAGACCCTGAAGCTCGCGGGCGCCAACGCGGCGGGCGTGAAGAAGGCCGGCCTGCGCAGCTGGCTCGCGGTGGCGGGCGGCATCGACGTGCCGCAGATCCTCGGCTCGCGCAGCACCGACCTCAAGGCCGGCTTCGGCGGCCACGAAGGCCGCGCGCTGCGCAAGGGCGACCGGCTGGCGCTGGGCGCCTCGCGCCTGGACGCCGCACAACGCGAACGCCGGGCCTTCGGCCTGCGCGGCCCCGACTGGGGCGCCGAAGAGGCCGACGACGCCATTGCGCTGCGCGTGCTGCCCGGCCCCGAGTTCGAGCAGTTCACCCTGGCCGCGCGCGAGCAGCTGCGGAGCGAGCGCTGGCGCATCACCCCCCAGAGCAACCGCATGGGCAGCCGGCTCGCGGGCGCCGAACTCAAGCGCAAGCGCAGCGGCGACATGCTGTCGTCGGGCGTGATTCCCGGCACGATCCAGGTGCCGCCTTCGGGCCAGCCGATCATCCTGATGGGCGACGCGCAGACCACCGGCGGCTACCCGCGCATCGGCGTGGTCATCCGCGCCGACCTCTGGAAGCTGGCGCAGGCGCCGCTCAACGGCAAGCTGCGCCTGGTGCAGGTCGACCAGGCGCAGGCGCTCGCGGCCTGGGCCGACCAGCAACGCTACCTGGCGCAGGTGGCGCAAGGCCTGGCCGCTGCAGGCTGGCCCCGCGCGGCATAGACTTTCCAAAAAAGGAATTTCCCCATGCAGATCGATCTCAATGCCGACCTCGGCGAAGGCGCCGGCAGCGACGAAGCCCTGCTCGCGCTGGTGAGCTCCGCCAACATCGCCTGCGGCTGGCACGCGGGCGACGCGAAGACCATGCAGCAATGCGTGCGCTGGGCCCTTCAGAACGGCGTGGCCATCGGCGCTCACCCGAGCTTTCCGGACCGCGAGAACTTCGGCCGCAGCACCATGCACCTGCCACCCGACGAGATCGTAGCCAACGTGCTGTACCAGGTGGGCGCGCTGGCGGCCATCGTGAAGGCCGAGGGCGGCACGCTCGCGCACGTGAAGGCGCACGGCCAGCTCTACAACCAGGCCGTGAAGGAGCCCGAGCTTGCCGCGGCCCTGTGCGAGGCGGTTCGCCGGTTCGACCCCTCGCTCAAGTTCTTCGGCCTGGCCGGCAGCCAGATGATCGACGCGGCCCGCCGCGCCGGCCTCACGCCGGTGGAAGAAGTGTTTGCCGACCGCGGCTACATGCCCGACGGCAGCCTGGTGCCGCGCAGCCAGCCCGGCGCGCTGATCGACAGCGAAGAGCAATCCATTGCGCAAACGCTGTCGATGGTGCGCGACCACCGCGTGACGGCCATCGACGGCAGCACCGTGCCCATGAATGCGCAGACCGTGTGCCTGCATGGAGACGGCGCCCATGCGCTGGCTTTTGCGCGCCGCATCCGCGAGCGGCTTCAGCAGGAAGGCATCGCCGTGCGGGCGATGGCCTGAGCGGTCTCAGAACTGTTCCCAGTCACCTGGCGCCATGGCCAGCTTGGGTGCCGGCGCCTTGGCCTGCACGCGCGGGCGGACGGGCGTCGTTGTCGTCGTTGCCTTGGGCCTGGCAGGTGCGAAGGCGGGCGCCACGGCCACGGCCGCATGCCGGCCTTCTTCCAGCGTGAACACGCTCACCGCCTGAAGCAGGCCGCCCGCCTGGTCTCGCAGCGACGCCGCCGCGGCGCTCGCTTCTTCCACCAGCGCCGCGTTCTGCTGCGTGACCTGGTCCATCTGGCTGATGGCCTGGTTGATCTGCTCGATGCCCGAGGTCTGCTCCTGGCTCGCCGCGGTGATCTCGCCCATGATGTCCGTCACGCGCTTCACGCTGCCCACGATGTCGTCCATCGTGCGGCCGGCTTCCCCGACGAGGGTGGTGCCCGCGTCCACCTTGCTCACCGAGTCGCCGATGAGGTCCTTGATTTCCTTGGCCGCCGCCGCCGAGCGCTGCGCCAGGTTGCGCACTTCCGAGGCCACCACCGCGAAGCCGCGGCCTTGTTCGCCGGCGCGCGCGGCTTCCACCGCGGCGTTCAGCGCCAGGATGTTGGTCTGGAAGGCAATGCCGTCGATGACGCCGATGATCTCGACGATCTTGCGCGACGAGGCATCGATCGACGCCATGGTCGTGACCACCTTGCCCACCACGTCGCCGCCCTTCACCGCCACTTCCGAGGCCGACACGGCGAGCTGGTTGGCCTGGCGTGCGTTGTCGGCGTTCTGCTTGACCGTGGAGGTCAGCTCTTCCATCGACGCCGCGGTCTGCTCCAGCGAACTGGCCTGCTCCTCGGTGCGTGACGACAGGTCTTCGTTGCCCTGGGAGATCTGCGCGCTGGCGGTGGACACGCCCTCCGCATTGCCGCGCACCAGGCCCACGGTGCGTGCCAGGCTTTCCTGCATGCGCTGCAGGGCAGTGAGCATCTGGCCCGTCTCGTCCGTGGAGTGCGCCTCGATCGCCTGGCTGAGGTCCCCGCGCGCGACGCGGTCGGCGGCATTGACGGCATGGTCGAGCGGCCGCGTGATCGAGCGTGTGATCAGCCACGCGGAGGCCACGCCCAGCAGGCCGGCCAGCACGGCGGCGACCAGCATGATCCTGACGGCAGCGTCGGCCACGTCGTGGGCATTGTCCGCAGCTGTGTCCATCTGCTTGCTCAGGAAGTCGACCATCTCCCGCAGCGCCCCCAGGTAGGCCGCCTGGCTTTTGTAGCGCGCGCCGAAGAGCTCGTTCGTGGCGTCTTCCTTGCGGTTGGCCATGGCCAGTTCGGCCACCGAGTTGGTGAAGGCCCGGTAGTCGGCCAGCGTGGTCTTCATGGCGCCCAGAAGCACACGGCCGCGGTCGGTGTCCACCAGCCTGTCCAGCGCCGCCATCTGTGCGTCGGTGTCGGTCCTTGCCTTGTCCAACGCTGCCTTGTTGGCATTCCTCGCCGCCTCGTCGTTCAGGAGAATCAGGTTGCGCGTGAGGCGGGCGACGTCGACCGCCACATACGACATCTCGCGCGCGGCCGCGATCTTGGGCGAAATGTTCGAGGTGATGCGGGTGGTGGTGGCGTCCTGGGAGCGCAGCCGGTCGATGCCCACGAAGGCAATGATCCCCAGCAGAAGCAGCAGCAGCCCGAACACCAGACCCAGGCGGGTACTGATTTTTAGATTTTTCACGGTAGTTGATGAAGTTGACGATGAAAGCAGTGCCCAGCGTTGGCAGGGCACGCACTCGGCGTTATCCCTGTAAGACGCACGACTTACTTCTATCGGCAGGAAGCAGCAAAAAGATGAGGGTGTTTTTGCCGCTTTTTCATCGAAACCGGAGCGGGGGCCTGCCGTCGCCCGCTTCGCCGTCAGGGGCGCGCGGCCCTGCAGCAGCTCAGGCCGAAGGGAACTGCCTGGCGAGCCAGGCGTTGAGCGCGTCGTTGACCTGCTCGGGCTTTTCCATCGTCAGCATGTGGCCGCAGTCGGCGATCCACACGACCTCCGAAGCCGGCAGCAGCGCCGCCATCTCGCGCGTGCACTCGGGCGGCGCCAGGCGGTCTTCGTTGCCGCAGATCAGCAGCACCGGTGCGCGTATCGAATCCAGGTGCTGGCGCGCGTCGGGCCGGCGCATCACCGCGCGGTTCTGGCGGATGAGCTGTTCCGCGCCCGCGCCGAGCACGATGTCCAGGTAGCGCTGCACCATGGCAGGGTCGGCCGCCTGCGTGGGGTGGAAGGCGAAGTAGACGTTCGGCTCGATCATCTCGCGCAGCTCGCCGCGCTCGAAGTACGCAATGGCGCCTTCGCGCAGCGTGAACATGTCGGGCGTTTCGGGCCGCGCGCTGGTGCCCAGCAGCGCAAGCCCCGCGATGCGTTCGGGCGCCTGGCGGGCCGCCTCCATGGCGACCATGCCGCCCATCGAGGCACCGCAAAGCACCAGCGGGCCGTCGTTGTCGCGCAGCACGGCCGCAGCCATGCCCTCGATGCTGTCGTTGTGAAGCTGGGCGTCGCTCACGCGGGCGTTGAAGGCGGCGGGGAGGGCGGGCAGCTGGGCTTCCCAGATGCGCGCGTCGCAGGCAAGACCGGGCAGTAGAACAAGGTTGGGCATGGAGACGGATTCTGCGCGAATGCGGTAACCAGCGTAACGGCATAGGTCATGCGCGGGCCAAGGCATAGGCTCGATGGCCAGCAGCCACGGCGGGCCCGCTTCGACATACTTTGTCATTCATGTCGAGGACCCCGCAATGAACCTGGTTGACCGTGTGCAGTCCATCCTGCTCAGACCCAAGATCACCTGGCTGGCCATCGAGGAGGAGCCGGCCGACGCCGCCTCGCTCTACAGGAACTACGTGATGATCCTCGCGCTGATCCCGGCCGTGGCGAGCTTCATCGGCCTGTCGCTGGTCGGCATCGGTGCCTTCGGCGTGAGCTTTCGCGTGCCGATCGTCGCGGGGCTGGCGAACATGGTCGTGGGCTACGTGATGTCGCTGGTGATGGTGTTCGTGCTTGCGCTCATCATCGACGCGATGGCACCCACCTTCGAGGGTACGAAGAGCCAGATCGGCGCGCTCAAGCTGTCGGCCTATGCCAGCACTGCGGCCTTCGTGGGCGGCATCTTCAGCCTGCTGCCCTCGCTGTCGGTCATCGGCGCGCTGGCGGCGCTTTACGGCGTGTACCTGCTCTACACCGGGCTGCCGGTGCTCATGAAGTGCCCGCAGGACAAAGCCATTCCGTATACCGCCGTGGTGGTGGTCTGCGCCATCGTCGGCGGCTTCGTCATCGCCTGGGTGCTGTCGCTGCTCACGCCGTCGCCGGTGCGCCTGGGCGCCCTGCCGGCGGTCGATGCGGTGGTGGCCATGCAACAGCTGGCGCCCGCGGTCACCTGAGCGCCGCCCGCACGGTGGAAAATGGGCGGCAATGCCAACGCCCAAACCCGACGCAACCACCGACCTGATCCTGATCCGCCACGGCGAGACCGCCTGGAACCGCGAGCTGCGCTTCCAGGGGCATGCCGATGTTCCGCTCAACGACATCGGCCATGAGCAGGCCCGCCGCCTCGGCCTGCGGCTGGCCGGCGAGACCGTGCAGCACATTGTCAGCAGCGACCTCATGCGCGCGCAGCAAACGGCCGCGCCCGCCGCGCAGCAGCTGTCGCTGCCGGTGGTCACTTCGGCGGGGTTGCGCGAGCAGTTCTTCGGCGTGGTCGAGGGCATGCGCTCCGACGAGATCCAGAGCCTGCACCCGCGCGCCTGGGAAGAGTGGCTGGAGTTCCGCGAAGACCACGCCATGCCCGAAGGCGAGACGGCGCGCGAGTTCCACACGCGCATCATCGCGGCGCTGGGCACGGTCGCTGCCGCGCACCGGGGCCAACGCCTGATCGTGGTCACGCACGGCGGCGTGCTCGACATGGTGTGGCGCACCGCCCGCGGCCTGAGCCTGAGCGGGCCGCGCACCAGCGACATTCCGAATGCGGGCTTCAACCGCATCCGCATCGCCGACCCGGCCAAGCCCGAGGCCATCGAGATCGTCGACTGGGCCGACACGCGGCACCTGGCCGACCTGCCGCCGCAGCCTACCTACGACCAGACGCGGCACCTGAAGACCAAGGGGTGATTCGGGTTCGGCGCGTTCAGTCGCGCAGCAGCGCGCCCAGTCCCAGCTTCTCGTAGACCGCGGCCGCCTGCCTGCGCAGCCGCAGCGACTCCGGCTGGCCGTTGAGCTGCTGCTGCAGGATGCCCTGCGCACCGGTCAGCGAAGTCTCGGTGCCGGTGCGCACCAGCGCGTCGAGGTACACCTGCTCGAACAGGTCGCGCTGTGCATGGCTGCCGCCGATCTCGATCATGCGCGGCAGCGCCACGCCCAGCCCTTCGACAGCCGCCGCGAGATCGCCGCGCGCATGCGCCACCAGGCCGTGCGCGGCCGGCACGCACACGCGCTGCCATGCGGCGCGGGTCGACGGCGGCGCATGCGGTGCGAAGGCCTCTATGTTGCGCAACAGCACGTCGGCCTCGGGCCGGCCCGCGCGCGCCAAGCCGTAGAGGTACTGCAGGTCGAGGAAGGGCAGCACATGGTCGGCCTGGCGCTGCAGCAGGTAGAGCGCCACGTCGTCCCAGCGCGTGCCCACGTCGATGCCCGCGAGCTCCAGCCGCGCGAGCAGCGAGACCGCGCCGATCTGGTCCTGCGAGTAGTCCTTCACCACGCCCCAGGCGTGTTCGTCGTACACGGCCAGTGCCTCTGCGTCGCGGCCCAGGTCGATCAGGAACAGCGCCACGTGCCACCAGTTGTGCGTGACCATGAAGGAGTTCAGGCCGGTCCACGTGTCGCTCACGCCCCGCATGAACGCCAGCCCTTCGGCGAGCCGGCCCTCGGTGAGCATCACGTGCGCCAGCGCATGGTGCGCCCAAGGCTCCTTGCGGCACAGCGCGATGGCGCGGCGCGCGCTGGCCTCGGCCTCGCGCATCAGGTGGCACTGCTCGTAGCCGAAGGCCGCCATGCCGTGCACGTAGGGCACCTCGGCCGCATGGGGAAGCACGGCGAGCGCGAGCCGCAGCATGCCGGGGCAGTCGCCGGTGTTGAAGCAGTGGTACTGGCCCAGCTTGACCGACACCAGGTCGCGCGGATGCTCGTTCGCCTGCTCGGCGTGCAGCGCGATGGCGCGGGCGATGTCGCCGTCGGCCCAGGCCTCGATGGCCGCGATGTAGCGCTGCTCGCGCGGCGTGGCGCGTTGCGCGCCCGCTCGCGCCTTTGCCAGGAAAGGCCGCGCATTGGCAACGGCCTCGCGCGATTCGGCGAACAGGTGCAGCGTGGCGCAATAGGCCTGCACGATGGGGCTCGCATCGGTCTCGGCCAGCGCGATCAGGTGGACCGCGCGCGCCTCGGTCGAGATGAAGCCCATGACGAAGTCGTCGACCAGCGGCAGGCTGGCGGGATGGTCGAGCGTGAGGGGGTTGCCGAGGCTGTCGGCGGCTAGCGAATTTCCGGAGGGCATGGCGGCATGGTGCCATGCCCCCGGCATTGCTTCAACGCCACCCCGGGCGCCCGTTCAAGCGCTGCCTACACGCCGGCCTGCTGGTGGCGGTACTCCTGCGTCTTTCCCCCGTAGCCGTAGGCCGCGCCGCGCGCGTCGATCACGTGGATGTACGACACCTCGTGCAGGTCGGGCCGGATCTTCGCCATGGCCGCGTGCACCTCGCGCAGGTAGCGCGCCTTCTCGGCCTTGGTGTTGGTCTCGTCGGTGATGCTGATGTCCAGGTGAAAGGCCGACTTGCCGAGCGCGGCCAGTGTCTGGGCGCCGATGAACCAGGCGTCGGCGGCGATGTACTGCACCGTGATGGCGATCACCGGCAGCTGCTTGCCGAGCACGCTCTGCGTGAGTTCGGCGACCGTGTCGACGGTCTTGCGGGTGAGGGCGGCATCGGGCTGGCCGGAGAGGTGGACGACGATGTGGGGCATGGCGGACTCCTGTGTGAATGAATGGTCGATGCGGTGATTGTGGGAACTGAACATAATTCGGAAAAGCGGGAAGATATGATCAATCCCATCGGATAAACGAATGGATGCCTCATGCAGGGTTTCGATCTGGAACAGTTGCGCACGCTCGCGGCGGTGGTCGACGCGGGCAGCCTCACGGCCGCCGCGCCGCGCGTCTTCCTGTCGCAGTCGTCGGTGAGCGAGCAGATCCGCAAGCTGGAAGCGCGCGCGGGGCAGTCGTTGCTCACGCGCAGCAAGGCGGGTGTTTCACCCACCGAGGCGGGGCTGCGGCTGCTGGGCTACGCCCGGCGCATCCTGGCGATGAGCGACGAGGCGTTTCGCGACCTGCACGGCGAGACGCTGCAGGGCGAGCTGCGGCTTGCCGTGACCGACTACTTCCGTCCCGGCGACCTGACGCGGCTGCTCGGCCGGCTCGGCGAGAGCTATCCGCAGGTTCGGCTGAACGTCGGCATCCTGAAGAGCGACGCACTGCGTGCGGCCTATGCGCGCGGGGATTTCGACGTGGGCCTCGCGATGAACATCGCCGGGGTTTCCGCAGCGCAGCCCCGTGCCTCGGTGATCCGGCGCGAGTCGTTGGCGTGGCTCGGCGCGGCGGGCATGCGGGTCGTGCGCGGCGAGCCGCTGCGGCTGCTGGCGTTGCCGGACACCTGTTCGCTGCATCAGTTCACGGTGGCGTTGCTGCGGCGCCGGCGCGTGCCTTACGCGCTGGCGCACGTGGCGTCGGGCGTGGCGGGGTTGCAGTCGGCGCTGGCCGCGGGCCTGGGCGTGGCCTGCCTGAACGAGTCGGCCATCAGCGACGGCGTGGCGCGGCTGGCTGCGCCGCACGGGCTTCCTGCGTTACCGCGCGTGGCCTTCGAGCTGATGCCCGGTCGACGGGGTGAAACACCGTTCGTGACCCGGGCCCGGGAGATGCTGGCCACCCACCTGGCGTGAGCCGGCCCCGACAGGGGCGCAGGGTGGCGCGGGATTTGCGTCACCATGTGCCATGGACGCGCCCCCTCCCACTTCTCCCCCGGCTTGGCTGCGCCATTCCCGTTTCGACGACGCGCAGGCGATCTTTTCGGGCACGCTGTTCGTCGCCATCGCCATGATGCTGTTCGGCCAGGCCGGCCTGCTCACGGGCGGCACGGCCGGCATCGCGTTCCTGTTGCACTACGCCACCGGCGTGAGCTTCGGCAAGCTGTTCTTCCTGGTCAACCTGCCGTTCTACTGGTTCGCCTGGCGTCACATGGGCCGGGCGTTCACGGTGAAGACCTTCTCGGCGATCGCGTTGCTCTCGTTCATGACGGACTGGGCGCCGCGCTATCTGTCGATCCATTCCCTGCACCCGGCCTTTGCGGCGGTGCTCGGCGGGCTGCTGCTGGGCACGGGCTGCCTGTTCCTGGCCAGGCACCGCGCCAGCCTGGGCGGCGCCACCGTGTTGACGCTGTACCTGCAGGAAAAGCGGGGCTGGCCGGCCGGCAAGGTGCAGATGGGCATCGACTGCACGGTGGTGTTGTTCGCACTGTTCGTGATTCCACCGGAGCGGGTGGGGTGGTCGGTCGTGGCCGCGGTGGTGATGGGGCTGTTCTTGTGGATCAACCACAAGCCGGGGCGGTACGCGGCCACCTGAGGTTTTGCTCTCTGTGCGCCGCCGTTGTTCCGAGGGCGCGGAAAGCTCCCGCGCCCTGCAGCTGCCTCAACCCCAGGACAGGGCCGAGAGGTCGTTCACGAAGATCGGGTTGTCCTTCCACAGGCCCTTCACGTTCTTCTTCGCGATGGTCGGGAACTGCGGCTGGTACAGGAAGCCGTTGGCCGCGTCGGTCGCCAGCAGCTTCTGCGCGTCCCCCAGCAGCTTGTTGCGCTCGGCCGTGTTGGCGGTGCTCTTGATCTTGTCGAACAGCGTGTCGAAAGTCTTCGACTGGTAGCCCCAGTAGTAGTCCGACTTGGCATAGTTGCCCAGGTCGAAGGGCTCGACGTGCGACACGATCGACAGGTCGTAGTCCTTGTTGCCGTAGGTGCCGCTGAGCCACTGCGCCCACTCGACGTTCTGCACCTTCACCACGATGCCGATCTTGGCGAGCTGGGCCACGATCACCTCGCCGCCCTGGCGCGCGTACGGCGGCGGCGGCAGGGTCATCTTCAGTTCGAGCGGCGTCTTCACGCCGGCCTCGGCCAGCAGCTTCTTGGCCTTCTCGATGTCGAAGGGGTTGATGCCCGTGGTGTCTACATAGCCCGCCGCGCCCGGCACGTAGTGGCTGCCGATGGGCACGCCGAAGCCGTCGGCCGCGCCTTCGATGATGGCCTTGCGGTCGATGGCCGCCAGGATGGCGCGGCGCACGCGCACGTCGTCCAGCGGCTTCTTCCTGTTGTTGATCGCCAGGATGGTCTTGGCGCGCGAACCCGCCAGGATCACCTGGAACTGCGGATTCATCTTGAACTGCGGCACCACGCGCGTGCCGATGCGCGTGAACACGTCCACGTCGCCCGACAGCAGCGCGGCGGCCTGCGCGGCCGTGTCGGAGATGAAGCGGAAGGTGACCTTGTTGATCTTCGCGGTGGCGGGGCTGCGAAAGCCTTCCCACTTGCTCAGCGTGAGCGACGAGCCCTTGGCCCAGGCGTCCAGCTTGTAGGGGCCGGTGCCGACCGGCTTGTTGGCGTTGGTGTCCGCGCTCTTGGGCTCGACGATCACGGCGGTGGCCTGGCCCAGCACGAAGGGCAGGTCGGGGTCGATCTCCTTGTTGATGACGACCACCGTGTAGTCGTCCACCGCCTGCGTGGCCAGGTTGGCGAAGGTGCGCTTGTCCTTGTTGGTGCTCTTCTCGCCGCCGGCGCGGTCGAACGAGAACTTGACGGCGGCGGCGTTGAACGGCTCGCCGTTCTGGAACTTCACGCCGCGCTTGAGCTTGAAGGTGTAGGTCTTCAGGTCGGGCGAGATTTCCCAGCTGTCGGCCAGCAGCGGCGTGACGCTGCCGTCGGCGTTGATCTTGGTGAGCGTTTCCAGGATGTTGTACTGCACCACCTCGGCAATGGCGGCGGCGGCGCCCGAGGTCGGGTCCAGGCCCGGCGGTTCGAGCGCCATGCCGATCACGATGGCGTCCTTCCTGCCCTGCGCCATGCCGGCGAGCGGGGTGGCCAGCGCAACGGTGGCGCCAGCGGTGGTAAGGAGGGTGCGGCGGTTCAACATACGTGTGATCTCCGGAAAAACGGGGCCAGGGTCGAATGACTGCTTCGGCGCGCGCCGTGCCCCGAAGGGAGGCGCGGCGCGGCGAAAGACATGACACGCAGCACGAAAGATGCCACGTGCACAGCCGTTCATTCTCTCGCAGCGGGTATGCCGCCGCGCGGCCCGCGGGGCGGTTTTTCCTCGGGACGTTCCCGTAGGGCGCGGCTCTGTGGGCGTTTACTTCAAGCCCACGACAGGGCCGCGATGTCGTTCACGAAGATCGGCGTGTCCTTCCACAGGCCGCGCAGGTTGCGCGACGCCACCGTGATGAACTGCGGCTGGAACAGGAACACGTTGGCCGAGTCCTCGGCCAGCAGCCGCTGCGCGTCAGCCAGGTAGCGCAGGCGGTCGGCGGGGCGCGCGCTGTTGCGCGCCTTGTCGAACAGCTCGTTGAACTTGGCCGACTGGTAGCCCCAGTAGTACTCGGGCTTGGTGTAGTTCACCAGGTCGAAGGGCTCGACGTGCAGGATCAGCGAGAGGTCGTAGTTCTTGTTGCCGTAGGTGCCGCTGATCCACTGCGCCCACTCGACGTTCTGGATCTTCGCGACGATGCCGATCTTGGCCAGCTGCGCGGCGATCAGCTCGCCGCCCTGGCGCGCATAGGGCGGGGGCGGCAGCACCAGGTCGAGTTCGAGCGGTGTCTTCACGCCGGCCTCGGCCAGCAGCTTCTTCGCCTTCTCGACGTCGAAGGGGTTGATGCCGGTGGTGTCCACATAGCCCGGTGCGCCCGGCACGTAGTGGCTGCCGATGGGAATGCCGCGACCGTCCACGGCCGCTTCGATCACGGCCTTGCGGTCGATGGCCGCGGCAATGGCGCGGCGCACGCGCACGTCGTCCAGCGGCTTGCGCTTGTTGTTGATGGCCAGGATGGTCTTGCCGCGCGAGGCGTTGAACACGATCTGGAAGCGCTTGTCGTTCTGGAACTGCGCCAGGCTGCGCGACACCGAGGCGTGCGGGAACAGGTCGACGTCGTTCGACAGCAGCGCGGTGGTCTGCGCGGCGGGTTCCGAGATGAAGCGAAAGCTCGCCTTGCGGATCTGCACCGCCGCCGCGTTGCGAAAGCCCTCCCACTTGGCCAGCACGATGCCCGAGCCCTTGGACCAGCTGTCGAGCCGGTAGGGGCCGGTGCCGACCGGCTTGGTGGCGTTGGTCTCCACCGTCTTGGGCTCCACCAGAATGGCCGAGGCCTGGCCCAGCAGGAACAGCAGGTCGGGCTCGATCTCCTTGTTGATCAGCACCACGGTGTGCTCGTCGAGCACCTGCGTCGCGATGTTGGTGAAGGTGCGCTTGTCCTTGTTGGTGCTGTTGGCCGCGGCCGCGCGGTCGAAGGAGAACTTGACGGTCTGCGCGTTGAAGGGCTCGCCGTTCTGGAACTTCACGCCGTGCTTGAGCTTGAAGGTGTAGGTCTTCAGGTCGGGCGAGATGTCCCAGCTCTCGGCCAGCAGCGGCGTGACGCTGCCGTCGGAGTTGATCTTGGTGAGCGTCTCGAAGACGGTGTAGAGCACCACCTCTGCGATCTCGGCGCCGGCCTTGGCCGTGGGGTCCAGGCCCGTCGGCTCCAGCGTGAGGCCGATCACCAGCGCATCTTTCTTCCGCTGCGCGAAGGCAGGTGTCGGCAGGGCGAGCGGTGCGAGGGCTGCGGCGCCGGTGGCGAGCAGGGTGCGTCTTTTGAGCATGAAGCGAAGTCCTCCGAACAAGGGGCAAGCATCATCCTCGAGACCGGGGTGCGCGCGCAACCAGATGCTTATGACCCACTCATCCTAAGGACGGCGGCAGACGAAGGAGAGGCTTCGGTGTCAGCCGGCCAGCAGCGTGCCGCCGGTGGGCGTGCGCGGCACGGCGTCGAGCAGCGTGCGCGTGTATTCGTGCTGCGCATGGTGGAACAGCTCGGCGGGCGGGCCCTGCTCGACGATCTTGCCCTTCCACACCACGCACACGTCGTCGCACAGGTGGTTGACCACCGCAAGGTCGTGGCTGATGAGCAGGTAGCTGATGCCGAACTGCTGCTGCAGGTCCTGCATCAGGTTGAGCACCTGGGCCTGCACCGACACGTCGAGCGCGCTCACGGGCTCGTCGGCCACGATGAGCTTCGGCCGCGTGATGAGCGCGCGCGCGATGGCGATGCGCTGTCGCTGCCCGCCCGAGAACTCGTGCGGGTACTTGTCCATGTCGGTGGTGCGCAGGCCGACGGCGGCCAGTGCTTCGGAGGCGCGTTCGCGCTGCTCGGCGCGGCTGGTTTCGGCCAGTGCCTCGAGCGGCTCGGCGACGATGCGCGCCACGGTCTGTCGCGGGTCGAGCGAGCCGTAGGGGTCCTGGAACACCATCTGGAAGTCGCGGCGCGCGGTGCGCAGCTCGCTCTTCGACAGCGTGTGCAGGTCGCGGCCTTCGAGCGAGACGGAGCCCGAGGTGGGCGTGTCGAGCGCCATCACGAGGCGCGCGATGGTCGACTTGCCCGAGCCCGATTCGCCGACGATGCCCACGCTGCGGCCGGCCTCGACCTGGAAGCTCACGCCGTTGAGCGCCTTCACGGTGGGCGGCGGGCCGAAGAGCTTTTCGCGCGGCAGCGCGTAGTGGCGCACGAGGTCGGTGACCCGCAGCAGCGGTGAAGTGGGGGCGGTTGCGCTCATGGTGCGATCGCTCCTTGCACGGCGATCTCTTCGAGCCGGATGCAGCGCACCGCATGGTCGTTCGGCAGCATCGTCGCCGGCGGCCGGGTGGCCTGGCAGGCGTCGACGGTGTAGCTGCAGCGGCCCGCGAACGGGCAGCCCGGCGGCAGGTCGACCAGCTCGGGCACGCTGCCCTTGATCGTGGCCAGGCGCAGGCCGCGCGGCGCGCCGATGGCAGGGCGCGCGGCGAACAGGCCTTGGGTGTAGGGGTGCGCGCGGCGCGCGAACACGGCCTCGGTCGGGCCGCTCTCGACCACGCTGCCGCCGTACATCACGAGCATCTTCGAGACCGTCTGCGCGATCACGCCGAGGTCGTGCGAAATCAAAATCAGCGCCATGCCACGTTCGGCCACGAGGCTTTGAATGAGCTCGAGGATCTGCTTCTGGATGGTGACGTCGAGCGCAGTGGTGGGTTCGTCGGCAATCAGCAGGTCTGGACCGCAGGCGAGCGCCATCGCGATGCCGATGCGCTGTCGCTGGCCGCCGGAGAACTGGTGCGGATAGGCATCGAGGCGCGAAGCCGCATCGGGAATGCCGACGCGTTCGAGCAGTGCGAGCACTTCCTTGCGTGTGTCGGCCTTCGAGAGGCCGCGATGCAGCCGCAACGGCTCACCCACCTGGCGGGCGATGGTGTGCACGGGGTTCAGCGCCGTCATCGGCTCCTGGAAGATCATGCCGATGCGGTTGCCGCGGATCTGGCACATGGCTTTTTCGTCACGTCCGACCAGTTCGGTGTCGTCGAACCGGATGCTGCCCGTGACCTTGGCGGTCGAGGGCAGCAGGCCCATGAGCGACATCACGGTGATCGACTTGCCGCAACCCGACTCGCCGACGATGCCCAGCGTTTCGCCGCGCTCCAGCGTGAAGTCGACGCCGCGCACGGCCTCGGCGGGGCCGCGCTGCGTCTGCAGCTCGATGTGCAGGTCCTTGACTTGAAGCAGTGGCATCTTGCTTACCTCGCCCGTGCCAGTCGTGGGTCGAGCAGGTCGCGCAGGCCGTCGCCCAGCAGGTTCAGGCCCAGCACGGCAAAGGCGATGGCCAGGCCCGGGAACACCGCGAGCAGGGGCGACTGGAACATCATGGTCTGCGCCTCGCTGAGCATGCGGCCCCACGAAGGCTGCGGCGGCTGCGTGCCCAGGCCCAGGTAGGAGAGCGCGGCCTCCGCGAGGATGGCGATGGCGAAGCGGATGGTGATCTGCACGATCAGCACGGCCGAGATGTTCGGCAGCACGTGCTGCATGGTGATGGCGAACGGCCCCTTGCCGCAGGCGCGCGCCGCAGCCACGTACTCGCGCGACCAGATGGCGTTGGCCGATGCGCGCGTGATGCGCGCGAAGGTGGGAATGTTGTAGATGCCGATCGCGATGATCGCGTTGACGATGCCCGCGCCGAACACGGCCGTCATCATGATGGCCGAGAGGATCGCGGGGAAGGCGAGCGTGAAGTCGGTGAGCCGCATGATGGCTTCCTCGACCCAGCCGCGCCTGGCGGCGGCGAGCAGACCCAGCGCCGTGCCGACCACGAGGCCGATGCCGACCGCGATCACGCCCACGAGGATGGACGCGCGCGCGCCCACCAGCAGCAGCGACCCCACGTCGCGCCCGTAGGTGTCGGTGCCCAGCCAGTGCGAGCCCGATGGCGGCTTCAGCTTGTTGGCCATGTCCATGTCGTAGGGCGACCAGGGCGTCCACACCAGCGAGACGCCGGCGGCGAGCAGCAAAAGCAGGGTCAGCACGCCGCCCAGCACGAAGCTGCGATGCTGCAGCGCACGGCGCCAGAAGCCCGGCACCTTGAGCGCGGCGGCGCTCGGGACTGTCACGGTGCTCATATGTCGCTGGCCTTGATACGCGGGTCGATCACGGCGTACAGCACGTCGACCACGAAATTCACGATGACCACCATGGCCGCGAGCAGCATCACGCAGTTGCGCACCACGATCAGGTCGCGGTTGCTGATGGCCTGGAAGATCAGCCGGCCCAGGCCCGGCAGGTAGAACACGTTCTCCACCACGATGGTGCCGGCCAGCAGCTCGGAGAACTGCATGCCCATGACGGTGATGACCGGGATCATCGCGTTGCGCAGCACATGGGTCCACAGCACCATGCGCTGCGACACGCCCTTGGCACGCGCGGTGCGCACGAAGTCTTCGCGCATCACTTCGAGCACCGCCGAGCGCGTGATGCGCGCAAGGATCGCGGCCTGCACCACGGCCAGCGACAGGGCAGGCAGCAACAACGACTTGATGCCCGCGAAGAAGCCTTCGCCCCAGCCCTCGAAGCCACCGGCGGAGAACCACTGCAGCTGCACCGAGAACACGAGGATCAGAAGAATCGCGAACCAGAAATTGGGAATGGCGATGCCAACCTGGGCCATGCCCATGAGGCCGACGTCGCCCAGCTTGTTGTGGCGCGCGGCGGCGGTCACACCGACCAGCAGCGCGATCACGACCGTGAGCACCATCGCCATCATGGCGAGCGGCACGGTGAGCGCCAGGCGTTCGAGGATGAGGTCGAGCACGGGCGAGCTGTAGGCATAGCTGTCGCCGAGGTTGCCGGTGAGCAGGCCGGCGATCCAGTGCCAGTAGCGCGTCCACGCGGGCAGGTCGAGGCCGAGCTTGGTGGCCAGGGCCGCCACGGCCTCTGGCGAGGCATCGGGGCCCATGAGCATCTGCGCGGCGTTGCCGGGCAGGATCTCGAGGACGAGGAAAACGATGACCGAGGCGCCGATCAAGGTGCCGATCAGCGTGGCAAGGCGCTTTATTAAAAACAGACTCATGGGGCGGGGCGCAGCATAACTGACTCCTGCAACAAATGTGCCGTGAATGTGGCCTTTGTCATTCACCGTCAATTGCCGGCATCGACGCGCCGATAATCGGGGGATGGCCCTCATGATCACCGACGAATGCATCAACTGCGATGTCTGCGAGCCCGAGTGCCCGAATGACGCGATCTACATGGGCGAGGCGTTCTACGAAATCGACCCGCACAAGTGCACCGAATGCGTCGGCCACTTCGATGAGCCGCAGTGTGTGCAGATCTGCCCGGTGGCCTGCATTCCCCTGAACCCCGAGCATGTGGAAAGCCGCGAGACGCTGATGCAGAAGTACCAGCGCCTCACGGCGATCAAGGTGACGGCGGCTTCGGCCGGCGTCTAGCCCGCGTTCGTTCAATCGGCGGACTTGCGCTTCTGCTTCTTTTTCTTCGGGGCGTCGCCGGCCTGCTTCTCGCCAGGCGGTCCCTTGAAACTCATGCTTGACTTGTTCGGCTCGCTGAGCGCCTTGCGGGCACGGTCCCGCTCCCTTTGCTCGGACATGGCGAGCCGTCTTTCTGCCATGGACGCGCTTCTTGCTTCACGAGCGGCCCGCTGGTCGCGGTCATGGGCCGCCTTTTCCTGCGACAGCCGGGTGCGCTCCAGGTGGTCGGCCTGGATCTGTGCATTGCGTGCGCCGGCGTCGGCCGCCCGGCGGTCCTGGTCGCTGCGAGGGTCTTCCACCTTGACCTGCCTGCCGCCTTCGCAGGGGCGGTCGGAATAGGTGTTGCCGCATCGCCAGGTTTGCGCGGCATCCTGGGCATTTACGCCCGTGGATCCTGCGCATGCTGCTATCAGAAACAGAGCGACTACTGCATGCCGCCCTGTCGTTCTTCTTTTTCTCTTCTGGCTCATTTTTATTTCTCTCCCTCCCTGCACTCCGGTGGCCGGCTAGGTGGCGGCAGGCGTGCCCCCGTCGCCGGGCTCCCGCCGCGGCGGTTTGGGCCGGGGCGGTTTGCTCGTGTGAATGAGCAAGGTCGCCTTCTCCATCTCGCCTGCCACCAGCGCGGGAACCGCGTGCAGGGTGCGGACGATGGCGTCCTCGATCGCTTCGCGTTGTTCCTTGAGCGGCTTCTTCAGCACCCAGTTGACGACCTCCGACTTCACGCCTGGGTGTCCGATGCCCAGGCGCAGCCGCCAGTAGTCGCCGGTGCCGAGCTGCGCGTGGATGTCGCGCAGGCCGTTGTGGCCGGCATGGCTTCCGCCGAACTTCAGCTTGGCCTGGCCCGGGACCACGTCGAGCTCGTCGTGCACCACAAGGATTTCCTCGGGCGCGATCTTGAAGAAGCGCGCCAGGGCGCCGACCGACTTGCCCGACAGGTTCATGAAGGTCTGGGGCTCCAGCAGCCAGATGCTCTGGCCTGCGATGGTGGTGCGCGCGGCGAAGCCGTGGTAGCTGCGCTCGGGCACGAGGTTGAGTTTCCAGTCGCGCGCGAGGGCGTCGATCCACCAGAAGCCCGCGTTGTGGCGCGTGGCTTCGTACTCAGGGCCCGGGTTTCCGAGGCCGACGAACAGCTTGATCATGGTCGTGGATTATCCCGTCCGCAGAAAAGCGAAAAGGCCCGCGCGGTGCGGGCAGAAAACAAAAAGGCCCGCACGAGGCGGGCCTTCTGATGCAGCGGACGGCTGGAAGTGAATTACTTCTTGGCAGGCGTCTTGGCCGCGGGGGTCTTGGCAGCCGGAGCAGCCTTGCCGCCCTTGCCGGCCGGTGCGGGAGCTGCGTCTGCAGCCACGGCGCCTTCGACGGGAGCATCGACTTCTTCAGCGGCAGGCGCCACAGCCGAAGCCAGCACCGGGTTGACCTTGCCGTGGCTGACCCACTTCACGCCGCGGGGCAGCTTGATGTCCTTCAGCGTGACGGTGCCGTTCTTCTTCAGACCCGACAGGTCGACTTCGATGAACTCAGGCAGTTCGGACGGCAGGCAGTTCACTTCCAGTTCGGTCGTGACGTGGTTGACCAGGTTGTGCTCGAGCTTGACGGCATCGGACTCTTCCTCACCCTTGAAGTGCAGGGGCACCTTCAGGGTCATGCGGGTCTTGGCATCGACGCGTTGGAAGTCGATGTGTTGCACCAGCTGGCGGAACGGGTGGTATTGCACGTCGCGCAGCAGAACCTTGCTGACGTTGCCGCCCATTTCCATTTCCAGCACGGTCGCATGGAAGGCTTCCTTCTTCAGGGCGTGCCACAGCGCGTTGTGATCGATTTCGATCAGTTGCGGCTCGGTGTCGCCACCGTAGACGATGCCGGGGGTCTTGCCCGATGTGCGGAGACGGCGGCTCGCACCCGTGCCCTGCTTGGCGCGCTCAAAAGCGACGAATTTCATAGTTAGCTCCTGTAGGAGTCCACCGCGACCAGTGCGACTCCGGTTCAACAAGGGCATCCGTCCGCAAATGCGGCGGCGCCCGCTTTTTGCTCAGATCAGAACAGGTTGTCCTGGTCCGAGAACAAACTCATCACCGACTCGCCCTTGGCAATGCGCTGGATCGTTTCGGCGATCAGCGGTGCCACGGAGAGCTGGCGAACCTTTCCGCAGGCCAGCGCCGCGTCGGAAAGGGGAATGGTGTTGGTCACGACCACTTCGTCGAGGGCCGATCCCTGCGTGATGCGCTCGATGGCCGGGCCCGAGAAGATCGGGTGCGTGCAGTAGGCGTAGACGCTCTTGGCGCCGCGCTCCTTCAGCACTTCGGCCGCTTTGACCAGCGTGCCCGCGGTGTCGATCATGTCGTCCATGATCACGCAGTTGCGCCCGTCGATCTCGCCGATCACGTTCATGACTTCGCTGACATTGGCCTTCGGGCGGCGCTTGTCGATGATGGCGAGGTCGCAGTTCAGTTGCTTGGCCAGCGCGCGGGCGCGAACCACGCCGCCCACGTCGGGCGACACCACGATCAGGTCTTCGTAGTTCTTCGCGCGCAGGTCGCCCAGCAGCACCGGGGAGGCGTAGATGTTGTCGACGGGAATGTCGAAGAAACCCTGGATCTGGTCGGCGTGCAGGTCCATCGTGAGCACGCGCTCTACACCGACGGTTTCCAGCAGGTTGGCCACGACCTTGGCCGAGATCGGCACGCGGCTCGAGCGCGGGCGGCGGTCCTGGCGGGCATAGCCGAAGTAGGGAATCACGGCGCTGATGCGTTCGGCCGAAGCGCGCTTGAGCGCGTCGACCATGATCAGCAGTTCCATCAGGTTTTCGTTGGTGGGTGCGCAGGTCGACTGCACCACGAACACGTCGCGCGCCCGCACGTTCTGGTTGATCTCGACGGTGACTTCACCGTCCGAGAAGCGACCGACGCGAGCGGCACCCAGCGTGGTGCCTAGGTTGTGCGCGATTTCTGCAGCAAGGCCTGGATTGGCGTTGCCGGTGAAAACCATGAAGTCAGGGTGATTAGCCTGCATGAGCGCGTCCCGGCTGAGCGAATTGGCTGAGGAAGCCGCCAAAAGGTTGGTGATGCGTGGCGGCCGGTGAGCCGCCGATTATTGCAGCGGGTGGGCTGCAAACGAAGACTGCGGCCGTTGGGCCGCAGTCTTTGAAGATTTGGCAGGGGAGAAAGGATTCGAACCTTTGCATGCTGGAATCAAAATCCAGTGCCTTAACCAGCTTGGCGACTCCCCTACACGGGTCGATGGTTTTCACCATCAACCGATATATGTCGCGTCGAACCGAATGAACGGACCGACTATCTTCAGGTTGCCCACCCGCACAGCGGATGAACTTCCAGGTTGCTGCATTGACGAACCTGCCAGCCCTTTGGGGCTTCCAGCAGTTCCGCTTTGTGCGGCGCTTGCGGCATTTTCGCGAACACCGAACTTCCGGAGCCGGTCATCCGTGCCTTCAATCCCTGGGTTCCGAGCCATTCGATGGCGTCGGTGACCGCGGGGCAAAGTCGCTGGGCAACCGGCTGCAGGTCGTTGTGGCCGAAGTCGAAAACCGAGTCGCTCAAAACCGAGCTTTCCGGGTTCATCGCTTCGAGCGATTCGCTCTCTGCAGCAAAGCCTGTGATTATAGCAACAGGAGAAGCACGTTCAAGATCTGTTGCTGAAAAAATTAATCGGGTATCAAGTCCTTCAGGAGGTTTGACCACCGCGAAACAGGCGGGAGGCAGTGTAACCGGTGTCAGCTGCTCGCCCACGCCTTCGACCCACGCGTTGCGTCCACCCAGAAAGAACGGCACGTCGGCGCCGAGCGTCAACCCGATGTGCGCGAGCCGCGACAGCGGCAGGTTCAGGCCCCACAGGCGATTGAGCGCGAGCAGGCAGGTCGCGGCGTCCGAAGAGCCTCCGCCCATGCCCGCCTGCGCCGGAACGTGCTTCGCCACGCCGATGTGGGCGCCTTGTCCTGGTGCGGCATGGGCTTGCAGCGCGCGCGCGGCGCGCAGCACCAGGTCGTCCGCGGGCAGCGCCGTCGTCAGGTCTTCGCGGCTCAGCTGTCCGTCGCGCCGCAGCTCGACGTGCAGCGTGTCGCACCAGTCGATCAGCATGAAGACCGATTGCAGCAGGTGGTAGCCGTCTTCGCGACGGCCGGTGATGTGCAGGAAGAGGTTGAGCTTGGCCGGCGCGGGAAGGTCGTAGATCGCCTTCATGACCGTTCGAAAACGATGCGCAGGTCCGCGCGCGGACCTGGCGATTCGCGCAAGGCCTGCAGGCGGCCGTTGCCGAGCTGCGCCAGGTCGGGCTTCCAGCCTGGCACGGTGTCGTTGCGCCCCGCGAGCCATCCGAACAGCGCACCGACGGGAATGGCGGCGCCGGTGGCGGCCTCGATCAGTGCATCGACCGAGTCGAAGCGCCGCGTGTTGCTGCCGTCCTTCAACAGGGCTTCGCCGGGCGTCCAGTGCAGTTGAGCGAGCGTGCTGCCGATGGGGGTGGTCAGCGTGAGGTCGCCGGCTTCAGCCGAACCGCGAAGCTCGAACAGTGCCGCGAAGGTCTGCACCGGCTCGCTCTCGATGCGCAGCGACATGCGCCCGCTCCAGCTGTCCGAGGTCTTCGGTATCGACGGGCCGCCCGACAGCTGGGCGCAGCCCGCCATCACGAGAAGCGCCGCGCCGCCTGCCGCCAGAAGAGCGCGGCGGCCGTGGTCGACTTGTGCGCTCGACAGTGCCGCTGTGCGCGCCATGCTACGGCTTGACCCGCAGGCGCTTCAGCGTTTCCTGCAGGGTCTCGTTCTCGGCGTCGCTCAGCAACGCTTCCTTCCAGATCGTGACCGCGCGGTCCTTCTGGCCGATGGTCCACAGCACCTCGCCGAAGTGCGCGCCGATTTCCGGGTCGGGCCGCGTCTTGTATGCGGCTTCCAGGATGCGGATCGCCTCGTCGGTGTTGCCGAGCCGGAACTCGACCCAGCCCAGGCTGTCGGCAATGAACGGATCGTTCGGCGCCAGCTGCACCGCCTTCTTGATCAGCGTGCGCGCCTCGTCGAGGCGGATCTTGCGATCGGCGAACGAATAGCCCAGCGCGTTGTACGCGTTCTGGCTCTCGGGCTTCAGCTCGATCAGTCGGCGCAGCAGGCGCTCCATGTCGTCCAGGCGGTTGAGCTTCTCGGCCACCATGGCCTGGTCATAGACGAGGTCGCTGTCGTCCGGTGCGGCCGCCGAGGCCTGGGCCAGCATGTCATAGGCGGCCTGGTATTGCTTCGCGTCGCGCAGCAGTTGCACTTCGGCGAGAAATTTCTGCTTCTTGTCTTCCGCGGTGCGCTCGGGCAGGGCGCGGATGACTTCGCGCGCCTGCGGCAGCTTGCCCTGGCGTGCCAGCAGCGAAGCACGGCGGGTTTGCGCGGCCACCACTTCCTCGGTGCCATCCACGCGCGAGAGCCAGCGCTCGGCAGCCGCATAGTCCTTGCGCCGCTCCGCCAGCTGCGAGAGTGCGAAGTACGCCTGCGCCACGCCGCGCTTGCGGTCGGCATCGTCCGTGTCCTTGGCGGCCTGGCTGCCCGACAGCTCGATGAAGCGCTTGATCGAGGCTTCGGCCGCTGCGTCCTGCCTGGACTGCATCTGCAGGCTGCCGAGCAGCAGCCATGGCTCAGCCAGGTCGGGCCGCGAGGACGTGACGGCCTGCAGTTGCGTGGCGGCGTCGTTGAAGCGGCGGTTCTCGACCAGCACCCGCGCGTACGCCACGCGCAGGTCGGGCGAGGCCTTGGGGTTGTTGCTCAGGAAGCGCGTGACGATCGGCTCGGCCAGCGGTTGGTCGGGGCCGATCAATTCGAGCGCCAGTGCGGCCGGTGCGTCGGAGGCGGGGTCGATGTCCTGGCCTTTGCGCGCGGCGTCCAGGGCGCCCGACACGTCGCCCGCATTGAGGCGCAGCCGCCCGACGGTGGCCCAGGCCAGTCCACCGGTGGCGGGGCTCTTGAGTTCGTCGACCAGCGCCTGTTCGACCACCGAGGCCGCCAGCTTCTTGTCCGAGGCGCGCGAGTAGTTGCGTGCGATCACGGCCATCAGCAGCGGGCGCTCGATCTGCGAGGTGGCGGCCACCTCGGCGCGCAGCGGTTCGACCGTTTCGCCGATGCGGTTCAGCGCAATCAGAATCTGCAGCTCGATGCGCCGTGCGTCGCGAGAGGTCGGCAGCGTTTCCTGCCAGGCGCGCGCCGCGGCAAGGGCGGCGTCGCCGGAGCGCGATTGCAGTGCGATCTCCACTGCGCGCTGGAACAGCTTGCCGTCGCGCAGCCGGCGCGCGGCGTCCAGCACCAGCGCGTAGCCCGAGCCGGGGTCGCCGGAGCGCGTCGTCATTTCGCCCATCAGGATTTCGTAGAACAGGTCGGCGGTAAGCGCCGAGGGCTGTGCTTCGGGCTCGCTCACCGGCTTGGCAGCGACCACCCGCGGCCTGGCCGCTGGCTTCGGCGGTGCGGATCGCTCGATGACCGGCGCGGGGCTGGTAGGGGCTGAGGGATCTGATGTCTGTGCGTGAACGGCACAAGCCAGCAAGGCGAGAGACGCGGCCGCCGCAAGGCGGTGTCGGCGGGGCGAAAGATTCATCTGACCATAATAATCCAGGCTTTTGAACGAGCGCCGCGCGGGGGCTTCGCCGCTGCGCGCGTTTGCCGGAGATTTACCTTTCATGCCCGAATTACCCGAAGTCGAAGTCACCCGGCGCGGTTTTGCCGACCGCATCGCCGGCGCGCGCATCGACGCGGTGCGCATCGGCAAGCCGTTGCGGTGGGCCCTCATGGTGTTGCCCGAGGCGCTGGTCGGACGTCATGTGCTGCAGGTGCGCCGGCGCGGCAAGTACCTGCTGATCGACCTGGATCGCGGCATCCTGCTGCTGCACCTGGGCATGTCGGGCAGCCTGCGTTTCGACATGGCATTGCCCCCGCCCGGCACGCACGACCACTTCGACCTGGTGACCGACCGCGGCACCCTGCGGCTGAACGACCCGCGCCGCTTCGGCGCCGTGGTCTACGTCGACCACGAAGACGCCCCCTGGGCCATCAAGCTGCTCGGCGGCCTGGGCATGGAGCCGCTGGGCGACGGCTTCGACCTCGATGCCTTCCATGCGGGTCTCAAGAAGCGCAAGAGTGCCGTCAAGCAGGTGCTGCTGGCGGGCGACGTGGTGGTGGGGGTGGGCAACATCTATGCGTCGGAGGCGCTGTTCCAGGCGGGCATACGACCGACGCTTTCGGCGGCACGCATCAGCCGTCCGCGCGCCGCCAAGCTGCATGCGGCCGTTCGCGAGATCCTGGCGCGGGCGGTGGAGAAGGGCGGCAGCACGCTGCGCGACTTCTCGAACGTGGACGGCAAGAACGGCTATTTCCAGCTCGAAGCAACGGTCTACGGCCGCGCGGGCGAGCCCTGTCGGGTCTGCGCAACGCCGATCAAGCTGCTTCGCCAGGGGCAGCGCTCTACCTTCTATTGCCCCATTTGCCAGAAGTAAGCGTGGGACGCCGCCAACACCGCCAACGGAATATCCAGGAAACGGTTGTTGCAGGCCTGCCGATGCTATATTTGTAAGCTCTTTCTTACACATTCCCCTTGAGCCGCTCTTTCAACCAACAACTCGATCAGCACGGCGCGTGGCGAAGCAATTTCGCCCGCCGGCTGCAGTGGCTGTCCCGCTGGCTGACCGAGAACGAGCTGCTCGACCAGTCGGTGGCCGAACGGTTGCGCGGGCTCGAAACACAGATCCGCACCAGCAAGGTCATGGTCGCCTTCGTCGCCGAGTTCTCGCGCGGCAAGTCGGAACTGATCAACGCCATCTTCTTTGCGGGTTACGGGCGCCGCATCATGCCGGCGAGCGCGGGCCGCACCACGATGTGCCCGACCGAACTGGGTTACGACCCCGCGCTGGCACCCAAGCTGCGGCTGCTGCCGATCGAGACCCGCCTGGAACCTCACTCGCTCGCCCACTGGCGCGAGAAGCCCACGCGCTGGACCGAGATCGCCATCGACGTCGCCAACGCGGAGCAGCTTGCGCAGGCCATGGGCAAGGTGGCCGAGGTGCGCTGGGTCGGCAAGGAAGAAGCGCGCGCGCTGGGCTTCTGGAACGACGACACACCCGACGACAACCCGGTGCAGGACGCCGAAGGCCGCGTCGAAATCCCGCGCTGGCGCCATGCGGTGCTGAACATGCCGCACCCGCTGCTGGAGCAGGGGCTGGTGATTCTCGACACGCCCGGCCTGAACGCGATCGGCGCCGAGCCCGAACTCACGGTGAGCCTGATTCCGCAGGCGCATGCGGTGGTCTTCATCCTGGGCGCCGAAACCGGCGTCACGCGTTCCGACCTCTCGATCTGGCGCGAACACCTGATCACCGAGGACGAAGGCAACGACACGCGCTTCGTGGTGCTCAACAAGATCGACACGATGTGGGACACGCTGAGCACGCCCGAGCACATTGAGCAGCAGATCGAGCGCCAGCGCGAAGGCGCGGCCCGTCTGCTCGAAGTGCCGCTGGCGCAGGTGCTGCCGGTGTCGGCGCAAAAGGGGCTGCAGGCCAAGATCCAGCACGACGCGCAACTGCTGCAGGCCAGCCGCCTGCCGGCGCTCGAATCGCTGCTGGGCGAAGGCGTGCTCGGCAAGCGCGAGACCATGCTGCGGCTGGCGGTCGATGCCGGCATGACCGCGTTGCGCGCTGAAGCCGAACGCATCCTGAAGGTGCGCCAGCGCGACCTGTCGGAGCAGGCGCTCGAACTGCAGGGCCTGCGCGGCAAGAACGTCTCGGTGATCCGCCACATGCGTGCGCGCATCGACCAGGAACACGCCGAGTTCGAGGGCAGCAACACGCGCATCCTGGCGTTGCGCTCGGTGCAGGGCAAGCTGCTGCGCGAGGTGTACGCCGTGCTCGGGCGTACCGCGCTCAAGGCCGACATGGTGCGGCTGTCGGCCGCGCTAAAGCGCCCGGGCGTCAAGTTCAACGTGCGCAAGGTGTACGCAGAGACCTTCGACTCGCTGCGCAACAACCTGCGCGAAGTGCAGGCGACCACGGCCGAGATCCAGTCGATGCTGCACGCCACCTTCCGCCAGCTCAACGCCGAGCAGGGCTTCACGCTGCAGGCGCCGGCCGAGCCCGATCTCACGGGCTTCGAGCAGGAGCTCAGCCAGATCGAACGCAGCCACATCCATTACCTGGGCGTGGGCAACCTGCTGAAGCTGGCGCAGGCCGATTTCTGCGACAAGCTGGTGCGCGCGCTGGCCAGCCGTCTGCGCCTCGTCAACGAAGCCGCCATGACCGAGGTCGAGCGCTGGAGCAAGGGCGCGAGCGCGCAGATCGATGCACAGCTCAAGGAGCGCCGGCGCAATTTCAGCAAACGCATCGAGGCCATCGAGCGCATCCAGAGCGCGGCGGGCAACCTGGACGAGCGCTTGATCGAGCTGGCCGCGCAGGAGCGCGACCTGGCCGAGCTGCACGTGCGGCTGCGCGAGTTCACGTCGCTGATCGCGCAGCCGGGAAAGCCGCCGCCCCTGGCCACGGCCGGCGAATTGCGTGCGGCCTGAACGTTCCGCCGCCGAGGCGGTTGTCTCTTCGCCATTGCCCCCCGATTTCGCCGCACAGATCGTGAGCTGGCAGCGCACCCACGGGCGCAGCCAGCTGCCGTGGCAGAACACCCGCGACCCCTACCGCGTGTGGCTGTCGGAGGTGATGCTCCAGCAGACGCAGGTCACGACGGTGCTGGGCTATTTCGCGCGTTTTCTCGAACGCTTTCCCGACGTGAAGGCCTTGGCCGCCGGCACGGAAGACGAGGTGTTCGGCCTGTGGAGCGGCCTGGGCTACTACAGCCGTGCGCGCAACATGCACCGCTGTGCGCAGGACGTGGTTGCGCGCTTTGGCGGCGAGTTTCCGCGCACCGCCGTCGAACTCGTCACGCTGCCGGGCATCGGCCGGTCGACCTCCGCGGCGATCGCAGCCTTCTGCTTCGGCGAGCGCGTCGCCATCCTTGACGGCAACGTGAAGCGCGTGCTGACGCGCGTGCTCGGTTTCGCGGGCGACATGTCTTCATCGGCGCAGGAGCGCGCACTGTGGGACCTGGCGACCGAGTTGCTGCCGCCCGCCGAACAGCGCGAGGCGATTGCGCACTACACACAAGGGCTGATGGACCTGGGCGCCACCGTGTGCCTGCCGCGCAAGCCCAGCTGCATGATCTGCCCGGTCAACAGGACCTGCGCGGCCTTGCGTGAAGGGACGCCCGAGCGCTATCCCGTGAAGACCCGCAAGCTCAAGCGCAGCGCCCAGTCGCTCTGGGTGCTGCTCGCGCGAGATGCGCAGGGCCGTGCCTGGTTGGAAAAGCGCCCCGCCAAGGGCATCTGGGCCGGGCTTTACTGCCTGCCAGTGTTCGACAGCCGCGAAGAGCTGCTCGCCGCATTGCCCGCCACCGCGCAGCGCGATGCGCAGGACCTGCCGGCCTTCGTGCATGTGCTGACCCACAAGGACCTGCATCTGCACCCCGTGCAACTGCAGGGCGGCCAGCCGCAAGGCGACGGTGCGCGCTGGGTCTCTGCAGAGGAATGGAGCCGGCTGGGGCTGCCGGCGCCGATGCGCAAGCTGCTGGAGGGCAGCGAGGCCTAGAGGCGGGCGGCCTCAGGTCGCGTCGAGTTCGCGGTGCCGCTTCAGCGCACCCCATCGCGCGCCGAAAGACCGCGCCAGCTGCTCGACCAGGAACACCGAGCGGTGCTGCCCGCCGGTGCAGCCGATCGCCACCGTGACGTAGCTGCGGTGGTCGCGCGCCAGCGCATCGAGCCAGTGCGACAGGAACTGCTCGATGTCGTCGTACATGCGCGCCACGTCGTCGTGCTCGCGCAGCCACTCGATCACCGGCTCGTCGCGGCCCGTGAGCGGCCGCAGCGCGGGCACGTAGTGCGGGTTGGGCAGCATGCGCACATCGAACACGTAGTCGGCATCCAGCGGCACGCCGCGCTTGAAGGCGAACGACTCGAAGACCAGCGTCAACGCGTTCTGCGGCGCGGAGATCAGCGACTTGATGTAGCTCTGCAGCTGCGCCGGGCGGATCAGGCTGGTGTCGATCACGTCGGCGCCGTCGCGCAGGTCGGCCAGCAGTTCGCGCTCCAGCTCGATGGCCTGCACCAGCACCCGATGCTGTTCGGGCACGTCGGTGCGGCCTTCCTGGCGCGAGAGGGGATGGCGGCGGCGGGTTTCCGAATAGCGGCGCAGCAGGGCATCGGTCGTCGCATCGAGGAACAGCGAGCGCAGCGAAATGCCGCCGTCGCGCCGCAGCGCTTCGAGCTGCTGCGGAACGATCGGCAGCGACACGCCGCTGCGCACGTCCATGGCAATGGCCACGCGCGGGGTTTCCTGTTCGTGTTGCAGGGCAATGAAGGGCGTCAGCAGCTCGGGCGGCAGGTTGTCGACGCAGTAGTAGCCGGCGTCTTCCATGGCATGCAGGGCCACCGACTTGCCGGAACCCGACATGCCCGTGATGAGCACGAGATCGAGGTTCATGGCGCGGTCACGGAGGTCTTGTGGCCCAGCATTTCGCGGGCGTGGGCCAGGGAGGTCTGCGAGACCTTTTCGCCGCCCAGCATGCGGGCGATTTCCTTGGCGCGGTTGTCGTCGTCGAGGCGGGACACGCCGCTCTCGGTGCGCGGGCCCTCCTTGCCGGCGGCCGCCGTCTGGCGCTTGGCGACCACGAGGTGGTGGTCGGCGCAGGCGGCCACCTGCGGCAGGTGGGTCACGGCGAGCACCTGGCGGTCGCGGCCGAGCTGCTTCATGAGCCGGCCGACCGTCTCGGCGACAGCGCCGCCGACGCCCGCGTCGACCTCGTCGAAGATCAGCGTCTGTGCTGCGCCGAGCTGGCTGGTCGTCACGGCGATGGCCAGCGCGATGCGCGACAGTTCGCCGCCGGAGGCCACCTTGCCGATGGCGCGCGGCGTGCTGCCGGTGTGGCCGGCCACGAGGAACGCCACTTCTTCCAGGCCGGCGCGGCCGGGCTGCGCCAGCGGCTGCAGCTCGACCTCGAAACGCCCGCCCTGCATGCCGAGGCCCTGCATGGCTTGCGTCACGGCCTGCGCGAGGCGCGGCGCAGCCTGCTTGCGCAACTTGCCGAGGGCCTTGGCTTCCTTCATGTAGACCTGCTGCGCGGCTTCTTCGGCGCGCTCCAGGCCTTCGAGATCGCTTTGTGCGTCGAGCGCCTGCAGCTCGGCCTGCCAGCCGGCCAGCAGCGCCGGCAGGTCGGCGGGCGTGCGCTTGTAGCGGCGCGCGAGCGACATCCACAGGCCCATGCGCTCGTCCAGTTCGGCCAAGCCTCGGGGGTCCGCGTCGGCGTCGCGCAGGTAGCCGTGCAGCGAATGCGCCGCATCGGAGGCCTGTGCCACGCAGGAAGCCAGCACTTCGCCCAGGTTGCGGAACTCGGGCTCGATGTGTTCGCAGTTCTGCAGCAGCGTGGCCGCGCGCGTGAGGGCGGCAAGGGCGCCACGGTCGTCGTCCTCCAGCGCCTGGCTGGCACCCTGGGCCGCGTCGATCAGTGCCTGCGCATTGGAGATGCGCGAATGGTTGGTCGACAGCTCTTCCCATTCGTCCGCGCCCGGTGCGAGCTTGGCGACTTCGGAAATCTGCCATTGAAGCCGCTCGCGTTCGCGCTGCAGCGAGTCTTGCGCCGAGCGCGCGTGTTCGAGCGACGAAAGCGCCTGCCGCCAGCCATGCCAGGCTGCGTCGAGCGCGTCGGTGCGCACGCCGGCGTACGCGTCGAGCAGGTCGCGCACGGCCTCGGGCCGCGTCAGGCTCTGCCAGGCGTGCTGGCCATGGATGTCGAGCAGGTGGTCGCCGAGTTCGCGCAGCTGCGTGGCAGTGGCCGGGCTGCCGTTGATCCAGCCGCGGCTGCGGCCCTGCAGGTCGACGGTACGGCGCAGCAGCAGGGCGTCGCCGGCTTCGAAGCCGCCTTCGTCGAGCCACGTGTCCAGGGCCGGGTCGGCGTCGAACTCCGCGCTCACGTCGAGCCGCTCGGCGCCTTCGCGCACCGCGCCCGCGTCGGCACGGTTGCCCAGCGCCAGCTGCAGCGCGTCGATCAGGATGGATTTGCCCGCGCCGGTTTCACCGGTCAAGACCGTGAAGCCGCCGGACAGGTCGAGTTCGAGTGATCGCACGATCACGAAGTCGCGCAGTGCGATGCGTCGCAGCGCCATGTCAGGAGCCCCCTTCGTTCCAGTGAAGTTTCTTGCGCAAGGTATCGAAATAGCTCCAGCCGCGCGGATGCAGGAAGCGCACGCGGAAGTCGGAGCGGCGCACCACCACGCGGTCGCCGATGGCGAGCGAGGCCAATGACTGCATGTCGAAATTGGCGCTGGCGTCGCGCCCGCCGACGAGCTCGATCACGATCTCGTCGGCATCGGGCAGCAGCACGGGGCGGTTCGACAGCGTGTGCGGCGCAATGGGCACCAGCACCCAGCCCGGCACCGCCGGATGCAGCAGCGGGCCGCCGGCCGACAGCGCATAGGCCGTCGAGCCCGTGGGCGTGGCGATGATCAGCCCGTCGGCGCGCTGGTTGGCCACGAAGTGCCGCCCGACCGACACGCGCAGCTCGACCATGCCGGAGGTGGCGCCGCGGTTGACCACCACGTCGTTCATGGCGAGCGCGTCGAACACCGAGACGCCGTCGCGCATGACGCGCGCGTGGATCAGGCTGCGGTGGTCTTCTTCGTATTCGCCGGCCAGCATGGGAATCAGCGTGGCCTGGTAGTTGTCCAGCGGAATGTCGGTGATGAAGCCGAGGCGGCCCCGGTTGATGCCGATCAAGGGAATGCCGTAGCTCGCGAGCTGCCGGCCGATGCCGAGCATGGTGCCGTCACCGCCCACCACCAGGCCGAGGTCGCAGCGCTGGCCGATTTCTTCGACCGACAGGGCTTCGTAGCGCGGATGGGCCGGGGCGCCTTCGTCGTCCTGTGCCTCTTCGCAGGTCGAGCGCTCGACGAAAACCGTGCAGCCCTGCGATTCCAGGAACGTGCCGATGTCTTCCATCACCCCGTCGCGTGCGTCCGCCTGCGCTCGGGCGCCGGAAGCCTGGTATTTGCCGATCAGGGCGACGTATCGGAAGCGAGAGGTCATATCTCACAAATTACAACACTAAAATCTTGCAATGCTGGACGACCGTGCCAAGTTGCTGCTCAAGACGCTCGTCGAGCGCTACATTGCCGACGGGCAACCCGTCGGGTCACGCACGTTGTCGCGTTCGGCGGGGCTGGACCTGTCGCCCGCGACCATCCGTAACGTCATGTCCGACCTCGAGGGGCTGGGGCTGATTGCCAGCCCGCACACCTCGTCGGGCCGCATCCCGACGCACCGCGGCTACCGCCTGTTCGTCGACACCATGCTGACCGCCCAGCGCGAGCACATGACCGCGCCGAGCCTCGCGCCCGACCAGCCACAGAAGGTGATTGCCAACGCAGCCAACCTGCTGTCGAACATGTCGCAGTTCGTGGGCGTGGTGATGGCGCCGCGGCGCGCCTCGGTGTTCAAGCAGATCGAGTTCCTGCGCCTTTCCGAAAAGCGGCTGCTGGTGATCATCGTGTCGCCCGACGGCGACGTGCAGAACCGGGTGATCTTTCCGGAGGCCGACTATTCGCAGTCGCAACTGGTCGAGGCCTCGAACTACATCAACGCGCACTATGCGGGCCTGACCATCGAGCAGGTGCGCGACAAGCTTCAGTCCGAAATCGAAACGCTGCGCGGCGAGATTGCCACGTTGATGCAGGCGGCGGTGCAGGTGAGCTCCGAGGTGCTGACAGAAGCGCAGGAAGACGATGTCGTGATCTCCGGCGAGCGCAACCTGCTCGCGGTGAGCGACTTCTCCAGTGACATGGGCCAACTGCGCCGTGCCTTCGAGCTGTTCGAGCAGAAGGCCCAGCTCATGCGGCTGCTCGACGTGTCGAGCAAGGCCGAAGGCGTGCGCATCTTCATCGGCGGCGAGAGCCAGGTGGTGCCGTTCGAAGAGCTGTCCATCGTGAGCGCCAATTACGAGGTCGACGGGCAGGTCGTGGGCACGCTGGGCGTGATCGGGCCGACGCGCATGCCTTACGAACGCATGATCCAGATCGTCGACATCACGTCGCGCCTGGTGACCAACGCGCTGAGTCATCGCAAGTAGGCTGCGCGCCGCGAATAGAATCGTGCCGCGTGGGCCGTTAGCTCAGTTGGTTAGAGCAGCGGACTCATAATCCGTTGGTCGATGGTTCAAGCCCATCACGGCCTACCACCGCATCTTTTTGCACCAGGTTTTGCGACGTTTCCGCTTCGTTGCGGGAATGCTCTGTAAAACGGGATATAATCGAAGGCTCAGCGGCTGTAGCTCAGTTGGATAGAGTACTTGGCTACGAACCAAGGGGTCGTGGGTTCAATTCCTGCCAGCCGCACCAACTCTGAAAATGCCCGGAAGATTCGTCTTCCGGGCATTTTTCTTTTGTGAAACCTGCGTGTAGCCGGCCGAGCAGATTCAAAAAGGTCGAGAAAAGCGGGCTATAATTGCAGGCTGTGCGGCTGTAGCTCAGTTGGATAGAGTACTTGGCTACGAACCAAGGGGTCGTGGGTTCAATTCCTGCCAGCCGCACCACTACATGAAAAGCCCGGAAGATTCGTCTTCCGGGCTTTTTTCTTTTTGGAGGATTTTGCGTTGAGCAAGGCATTCACCAAGGAAACGGATTCCGACGGAGACGATGACGGCGCCGATGGCGCTTTGCCGCCGCTGCCCGCAGGCAGCAGGAACTACATCACTCCCGACGGCTACGCGCGACTGCGCGACGAGCTGCTGCACCTGATGGACGAGGAGCGCCCGAAGATCGTCGAGACGGTGCACTGGGCCGCCAAGAACGGCGACCGCTCCGAGAACGGCGACTATCTCTACGGGAAGAAGCGCCTGCGCGAAATCGACCGCCGCATCCGCTTTCTCACCAAGCGCCTCGAGATCGCCGAGATCACCGACCCGTCGGTGCACCATGGCCGCGATCAGGTCTTTTTCGGCGCCACGGTCCGCTATGTCGACGAGACGGGCGATGAACGCAGCGTCACCATCCTCGGAATCGATGAGGCGGAGAGCGCGAACGCCCAGGTCAGCTGGATTTCCCCGATCGCGCGGGCGCTGCTCAAGGCGCGCGAGGGCGATGTGGTCAAGCTCGTCACGCCGGGCGGCGCGCACGAGATCGAAATTCTTTCGGTGAGTTACCCCGCGCCGCGCCCGGCCGCAGCCTAGAGAACGCAGGCCTCAGGGCGCGGGAACCGTGCGGGACGCCGTCAGCACCGACGCGGTCCGGCGTGCAGCGCGCAGCACGGCGTCCAGATGCGTGCGGTCGCGCACTGCAATCACGAAGCGCAGGTCGGTCGAATCCTGCGGTGTTTCGTCGGCCATTTCCACATGCGTGATGTCGGCCTCCGCATCGGCGAGCGTGGCCGCGACGCGAGCCAGCACGCCCTTGTCGTTGCGCACGGTGATGACCACGCCGGTTTCGAAGGGGCGCGTGGGCTCGTCCGCCCACTCGACCGCGAAGAAGCGTTCGCTGTCCTTGTGGCGCAGACGCTGGCCGACGCCGCAGTCGTCGGTGTGCACCACCAGGCCTTCGCCATGCCCGAGGTAGCCAACGATCTGGTCGCCCGGAATCGGGCGGCAGCACAGCGCAAAACGCACCGACGAGTTCTCGCTGCCGTCGAGCGTGACCGCGCCCTGGGACACGGTTTCGTGCGAGATGAAGCGCTCTCGGCTCAGTAGAACGGCGTCAGGTCGTTCGCCCAACTCGGAGAGCATGGAGACCAGCCGCTTCGCCACGATGCTCGCGATGCGTTTGCCCAGGCCGATGTCGGTCAGCAGTTCGGAGCGGGTGCGGTTGCCGGTGAAGCGCAGCAGCTTTTCCCACAATGGCTGGTGTTCGTCGTCGTTCTCCGGCAGCTTGCTCAACCCTTCGGCGCGCAGCGCCTGGGCCAGCAGCTTTTCGCCCAGGCCTTCGGACTCGGTGTGCGCCAGGGTCTTCAGGTAGTGACGGATCTTGGAGCGCGCCCGCCCGGTTCGCACGAACCCGAGCCAGGCCGGGTTGGGCGTCGACACCGGTGCCGTGATCACCTCGACCACGTCGCCATTCTTGAGCTCGGTGCGCAGCGGCACCTGGTCGCCGTTGATGCGCGCGGCCGACGTGTGGTCGCCGATGTTGCTGTGAATGGCGTACGCGAAGTCGACCACCGTGGCACCGCGAGGCAACGCCATGATCTGGCTCTTCGGCGTGAACACGTAGACCGCGTCCGGAAACAGGTCGACCTTGACGTGGTCCCAGAATTCCGCGGCGTCGCGCGTTTCGTCCTGAATGTCCAGCAGCGACTGCAGCCACTTGGTGCCCAGCCGGTCGTTGCTGGCCGCATTCGGTTCGGCCGCCTTGTACAGCCAGTGCGCCGCCACGCCGGATTCGGCCACCACGTGCATCGCCTCGGTTCGCAGCTGGAACTCGACGCTCACGCCGGCCGGGCCCACCAGCGTGGTATGCAGTGACTGGTAGCCGTTGAGCTTGGCGATCGCGATATGGTCCTTGAACTTGCCCGGCAGTGGCTTGTACATCTGGTGCAGGATGCCCAGGCCGGTGTAGCAGGCGATCACGTTCGGCACGATCAGGCGAAAGCCGTAGATGTCGGTCACCTGGGCAAAGCTCAGGTGTTTCTCTTCCATCTTGCGGTAGATGGAATACAGCGTCTTTTCGCGGCCCGCGATCCGCAGCGTCATGCCGGCGCCGGCAAAGGCGGTCTCGACCTCGCGCTGCACCTTCTGGATCAGGTCGCGGCGGCGCCCGCGTGCCTTGGCCACGGCCTTGGACAGCGTGGCGTAGCGCCAGGGCTTCATGTGCCGGAACGACAGCTCCTGCAGTTCGCGGTAGGTCTGGTTCAGCCCGAGGCGATGCGCGATGGGCGCATAGATCTCGAGCGTTTCGCGCGAAATGCGCGCCCACTTTTCCCGCGGCGCGTCGGCCAGCGTGCGCATGTTGTGCGTGCGGTCGGCCAGCTTGACCAAAATGACGCGCACATCGCGCGCCATGGCCAGCAGCATCTTGCGGAAAGATTCGGCCTGGTTTTCCTCGCGGGTGTTGAACTGCAGCTTGTCGAGCTTGGTGAGCCCGTCGACCAGTTCGGCCACCGGGGCGCCGAAGCGTTCGATGAGCTCAGGCTTGGTGACGCCGCAATCTTCGATGGCGTCGTGGAGCAGGGCGGCCATCAGCGCCTGCGCGTCGAGCTTCCATTCGGCGCATTGCGCCGCCACGGCGATCGGGTGGGTGATGTACGGCTCGCCGCTGTTGCGCAGCTGGCCGAGGTGGGCCTCGTCGGCGAAGCGATACGCGCGCCGCACCAGGTCGGTGTCTTCAGGGCCCAGGTAGTCGAGGCGTGCCGTCAATGCGGCAAAGCTTGCGGCCGCCGCATTCAGCGCCGCCGGGCTCGGCTTCGGCGGGCCCTTGGGGGCTTGGGACTGATGTTTGGCAACCGCGCTCATGTCTATCACTTTAGCGTGACCGCTGTATGGACGCGTCCGGGCATAAAAAAAGCACCGCTTTGCGGTGCCTTTTCGTTGCAGGGCTGCGTCAGATCAGCCCGGCACCTTCTTGAGCATTTCGAGGCCAATCTTGCCTTCGGCGATTTCGCGCAGGGCGGTCACGGCGGGCTTGTTCTTGCTCTCGATCTTGGGTGCGTGACCCTGGCTCAGCATGCGCGCACGGTACGTCGCGGCCAGAACGAGCTGGAAGCGGTTCGGGATGTGGACGAGACAATCTTCGACGGTGATGCGGGCCATGATGAGAATCTTTCTGTCAGTGAGCGAGGGCTCGGATATCAGGGGATGTTCAGTGCGGCAAATGTGTCGGCACGCGCACGGCGCTGTGCGGAGTACCGAAGCCGCTGAGCGTGGACGATCGCCTTGAGATCGAAAAGCGCGCGCTCAAATAACTCGTTGATTATAACGAAGTCGAATTCCCCGGCCCGCGCCATCTCTTCAGCAGCGTTTTTCAGGCGCAGTTCGATCACAGAGGCACTGTCTTCGCCGCGCCGCTCGAGCCGCGATCGCAGTTCTTCCCAGCTCGGCGGCAGGATGAAGATCATCACCGCGTTGGAAAAGGTTTTGCGGATCTGCAGTGCGCCCTGGAAGTCGATCTCGAGGATGACGTCCGCCCCCTGGGCGATCCGCTCCTCGATGGCCTTCTTCGACGTGCCGTACTTGTGCCCGTGCACATGGGCCCATTCCACGAAACCGTCCGCCACGATCATTGCGTCGAACTCCGACGGCGAGGCAAAGAAGTACTCGCGGCCGTGTTTTTCCTGGCCGCGTGGCGACCGGGTGGTGTGGGAAACCGAGGGCTGGACGGCCGAATCGAGCTCCATGAGCGCCTTGACCAGGCTCGACTTGCCGGCCCCGCTGGGCGCCGCGACGACGAAGATATTGCCGGGGTAGTCCATTCTTTCGCTCGTCATTCGATGTTCTGCACCTGTTCGCGCATCTGCTCGATCAGGACCTTCATGTCCACGCCGATGCGCGTGAGTTCCAGCGCGGCCGACTTGGAGCCCAAGGTGTTGGCCTCGCGGTGCAGCTCCTGGATCAGGAAGTCCAGGCGCTTGCCGACCTCGCCGCCCTTCTTGAGCAGCCGCTCGATCTCGTCGAGGTGCGAGTTCAGCCGGGTGAGCTCCTCGGCCACGTCGATGCGGATCGCAAAGGCGGTGGCCTCGGTCAGCGCGCGGTCCTGGGCGGCCTCGGGCAGGGTGCCTCCGGTGCCGGCCGTCAGGCCCATGGCCTCCTGCCAGCGCTCCAGGAAGCGGGTGCGCTGCTGTTCGACCAGTTGCGGCAACAGCGGGCCGGCCAGCAGCACCAGGGTGCGCAACTGGCCGAGGTGGGCGTCGAGCATCTTGGCCAGCCGCGCGCCTTCACGCTGGCGTGCCGACATCAGTCCGTCGAGCGCCTTGCCGGCCACCTCGAGCAGGTCGGTGCCCCAGTCCCCGCGCGCGGCGCTGTCGCCGCCGGCCAGGCGCAGCACGTCGGCCACGCTCAGCTCGCGGGCGCCGGGCAACCAGGCCTTGACGGTGTCCTGCACCCCGTTGAGCCGCTGGAGCAGCTTGACGGAGGGCTCGACCACACCGGCCTGGCCCGTGTTCTCGATGGCGGCGCGCACCTCGACCTTGCCTCGCTTGAGCTTGCCCGTGAGCAACTCGCGCAGCGCGGTTTCATGCTGTCGCAGTTCCTCCGGCAACTTGAAGGTGAGATCGAGAAAGCGGCTGTTGACCGAGCGGATTTCTACCCCAAGCCGACCCGCGGCGGGAGGCCGTGCTTCGGCTTCGGAGTGGCTGCCTGCGGACCCGTTTTGGCCGCTGGCGTAGCCGGTCATGCTGTAAACTGGCATTGCGCCTCACTGTGGTTTTGCTTGCATGCACCGAGGCGTCGGCACGGCGTTCGCTTGCCGCACCATCGCCTTCGGGCGAAACTCCCGGATTATGTCAAAGGTCAAGCCTACCCCCCTGTTGCCCGATACGGTCATTGGCGGATATCGCGTGATTCGCCGGCTTTCAGCGGGCGGTTTCGGCGTTGTCTACCTTGCCATCGACTCGAGCGGCCAGCAGGTGGCCATCAAGGAATACCTGCCTTCGTCGCTGGCCACCCGCGGGCCCGGTGAATTGAACCCGCAGGTGCCCCCCGAGAAGCTCTCGCTCTACCGGCTCGGCCTGAAGAGCTTTTTCGAGGAAGGCCGCTCGCTCGCCCAGATATCGCATGCCTCGGTGGTCAGCGTGCTCAACTTCTTTCGCGAGAACGAAACCGTCTACATGGTCATGAACTACCTGGAGGGCGCGACCCTTCAGGATTTCGTGGTCACCGCGCGCGACCTGAAAAAGCAGAAGGTGTTCCGCGAGTCGACCATCCGCTCGCTGTTCGACGAGATCCTGCGCGGCCTGCGCATCGTCCACCAGTACAAGATGCTGCACCTGGACATCAAGCCAGCCAACATCTTCGTCACCGACGACGACCGCGCCGTGCTGATCGACTTCGGCGCCGCGCGCGAAGTGCTCAGCAAGGAAGGCATCTTCATCCGCCCGATGTACACGCCCGGCTTCGCGGCCCCCGAGATGTACCGCCGCGATTCCTCGATGGGCCCGTGGACCGACATCTACGCCATCGGCGCCTGCATCTACGCCTGCATGCAGGGCTACCCGCCCAACGACGCGCCGCGGCGCATCGAGAAAGACCGCCTCAGCCTGTCGCTGTCGCGCCTGCGCGGCGTGTACTCCGACAACCTGATCGAAGTGGTCGAGTGGTGCATGTCACTGGACCCGCTGTCGCGCCCGCAGTCCGTCTTTGCGCTGCAGAAGGAGCTCAGCCGCGAAGGCGAGCGCCGCTACACCAAGCTCACGGTGGGCGAGAAAGTGCGCCTGTCGATCGACAACATCCGCTCCTTTGACAAGAAGAGCCTGCCCAAGGCTGTAGCGCCCACCACGCGCCCCGCATGACATCATGAAATTTTCCGTCTTCCAGGTCAGCCGCAAGGGCGGCCGTGTCAAGAACGAAGACCGCATGGGCTATTGCTACACGCGGGAGTCGGGCCTGTTCGTGCTGGCCGACGGCATGGGTGGCCATCCGGAAGGCGAAGTTGCGGCGCAGCTCGCGCTGCAGACCATAGCCGCGCTCTACCAGCGCGAGGCGCGCCCGACCGTGAAGGACGTGAAGGCGTTTCTCGCCGAATCGGCCATGGCCGCGCACCAGCAGATCATGCGGTACGCCAGCCACAAGGCCATGCTCGATACGCCGCGCACCACCGTGGTGGCTGCCGTGCTGCAGAACTCCACCGCCACCTGGATGCACTGCGGCGACTCGCGCCTGTACGTCGTGCGCGACGGCCGCCTGCTGGTGCGCACGCGCGACCATTCGCACGCCGAGCGCCCCAAGCCGCACGGCTCCGACGCGCCCGTCAACCGCAACCTGCTGCTGACCTGCCTGGGCTCGCCGACCACGCCGCTGTTCGACATCTCGGCCCCGCTGCCCCTGCAGCGCGGCGACCGCATCATGCTGTGCTCCGACGGCGTCTGGGGGGTGCTGGACGATGCGCTCATCGTGCACACGCTGTCCTCGGGCAAGCCCGTGTCCGACGCCGCCCCCGACCTCGCCGAAATGGCGCTGCGCAAGGGCGGCGCGCACAGCGACAACGTCACCCTCATCGCGCTCGAATGGGAAATGCCCGACACCGTCGCCGGCGACGACCGCAGCGGCGTGTCCACCGAAACCATCGAAGACGGCGTGTTCGCCTCGACCATCCAGGCCGGCATGCCCTCCGACAGCGAGATCGACGACCTCGACGAAGACGCCATCGAGCGCTCCATCGCCGAGATCAACGAAGCCATCCGACGCTCCGCCGCACGCAAGACCTGAATACGCGCACGCGCGCGGCCTTTTCTTTTTTCCTTTCCGGTTTCAAACAATGACTGCTTTCACACGAAGCGGCGGCCGTGCCGCCGACCAGCTGCGCCCGGTGCGCATCACCCGCGGCTTCACCGTCCATGCCGAAGGCTCGGTGCTCATCGAGTTCGGCCAGACCCGCGTGCTGTGCACCGCCTCGGTCGAAGAGAAGGTGCCGCCGCACAAGAAGGGCAGCGGCGAAGGCTGGGTCACCGCCGAATACGGCATGCTGCCGCGCGCCACGCACACCCGCAGCGCCCGCGAAGCCGCCAAGGGCAAGCAGACCGGCCGCACGCAGGAAATCCAGCGCCTCATCGGCCGCTCGATGCGCGCCGTGTTCGACCTGGCCGCCCTCGGTGAACGCACCATCCACCTCGACTGCGACGTGCTGCAGGCCGACGGCGGCACGCGCACCGCGGCCATCACCGGCGCCTTCGTGGCCGCGCAGGACGCCGTCAACAAGCTGCTGGCCGCCGGCAGCCTGAAGGCCTCGCCCATCAAGGGCCACGTGGCCGCCATCTCGGTGGGCATCGTCGACGGCACGCCGCTGCTCGACCTCGAATACACCGAAGACTCGACCTGCGACACCGACATGAACGTCGTCATGACCGGTGCCGGCCACTTCGTCGAAGTGCAGGGCACGGCCGAAGGCGCGGCCTTCACGCGCGACGAAATGAACCTCCTGCTCGGCCTGGCCGAAAAGGGCATCGGCGAACTGGTCGTCCTGCAGCAGCAGGCGTTGCTATCGAATTAAGAGCTACTGACGCACGTCTGACGTGCGTTACAGCCACTTTTGACCTATGAAACTGGTTCTGGCTTCCAACAACGCGGGCAAGCTCGCCGAACTCCAGCAGCTGTTTGCCGAGCTGTCCGTCACCCTGGTGCCGCAGTCGGCGCTGGGCGTGGGCGAGGCTGAAGAACCCTTTCGCACCTTCGTGGAGAACGCGCTGACCAAGGCGCGCCATGCCAGCGCCGCGACCGGCCTGCCGGCCATGGCCGACGACGCGGGCCTGTGCGTCGATGCCTTCGGCGGCTTGCCGGGCGTCGACACCGCCTACTACGCGACGCAGTTCGGCTACGACAAGGGCGACGCCAACAACGTGAAGGCGCTGCTTGAACAGCTCGACGGCGTGGTCAATCGCCGTGCCGCGCTCGTGAGCACGCTGGTCGCGCTGCGCAGCCACGACGACCCCGAGCCGCTCATTGCCGTCGGCCGCGTGGTCGGCGAGATCGCGCTGGCGCCCGTGGGCGACAACGGCTTCGGCTTCGACCCCGTCATGCACCTGCCGAGCTTCGGCAAGACCTTTGCCCAGCTCTCGCCCGAGGTGAAGAACGCCAACAGCCACCGCGGCCGCGCCGCGCAGGCCATGCTCGCGTTGATGCGCGAGCGCTGGCTCTGAGGCGCCGATGGCCACCGTCTTCCCGATCCAGCCGGCGCAGCCCCCGGGCCAAGCCACCGCCGTGCATGCCAACGACGTGCTGCACTGGATGCGGCCCGGCCCGCTGCAGCTGGCCGCGCTGCCGCCGCTGTCGCTCTACATCCACCTGCCGTGGTGCCTGCGCAAGTGCCCGTACTGCGACTTCAACTCGCACGAATGGCGCGCCACCAGCGAGGCCGACATCAACGGGCTTCCCGAAGCGGCCTACATCGACGCGCTGGTCGCCGACCTCGACGCGGCGCTGCCGCTCATCTGGGGCCGCACCGTGCACACCATCTTCATCGGCGGCGGCACGCCCAGCCTGTTCTCGCCGCAGGCCATCGACCGCCTGCTGGGCGATGTGCGCGCGCGCCTGAAGCTCGCGCCCGACTGCGAGATCACGCTGGAGGCCAACCCCGGCACCTTCGAGCGCAACCGCTTCCGTGCGTACCGCGCCGCGGGCGTCACGCGCCTGTCGGTCGGCGTGCAGAGCTTCAACGACGAGCACCTGAAGGCCCTGGGCCGCGTGCACGACCGCGCGCAGGCCATTGCCGCGCTGGAAGAGGCCGCGCAGGCGTTCGACACCTTCAACCTCGACCTGATGTACGCGCTGCCGGGCCAGACCATGGAAGACCTGGACGCCGACCTGACCCAGGCCCTGGCCTTGGCGCCGCCGCACCTCTCGATCTACCACCTGACCATCGAGCCCAACACCTGGTTCGCCAAGTTTCCGCCGACCCTGCCCGAGGACGACATTGCCTACGCCATGCTCGACCGCATCACCGAGCGCACGGGGGCGCAGGGCATGTCGCGCTACGAGGTGTCGGCCTATGCGCGCGACGGCCATGTGTGCCAGCACAACCTCAACTACTGGCAGTTCGGCGACTACCTGGGCATTGGCGCCGGCGCGCACAGCAAGCTGAGCTTTGCGCACCGCATCGTGCGGCAGGTGCGCTATCGCGAGCCGAGGCTGTACATGGAGAACGCGCTCGCGAGCGCCGCGGTGTCGCAGAGCGACGAAGTCGCGCTGGCCGACCTGCCGTTCGAATTCATGCTCAATGCGCTGCGCCTGAAGCAGGGCTTCACGCTGCCGCAGTTCAGCGAACGCACGGGGCTGGCGATGACGTCCATACAGCGCGGGCTGGAAGAAGCCGAACGCAAGGGACTGCTGGCGCGCGACCTGTTCCGCGTGTGGCCGACCGAGCGCGGGCTGGACTTCCTGAGCGACCTGCAGACGATGTTCCTGCCCGAGGGCGATTGAGGCTTGCGCCGGCGGCTTAGAATCGTCGGCTCCGGAGAGTTGGGTGAGTGGTTTAAACCAGCAGTCTTGAAAACTGCCGACGAGAAATCGTCCGTGAGTTCGAATCTCACACTCTCCGCCAAGAACCTCTGTAAGTCGTTGAAAAGTAAAAGCTTTTTAGGCTAGCAGGGCGTGACTTACAAGTCAACTCACATGGGTGCGAAGTGCTCATGCGCTTTTCCGAAGTTGACCGCCGTCTCTCCGTCGCATGAGGGACGCTTTAGAATCCATACAGGCAGATCAATACACGGCGAACGTCGTGTTTGCTTCGATCATCAGATCGATTACTGTCGTATCACGCAATTGCCGTATCGCGCAATTTAATCAAGGGGCGTGACCCATCCAACCTGTGTCAAAACGGGGAAGGGGGGTCGTCCGCGTGATTCTGGGCACTTCCTTTCCCAAATGGAGAGAAAAATGCCCTTTGTGATCGATCAAGTTGTGGAAGACCACGGCCCTATTTATGCCGGCCTGCTTCGCTTGCACGAGGTCTTGGAATTGACCAAGCTGCGCAAGACCAAGATGTACGAGCTCATCCAAGCAGGCTTGGCGCCGGCACCCATTAAATATCCCGCTGTCAACGGTGCCATCAAGCCCAACAGCACCTCATATTGGCTTAAAAGCGAATGGATGCGGTGGCTGGAAGACCGGGCCGCTGAGCGCGATGCCCGATTGCGCGAACTCGCCCGGGCCGGGCTCCACGGCATTTGGAGCGCTGGTCGTGCGCTCCCCGACGAGTCGCGCAACGCCATCGGAGGTCGCCCATGAGGAACGAAGACGAAGCGGGAACCCTCCTGACCGTGACCTCAGTTACCGGCGCTGAATGGTTTAGCGCGAACATCGAGGCACCATCCACGATGTTTGACGGCCTCTTTGAAGAGTCAGCGGTGACCCATGTTGTCGTCGCCCCTGGCGTGGACGTGAGACGGTTGACGGTGAATATCGTCAGCGCCATCGCGGCCGGGGCGACCTGCCTGGGATATTTCGCTCCGACGCGACCCCGAAAAGTTTGGTATCTGAGCGCTTCCGCCGAGGCATACACGGAGCAGATGAGGTTTCGCCAGCATCTGAAGACCTTGGATGCGACCGCCCGCCAGCTCGTCACCAACAATCTGACGATCTACCAGCCGAGCTTTCATCGTGAGTTAACGCCGGTGGAAATCGAGAAAGAGGAGGGACGCCAGGCGCTAACAGCTTCCATGCCGGAGGGCACGGATTGTGTGGTGATCGACGACATCGTTGCGCTCATGGCCAAAGGTCACTTGGATCGGCTCGCTCGTCAGAGTGTTGTCGAATGGATTCGCAGCTTTGCTCATGGCGGTGTAGCAGTCATCTACATGCAACGCACCACGCCCAATCAGCGCCTAAACGAGGTGGACGAGAGAAACACCGTCTACATCGAACCGGACCTGACCGCACCCACCGAGTTCGGCGGCGGATGCCTTGTTCAGCGCGGTAGGTTGGATGACGCAGACCACCTTCCCAAAACCGTAGGCTGCTGGTGGACGATTATGAGCGGGGAGCTTGAGTGGACCTACTACGTCCCAGACCTAAGCGGATCAGATTTACGGACGATGAAGCGCCGAGAGTTCGATCTGAAGGTTGCCATGATGAAGCTGCACGGCGCCACTGGGCGGCAAATGGCGACCATCCTGGAGACGAATGAGACGGCGGTCAGTCGCGCCATGTCTCGATTCGCGCAGATGGAGGGTCTTGCCACCGCGGCGTTGCGCGCGGCGCCCGAGGAGTCGGAGCGCTGGCGTACTCTGATTGCGGCGCAGCGTCAGGCTGCGGCGGGAGAGCCAAAGCATTGAAAACGTGAAATCCTGAAATGCTTCGAGTTTTCAGGATTTCATGTTTTCAGGTGGCACTTGCTTGCCAAGATGAGCGACTTTTTGATGCCTGCCAAAGTCACGACACTTGCCCCCTACTGAACGATCTCTGGCAAACTGAAGCTGTTGAAGCGCTGTTTTTACGAGATGAAAGCGGAGCTTTGACCGAGCGCACAGCAGTGCAGCAAGACGCGAACTGAGGCCTTTGCCTCAGTTTCGCAGACCTTCTACCTTTCCTCTTCGCATCCCTTCCGCAGTCATTGGCTGGCAGGTCGGGCCGCTGCATGGGCGCTCGCTTCTTCAATCTCATTTAGGAGCTAAGAATCATGGCCACCGCCAAGCCCAAGACCGCAGTCGCAACCAAGACCGCAGTCGGCGCGAAGACCGCCGCGCCTTCTGCTGCTGCCGACAGCACGCCCGCCGAGACAGGTTTGCCCGCAGGTTTCGTGTCGCCGTTCAAGCGAGTCGAGATGCAGCCGAACATCCGCATAGATGACGGCATGGCCTGCATCGCGATGCTGACGAGTCAGCCGCTAGATTCGATCATGAAAGCCGCCTTCCGGCATGGAGTCGCTGAACATGGTCCGACTTGGTGCTACGCGTCCCAGCTACAGAGCATCCTGCACGACTACGGTCTCAACGCAGAAGAGAAGGAATGTTCGACCCTGGACGCGTTGCCGGACGTAGCCCTCATCACGGCCCAGTACAACCCTGCGACACAGTACGGTCGCTGGGTAGTTTGGCATCACGTTCGGGCCACAAGCAAGGTCAAGTCATTTCACTACGTGATCGACCCGGCTTACTGGACCGACCCGTCGCGCCAGATCGTGACGGCAGACATTCAGCAACTCATCACGCCGAAGTCGCCGATCTACTACTTGGAGATCACGCCGAAGACAGCGACCAAGGGGAAAGCGAAGTAAGGACGATCTACCGGCGAGCCGACTACTTGCCGGGCGCATTCAGCAGTTCGCCCGGCGGCACGCTTAGCGCATGGGCGATGCGATAGATGTTGAACAGCGAGACGTTTTTCAGTCCGCGTTCAATCTGGCTGATATAGGTGACATGCATCTCGCTGGATTCGGCAAGCTGCTCCTGAGTCAACTGCTGCTCATCCCGAAGAGCACGCACCGCATGACCAAAACCAACCTGGACATCTTCCTTGGTTGGCAGTTTGGCTGACGACTTCCGCATGCCGGTGAGTCTGTTCAGACCAAGACGATAAATCCATAGACGATGAATCTACATCTGGCAAACTGCGCGCCGCATATGGATTCATAAATCTACAAACGGAGACCCCATTCATGAGATTCAAAAGACATACACAACCGCGCCGCCGACTGATCTGCCGAGGCTTCCTGCTGGCGCGTGCAGTCATCGTGCCTCTGGCCATTACGGCCGGAAGTACGCTGGCCCAGGCGCAGCTACTCGGGTTCGGCTTCGCCGCGAACGTCTTCGATACCAAGGGCCTCGACAGCGACAAGCTGCCGGCCCAGTCTTGCACGGGTTTCTATAAGGCGCCGGGATTCAAGTGCGAGACCATCAAGGTACCGGTGCACTTTGCGCGGGTGAAGGGTGGCGACCGCAAGGCACTGGTTGTCGTGGCGCCGGGCGCCGGCGGCCTGGACAAGCGCCACAGCGACTATGCCAAGTATCTTGCGGACAATGGCATCAACGCCGTGGTCATGGACCCGTGGCGCGCGCGTGGCATGACCGCCAGCTCTGGCGATGTCGTCGCGGCACGCAGCAGAGGCGTGGACGGCATTAACTACGCCACCGACGCGCTGGCCATCGTTGCGACCCTTCGCCAGCAGCCGGAGTGGAGGGACGCCAAGTTCGGATTCCTGGGCGAGAGCTTGGGTGGCAATGGCGCTCTTAATGTGGCGCGCCCGTTCGTGGAGGCCATGACGCGGGAGACAAACGGCCTTCCTGCCGTTGTCGACCTCAGCTTCGATGCATCGGTGGCGCTTTACGCGGCCTGCACCGACCGAGCCGAAGTCGAGCGCTTCAAGGCAGTCCCCATCCTGCTGATGTCCGGCAGCGATGACACCCACGCCACTGTGGCCCAGTGCGAGCGCCACAGCGCATGGATGAACGCGCGCGGCGGCAACGTCACGTTCAAGGTCCTCGATGGTGCTCTGCACGACTGGGACGCACCGTATGCCGAGCGCCAAGAGAACGCCGAGAACGGCAGCGCTTGCGAGAACATCCTGGCAGACGGCAAGTTCAAGCTGCTGGGCACCGGGCAGGAGTTCCCCGGCACGGCTGACGGCTTTGCCGCTTTAAAGCACACCTGCTTCACGCGCGGCTTCAAGGCCGGCAACCGTGGCGACGCCAAGCTGGGCTACGACATCTGGCTCGCGTTCTTCAAGGACAGGCTGCTGGTCGGCACCGCCTCGCCGCAGTCCGTCAAGTAGCGCCGGTTAGGTGGCGCCGGTGAAGTAGCGCCGTCATTTCACATCCGCCGTAGCCCTCTACGGCATCCCCCCACAGAGCATGCCGCTCGCGCGACCGGCGTGCTTTGTCGTTTCTGCGTCCCTGATTCATTCAACCCAAGGAGTACCCATGTCAGACGACAAAAAACTTTTGCCCGCGCAAGACGGCAAGGCCCTGCGATCCGCCAAAGCCGACGAACGCATCAAGGAGTGCAGGCCGCTGTTCGCGCTAGGCCGATGTTTGTCGACGCCTGCGGTCCTTGCCCACCTCGCAGAGCATGGCGTTCAACCGCTCACATTGCTGATGCGCCACCAGCATGGCGACTGGGGCAACGTGGACGAAGACGACGCACGGGAAAATGACCGGGGTTTGCACTCGGGTGCACGGCTCCTTTCGACCTTCACCGTTGCCTACGCCGTGATCTGGGTGACCACGGAAGCAGTGGGAGACGACGACGCGAGGGCGGCCAGCACGCTCTTGTATCCAGATGAATACTAGTCCTTCAGCCATGCAGCACTCTCTGCACTCCCCACAGGCGCATCACGCGATGCGCGCTGTCTTGGACCTGTTGCCCGGCCTGCCGGTGATGGATGGCGCGCTCGACCTCGAAGCGGTCGACGGGCAACGAATACAGCATCTTGCGAGCGAGTTGGACGCCCTCATCGAATTGATCCACCGCGCCGTCGCGGCGATAGGGCATCTGCTGCTGCATGCCGCGCAGGCCGTCGATGACGGTGAGATGAGCAGTCAGGCGCTTGCAGGGATTGGTCGACTCTTGGCCGAGCTGGGGGACCTCGCGGTCTGGGCTAGCGTCGTAAACGCGCACTGTCAGCATTTGAACGCCCATGGCCCGTCTGAAGGGGAAGGCTAATGGCGGCGGGCAAATCAAAGTCAACGGCGGCGACCTCAGCCGTGCGCAATGGGCGCAAGACGGTCTCGCCGGGGGATGCTGAACTTGTCTCTGCGGCGGTCAACGACTTCACGTCTGCCGCACAAAGCCCCGCTACGACGCGTGCATACCTCGGCGACCTGCGGCACTTCCGTCAGCACGGCGGCAAGATACCGGCTACGCCGGAGATGGTGGCCGACTATGCCGCGAAGTTTGCCGGCGTACACGCGGTCGCCACACTCCAGCGGCGATTGATCGCCATCCATCAGGGGCACACCGAGCAAGGGCTGAAGTCGCCCGTCATGGATCGCCTGGTAAAGCGCACCATGCAAGGCATCCGGCGCACCTTCGGCGTGGCGCAGCGGCGCGTGAAGGCGCTCGTGAAGACTGACCTTCTGGAGATGCTGGTCATGGTCAACCGGCAGAAGCCCTTGAAGGCGGCGCGCGACCGGGCGTTGCTGCTGATCGGCTTTGCAGGGGCGCTGCGGCGCTCCGAACTGGTTGCGATCCGGTGCAACGACATCACGCGCTTCGAGGCGGGAGTGGAAATCAACTTGCCACGATCCAAGACGGACCAGGAGGGCGCGGGGCGCACCGTGTGGATTCCGCATGCGAAGGACAGTGAGCGTTGTCCGGTTGCAGCGCTTGAAGAGTGGCTGGCGCTCTCGGGTATCGTTCGTGGCCCTGTCTTTCGCTGGGTCAGCCGACACGGCAACCTAGTCGGCGACAAGGGGTTGACGCCGCAATCGGTAGCGCTGGTTGTCAAGCGATCCGTGAGGCGCGTGCACGGCGCTGCGGCGACCAAGGTCGTTTCCGGCCACAGTCTCCGCGCAGGTTACTGCACGGAAGCCGCAGTTGTCGGCATGGCTCCCTGGCAAATTCGTGAGCAGACCGGGCACAAATCGGATGTGACCTTGGCCAGGTACATCCGGCCGGTCGCCAAGCGCAAGATTCCTAGCCTGCTCTAAATTCTGAAGGCTCCCGTTCCAGCACGTTCAGGTCAAGCGCGCGGAAACTCATCCTGCCGATAGCTGAGTCGCAGGGGTCGCGATGTACCTCCGAAAACCTCGCCTGCGCCGGAAGCCCGCAGTGAAAACTCGGGTCTGCCCCTTACACTTTGCTACCCATCTGAACACATGCATTTTGATAGCGCTGGGTTGGATAAGACACAGGGCGTTGAGATGGCCGGACAGTATAAAAAATCTATGAGGCAAAGCTGCGACCGTGAAAAATCTATCACCGGAAATAGTTTCTCTTATTCACCATGTTGAACTCAATGAGTCGGGATGGTGGAAAAAAGCGGTCGGCCAAGTCGTCAAGGGCGTACTTTGGAAGGCGGAAATCCCTCAGACACTCATTGAACTTCAGGTCGCTTTGAAACGTGAGGTTGGAATCGAACTCACGGACGAAATTTTGCGAAAGCAGCTCGATGTGCTTAGCTCGCAGCAGTCAGTGACGATTTTGGCTGGGTCACGTTTCAAACTGACGGAGCGCGAGAGAAACGATCTAACGGAATCACAGAAAAAGGCTATCAGCGAGAAAGAGGAGTGCGAAGAAGCATTTCAAACGTCATGCAGGACCCATTGCCCCGAGTTGGAAGCTGCGGCAGTTTGGGAGGTTTTTCAACGAACCCTTGCCCACGCCATTCAGGTAACGGGGGCGAATCTTTTTCATTTGTTGGCCGACGGAAATCTCGAACGAGAGGTTGACTGGGTTGCGCGTTTCCTAAATCGATACGCACCGGATCAGCACGAGGGTTTGCGACGCGTGCTATCCGTTTTTTTTGCACCAAGCAATCATGCCTGTCGCAACCAAGTCCTTAGACTAATGTCGGCGCATTTTTTTGCGGAGGCTTCGCAGTTGCGACCGGAAACGCTTGCGGCAATAGAGGGAACCCGCTCAAGACGGACTATTAAAGTTGTCCTAGACACGAATTTTATCTTTTCGGTACTGCAGCTTCACGATAACCCTGGCGATGATTCTGCGCTATCTCTAGTGGACCTTGCCCAGAGGGCCGCCAAAAGTCTTGAGATTAAGCTGTATGTGCTTCCGGGTACGCTTGAAGAAGCGAAGCGCACGCTGGCATATCAGATGAATCTCGTTGAGCGGGTTCGGACTACGCAGGCAATGGCAAGGGCCGCCGTGCGACAGCCACTGCCAAGCATTGCGAGAAAATTTTTCGCCGCTGCATCACTGAGTTCTGGGCTGACGGCCAGCAGTTTTTTTCAGCCCTATATTGATGATCTACGAACTATTCTACGCAGCAAGGGCATCGAAGTGCTTGACGCTCACCCTGCTATATACAACCAACGGCAGGACGTTGTAGACGATGTTTTGGAAGAGATTGAGCGTGAAGAAAAGGAGGTTCCGGAATCCAAAAGAAAAGGCTACGAGACTCATCTTCATGATGCGGTGCTTTGGCACGCAGTGGAGGATCGCCGATCTGCACTCGCTGATTCGCCGTTTGACGTAGAGTATTGGGCGGTTTCAATAGATTGGCGGCTCATCGCCTTCGATAGGAGAAAGCGCGCAGCAGGAGCATCCAATCTGCCCATCGTCCTACATCCTAGCAATTTAGTCCAACTCGTCCAATTCTGGGTGCCCCGCACCGCAGAACTAGAGGCCAGTTTGGTGGATAGCCTTAGATTGCCATTGTTCTTTCAGTCATTCGATCCGGAGGATGAAAGAGCCACTGTTCAGGTACTCCAAGCGCTATCTCGCTATGAAAATATCGGCGACTTAACGGAAGAAACTGTAAGTTCTGTTCTTGCTAACAGAGCATTGCGAGGAAGGCTTAAAGATTCGGATGCTTCAAATGATCAAGTATTTGCATTGGTTAGAGAGGAGCTGCTTAGCGAGCACAAAGCGGCACTGAGCTCTTTGGAACTGGCAAAAGGGTACTTGAGCAAAACTGAAGCATCACTACAGGCAGAGCGGAAAAGCGCTGAGCAGTCCGCGTTGGCTTTGAAAGCAAGTAGCGATCAGCTCTTAGCGGCTCGGGAAAAAGCGGAAGCTGCTGAAAGAAGAGCCGCTGAGGCCGAACAATCTCGAGAGGCTCATGCAGAAAAGTTGCTAGTAAAAGAGAGGGAGGTGGCTGACGCTCACGCCAGTTTAATCAGGCTTCGCTTTGTCCTTTGCGCGGTTGTGATCCCCGCAATTGTCGGCATCGGCCTTGGGCTGTGGACTGGGTATTCAATCGAAAAGTTTTCGACAACCATTGGACGTGTGCCTGTTTGGGCCGCAGCTATGTCGGTAGGACTCCTGCCGATGGCACTTACCTGCGTCGCATCATCCATTTTTATCCGTAGGCACGCCGCACTTCAAGATTGGCGATTTGCACAAGCATTAGAGTTGCTTGGGAAGAAAGCTATCGCTGCTCCAGCACTGCTTGCATTGGGGGCGATTTTCCAAGGCGGGATTTGGGACTGGGTTAAAGCGGCTTCTGGCTGGACTCCATAATTCTAAAACTCATAAGCGGATAGCGGAAACACAAGAAACGACGCTGGCTTTCCGCAATTGGCATGCGGGGTTTTCAAAGAATATGGCTCCTGCCCGGCTGACGGATTCACTATTTAATTGAATCCGCTGCTTTGCTTTGCTTTGCTGTGCGAGGCGATCCGAATACTGCCCTATCGCAGGGTGGGAATTAATCGCGCAAAGAATTACTTCAAACACTCGGCGACGGCTTTTGCCATGGTGTCTACGTAGACAGGCTTGGTCTGATTGTTCTTTATTCGCCAGATCGTGAAACCTTCTTTAGAGATGGTTTTGGCGCCCAGTGCATCTTGCTTGCCCTTCACCACGAACCGCACTTGTACTCGGGGTCGGTCCCCATTGCCGATATCGAACATCTTCCTCAGCAGCGCTTCGGTCAATAGATGCTTGCCCTTCGTGTCAATGGCGTAGACCTTGTTGGCCTTCCATGCCAAGAAGTCAGGGAAGAAGTTAGCCGTGTCGCCTGGCGATAGCAATGGTATCGAATAGCCGCCCGATACAGGGTTGCGGTGCCAGGTCACGCCAGCGGCATCCAAGCCGCGGGCAAACGCCACCTCTTCGGCGCCCATCTTGCTGTATTGCGGATAGAGGCTGTTGACGAACTTGAGGGCCCCCTCCTTCACCACACGCACCGGACCGAAGGTGAAGGGATCGTCCTCCTCGTAGATCAGTTCGGAGTGCTCGAAATATGCCGCCCCGATCTTCTCGGCCAAGTCTCTTACCGCCACTTCAGCATTGCTCCGCACCTGCACGCGCACGTCAAATTTCGGGCTGTTTGTGTTAATAATTTTCCCTGCCTGAGGGGCGGACGAGCGCACGGCGAGTGACAACAGCCAGCGCAAGCGAACGGGGTTGGTGTTACCGCCCTCGGTCCATTCAGGAGCGGTGGCGGAGCCGGCTTTGTCGCTGACCTTGATGATCGCGCTAGCGCTCTCTGCTGTTCCGATTGCGTCCGCTCCACCCTCGGCAAATGTGGGGAATTGGTTCAGTAGTTGGTCCACCACCAACATCGCCTCTTCTTTGAGCACATAGATGCTATGAAGAGCGGATGGCAGGTCATCGCGTGGCAGTACTTCAATAGCTCCCGGGCTATTTCCTCCCGAGAACGATGACGAGATTGCGATAGGTGCGCCTTCTTGATCCAACTTCGCCTTGACCAAGTCGAGTGCTTGCGTGAATACGCTCTTCCTATCTACTCGTAGAAAGAAGTGGGCGGCATTCAAAACCTCACTGTCGTAGTGCGTCGCGTGGGGCTGCCGTAAGACGCGACCGATCACCTGTTGGACTTGAGTTGAAGAGCCCATGGACTTGTCGATATAGGCTAGGTAGCATTCGGGATCATCCCACCCTTCTTGCAGCGACAAGTTAAAGATGATGTGCTCGAAGTCTCCTTCGTGAAACTTATCGAAGTCATCATCACCTTTTGAGAAATGCACAACCGCGTCCGGCTTTGTTCCCTCAGTGAATTTCAAGTCGGAGTAAATCGCAATTGAAGCCGGATCGATCCCTTTGGACTCCACAAGGTAGCGCCAGATCCGAATTGGCGGTGCTTGGCGCAGGTTAAATGGCTTTGCTGGATCGTCGGGCTGCCCATCATCCGTGATGTTAGTCTTGCACACGTAGATGGCCTTTGGTTTGATGCGCAGGCCCCTATTCGTGATTTCCTTCTGGATGATGCCGCGACGCTCCATCAAACTGTCCAAGCACGTTTCCATTGGCGCCGTCGTACCATCGAAGTGGATTGCATTTTTCACCAGTTCGGCATCGACCACCTTTTGACTGTCCACTAGGGTCGTCATCCATGCGTCTGCGTCTGGATCCCCATCCTTGAGAGCCCCCAACGCTTGGAATGCTTCTTTCTCTCCCGAGCTTCGTACCACCCAACCCTTTGTCGGCTGTATGACCAAGTTATGAAACTTGGTGGGTAACTTGATCGTGGCGCTCGCTAGCAGCCAAGCCTCCGGCTCCAATTCACGAAGGATGTCAGTCTGCTGCTCAGACAGGTTATGCGCTTCGTCGTAAACAATAATCAGTGGGCGCCGGGCTTGGCCATCGCTACGGTCAATCAGGCGTTGCCACATGGACTTGCCGCCTTGGCGATCTTGAGCTGCGCGATAGATTCTTAAGTCACCTTCGGCCTGGTCTTTGTTGTTGAACAGGCCCGTGGTTGTCAACACCAACAACGGCGTGCTGCTGTCCTCAACCATCGTAGGCTTTAACTCCTTGATGGTACAAACTTGGAAACCTTCAACCAACGGGGCATATTTGCCGCCGTTGAAGTTGTTGAAGGTTTGGGTCACTACGGAACGCGCTTTCGACATCCACAAGACGATGGGCTCGCCTTGGAGTTCATTGCGGATCAAGGTCACCGCTTCGGCCAGGATTGGTGTCTTGCCCGCCCCCGTTAGCGCGGAAAGGGCTTGAAAGAAGGGGTCGGCGAGCCGACGCGTGCCAGGTCGTTGGTCGTGAGTAGCGAAGAACGCGTACCGGCGTGCAATTTGGAGCGCCGCATCGTTCTGAAACTTGATTTCTTTCATCCCTGCTCGTTCTCAGTCTCGGTCTCGTTGTTGTAGGCGTCAGCGCGCGTATTGAAGCCAATGTGCTCCAACACTCGATCCGGAATCTTGTAGAACTCGACGGTACGTCCCGAGTAGGGCGCGAGCGAGGCATACACGTGATAGCGATCTGTCAGGCTATGGGCTTTCGCTTCTTCTACGATAGCTTTGAATGTTTCGCGGTTGAGGATGGAAGGCTGCTCTGCTCCATCCCAGATCAAGAAAAATCCCTCGTTGCGCGCATTGGTGGCAAACAAAAAGCGCCGACTTACTTCAGGGGAGAAGCGAGTAAGCGAAGTTTTCGCCCGATCAGACTTGTCCCAGTGACTTGTCAACAGGAGGTCAATCATTTCTTCTCGCTGCAGTGCGTTTACCGCCGCGGCATCTACTTGCTGTCGTTTCAACTCGACGAATTGAAAACCGCCACCAAGCGGCTCGCGTGCACCCGACTTCCAATCGCCCGTGATCGCTCGTCGAATCCGGTCTGCGGTCAGCGTCTTAGCATAGTGGTCACCCTTTTCGTCGTTACCTTGCTCGACGAGAATGAAGCGCCGATCTGAATCAGTTTCGCTATTCAGTTCCAAGATTGCATGACCTGTCGTCCCCGAACCAGCGAAAGGATCGAGCACGATGCCATCTGGCTTGCACCAAATTTGAATAATCTTCTTGATCAGCTTCAAAGGTTTGACCGTCTCGAAACCATGGCCTTTGCCAACGATATCGTCGAGTTCTTCGATGCCATCACGTGATCGGCCACTCATTTTTCGTAGCCAAGAAACTGCTTCCAAATCAATCGGGCCTTCTTCATCAGATAGCCAGAACGACTGAGGTACCGCCCCCTGTTTAACAAGAGTTTTGTAGACTTTTTTTACAGGCTTTTGAAGGCCGTCAACGCCCCAATAAAGAACGGGCCACGAACCCTGTTTCAATCGCGCTACTGCTTTCTTGCGGTATGCAGCTACACGTGCCTTTTTTTGACTGGCTGTCTCTTCTATTCGCCATCCTTTTAGGGCAAGCGCTTTGCCGCGACCATCGCCGATGTCAAGGTCAAAATACTCAACACCCCACTCCTCAGCCCAAGCTTTAATCTGTGCACGCTTGTTGGCCCAATGCCGTTCGCCAGGGTCATGAAACTCCCCCGTAAAGGGCGACTGGATCGCATAATTCGCAAGTGCGCTAGTGCCTTTTCCGGTCAAGTCGCCTTGTTTCCAGTCGCTAAGCAAGTCTTTGTCGATATTGCCAAAACGGGCATCAGCTAGTGCCGAACGCTCCACCATGCCAGTTTTTGCGCGTTCGGATGTTTTTGCGTATACAAGAACATACTCTGTCGTGACAGTGATGTGCTGTGCTTGGTTTTTTGGTGTAGTTTTCTGCCAGTTGATGATGGCCAGGCGGTTGTTTTCACCAAACACTTCATCCATCAACATACCTAGCCGGTATAACTCTCTGTGATCGATACAAATGGCTATGACGCCGCCAGGCTTGAGCATTTCGCGCATCATCCAGATCCGCGGCGTCATAAAGCGAAGCCACTTGGAGTGACGCGAGCCGTCCTCTTTGGGCACGAGTTCGCCAAGGTCTGGGTCGTTGGGATCCTTGTCCCATTTGTCGTTGTATCGGAAATCCTCACCCGTGTTGTAGGGTGGGTCCGTCAGAATCAAATCGACTTGACCACGATATTTGTAGAGGGTCACCATCGCCGATAGGTTTTCCCCATCCATGATGGTGTTTTGACTCTGTGCCTGCGCTGCTCCCGCAGATGATCGCTGATTGATCTTTGCGAGTTTGGGTTTAACTTGACGAATGATCTGCCACGGAGCGGTGCGCCCCGTGTAGGACATGATGATTCCATCCTTGCCGGCCTCGGCGCGCTCTGCATCGTGCTGTTCGAGCAGGCGGATCAAATCACCGCGCGTGAGTTGCTCGTATGCCATTTGGTTCTCTCGTCCTGGGGCGGTCTTTTTCGTCACCGCCGCTGTTAATGTCAAAGGCCAAGGCGCGGGCATCCGCCCAAGCCATGCCCGGTTCTTGTCAATACTGTTAATATATACAGTATTTTGGCTTGTGCCAATACTGCCATGAGCCTACCAGTGTTTTGGGAGCCGCGACCTCGTTACGCCGTCGAAGGGCATCATTGACGCCATCAGAATGAAGCCTCAGTTCATGGCGTCAGGAAGTTGTTTAGACCGGCTACGCCGAACCGTACCGATTGGCGGCAGTTCCGCCATTTTCTTGGCCAATGGCGTAGGACCGAGGCGACTGCAGTGGCAGGTCACCAAGACCTCGTGAGCGAGGTGATGTCCTGTGAGCTGTTTGGATCTAGGTTGCGGCTAAGCGCGGCAGATCTGCCCATTCAAAAAAATGGTGAGGCATCGCGCCCTCGACGGTTCGCATGTTTCTCAGATTCACCGTTGACTGGCACCCCATCATGGGGACATCGCTGGAGAACCGACCGGCTGAGGACCAGTTCACCCTGAGACGGCGACGCGCGTCTGGTCCCGTATCGGTTCCGGTTACTCGGCCGTGTCCGTGCAGGCTCATCGTCTGACCGAACTTTTCGGACTTCTTTAGGATAATCAGATCACCTGCGCAGATGCTCCGAAATAGATTCATCTGGTCGATGCTGTCGTCGTAATCAAAGGTGCAGGTGCCGCTCTGCTTCCATTCGTCATCGAGGCGGTTGGTCAGATCACCGTTTGGACAAAAGCCCATGAAAACGATTCCGCTGTCCTTGGCGACCGCATTGTCTAGCGCTAGCAAAACAAGATGACTGTCATTGTCGCCGTCTTCAAAATTGGCTTGAGCGCGTCCTCGCATAGTTTCCAGCTCGTCGCGAGTGAGCCTGCCAAGCTTAATCTGGTCGATAGTGCGCTGGTATTTCATCTTGTTTGCCTCCGACTCTCAAATACCTCAAGTTGGCTTAGCGAGTTCCGCCATCGCATCTTCCATCGCTAGTCCTTCCCTGAGCAGCTCGATGAGTTGATTCTTCTGATCTTGCGAAAGCTTCGGAATCTGTCCGGCGACGTAAGCCTCATGCACGAGATTGAGAGCTTCCTGTTCTTTCCTCCGTTTGAGCTGGACCGCAGCCTTTCGCGCTGCGTCAAGATGGCTGTCCCATTGACCTCGCCACCTCGACCAGTCATAGCCAGAGACCACGTCCATGTCAGCTTGCCACGATCCGTTCACGGCTCGATAACTTGCGCCCGGTTGACTAGTCTCATTGACCGCCAGGCATGTGAGAGGCGGCAACTGGTGCTCTCCTAGAAACTGAACGATCACCTCCAGCCGCCGGCCCATGGATATTGGGATCGCAGATTGAACGACTTCGTCGTTTGGGTGTGCACGCCTCGCGCGTTCCAGGACTTCTTTGTAGCGGATCGCCTGGCCGGGATGATTCCGGGCATGGTCAAGGAGGATGTCGTAATAGATGCGCGCGAGGTGCGCGTCGGTGGGGGTTGTTCTCACGCTGAGCATGATATCCAGCGGCAGCCCCTTCGTCACAGAATCTTGTCATGAACTCGCGTGATTGACACTACGCTGATCAGCATCCGACTTTGTTGTGTTGAATCGGAAGTTTTTGGCCGAGGACCGCTACATTCCATCGTTACCAAGGGATCGTCTGCGCAGTCGTCGGCAATAAGAAGTTTGGTCGCCACTGGAGGGATTTTGGCTAGAAAGAAAACGAGTCTTGCGGAAGATCTGATGGATCTGATGTCGCTGCTGCCATGGTGGGCGGGCGTCGTCCTCGCGGTGATCGCGCACGTGCTCCTGCACAAGTTAGCAACGCCTCCAACGGAGCTCGCACTTCAGCCAGGCCAGATGGGCGGCTTGATCGTCCGCTCGATGGGAGCCGTTCTGGCAGGTATTGGCCAGTATGCGGTGCCGCTGATCTGTCTCAGCGGTGCGGGAGTCTCAGCGTGGCGACGGCATCGACGCCGAACCTTGATCTCAAATATGGCACAGGCCAAGGGCGCTGATGCGCTCGACGGCATGTCGTGGCGCGAGTTCGAGATGTTGGTCGGCGAGGCCTTTCGTCTGCAAGGCTTTAGTGTCTCCGAAACCGGTGGCGGTGGAGCAGACGGCGGCGTGGACCTGGTGATCTCGAAGGGCACCGAGAAGTTTCTCGTCCAATGCAAGCAGTGGAAGGCCTACAAGGTTGGGGTCGACGTGGTGCGCGAACTGTACGGCGTGATGGCGGCGAAGGGTGCTACAGGTGGGTTCGTTGTGACCTCAGGCAGCTTCAGCGATGATGCCAAGGCATTTGCCGATGGTCGCAACGTCAAGTTGGTGGATGGGCATCGACTGTTCGGTCTGATCAAACAAGCGCGGCAATCGCTGTCTTCGCGTGCCGACATCGCCGACAGGTTGCACCCGGTCGCGCCACCGAGTCCACCCGGTGTCTCGACCAGCACAGCCGCATGTCCCGCGTGTGGCTCGGGGATGGTTAAGCGCACTGCCAAGAAGGGCGCGAATGCCGGCGGGCAGTTCTGGGGATGTTCTCAGTATCCCTCGTGCCGAGGTGTCCGCCCGCTGGCCTGACCCAATTGCTGAGGCCGACACTCGCGATTCCTTAAATCTCTAAAGAGCGTGAAACATGGTTGCAGAATTCATTAGCGCGTACTCCGACGATCAGATTTACATTGAAATGCTTGAGAATTTGGTCAATTCTCATCCAGTTGAAGCTCATGCTCCAGATTCCGTCAAATACTCATCATTCGCGCGACTCTGGGCTGTGATGATGGTTGGGGCAGTGGAATGCATGATCAAGGAATGGGCCAAAAATCGGCCGAACCTCCAAGATATATATGCATACTTTGAAAAGGGACCCAATGAAGGGCGCATCCATCGATTGGAGGCCGCTTTCAAATCGCGCGGCCTTCACGTGGACTCGAATTGCTTTCAAGATTACTTGGCGATCAAATACATTCGCAATGCATATGTTCATGGCGAATGGAGCGAGCCGCAGAGATCGTTTGTAGAAAGCCGCGGATTTCCCGGCTCGGTGATGCTTTTTAATCAAGCTGATTACGAGCGAATGAAGGATAGCTACAAGCACGTGATGAATAACTTAGGCATGGCGAGCGTTGCCGACGGCCTGCTGCCTCAGAAGCAATAAATAGAGCGTTAATGGCCTGGCTTCCGCGTGTCTGGAGTCAGTGTTTTAGTCAGAATCCCCTTTTAAACGTTCTATGAAAAATTCCTCTGGCCGGTATGAGGTCGGCCTGAACCTAACCTTGGATGCATCTCACTCCTATCTGATAACTATTGATTTATTAGGTGAAGGGGATTTGAAAACCTCTTTGACCACCGCCCAAAAGGCGGCAAATCAAGCAGCTCAGACTGGCGCAATCACGTACTCAAGGTATGTGAAAGTTCACAATCGACCAATGTTGGATGCATTGTTGGCTTCTATTGCAGAGCAAGCCGATGAAAAAAATAACCCTCTAATTTCCTTTGAAGGTCACGGAAACCCTGAAAAAGGCCTGCTGATCGGGGGGGCAAAAACCTACGTCCCTTGGGTAGAGCTTCGTGAGGCACTACGGCGGATAAATGCAAGTACGCGCAACGGAACCGGGGTGATCATGTCCACTTGTTACGGAATGGCCATTTGTGACGGAATTGAGATTACTCAGCCAACCCCATTCCAGTTTTGCATCGCTCCTAGAGACATAGTGGAGGCTGGGATTGTGGAATCCCAAATGAAACTATTTGTGGAAACGATGCTTGAAACGCTCTCCATCGATGTCGCTATAAAGCAACTTCAGCCACATTACGATTATTTCCATTCGCATGAATTTTTTTGCAGTCAATTCATTGGGTATCTGAAAAAGCATGCGCATGGTTCAGGGCGTGAAAAATTTGTAGAGGAGCTGACAACAAAGATCCTTTGCGCCCAGTCCGAAGACAAGAAAAATATTAAAACAGCTCGTCGCATTGCTCGGGCTGAGGTAAGGAGCAATCGGATGCACTTTGATCGTCTTTCCAACATCTTCCTCCACGGGGCGCGGGGTATATCGTTCGAGCAGGTTGAAAAGTATTCAAGGATTTATTCTTAGTTTCCTGCTTGGCCAATCGCGATGAATTTTATGGAATTTCGCAAGTCTTTGGGAAGCGCCTGGACTAGAGCGGGAATGTAGCGATAACCGCGGCGTATCGCTATATGAGCGGTTGCCGAAGCGCTATATGCATTTCGAGCGCAACGCCTGACAAGCGTCATTGTCAATGGCTAAAAAGGTAATCAAGCTTGGATTCAGGATATCGACCATTTCGACGTGAAGTGGTATCCACGAGGCTGGTTCAAATCATGATATCGGCCACGAAGTAAAACGCTATGAAGGTGTTTTATATCTTGGAGGCTGATTGATTAATATCCATCCGCGCCAAATAACTGCCGCGCCATGTTGTGGGGACCTAGCAGATTGATTCCGCTCCACTGTTTCTATCGCCGTGATGCATTGGTCGATCAATCGCCGCTTCGAGGGACTTTCGTATCGTCCTCTTCTTGGAGGTGTGCTTGATATCAGCGCATCGATAGGCTCGTCAGACTAACAACTGAGTAACAACTGAGGCAAAGCGACGGGGCTAGCCTGCATCTGATGCAAAGGATGCAGCGCGCTTGCCGGCGTCGATCTGAGCCTGGAGCCATCCGACGACACGTCCCTTCGCTCCGGCCTTCCATGTCTCGCCCGTGTCAGGATTCTTGTATGTCGTTCCGGTTTCGACCTCGCGCGGCGGACGCGGCGCAGTGCCCGAACGCTTGGCCATTGTCGTGTCGTATGGTGCCAATGCCTTGATCCCTTCCGAGATCGAGAATCCTCCGGCCTGGAGTTTCTTCGCATATGCGTCGGCGAGAACTTTGATTTCCTCACCACGCTTGGCTTGGAGCGCTGCCTCAAGCTCTGCACGTTCGGCATCCATGTCTTTGATCCGTTTCTGGATCTCGGCGTAACTCATATTTTTTGCTTCTAGCATGGATTGTTTTCGTTTGATGGGAAAGGGCGGGCCCCAAAAGTGAAGGTCCGACCAGGCGACCCGGAGGCAACACTGGCTGACGGCAACAACGCTGCTCTTGCTCTATTTCAACCGCACTTCGACGTGCACGAAGCCTGTACCGTCAGGCGAGTCCACCACTTCAAGGTACGGCTGGGCGCGCACCAGCTCGCTGAGCTTCTTGAAGCCATAGTTTCTCGGGTCAAACGATGTGTGTGTCTTGCTCACGAGGCTGCAGACATTGGATAGTCTGGACCAACCGCTGTCCCTGACCGTCTCTCGGATGGCGTGCGCCAGCAGCTCCCCCAGGTCGGGCACGTCAGGAACTTGCACGGGTGTCGCGGCCTCGATGGGGCGTTTCAGAACCTCGAAGAAGATGAACTTGTCGCACGCGGCGATGAAGGGCTCCGGTGTCTTTCGCTCTCCGAGGCCGTACACGACTTTGCCAGCCTCCCGAAGGCGCGTTGCAAGGCGCGTGAAATCACTGTCGCTGGATACTAAGCAGAAGCCGTCGACGTTGCCTGAGTACAGCAGGTCCATCGCGTCGATGATGAACGCTGAATCCGTCGAGTTCTTCCCCTGCGTATAGGCAAACTGCTGGATGGGCTGAATCGCATGGCGGTGAAGGTGAGCCTTCCAGCCGACCAAGTTCTGCGTGGTCCAGTCACCAAACGCCCGTTTGACCGTGGCAGTCCCGAACTTGGCGACCTCTTCGAGAAGTTCCTTTGCCACCGAGGCAGAGGCATTGTCGGCGTCGATGAGAACCGCCAGCCGCGTGGTATCTGTGCTTGCCAAGTTGCGTCTCGCCTTGATGCTGAAGAAGCACTGATTCTCGGCGGCAACTCCATGGATGGGAAGCAGTCGCTTCTTGCGGGTGGCAACGCATGCCAAGGCGCAATGCGCCGGCGGCCGACCTGGGTACTCCGCCTATGCCGGCTCTCAATTTGGTCTGGCTTCACTTGTCGTTGATGGCCGGTTACGGGTGCATGCGGGCAAGGTGCTAGTACCGACTCGGTCGGATAATCGCAGACATGTCCAACGAAGCCCTTGACCTTTCCCGCGTGGTCGCCTCTGTCAAGGAGGTTTGTGCCGGCACCAAGACGGCGGTGATCCACGGCGCATTTTCGCGTGGGAATGGAGCCTCGGTCATTGAGCTTGGTCATGCGGAAATGCTCGAAGCGATTCGGGCAGAGCGGCCAGCGGCGGTGTTCTACTCGCTCATCAAGTTCGACGCCGACGGCTTCATCCACCTCGTATTGCAGGCGAACGGATGGAAAGAGGGGTATGACAAAAGGCCTGGCTCGCGCTTTCCCTCGCCCGATAAAGTGCGCGCGCATGTCCAGTCACAGATCGTCTCGCTGACAAGCCGGCCTGACCCCCACCACGAACTCCACGTGTGCTACTCGCACGACGGCTGCGTGCGCCATATGGAGTTCAACGAGGAATGGGCCGAAGAGTTTTACTGCGAAATCGCAGACTTCGTGGAAGCCTACATTGACGATGCCGAGATCGACAATGACGAGGCTGAAGAGCGAGCCAAGGACGCGATGAAGGACTTCATTCGGAAGGTTTCGCAGGACGAGGGTTTCAAGTCTCTGAGAGGCTTGCCGAAGCGCCTCCTGTATCTGCAAAAGCACTACGGCGACAAGATTCCGCCGCATCCGCGTGGCAGGCTGCATCGGGCAGCCCAACACGTCGAACTCGTGGACTACCACATGGCCATAGTGCTGACCGAGGCGAGCAACTTGATCTGGCGCGAAACGAACCTATAGTTGGTGCTGCGGGCACCGCGGGCTCGTAAGGATTGCTTGGTCGCCGTTCGTTGGGCCGCTAAGCTCGCTCTGGCTAGCGCCCGGCAACGTCAGTCAAAGAAATCCTCGTCGAGCTTCTTGATATAGACCACCTCCTCAACGCGACAGCCAATGTCGAATCGGATCATCAGGCGGGTGAGAAAGAGCCCGTCGATCAATACGATGCGCTTGCTCAGCATCTCCGCAGTCTCTTTCGCTGCCTGCGAGAAGGTTGACGTTGTGACGAACAGGCCCTTATTCGCCTTGAACCGGTCCAGCGACCCGAAGAAGTCTCGGATCTCGCCCGACGACACCTTGCTGTCCGCGTAACGCTTGGCCTGGACATAAACTCGGTCCAGACCCAACGCATCCTGGTCGATGACGCCGTCGACGCCACCATCACCGCTTTTGCCCAAGGCCTTACCAGCCTCGATGGCCGATCCACCGTAACCCATGGCGATTAGGAGCTGAACGACGAGGCGCTCAAAGAAGTCTGGGGGTGAGACGAGGATCTTCGCGAGGAGTTCGGCACTAAGTGATTGCTGAAGTTCGTCACTTGCAGATCGGATCACTTCGTCTGGTGCCAATTCTTTGAAGTTCTTTGGCTCAGATTGCGGGGTAATCGGAGTGCCGGCCGCCGCTTCCCGAAAAGCCTTGAATTCGGGAAAGGACTCCAGAAACTTGATGTTGATCGCCGGCGGCGGATTGGCCAGCACCGCCCGGCCTCGGTCACTGATCTCGAAGTACGCACGCCTTGTGAGCGTGATCAGGCCAGCCTTGCCCAAATAGCTCTTGGCCCAGTTTACGCGGTTGGCGAACGTCGTCTGCTTGCCCGAGGGCACTAGCTCCGACAGTTCAGCCTCAGTCAAACCCAGCTTGCGGCCCAAGTCAGCGACAACATCAGAGATGCGCACCTCGCCGGCGTCAGACTCCTTGAGCACCGGAAGCATCAGTGACTGAAAGTCTGGAATCGCCATGGCGCTATCTTCCCCAAGTTGCTTGTTGTCGGAGGATTCTATGGGGTCCCCCAGACGCTCTTGATCGGGCTGCAATTGGCTCGCGTGATCGACCGCCGTAGGTACGCAGCCTGAGCCCATTGCTCGATCCGCTTGTTTGTCCTCGGTAGTTGCTTCTGGATGACGTCGGTACCGCCGCAGGCCACTCCTGACATGTCAGGAGTGGCCAACGAACCGTCAGTTCCAGGGATCCTTCGTCTGCTATACGGTACTGGCGGCCGGAAGACAAAAAAGATTGGGCTGGGCGACGTACCACCGTGGCAAACCGCTCGATTCTCTGGGGCTGTCGAAGCTACTCAGGCCCTACAACGTGACGCCGGTAAAAAGTGCTGGCGGAGCTGACCGAGGGTATCGCAGGGCCGATCTGGACGACCATCCGGCGCTATGTGGCGTTGACCGGCGAACCGACGGCGCAGTGAAGCGGCCCGGACGCCCCGCGTTGCTTGATCCGATCCGTCGAACTAAGGGAATAATTCGAGAACTCCAGATCATTCGATCCCGATATTCCTCGTATGGCAGCATCCAGAAATTCCTACCTCATCAACGGACGCCTGTCAGATGTCCTTGCACTGATTCAAGTCCTAGCCTTGTCGCCCAAGACTCGGCGAACCGAAGTTGGTCTCATGACGGAGTTGCAAGGGAAGCCAGCGAGCGCTGCAAGCTGGGTTGATGTCGGATCGCAGCACAGGGAGTTTTTTCGCGTAAAGGCTGCGGTGGGACAAAAGAAAGCACACGTCTCTCTAATTGCGCGGAATGTTCAAGATGCCGTCGAACGCGATGACGGAGATGAGCTGCGCCCCCTGCTCTCAGCGGAAACCACTGCCAAGCTCATGGAACTGGCAGTGGATCTTCACGCCAAGCAAGTTCAGCGTAGTGAAGCTTGGAAGACGGTGCTGATACCTATCTTGATTGCCGTGCTTGCGGCCATCGCGTCTATATCCGCCGCGTTTATCAGCGTCGCACTCAAGGCGCCGTCGACCACTAGCGCAGTTGCGGAGCGAACTGACAGCCATCCGCAGCTTTCCTCGACAAAATGAGGGTGACAGCGGGCATAGATCAACCCGCCACGCCCGCCACCAGTCCGTCAATGGCAAGCCAAGGGGCTGAACAGCACCAGCGTCCTTAGCGCTAGGTTCAATACGTCCTGAGCTGCCTGTGAGCGTGTTTGTCCAATGATCCAGAGCCGGCCAGGCGGTTGCGATTCGAGCATCAATTCGAGGAGACCCTTCACCATGTTGTCACCCTAGCCGCAGTAGGCAATGTGGCCTCGGCGATGCCCATCTCCCCGTCGGCGGTCGGCGAGTGGGCTGGCTGCACGTTCTTTACGGGCCGCACGCGGATATCGCCCGAATCGAGCAGGCGCACGTAAACGTAGTCCCCAGCAGTCAACCCGGCTGCCTGCGCTACCTCACAAGGCAGGCGAAGGCCAATAGAGTGCCCCCAGCGGGTAATTTTCATCATCTCGGCTCCTTTCACGCAATGAATAGCCATTGCATATAGCCGCGAGAAATTGCAGAGCGATGCGTGGCAAACCAGCAACCACGCGTAGCCCTGCGACACTGCCCTCAGGCGCCGGCGCCGCCAAGTAGTCAGGCCATCACTCGTACCGGCCTGGCGGCCAATAGCGGCCGGCCGCGATCAACCAGTCCGGTACCGGCACGATGTTTTCGACCCTCAGGATTTCCGACAGGTCGAGCGCCGGTAACCGCTCCGGTCGGCGGTCGCTGAGAATGTCCACGCCGACCTTCTGCTTGATCGCTCGGGAGTGCCTGGAGATCGTCGAGGCGGACAGCAGCCGGTGCAGATCCTGCTTGAGCAGCCACAGGGTGTAAGCAATAAGCTCCTTCTTTGTGAGCAGTCTTTCTTCGTCCGCGGTGAGCAGTGGCTGGATGGCATTGCCGACATTGAAGCCTGCCAGCACGTCGAAGAAGAGCTGATCGACGTCGACATCCGCCCAGCATGAGGCCGACTTCAGGCCGAGTGTGGTGAGGCCGCCGTCGTACAGCCGCACCTCGATGCGGATTGAACCGTCCGCCAGTTCGATCAGCTTGCCCTGGTACACGCCTGGCTTCGACCATTGTTTGAGCAGCACTGGGTGCTTGTCGTAGATGCATACGCCTTGCTGTGTTGAACGACGTTCGGCGGTCCAGCCCAGCGCAATGCAGCTATCGATGGCGCGATGCTTGCCGCTCCTGTTTGCCTCGTCAATGGCGTTGATGAACATCATCTTGAGTTCCGGCGAGATCCAAAAGTTGCCCGTCAAGTGGACCTCGCTCACGGTGATCATCCGCCCGGTCTTCCACCACACGTGCTCTTCGGGCGTAGCGGTCAGGTCGTGCCGTGCGAGCTGCAGCAAGAACACCGCGTAGCCGTAGTCCAGCAGGTTGCCATGGCCGAAAACGTTATGGCCTTGCAGAACCTGCGGCGGGCAGCAGTCAAAGAGGATGCGGTTGGCCCTCTCGTCATGGCCGAACACCGAGGACTTGATGAAGATGTCGTCGGGCCTTGGGTTCCTACGGCGCTTGGGCGTGTAGGCACTGGCACCAGCAACAATGATTCCCAGGTCTGGGTCATCGCGGTAAAACTTCTCCCCGAGGGAGTCGTGTTCGAGCGGTCCGTTCAGCGTGAAACGGTCGATGTGGATGTGGCCATGGCTACGACCATCTGCGCCAGCCTCAGGCCGTTCGGCGTCGTTCGCGGCAGTCTTCGGCGGTGCAGAGCCGTGGCCTGGGGCGTGCTGCTGCTGGTCGGCAGTTTTGGGCTGGTTCTCGCTGTTCGTGCCGAAGCGGAGGGGCGACGGTTTGGCGGTGTTCTTGCGCATGGTCTGTAGACCTTTCAAATGACGTTGAGCCGGTATGGCTTCGTCAAATTGCAATGAATCTGTGCTTGTATAGCCAAAGCGCAGCATTGCCGTTCACCAATAGCTGAGCCTCCGAAACCCGGTGAATGGGCCCGATAGGCGGTGCTTCGGCAAGATATCTCGCTGTTGATCAGGCGGTTGGCGAGGCAGAATCTGCGGGAGCGCTTCGTGGCGGCACCAAGCAGTAGTCCGTCCACGCCTGCATTACCAATCTGCGTTTCTCCAGGTAGTCGCCGCGCTGGTAGGCGGCTTCGGTCTTGTTACCCAAGACATGCGCGAGGCACGCTTCCGCAACTTCACGCTGGAACTCGGTGCACTCGGCCACCCAATCGCGAAACGTGGAGCGGCAGCCGTGGGCGGTCAAGTCCATCCTGCGCATGCGCTTGAGGAGAGCGGTCAAGGCGCCATTTGACATGCACGCTTTGGCCTTTCGCCCTGGAAAGACGAATGGTGAAGGCGCCTCCAACGAAGCATTCTTGGCCACCCGTGCCTTCAGCATTTCGGTGACCTGAGTCGGCAGTGGCACCCTGTGCATGCGGCCAGCTTTCATTCGATCCGCGGGGACTGTCCACGTCCTGAACTGCGAGTCAAACTCCGTCCACATCGCTGCTCGTGCTTCCCCGATGCGGGCGGCGGTGAAAATCAAAAACAGGAACAGCTGCGCCGCATCTCCATCGAGCGTTTGAAGGTCAAAGCAAAACGACGGCATCTCCCCGTAGGGAAGCGCTGGGTGGTGCTGCACCTCTTTGACATCCGCCGGCGCTGCCAACAGTTGGTCAAGAAATCCTTTCCAGCGCGCCGGATTGTCCCCAGCACGATGCCCCGACACGGTGGCCCAAGCGAGGACTGCTTCGATTCGCCCGCGCAAGCGGCTGGCAGTTTCTGTTTTGTCCTTCCAAATCGGCTGCACCACCTTCAAAACATGGTCAACGGTAATCGCCGCAACTTCAATATGGCCAATCTTCGGATAGGCGTAGGTTTCGAGCGTTGAACCCCATTGCGCAAAGTGCTTGTCGTTCCTGAACTTGTCCCGTCGCAGTTCGTGGCATGTCCTGCCGCAGTCCTCGAAGGTCAGCCCAGTTTTCCTTGCCGCCAACGCCCGGCTCTTTTCTTCAAGCGGATCGACGCCCAAGTCCACCTGTATGCGTAGCGCGCGAGCTTTCTTGCGTGCGGATTCCAGGCCGACCTTGCGCAGCGGGCCTAACCCCATCGAGCGCGTCCGTCTGTCGATGGTGTAGCGGAAGATCCAGGACTTGTTGCCTTGTGGGGTGACCTGTAAGTAGAGTCCGTTCGAGTCACAGAAGAGGCGAGGACTTTTGCGCGAGGCGCTGGGTTGTGCGCGTTCGATAAAGTCCACCGTGAGCCTGGGGCGGGTGCGAGGTTGAGTGTTCATGTTGACTCATGATCTCGACTCACGTGGTCCTTCGCCAAGCTACGAACTACGCCGAACTAGTTTCGACCTCGTTCACTCACCGGCGGTCAACAATGGCCAACACTCAAGCTGACACACTCTCCGCCACGTCCCCCTAAATTTCCCCCCAAACCTGCCGATAGTCCTCTGTCTAGACAACAACAGAGAACTCACATGCTGACCGCCATCGGTGCTTCGAGCACAGCAGGAACAGGGAGCGGCACCGCCGCCGAAGTCGCGAAGATCCAGCGCCAGATCGTCGCTACGCAAAAGCAGATCAGCGCCACGCAGAAGACCTTGATTGCAATGCCCGAGGGCGATGCGCGCAAGGCGGTGCAGCAGCAGCTGCAGGCGCTCAACACCCAGCTCGTCATGCTGCAGGCGCAACTGAAGGCGGTTCAGGCGGCGGCAACGCAGAAGAGCGCGGAGCAGCAGATCGCCGCCGCGAAGAACGAAACGGGATCGAGCAGCAACAGCAGCAGCAGCGCGTTCCGCACCAACGCCAACGGCGTGCCCATCGGCGGCACGCTCAACGTCGAAGCCTGACAAGGCGAAGGAGCATCCCGCTGGGTCAGGGCCAAGGCCAGGCCTCAGCCGCGCTCCGGCCATCGGTGCCGCGTGCCACCCGAGCGCCGGTCGGCCTTCTCCGCGACGGCGCCCTGCGCCACCAGTTCGCTGCCGCGCTGTTCCAGGTGCTGCAGGCAGCGCAGAAAGACGTCGAGGTCCGCGGGCGCGACGCCCTCGAGCAGGCCGGTGTTCAGCCCCGCGATGCGCGGAAACAGCTGGCCGAAAAGCTGTTGGCCCGACGCGCTCAGGCGCACGTGCACCTCGCGCCGGTCTTCCGAATCCTGCCGCCGTTCGACCAGCTTCTTCTCGACCAGGCTGCGCAGTCCGCGCGACGTGCGCACGCGGTCCAGGTGCAGGTGCGTGGCCAGCGTGGACGAAGTCATCTCGCCCTCTTGCGCGAGCGTGGCGATCATTCCCCACTCGCGCCGCGTGATGCCGAAACCGCCCTCGACCAGCCGTGTGGCCATGCCGCTGCCCGCGCGCATGGCACGCGCCAGGCGGTACAGCAGCAGGTCGTCCAGGGAGCGGGGCGCGCGCAAGGCGTCGGCGTCGGGAAAGGCTTGCATACGGATGGGTTAACGGGCGGCAAGAGTGTGGTCCGCCCGCCTCGGCGAACAGGTGATGGATTAGATCAACTGTTTGTGCTTACGTATAACTCGGTAACAAATTTGCACGAACAGCAACACAACGTGGCGGGTGATTCTCGCTGTGAAGACGCTGCGCGCGTGCCCATCCCCGACCACCGACAACTGCCCGCAGGACACTTCATGCCCGCATTCTTTTCCCGGCGACAACTCATGGCGTGGGGCCTCGCCCTGGCCGCCTGCGCCCCCGTCGCGCACACCGCCCACGCGCAGACGCCTGCGCTGGACGGACCGCTCACCTTCGTGGTCGGCTATGCGGCCGGCGGCAGCACCGACCGCATCGCGCGCCTGATCGCCGAGCGGCTGACGCCCAAGCTCGGCGTGAAGGTCACCGTGGAAAACCGCCCCGGCGAAGGCGGGCGGCTCGCGGCCAAGGAAGTGAAGCGCACGCCCGCGGGGCAGAACGTGCTGATGCTCGGCAACCCCGCCGTGATGGTGGTGGCGCCCCTGGTGTTCAAGGACGCGGGCTACGACCCCGACAAGGACTTCGTGCCCGTCTCGCAGGTCAGCAGCTACGACTTCGCGCTGGCGGTGGGCAACAAGCTGCAGCTCGACCGCGCGATGTTCCTGGTGGGCCGGCTCTGGGCGCACCCCGAAGAGGCCGTGTTCGGCGTGCCGGCCACCGGCAGCCTGCCTCACTTCTTCGGCCTGATGGTGGGCGACGCGCTGAGCGTGCAGCCGCAGATCAAGGGCTACGGCGGCTCGGCGCCGCTGTCGGCCGACCTGATCGGCGGCAGCCTTCCGATTGCCATCGACACGCTCGACTCGCTCTATGCGCAGCACGTGGCTGGCAAGGTGCGCATCCTGGCCGTGTCGGGCAAGAAGCGCGCGAGCTTCGCGCCCAACATCCCGACCTTCCGCGAAGCCGGCATGAAGATCGACGCCGACGGCTGGAACACCTTCTTCGCACCCAGCACGATGGCGCCCGCCAAGGTGCAGCTGCTGGCCGGTGCGATCCACGACGTCATGAAGGACCCGGGCCTGCAGAAGGCGGCCGACGCGCTCTACATCACGTCCGTGGCCAGCACGGCGGCCGAGACTGCGCAGATGTTGAAGACGTACCGCCAGCAATGGGAGCCCGTTGTACGCCGCTCGGGCTTCCAGCCCTGACACTGCGCGGATTCAGACTGCCAGTGCCCGCATCTCCGCGATGAGATCGGCCTTGCCCTCGAAGCCGATGCCCGGCAGCGGCGGCAGCGTGACGTAGCCGTTGTCCACCTTCACGCCGTCGGGGAAGCCGCCGTACGGCTGGAACAGATCGGGGTAGCTCTCGTTGCCGCCCAGTCCCAGGCCGGCCGCGATGGCCAGCGACATCTGGTGGCCGCCGTGCGGAATGCAGCGCGAGGGCGACCAGCCATAAGCCTTCAGCATGTCGAGCGTGCGCAGGTACTCCACCAGCCCGTAGCTCAGCGCGCAGTCGAACTGCAGCCAGTCGCGGTCGGGCCGCATGCCGCCGTGGCGAATCAGGTTGCGCGCGTCCTGCATCGAGAACAGGTTCTCGCCCGTGGCCATCGGGCCGGCATACACCTCGCCGAGTCTGGCCTGCAGTTCGTAGTCGAGCGGATCGCCGGCTTCCTCGTACCAGAACAGCGGGTACTGCGACAGGGCGCGGCCGTAGTCGATGGCCGTCTGCAAATCGAAGCGGCCGTTGGCGTCCACCGCCAGCTGCTGGCCGGGGCCCAGGATCTTCAGCACCGACTCGATGCGCGCGCAGTCTTCGGCCAGCGTGGCGCCGCCGATCTTCATCTTCACCACCGAGTAGCCGCGCTCCAGGTAGCTGGTCATCTCGCGCTGCAGGCCTTCCACGCCCTTGCCGGGGTAGTAGTAGCCGCCCGCCGCGTACACGAACACGCGCGGGTCCGGCGTGCCGGTGCCGTAGCGCTCGGCCAGCAGCTGGTAGAGCGGCCGGCCCGCGATCTTGGCGGTGGCGTCCCACACGGCCATGTCGATGGTGCCCACCGCCACCGAGCGCTCGCCGTGGCCGCCGGGCTTCTCGTTGATCATCATGCGGGCCCAGATCTTGTGCGGGTCGAGGTTCTCGCCGGTCTCGTCGAGCAGCGAGGCGGGCTCGGCCTCCAGCAGGCGCGGCAGAAAGCGCTCGCGGATCAGCCCGCCCTGGCCGTAGCGCCCGTTGGAGTTGAAGCCGTAGCCGATGACGGGCTTGCCGTCGCGGATCACGTCGGTGACCACGGCCACCAGGCTCAGGGTCATCTTCGAGAAGTCGATGTAGGCGTTGCGGATGTCCGACTTGATGGGGCGCGTGGACTCGAGGATGTTGACGATCTTCATGGTGTACGGCGGGTGAGGGTGGGCTCGCGATAATTCGAGCGGAGCGAAAGGCTGTCTGCATCTTCGGCCGGCAGGGCGGGCACCGTCCAATACTCGAATCGCATACAACTATTCAAAGCAAAGGCGTTGCGCATGGGCCCCGGCAATCGACCCCTCGACCTCGAATGGCTGGAAGACTTTCTTGCCCTGGCGCAGGCGGGCAATTTCTCGCGCGCCGCGCAGGCGCGCTCCATCGCCCAGCCCGCGTTCAGCCGCCACATCCGTTCGCTGGAAGAGTGGGTGGGCGTCGACCTGTTCGACCGCAGCGCGCACCCCACCGCGCTCACGGCGGCCGGCAAGCGCTTTCAGCCCCTGTTGCAGGAAGTGCTGGCCGGCCTGGAAGCCGCGCGCATCAAGGCCCGCGCGGCGCACGACCTCGAAGCGGCCAGCCTGAGCTTCGCGGCCACGCACGTGCTGTCGCTGACCTTCTTTCCGCGCTGGCTGGGCAGCGTGGAGGCCCGGCTCGACATGGGTCCGATCCAGACCATTTCCGACAGCTCGTTCGCCTGCGAAGACCTGATGCTGCAGCGCCGCGTGCAGTTCGTGCTGTGCCATGGCCACGCGGGCGCGCCGGGCCGGCTCGACGAGGGGCAGTACCCCGTTCAGCGCTTGAGCGAAGACGTGCTGGTGCCCGTCTCCGCGGCCGATGCGAACGGTGCGCCGCTGCAAGCGTTGGGCACCGGCAAGGCGCCCGCCGTGCTGGCCTACAGCGAGGCCTCGGGGCTCGGCCGGATCATGCGCGCCATGCACGACAGCGAATTCGGCAAGGACTTCGCCGCGTCGCTCTCGGTCGTCTTCACGGCGCACCACGCCGCGCTGCTGCGCACCATGGCGCTCGAAGGCCGCGGCCTGGCGTGGCTGCCGATGAGCCTGGTGGCGGACGACCTGCGCGGCGGCACGCTGGTCGACGCCGGCGCGGGCGGCTGGCGCGTGCCGGTGGACATCCGCCTGTACCGCCAGCAGGCGCACATGGCGCCGGTGGCCGAGGCGCTGTGGGCGCTGGTCAGCGAAGGCGCCTCAGCCGCCTGACCGCTTCAATTGGCGCAGCGTGCCTCGAGAGCATCCAGGAACGAGCGGTCCCAGCGGCCTTCCTTCATTGCCTGGATCGTGCGCGCTTCCGTCTCCAGGTGCGCGCGCGCTTTCTCGATCAGCCACTCGGCCTCGTCGGGCGAGAAGGCCAGCAGACCGTCCTGGTCGCCCACCACGATGTCGCCCGGGTTCACGATCATGCCGCCGACCGACACCGGCACGTTGATCTCGCCGGGGCCGTCCTTGTAAGGGCCGCGATGGTTCACGCCGCGCGCGTACACCGGGTAGTCGCGCTCGCGGATCTCGGCCACGTCGCGGATGGCGCCGTCGAGCACCAGGCCTGCGGTGCCGATGGTCGCGGTATAGAACGACAGGATGCCGCCGATCACGGCGTTCGTGATGTCGCCGCCCGCGTCGATCACCAGCACGTCGCCGGGCCGGCAGAACTCGAAGGCCCGCATCGGCGTGAGGTTGTCGCCGCCGCGTGTTTTCACGGTGACGGCTGTGCCCACCATGGTCTTGTGCCCGGGGCGGTGGTACGGCTGCAGGCCGACGCTGCCGATGTTGCGGTGCAGGTTGTCGCTGAGCGCGGCCACCGGAATGTCCTGCAGCGCGGCGATGATGGCCGGCGCCACTTGCGGGGCCGACGGGTTCTTGCGGATGGCTTTGTAGGGCATGGCTGGTCCTTGTGAGTTCTGCGGCGCGCGTCAGCGCAGTGCGGCCACTGCACGGGCGATGCGCGTGCAGCCTTCTTCCAGCGTCTCGATCGACGTGGCAATGGAAAGACGGAAGTAGGGCGACAGGCCGTACGCGGTGCCCGCGACCACGGCCACGCCTTCGCGCTCCAGCAGGTACATCACCACGTCGCCGTCCGCGTCCAGGCGCTTGCCCTCGGGCGTGGTCTTGCCGATGAGGCCGCCGCAGTTGATGTACAGGTAGAAGGCGCCGGGCGGCGTGGCGCAGCTCAGGCCGGGAATGTCGTTGATGAGCGCCAGCGTGCGGTCGCGCCGCTGCTTGTACACGGCCACGCTCTCGGCCACGAAGCTCTGGTCGCCGTTCAGCGCGGCGGCGGCCGCAGCCTGGCTCACCGAGCAGCAGTTGCCGGTGGACTGCGACAGCAGCGTGTCCAGTGCCTTGATCAGGTCCACAGGCCCGGCTGCATAGCCGATGCGCCAGCCGGTCATCGCATAGGTCTTGGAGACGCCGTTCACTATCAGCGTGCGATCGCGCAGGGCCGGTGCCACCGAAAGGATGTGCGGCAGAGGCTCGCCGTCGAAGCGGATGTGCTCGTAGATCTCGTCGGTCATCACCATCACGTGCGGGTGCCGCTGCAGCACTTCGGCCAGCGCGCGGTACTCGGCGGCGGTGTAGCTCGCGCCGGTCGGGTTGCTCGGCGAGTTGATCAGCAGCCAGCGCGTGCGCGGCGTGATGGCCGCCTCGAGTTGCGCGGGCGCCAGCTTGAAGTCCTGGGATTCGGGGCAGGCCACGGTGACGGGCGTGCCTTCGCAGGCCAGCACCATGTCGGGGTAAGACACCCAGTAGGGGGCGGGAATGATCACTTCGTCGCCCGGCTCCAGCGTGATCGCGAAAGCGTTGTAGATCGCGCTCTTGGCGCCGCTGGTGGCGATGATCTCGTTCATCGCGTAGCGCAGGCCGTTCTCGCGCTCCAGCTTGGCGACGATGGCTTCGCGCAGCTCCACCGTGCCGGCCATCAGCGTGTAGCGCGTGGCGCCGCGCTCGATGGCGGCGGCCGCGGCCTGGCGGATGTGGGGCGGCGTGTCGAAGTCTGGCTCGCCCACCACGAGGTTCACGATCGACTTGCCCTGGCGGCGCAGTTCGTTGGCGCGGTCGGCGGCCGAGGTGCTGGGCGAGGGCTTGATGCGCCGCACGCGGGCGGCAATGCGGGAGGTGGTCACGCGGCTTCCTGGGTTGGAGATGGCATGTGCCGAACGGTACGCACATCGACCCCGCGAGGCCAAGACGAGATTGCACTGGTCGTATAGGCGCAGCTTATGACTATGGCGAGCCCCGATACCGGCTGCCCACGCGCGGTGCTAGGCTTGGGTTTTGCTTGGGGACAAGGCGTGAACCTGCGACGCCTCAAATATTTTGTGAAGATCGTGGACATCGGCAGCCTCACGCAGGCCGCCGAAGTCCTTTTCATCGCCCAGCCCGCGCTGAGCCAGCAACTGGCCACGCTCGAGGGCGAGGTGCGCCAGCAACTGCTCGTGCGCACCAAGCGCGGCGTGACGCCCACCGAGGCCGGCAAGGTGCTGTACCGCCACGCGCAGATCATCCTGCGCCAGTGCGAGCAGGCCCGTGTCGACATGGAAGCGGCCGGCGAGGGGCTCTCGGGCCAGGTGTCGGTGGGCCTGGCGCCCGGCACGGCCGCCTCGGCGCTGTCATTGCCGCTGCTGCGCACCGTGCGCGCGCGCCACCCGGGCATCCTGCTCTACCTGAACGAGAACTACGGCAGCACGCTGAGCGAGCTCATCATGAACGGCCGCATGGACCTGGCCGTGCTGTACGGCGACAAGGCCATCCACGGCCTGGCGTTCGTGCCGCTGCTCAAGGAGCCGCTGTACCTGGTCGGCCCGGCGTCGATGCCGGCGCCCTCGCAGCCGGTGAAGCTGGCCGACCTGCGCGACATCGAGCTCTTTCTGCCGCGCCCGTACAACGTGGTGCGCAAGCTGGTGGACGCTGCCTTCGTGCGCGCCGGCATGGTGCCGCGCGTGGTGGCCGAGATCGAGTCGGCCTTCACGCTCACCGCGGCCATTGCCGACGGGCTGGGCGCCACCATCCTGCCCGCGTCGATGGCGCGCGAGGTGGTCGCGAGCTGCGGCGCCTGGCAATTCCCCATCGTCGACCCGGTCATCGAGGCGCCGCTGGCGCTGTGCCAGTCCGACCACCTGCCGCTGTCGGAGCCCGCGCAGGCCGTCAAAGACATCCTGCTCGAGCTGGTGGTTGACCTGGCCGCCACCGTCGCGTCGACGCCCGAACCGGAGCTGTCGGCGCTGCCATAAGAAGCGCAGGGCGGCCGTCATAAGCCGCCCTTATCCCGGCACAGCCATTCCGTCTTGGGCTTTGTGCCTGCGGCCCGTTACCTTTCATGCATGCCGTCACGCGTTCGCGGAACGCGTCGGTCACCACAGCCCCGGGCATGAAGCAGGAACAGATCAAGACGCTCATCGACGCTTTGGCCGCATCGGACCTGGCGGAACTGGAGTTCAGCGAAAACGGCAGCACGCTGCGGCTGGTGAAGCTGTCGGCGCTGGGCGCCGCGCCCGCTGCGCGAAGCCTGCCTGCCGCACGCAAGGCGCCGCGACGGGCGCTGGAAGAAACAACGACGGCATCGGCCACGGCCACGGCCAGCACCGAGTGCCTCGCCCCGCTGCACGGCGTGGTGCATCTGCAGCCCGCGCCCGGCGAGCCGCCTTTCGTGCAAACGGGCCAGGCCGTGGAAGCCGGCCAGCTGCTGTGCGTGATCGAGGCCATGAAGATGTTCAACGAGGTTCGCGCCGAGCGCGCGGGCATCGTGCAGCAGGTGCTCGCCCATTCGGGCCGGGAAGTGGAAGCGGGCCAGCCCATGTTCCGCTTCGCTTGAGGAGGCACGCGCCATGTTCGACACCGTGCTCATTGCCAACCGCGGCGAGATCGCCCTGCGCATCCAGCGCGCCTGCCGGGGCCTGGGCCTGCGCACGGTGGTCGCGCACTCCGAGGCCGACCGCGACGCCATGTACGTCGCGCAGGCCGACCAGGCGCTGTGCATCGGCCCGGCCGCGCCGGGCCTGAGCTACCTGAACCAGTCCGCCATCCTGTTCGCCGCCGAGGTGAGCGGCGCGCAGGCCATCCACCCCGGCTACGGTTTCCTGTCGGAGAACGCGGGCTTCGCCGCACGCATCGAGGAGGCCGGCCTGGTCTTCATCGGCCCGAGCGCCCAGTGCATCCGCACCATGGGCGACAAGGTCTCGGCCAAGCGCGCGATGCGCAAGGCCGGCGTGCCCTGCGTGCCCGGCCCCGACGAGCCGCTGCCCGACGACCCGGCTGCCGTGCAGGCGCTGGCACGCGACATCGGCTATCCGGTGATCGTGAAGGCCGCGGGCGGCGGCGGCGGGCGCGGCATGCGCGTGGTGCACGAAGAGGCCGCGCTGCTCGACGCCATGGCCCTCACGCGCGAAGAGGCGCGCCAGGCCTTCGGCAACCCCGAGGTCTACATCGAGAAGTTTTTGCTGCACCCGCGCCATGTCGAGATCCAGGTGCTGGCCGACAGCCACGGCCACGCCGTGTGGCTGGGCAGCCGCGACTGCTCGCTGCAGCGGCGCCACCAGAAGGTGATCGAGGAAGCGCCCGCGCCCGGCATCGACGAGGCGCTGATGGCCGAGGTGGGCGAGCGCTGCGCCGCCGCGTGCCGGCAGATCGGCTATTGCGGCGTGGGCACCTTCGAGTTTCTCTACGAGCGCGGCGCCTTCTATTTCATCGAGATGAACACGCGCCTGCAGGTCGAGCACCCGGTGACCGAGATGACCACCGGCATCGACATCGTGCAGCAGCAGCTGCGCATGGCGCGCGGCGAGCGGCTGCTGCTGGCGCAGGCCGACGTGCGCTGCCAGGGCCATGCCATCGAGTGCCGCATCAACGCCGAGAACCCCGACACCTTCGCGCCCGCGCCGGGCCGCATCACCGGCTGGCAGGTGCCCGGCGGCTTCGGCGTGCGGGTCGATTCGCACGCGGGCGCCGGCTACCGCGTGCCACCGTACTACGACTCGATGATCGCCAAGCTCATCGTGCACGGCGACACCCGCGCCGATGCGCTCGAGCGCATGCGCCTGGCGCTGGCCGAGACCCGCGTGGAGGGCATTGCCACCAACGTGCCGCTGCACCGTGCGCTGCTGCGCGACGAGGGCTTTGCCGCCGGCGGCGTCGACATCCACCACCTCGAACGCTGGCTGCAGCAAAGGAGCGCGGCGTGAGCGCACAGGCATCCCGTACCGAACCGTCCATCAGCCTCCTGGGCACGACCGCGCTGCTGTTCGAAGCGCCCGGCGACATGAACCTGCCGTCGCAGCAGCGCATCTGGGCGCTGGCGCATGAGGCCGAGACCTGGTCCGAAGTGCGCGAGGCCGTGCCGGGCATGAACAACCTGATGCTCACCTTCACCCGGCCGCCGCGCCAGCTCGATGCGCTGCGTGCGCGCCTGCACGAGGCATGGGCCGCCGCCACCGCCCTGCAGCGCGAAGGCCGCGTGGTCGAGCTCCCGGTGGTCTACGGCGGCGAGGGCGGCCCGCACATGGCCGACGTGGTGGCGCACACCGGCCTGAGCGTGGAGGCCATCGTCGAGCTGCACAGCGCGCCGCTCTACCCGGTGTATGCGCTGGGCAGCCATCCCGGCTATTGCTACCTGGGCGGCATGGACGCGCGCATCGCCACGCCGCGGCGCAAGGTGCCGGTGCTGAGCATCCCGGGCGGCGCGGTGTCCATCGGCGGCGCGCAGACCGGCGTGTCGGCCTCGGCCGGCCCCAGCGGCTGGAACACCATCGGCAGCACGTCGATGGTGTTCTTCGACCCGGCGCAAGACCCGCCCGCGATGCTGCAGCCGGGCGACATGATCCGCTTTCGCGTGGAGGGCATCGTCCGATGATCGAGATCCTTTCGTCCGCGGCGCTCGCCACCGTGCAGGACCTGGGCCGCACCGGCAGCCTGCGCTGGGGCGTGGGCACCTCGGGTGCCATGGACAACCTGGCCCTGGCCGCGGGCAACCTGATGCTGGGCAACGAACTGGGCGTGGCGGCCATCGAGGTGCCGGTGTTCCCGTTCAAGGTGCGCTTCGCCGAGGACTGCGCCTTCGCAATCACCGGTGCCGACTGCGCGGCCCGGCTCGACGACCAGCCGCTCATGCCCTGGTGGGCGCACCAGGCCCGCGCGGGCCAAGTGCTGACGCTGGGCCTGCCGCAAGGCGGTGCGCAGCGCGGCAGCCGCGCGGTGCTGTGCGTGGCCGGCGGCATCGACGTGCCCGAGGTGCTGGGCTCGCGCAGCACCCAGTTGCGTGGCGCTTTCGGCGGCCACGAAGGGCGCGCGCTGCGCCGGGGCGATGTGCTGCGCGCCGCGGGTACGGCGGCGCCATGCCGCACAGGCTTCGGCCTCGTTCCGCCCGCCCTCGCATTGCCACTGCAGCGCGACGGCGTGCCGGCAGTGCGTGTACTCCCCGCGGCCGAATACCTGGCCTTCGAACCGTCATCGCGCGAGGCCTTCTGGTCCGCCGACTGGAAGATCACCCCCCAGAGCGACCGCTATGGCTACCGCCTCGAAGGCGAGGCCTTGCGCCCCATCGCGCCGATGGAGTTGCGCTCGCACGGCATCGTGCCCGGCGTCATCCAGGTGCCCCACAGCGGCCAGCCGATCATCCAGATGCGCGACGCCCAGCCCTCGGGCGGCTACCCCAAGTTCGGCACCGTGATCGAGGCCGACATGTGGCGGCTCGGCCAGGCGCCCATCGGCAGCCGCGTGCGCTTCGTCGAGGCCACGTGGGACGAGGCGCTCGATGCGCTTGACGAAGTGCGCGCCTGGCTCGACAAGGTGGCGCGCGTGGTGGCGCTGCATCGGGGAGCGCCTCATGCTTGAGCGCATCGCACAACTTTCAGCCTGGTTGGCGAACACGGACATAGGCCTGCTCGAACTGCGCACACCCCACGGAACCTTGCGCCTCGGGAGGCAGGGCGACGACATGGTCGAGCCGCCGATGGAAGAGGAAGAGGAAGAAGAAGAGGGCGAAGCCGAACCCGTCACGGTCAAGGCCTCTTCGGTCGGGCTGTTCCTTCACACCCATCCCGTCGCCACCGAACCCCTCGCACGCATCGGCCAGCGCGTGGGCGCAGGCCAGCTCATCGGCCTGCTGAACATCGGCCCCCTGCTGCTGCCCGTGAGCGCACCCCAGGCCGGCATCGTCGACGCGCTCCATGTGGAAAGCGGCATCGCCGTCGGCTACGGCGCACCCCTCATCGACCTGCACCCCCTCTGACCCAAGAGAGAGAAGGACTCCCCATGGACATCGACCTCAACGCAGACCTCGGCGAAGGCTTCGGACCCTGGCGCATGGGCGAGGACGAAGCCCTGCTGGACATCGTTTCTTCCGCCAACGTCGCCTGCGGCTTCCACGCGGGCGACCCGGTCATCATGGACCGCACCGTGCGCATGGCGCGGCAGCGCGGCGTCGACGTGGGGGCGCACGTGGGCTTTCCCGACCTCATGGGCTTCGGGCGCCGCCCGATGCAGATCGAGACCAGGGAGCTCGTGGCGTACGTGCTCTACCAGCTCAGCGCGCTCGAAGGCATGGCACGCACCGCCGGCCACCGCATGACGCACATGAGCTTTCACGGCGCGCTCGGCAACATGGCCGCGGCCGACGCCGCGCTGGCCGAGCCGCTGGTGCGCGCCGTGGCCGACTTCGACCCCTCGCTCACCGTCAGCACCTCCGCCAGCGCCGCCATCGAAGGCGCGGCCGAGCGCTATGGCCTGCGCGTGCGCACCGTGTTCCTGGCCGACCGCGCCTGCGGCGACGACGGCCTGCTGGTGCCGCGCAAGCTGCCCGACGCCGTCATTCACGACCGCAGCGCCGTGCTGGCGCGCGTGCGCCAGTTGCTCGAGGACGGCACCGTCACCAGCTACACCGGCAAGAAAATCCCGATGCGCGTGCATTCGATCCTGCTGCACGGCGACACGCCCGGCGCGGTCGACCTGGCGCGCGCCGTGCGTGGGGTGGTCGAGCAGGGGGGGCGCATCGTGCCCATCTCCCGGCAAACGACCTGAGAGAACGGACGTGCAGGCACCCGGAGCGGGCACGAACATGGTGCTTACCCTTGTGTCTATGCACAGATGCCGGGCGACATAAGGGCGGCTTATCTCTCCACAGCCAATCCGTCTTGGCGCCGCGCAAAGGTGCTCGATACAGTGAATTCCAGGCGCTCATCCGCCTTCTAAAGAAAGAACCCAAGATGCCGTTTTCCGACTACAAGACCGCGCTGGTGACAGGTGCCTCCTCGGGCATCGGCGCCGCCGTCGTCGAGCGCCTGAGCAAGGAAGGCCTGAAGGTCCATGCGCTCGCGCGCAGCGCCGACAAGCTGGCCGACCTGGCCGCGCGCACCGGCTGCATTCCCCACGCCATCGACGTGAGCGACCTCGCCGCCGTGACGCGGCTCGCGCAAGAGGTCGAGTTCGACGTGCTGGTCAACAACGCCGGCGTGGACCGCCCCGGCTCCATCCTCAAGGCCGACGCCGAAGGCATCGACCTGCTGGTGGACGTGAACCTGCGCGCCGTGCTGCACCTGTGCCGGCTCGTGGTGCCCGGCATGGTGGCGCGAGACCGCGGCCATGTGGTGAACATCAGCTCCATTGCAGCGGCCTACAACTTCGGCGGCAACAGCACGTACCACGCGACCAAGGCGGCGGTGAGCATGCTGTCGCGCCAGCTGCGCATCGACGTGTTCGGCAGGCGCGTGCGCGTCACCGAGATCTGCCCGGGCCGCGTGGCCACCGACATCTTCGCGCACGTGCACGGCGACTCCGAAGACACCCGCAAGCGCTTCGTCGAAGGCTTCGAGCTGCCGCAGGCCGAGGACATCGCCAACGCCATCGCCTTCTGCATTGCCGCGCCCATCGCGGTGAACGTGGGCCACATGGAAATCACGCCCACGCTGCAGGTGCCGGGCGGACTGTCGACCACGCGGCCCGAAACGCCACGGGCCTGACGCCCCGGCGCCATGAAAGCCACGCACGCCATGCAAAGGAACAGCGCATGAAGGACTTCGACCTGCTGGCGATCCTGCTGAAGCCCGAGTTCGGCGCCATGCTGCTGCACGGCCTGCTCCAGACGCTGAAGATCGCGGCCGGCTCGTGGCTGCTGGCCATGGCGATGGCCGTGGTGCTGCTGGTGGTGCGCCTTACGACCAACCGCATCGCCGAGCGCGTGGTGGCGGGCTACGTGTCCTACCACCGCAACGTGCCCACGCTGGTGCAGCTCATGTTCTGGTACTTCGGCATCTTCAGCCTGCTGCCCGACGCGCTGCAGGGCTGGCTGTCGGTGCACAACGCCGAAACCATTTTGTCGATCGTCGCGCTCGGCCTGTGCCAGGCCGCCTACTTCAGCGAAGACATGCGCTCGGGGCTGCGCGCCATTCCCTCGGGCCAGGCCGAGGCCGCGCGCGCGCTGGGGCACGGCTACATCGGTTCCATGCGCCACGTGATGCTGCCGCAGGCCATCCGCAACGCGGTGCCGGCGCTGGTGAACCACAGCGTGTCGCTGTTCAAGAACAGCAGCCTGGCCATGGCCATCGGTGTGGCCGAACTCACGCACGCGGTGAAGGAAATCGAGAGCCAGAGCTTTCGCACCTTCGAGGCCTACAGCGTGGCCACGGTGCTGTACCTGGTGTGTTCGCTGCTCATCATGGCGGTGGGCGGCTGGCTGGCGCGGCGCTACCGCATCGTCGGTGCCAGGTAAGCGGAGACCACGATGTACAGCGTCTACGAAATCCTGCGCGACAACTGGCTGCTGCTGCTGGTCGGCCAGTACCCGAGCGGGCCGCTCGGCGGCATCGTCGCCACGCTCATCCTCTCGGTGCTGGGCATCGTGCTGGCCTTCCCGCTGTCGGTGCTGCTGGCGCTCGCGCGCCTGTCGCCCTGGCGGTTGCTGTGCTGGCCCGCCACGGTGCTGGTGTACGTGGTGCGCGGCGTGCCGCTGCTCATGGTCATTCTGTGGGTGTACTTTCTGGTGCCCATCCTCATCGGGCGCGAGGTGTCGGGCTTCACCACCATGCTGTGCACGCTGGTGATCTACGAGGGCGCCTACCTGTCGGAGGTGGTGCGCGCGGGCATCCTGTCGCTGCCCAAGGGCCAGGGCGAGGCGGCGCGCGCGCTGGGCCACAGCCACCTGGGCACCATGTGGTTCGTCATTCTTCCGCAGGCGCTCTACAACATGCTGCCGAGCATGCTGAGCCAGTTCATCTCCACCATCAAGGAGACCACGCTGGGCTACGTGATCAACGTGCAGGAACTCACCTTCGCGGCCAACCAGATCAACAACCAGCTGCTGACCAAGCCGTTCCAGGTGTTCTTCATCCTGGCGCTGACGTACTACGTCGTGTGCTTCAGCCTCACGCAGCTGGCGCTGTGGCTGGAGCGTCGCATTGCGCACAAGCGGCTCGGTGCCGCGCCGGTGAAGACCGTCGAAGGCGACACCGCACCGGTTGCCCCCGCAGCCCCTGTTCCCCCCGTGGCGACCCTGCCATGACGCCCAAGGACGACCCCATGATCCTGTTCTCCGACATCAACAAGTGGTACGGCGACTACCAGGCGCTGGCCGACATCAACGCCGAGGTGAAGAAGGGCGAGGTGGTGGTGGTGTGCGGGCCTTCGGGCTCGGGCAAGTCCACGCTGATCCGCACCGTGAACCGGCTGGAAGAGGTGAAGTCGGGCCAGCTGCTGTTCGACGGCCACGACATCCACGCGCCCATGAGCAGCAAGGCGCTGAACCGGCTGCGCAGCCGCATCGGCTTCGTGTTCCAGAGCTTCAACCTGTTCCCGCACCTGTCGGTGCTGGAGAACATCATGCTGTCGCCGATGCGCGTGCTCGGCGTGAAGCGCGCCGATGCCAAGGCCAAGGCCGGCCAGCTGCTCGAACGGGTGGGCCTGTCGAACAAGGCCGGCGCCTACCCCGCGCAGCTGTCGGGCGGTCAGCAACAGCGCGTGGCCATTGCCCGCGCGCTGGCCATGGAGCCGCCGGCCATGCTGTTCGACGAACCCACCAGCGCGCTCGACCCCGAGATGGTGGGCGAGGTGCTGTCGGTGATGCGCGGGCTGGCCCACGACGGCATGACCATGATGTGCGTCACCCACGAGATGAACTTCGCCCGCGAGGTGGCCGACCGCGTGTGGTTCATGGACGCGGGCCGCATCCTGGAGAAGGCCGACCCCGCCACCTTCTTCGGCAGTCCCCAGCATCCGCGCGCGCAGCGCTTCCTGTCGGACCTGCGCGCGCACTGAGGCGCCCCCGCACAGCTTTCCCGTCGTTCAATCTTTCGCAATCTCCCCAGGAGTCCACCATGTCGAACAAGTCCGTCTTCCGCCTTGCCACCCTCGGCGTCTGTCTGAGCGCGGCGTCCCTGCTGGCGCATGCCGACCAGTGGAGCGACATCGCCCAGCGCAAGGAGCTCAAGTGCGGCACCTTCGCCGACGTGCCGCCCTTCGCCGCACCCGACCCGAAGACCCGCGAAATGGTGGGCCACGACGTCGACCTGTGCAACGCCATCGCCAAGGAACTCGGCCTCACCGCCAAAGTCACGCCGCTGTCGGTGGAGGCGCGCGTGCCCGAGGTGAAGCTCGGCCGCGTCGATGTGACCATCGCCAACCTGGCCTACACCAAGAGCCGCGGCGAGCAGATCCAGTTCAGCGACCCGTACTACGTGGCCAAGGAAATGCTGGCCGTGAAGGCCTCCGACCCCGGCACGGCAAAGGCCGACTTCAAGGGCAAGCGCCTGAGCTCGACCAAGGGCTCCACCTCGGAGATGTCCATCAAGATGAACGGCTCCGAGCCCGTGACCTTCCAGGACACGGGCTCGGCCTTCATGGCGGTGCAGCAGAACAAGTCGGTCGGCATGGTGGCCAACACCATGACCATCACCAAGCTGGTCAACCAGTCGAAGACCGACGGCGTGGCGCTCAAGATGATCAAGGACCCGATGGTTCTGCAGCCCATCGGCGTGGGCATGAAGAAGGACGAGCCCGCGCTGCTGGCCAAGGTGAACGGCGCGCTCTATGCGCTGGAGAAGTCGGGCGAGCTCGACCGCATCTGGGCCAAGTGGCTGGGCCCGAACACCGAATACAAGATGGTGCGCGAAGAAAAGGTCATGCCGCTGGCCGAGCTGAAGTTCGAACTGCTGCCCTGACACGCCCCCGGCCGGCTCAGTCGTAGTTGGTGAACCGGCTCGGCGCCTGCGTGGGCTGGTTCAGCGGCTGGTAGCCCTGGATGTTCTGCAGCAGCGTGCTCGTCGGGTTCGAGCCGATGTTGCCGAAGCCGTTGAACTGGATCTGGAACATCAGCCGCGTGTCGGGCGTCGCGCGCCCCGACACCAGCCGCTCGAGCACGATGCGGCCCACCCAGCAGCAGGCGTTGTACTCCGCACCGACCAGGCTGTCGGACATCGCGCGGTCGTGCAGGCTGTAGCTCAGCCGACCCACCGCATACCAGCGCCCCGGCTCGGTGGCCGACTTGCCGCCCATCAGTCCGCCCGTGAGTTCGCTCAGCGGCCATTGCCAGTTGAAGTCCACCGTCTTCGTGCCGTCGTTCGCCGTCGCGGTGCTGTCCGCCTGGTAGCGGAAGGCGGCCGTGAGCGTGTGGTACTGCGCGGGCATGTAGCGCAGCGTGAGTGCGTCGCGCGTGGTCTTGCCGGTGTCCATGTTGTATTGCGCGAGGCCGTCGACACTCCACTTCGGGTTCCAGTGCACCTGCCCGCCGAAGATGAAGTCGCCCGCGCGGTCGGTCACCGCGGTGCCGCCGGGCAGCGTCACGTTCTGGTCGCTGAAGCGAAAGCGCTGCGCAATGCCGAAGCGCGCCGACTCCGCACCCGTCACGGGGTCGATCAGGCGCGTGGTCACGCCCGTGGTCAGCGTGTTGGTGTCCGACACGCGGTCGTTGCCCGAGAACGCGTTCTCCGTGTAGAGCGTGGCAAAGCTCACGTCGTTGGCGGCCGTGTCGTACACCGGCAGCTGGCTCTGGTCGCGGTAGGGCGTGTGCACGTAGAAGGCGCGCGGCTCCAGCGTCTGGCGCCAGGCGCGGCCGAACAGGTTGGCGTCGCGCTCGAACACCAGGCCGCTGTCCAGGCTCACGGTCGGCACCACGCTGGTGATGGCGCTGGCGCCGCTGGCCAGCGGCGAGTCGAGCTGGTAGGAGGCCGTGTGCAGCAGCAGCTTCGGAATGATGAAGCCGCCCGGCGTGACCCAGGGCCGGCTGACCTGCAGGTTGCCTACCAGGCGCTCGCCGTTCGGCTGCGCGATGCCGTTGAGCGTCGGTGCGTAGGTCGGGTCGACCTGGAAGCGCGTGTAGTCCAGCGTGCCCGACACGTCCAGGCCGTGCCAGTCGTAGGTGTTGTAGTTGGCCGTGACCTGCGGCATGCGGTTGTACGACGGCGTGATCGGCGAGGCCGCGTACTGCAGCGTCTGGTACGACAGGGTGCGCGCCTGCCCGCTCCAGTCGCCCTTGGTCCAGTTGAGGTCGGCCTCGTTCGTGAGCTGGCGCGAGGTCAGCGTGGGCGTGTGGGAGAAGTCGCGCCAGTAGTCGTCGTCGCTCACGCGGTTGATGTTGAACGCGGTGCTCAGCGAATCGAGCCCGAAGGGCTTGGGGTCGAGTTGCTGGTTGTGCTGCGCCCACAGGCCCCAGCGGTTGCGATCGCGCAGGCTGTCGCTGGGCATCTCGTCCACCCGGATCTGCCCGCTGTAGCCCTTCTCGAGGTAACGGAACTCGGTGCCCACGTTCACGCCGCGGTTGCTCATGATCTCCGGGTACAGCGTGGCGTCGCGGTTCGGCGCGATGTTCCAGTAGTACGGCTGCAGGTACTCGAAGCCGTTGGTGCTGTCGAAGCCGATCACCGGCGGCAGCAGGCCGCTCTGGCGCGCGTTGTTCAGCGGAAAGCTCACCGAGGGAATCGCCGGCGTGGTCAGGCCCAGGAAGCTGATCTGCGCATCGGTGGCGGTGGCCAGGTTGGTGTCGCTGTCGGTGGTCATCGTCACGGCGCTCAGCATCCACGCGGGCACCCAGCCCGCATAGTTCTCGCGCAGGCAGGTGGTGTAGGTGGCGTGCCGCGCCACCGATACCTTGGCATCGACGAAGTCGATGCGCTCGGCCTCGCCGTGCGCGCCGGTTTCCAGCAGCGTGTAGCGCACGTGGTCGAAGAAGCCCTCGAAGCTGTCGACCTTCAGGTGCAGCGCGGGCCCTTCATAGACGTTGCCGGCCTGGTTCAGCCGCACGTTGCCGGTGGCCGTGGCGAGGTCGCCCGGCGGCTGGTATTCGAGCCGGTCGGCCGTGATGTGGGTGTCGCCGCGCCGCAGCGAGGCGTCGCCTTCGACCACCACCTCGAGGTCGGGCCGGCCCGAGAGCCGGTCGCCGTCGACCAGGTTGGGCCTTGCGCCGCGCTCGGCCGGTGCAATGGTTTCGGGCAGCTGCGGCACGCGCCGCAGCGTGAGCGGGGCCTCGACCCAGGCTTCCTGCGCCGGGGTCGCCCGCGCGTGCAGCAGGAGCATCAGCGAAAGCGCCATCGACGGCAGCGGCAAACCGCGCCAGCGTAGTTTCATGAGGAGCGATGAAAAGAGGTTTCCGGGGAATCCGGCGCAGCTCAGGCGTCCTGCCGGCCCTGCGATTCCCAGGCAAAGCCCACGCCGTAGACCGAGCGGATCCAGTCGTGCGCCGCCGACACGGTGGCGAGCTTCTTGCGCAGGTTCTTGATGTGCGTGTCGACCACGCGCTCGTTCACGTCGAGCGCTTCGGGGAACGCCGCCTCCAGCAGCTTGGAGCGCGTGAGCACGCGCCCGGGCTCCTGCGACAGCGCGCGCAGCAGCAGCGACTCGCGCCGCGTCAGCGGCAGGTAGTGCCCGTCGAGAATCGCGCAGCCGCGCACCGCCCCGAAGGTGATCGGCACCTGCGGGCGCGTCACGCGCTGCCGCTGTGCATAGCGGCGCAGCACCACGTGGATGCGCACCGCCACTTCCTTCGGGGAGAAGGGTTTGCACACGTAGTCGTCCGCGCCCAGTTCGAAGCCGCGCAGCCGGTCGGACTCGCTGGTTCGCGCCGTCAGCATGATGACCGGATGGTCGCTGCGCGCGCGCACCTTCTCCAGGATCTGCAGGCCGCTGACATGCGGCAGCGCCACGTCGAGCAGGGTGAGCGCCGGCGGCGCGGTCAGCATGCGATGCAGCGCGACCGCGCCGTCCTCGATGTGTTCGATCTCATGACCGGCCTGGTGCAGTTCTTCGTGCAGCACCGAGGCGGCTTCGTACCCCTCCTCCACCAACAGGATCCGGCTCATCGTGTCATTGCAGATTCAGCACGCCCGGGTGCGCGGGGCGGACCTGCACGCGCGCGCCGGACGCGCTTTTCTCGCGGCTGTTGCGCATGTGGTCTTCGAGCGTCAGGTCGCCCTGCAGGTCGTCCAGCAGCTGCCGCGTGCGGTCGATGGCTGCGTCGTCCAGCAGCGCATAGCCTTGCTCGGCGCGCCCGTTGTTGCGCGCCACGCGTGCGATGTAGGGCAGGTCCTGCGGCGTGATCACGACGGTGGGCATCACGCCTTGAAGCTCGACGCCCTCGAACGGGAGCAGCACGAAGTACTGCACGCGCAGGTCGGGCGGCAGCAGGCTGCGCAGGTGCGTGGTCTTGCGCCCGCACTGCCAGGCGGGGTCTTTCACCTCGCGCGCCAGCGAATGGTCGTGCTGGCGCAGGAACCAGCGCGGCAGCGCCTGGCCCGAGGTCTTGCGGTACACCACCGCGTTGCGCCAGCCCTTCACTTCGAACAGGTACACGCCGGCCTCGCACACCAGCGCCACGTCGAAGCGCGCGGTGGGCACGGCGCTGCCTTCGTACATGGGAATGACAAGGTCCTGCAGCACGTGCATTCGCCCGAACGCGGGCTGGAACGCGCTGGCAAGTTGCTGGATGCCCAGCCTGGTCGCGGTGGTGTCCGACTGCTCGCCGTCCAGCGAATGCGCGCGGCGCGCGGGCGCGGCGGCGTTCGGCTTCGGGTGGGCGTGCGGCTGGCCGGGCAGCGTGAGCACGGTGCGGGCGGGGGCTTTATGCAAGGCAGTGGTCATGGAGGGCTCCTTCGAACTTCAAGGATTGCGCAACTTTCGGGAGACTTTGTGCAGAAACGGCATTTGCATGGCTTGCGGGCGCGTCATGGCATCGATCGACGTGTGGTCGCCGATGCTTCCCATGAACACGACCCACGCCATGGCCAGTTCGCCGTTGGCGGCGGCCAGCACATGCAGGTCGAGCAGCAGGCTCTGGAAGTCCTCCATGAGCTGCACCTCGGAGATCTCGCCGCGGTCGCGGCGCGTCTTCGACGATTCGAAATCGGCCCGGGCGTCGGCGACGCGCGCGTATGCGGTGTTCGCAATGTCGCTCTGCATCTGCAGGTGCTGCAGCGCTGCGGCGACCTGGTCGCGCGCCTGCATCACCGCGCGGGCGTAGAGCGGCTTGCCGGGCACGTCGATGGCCGGCGCTTCGTCCGTCGCGTCGATGGTGCCGGCGGGCATCGCACCGGGGTCCGTGTCGTAGAGCGCGGCGGCCAGGTGGATGTCGTTGCGGTTGGCCAGCACGGCCATCGGCAGCGCGCGCGGCACCTCGGCCGAGAAGCGGGGCAGCGACTTGTCCTGCAGCGCGTCGGCGAGCAGCGCGGTCAGCGCGGCTTCCGACATGCGGCACTGGGCCGCCAGATAAGAGATGTAGCTTGTGCGTTGCGTCTTCAGCTTGTCGATGGTCCTGTCCGCGCCGGCCTGCCGCGCCGCGAGCTGCTTCGCAAAGTCGTCGTACGGCAATGCGCTGCCCCGGATGAGCGCGGACTGCCGCACGACGGCCGCGCGCGTGTTCTCCAGGTAGACGAGTTCGAGCGTCTTCACCTTGAGCGCGATGTAGGCCGCTGCCACACCCGATTCGTTGGTGCCGTGCGCTGCGGCCATCAGCCGGTTCAGCGTCGCGTCCTCGAAGCCGTTCCACCAAGGCTGCGCGACCGCTTGTGTCTTCGCGCGCACGGCGTGGTCGACGAACATGCCTGTCGCCAGCACCGAGGTGGTGTGAACCATCGCGATGCTCGTGCTGGCGCATGCGACGGCCATTGCACCGCACACCGCGGCCATGAGGGTTCGTGAGCGCTTCACCTGTGAGTTTCCAGCGTTGTCATGCGTGGATCTTTTCAGGCGAATTGGGAGAAATTTGAAGGGCCGCGAAATGAGTGCGGCGCGTGTGCGCACAAAGTCGTGACGCGCGCGCACAACACTCCAGGCCGCAGAAAACCGATCTACCAAATTCCTCCGGAATTGAACGAAACCATGCGTACAGCCGGTCGATACCGAGCGGCCGCATCAGACCTGAAACTGGAGAAACCTGAATGAAGAAAACCCTCACGGCATTCGCTGCCCTGGCCGTCTGTGGCCTGGCCTCTGCCCAATCGTCCGTCACGCTGTTCGGTGTCGTCGACGCCGGCGTGACCTACCAGTCGGCCACCGCGCGCGACTCGCTCACGGGCGCCTCGGTCAAGCAAAGCAAGACCAGCCTGGCCAACTCCGGCTACAACTCCAGCCGCATCGGCTTCCGGGGCACCGAAGACCTGGGCGGCGGGCTGGCTGCGAGCTTCTGGCTCGAAGCGCCCATCACCAACGACGACGGCGCCACCGGCATCTCCACCTTCGCGCGGCGCTCCACCGTGAGCCTGTCGGGTGGCTTCGGCGAGCTGCGCCTGGGCCGCGACTACACGCCCACGTTCTGGAACGACACCGTGTTCGACCCGTTCGGCACCAACGGCTCGGGCACCAACGTGATCAGCACCGTCAGCGGCAACAGCACCATCAACAACGCCAACTACGTGCGCGCGAGCAACTCGGTGGGCTACTTCCTGCCGCCGAACCTGGGCGGCTTCTACGGCCAGCTGCAGTACAGCTTCCACGAGAACACCAGCACCGACGCCACCAGCACCACGGCCGCGAGCAGCAGCAGCGCGGGCCGCTACGTGGGCGGGCGCTTCGGCTATGCCAACGGCCCGCTGGACGTGGCCCTGGGCGTGGGCCAGAGCGTGGTGGTGGACACCGCCACGCTGGAGCGCAAGGTGCAGACCATCAACCTGGGCGCGTCGTACGACTTCGGCCCGGTGAAGCTGTTCGGCGAGCTGTCGAACGTGCAGAACAAGTTCGACACGGCGCTGAGCAACACGCACGACACCTACAACGGCTACCTGATCGGTGCGACCGTGCCGGTGGGTGCGGGCCTGATCCGCGCGTCGTACTCGGTGGTTCGCTACAACGAGGGTGCGGCCGGCATCACGGGCGAAGACCCGCGCGCGCAGAAGCTGGCCATCGGCTACGTGCACAACCTGTCCAAGCGCACGGCGCTGTACGCCACGGTGGCGCGGGTGAACAACCGCAACGACGCCAACTACACCGGCAGCCTGGTCTCGGCGAGCACGACGGGCTACGGCAGCGCGGGCGTGGGCTTCTCGGGCGTGCCGCGTTCTTCGACCGGCTACGACTTCGGCATTCGCCACGCGTTCTGACGACGTGATGCGGCAGCGCGGCTGAGGGGCCGCGCTGCCGGCCCGCCGTTGCGCGTTGCGCGGCGGCGGGCGGTTCGCGCTGCGCTCATGAGGGAGCCCCAGGCAGCGAGGAGGTGAAGACGCAGTTTCCAAGGCAGGTCCCATGAAAAAACAGACATTCGCGTTCGTGCGCTGGTTGCGCGCGTGCGTTCTTTTGCTTGCTGCCGTCGGACCGCTCGCAGCGGTGCAGGCGCAGGCGCAATCGCAATCGCAATCTCAAGTTCAGACACAGAACCGCATCGAATCGGTCACCGGCTCCGTGCAGTCCGGCACCGAGGTGCTGCGCATCGATTTCTCCGAGCCGCTGGCCGCCGTGCCCGCCGGCTTCGCCATCCAGTCGCCCGCGCGCATCGCGCTCGACTTTCCCGGCATGGGCAGCAGCATGGGCCGCGCGGCCGTCGAGCTGAACCAGGGCAACCTGCGCTCCGTCAACGTGGTGCAGGCGGGCGAGCGCACGCGCCTCGTCATGAACCTGAAGCAGCCCACCGCCTACAAGGCCGAAGTGCGCGGCAAGTCGCTGCTGGTGTCGCTGCAGCCGGCCGCAGGCGCCGCGCTGGCGGGTTCCTTGCCGTTCGAGTTCGCGGAGAACCGCAGCCGCGACATGCTGCCGCTGCGCGACGTCGACTTCCGCATGGGCACCGACGGCGCCGGCCGCGTGATCGTCACGCTGCCCAACGACCAGGTCGGCGTGGACATCCGCCAGCAGGGCAAGGGGCTCGTGGTCGAGTTCACGAAGTCCTCGCTGCCCGAGGGCCTCAACCGCCGGCTCGACGTGGCCGACTTCGGCACGCCCGTGCAGACGGTGGCGCTGCAGCAGGCCGGCGACCGCGTGCGCATGGTGATCGAGCCGCGCGGCGAATGGGAGCACAGCGCCTACCAGAGCAACAGCCAGTTCGTGGTGGAGGTGCGCCCGCGCAAGGACAACCCCAACAAGCTCGCGCAAGGCACGGGCTACAGCGGCGAGAAGCTGTCGCTGAACTTCCAGAACATCGAGATCCGCTCGCTGCTGCAGGTGATTGCGGACTTCACCAACTTCAACATCGTCACGTCCGATTCCGTCAGCGGCACGCTCACGCTGCGGCTGAAGGACGTGCCATGGGACCAGGCGCTGGACATCATCCTGGAGGCGAAGAACCTCGGCATGCGCAAGAACGGCAGCGTGCTGCGCATCGCGCCGGAGGACGAGCTCAACGCCAAGGAGAAGCTCAGATTCGAATCGCAGGCGGCAATCCAGAGCCTGGAGCCTGTGCAGACCCGGTCCTTCCAGCTCAACTATGCCAAGGCTCCCGCAATCGCCCAGAGCCTGACAGGCACCGGCTCGTCCGGCGGCGGATCCGGCGGATCGACGAGCCGCATCCTGAGCGGGCGCGGCAGCGTGATTGCCGAGCCGCGCACCAACCAGCTTTTCGTTTCGGACATTCCGTCGCGTCTGGTGCAGGTGGCGGAGCTGATCCAGAAGCTGGACGTTTCCGTGCGCCAGGTGCTGATCGAGGCCCGGATCGTCGAGGCATCGGACACCTTCAGCAAGTCGCTGGGCGTCAAGCTGGGCGGCTCGTCCAAGGGCAGCAACAGTTCGATAGGGACACAGGCGACCACGTCGAGCGACGGGACGACCTCCTTCTCGGGAAACTCGACCAGCAACTTCGTCAACCTGCCCGCCAGCAGCTCGAGCGGATCGAGCGTCGGTACCTTCGCGGTGTCGTTGTACAACTCCAGCATGTCGAAGATTCTCAACCTGGAGATCTCCGCGCTGGAGGACGAAGGCAAGGGCAAGGTCGTGGCCAGTCCCCGTGTGGTGACCGCGGACCAGACCAAGGCCCTGATCGAGCAGGGTACGGAGCTGCCTTACCAGTCGGCAACATCCAGCGGCGCCACCTCGGTGTCGTTCCGCAAGGCGAACCTGAAGCTCGAAGTCACGCCGCAGATCACGCCGGAAGGCAACATCATCCTGACGCTCGATGTGAACAAGGATTCGGTCGGGCAGTCCACGAGCGCGGGCTATGCGATCAACACGAAGCACATCCAGACGGAGGTGCTGATCGAGAACGGCGGGACGGTCGTGATCGGCGGGATCTTCGAGCTGACGGACAACTTCGATGAGTCGCGTGTTCCGGTGCTGGGCGAAATCCCGGTGTTGGGGGCGTTGTTCCGCTCGCGCAGCCGTACCCTCAACAAGACCGAATTGCTCGTCTTCATCACGCCGAAGATGATCACCGATCGCACCGCGCTGCGCTGAACACGGCAAGATGGTCGGTGCGCTGCCCGGCACCTGCAGCCCGATCGACAACAAGACGGAATGCCGATCCTCGTCACCCCGAAGATCATTTCGGATCGCTGACGACCACATGATCGAGCAAGCGCGCCGCGTCGGCCAGGCGCTCGCAGACGCGGTGCGCAAGGATCCTTCCAGCGTCCGCTGACTGTTGCGGCCGTCTGTAGCCCCAGGCGCCGCCCTCGCAGGCGATGCGGGAGATACCCTGGGGCGCCTGCCCCCTTACTGCACCACCGGAACCTCGCGCCAGTTGAGCAGCCGCAGGCTCTGGCTGGGCGAGAGCGCCACTTTCAGGTTCGTGATCGCGCCGGTGGTGCCGCCCACCGACAGCGTGGTGCCGCCCTGGGTGCTGCTGGTGAATCGCAGGTCCGTCACCGCGTACGACTCGGCGATGTAGGCGGCGCTGTTTTCCAGTGCCGACTGTCCGGTGCCGAAGTTGATGGCGTAGACCCGGCTGGTGCCGGAGGGGCTGCACGCATCGGAGGTGGTGAGCGTCGAGGCGAAGGCGACCACGCCGCTGGTGGTGGTCGCGCTGGTGATCATGCGCCACGCGATGCCGCTGCTGCTGTCGGTGCCAAGATCGACGTACCAGCCCATCGAGGTGCTGCCGAAACTGGCAGCGCTGGTCAGGTCGGTCAGCGCGGTGAGGTTGCTGCGCGCGAGCGGAAAGCTCACCCCGCTGGGCAGCGAGGAGGATGTGTTAAAGGCCGAGTTCGTGCCGTCGATCAGCGCATAGAAGTCTTGCGCCGCCGTGGAGCCTACGTCGCTGGAGGACAGCAGCTTGCCGGTGCCCAGCAGCACGTAGCGCTTCTTCGTGCTGGGTTGCACCTCGATCAGTGGCTGGGTGGTGACTGGCTGTGCGTTGCCGCTGGCGTCGGTCAGGTTGGCCAGCAGCAGGGGTGCGGTGTAGGCCGAGGTGCCGGTGACGTCGAAGCGCCAGACCTGTCCGCTGAGGTCGCCTGCGTAGATGGCGTCGGCGGTGCCGTCGGTGAAGTCGCGCACATAGGCCGCGGCATGCGTGAGCCCGGCGGCGGCGCTGCCGGTCCTGAGCTTTTCCAGCAGCGCGCCGGTCTTGGGGTTGACGAGGTAGACGTAGCCGTAGCCGTCGCTGTTGTTGTAGCCCGAGGTGAGCACGACCACCCAGCCGTACTTCGCGGTCTTGACCACCGTCGGTTCGCCGAAGCTGTAGCCCATGGTCGGGTCCGTGAACTCCCACAGCACCTTGCCCGCCACCACCGATTCGGAGCTCATGCCGGCCGGGTTGGTGACGTCGATCGCGTAGAAGCTCTTGCCGCCCTTGCCGAGCCCGCCGATCAGCACCGTGCGCCAGTCGGAGGTGGAGGCTGAAGCCGTGGTGAGCGAGCCGCCCGCGTAGTTGAAATCGATGTCGAAGGCCAGCGGCGTCGCGTCCACGTAGTAGCGGTGGCTGTAGTTGGGGTTGCCCAGCGCCGTGAGGCCGTCGGAGGCGGAGGTGTTGGGCGTGCCGCCCGGCCCCTGGAACAGCGCGCTGGGCACGTAGGCGAAGATTTCGCTGCCTGCGCCGGTGCCCGACAGCGTGCCGTTGAAGGCATGCAGCATGCCGTCGTTGGCGCCCACGTAGACCACGGTGGGCCGGCTTGCCCAGGTGGTCTTGAAGGCGGCATAGCCGGGGTTGATCGAATCGGAATAGGTCTGGCTCGGCGCGGCCACCGGCGTGACCTTGGAGCCCACGATGTCGCCCAGCAGCACCGAGCGCGCGCGATAGGCCTGGCTGCTGCCGCTGGTGGTGGAGCCAGATTCCTGCGTCTGGTCGCCGCGCAGGTAGTTCAGGTAGTCCGAGCCGTCGCTGCCGCGGTAGGACGTGACCAGCGCTGCCTTCTGGCTGGTGGTGAGGCTCGCGTAGCGGAAGGGCTGGCCGCTGCTGCCGTCCCATGTGGCCACGCGGCGCGACGTGCTCCAGCCGGTGCCGGCGAGCTGCGTGGCGAGCGTGGCGGTGGAGGTCCACATCACGGTCGAGGAGGTGGTGAGGTCGCTGGCGATGGTGACGCTGCTGGCGGTCAGCACGCCGCTCCAGGTCTTGGAGGCGTACTGCGCGGCATACGAGGCACTGCCCGAATCGCTCACCTGCGCGGACGACAGCGAGAGCGAGGTGGTGTAGGCGCTGACGGCCGTGGCGATGGCCGAGAAGGCCTTGGTGAGCCCGGTGACCATCTGGCTCGCGTTGCCGGCCAGGAAGTAGTTGTCGGGCCTGTACTCGGTGGCGGTTCCCATCGTGATGGTCTCGCTGCTGCTGTTCCACCAGCTCTGCGTGAGCGCAGTCGTGGTCTGGCTGGGGTCGTAGCCCGAGGGCACGGTGAAGCCGCCGTACTTGGCCGCGAGCCAGTAGGGGTTCTTGTCGGCCGCCGTCTGGTATTCCATCACGTCCATCCAGTAGGTGGAGATGGTCTGCGTGCCCGCCAGGTCGGAGCGGATGTCGTTGGTGTGCGCGCCATACGCGAGACCGGCCATGTAGTAGGTGGCGTAGGAGCTGTTCCACCAGGCGTCGACCTTGGAGCTCAGTCCTTCGAGCGTGAGCAGGTTGTTGGTGTAGGTGCGCGCCTGGTTGAGCGTGTCGCTGCCGACGGCCGCGGGCTTGGTGCGCGTGCCGGTCAGGGTGCCGCCGCCCACGTTGTAGTCGTAGTGCGTGTTGGTGTCGCCGATGCCCAGGATGAAGTTCTTCTGGCACGCGTACAGGACCGGGTCCGTCCACGTGGTGACGGCCGGGAAGCCGTCGAGCAGCGTGGTCCGCGTGGCGGACGAGGAGGTGGTGGCCGGCGTGATGTAGCTGGTCCACGTCGACACGTTGCCCAGGTTCTCGAAGTAGCGCACCGCCGCGTAGTAGAGCTCGCTGACGTTGTCGTACGTCATGTACGACGAGGCGGCGGTGCCGAACTTGTTCAGGTAGTTCACCACGCCGCTGTTGCCGATGGTGATGCCGCTGGCGCTGGTGGTGGCGGCAGCGGTGGCCGAATCGGGGTTGGTCACCATGATGCCGGTGGTCGAGCTCCATTCGGCCTTGCTGTTGGTGGTGACGGTGCTCGACAGCGGCGTGGGATAGGTCGGCCCGATGAAGCCCATCGGTGCGCGCAGCACCGCCCCCTGGTTGGTGGCGCCGCTGCCGTTCAGGTAGGAGAAGGCGCTGTAGCGGATCTTGTTGGCGTAGCTCTGCATCAGTCCTTCGGGCTTGTACTGGCCGTTCGGGTACAGCACGCAGTTGGACTCCACGCCGCCCGAGGAACTGCTCGGGTCGCAGACCAGTACGCGGACATACACGCGGTAGGTGGTGGACGCGGTGTTCGTGGTGCTGGCGCTTTTCCAGTCGGTGCCGCTCGTGCTCGTGCTGCTGTAGCCCGAGCCGGTACCGGAGAACACCATCGTGTTGCCGCGTGTCCAGATGCTGGTGTTGAACGAGGTCCAGCCCAGCGGCGTCACCGAGGAGATCAGCGAGGAGGCCAGGTTGTGGCCGGTCGACGTCGCCTGGCCGGTACCGCGCAGCGGGAAATTGCTCTGCGAGCCCTGGCTCGATCCCCAGGCCTTTTCAAGGATGGTCTGGGTCGTGGTGTCCACGCTGCGGTAGCCGCCGGTGAGCGCCCATCGGAACGGGTCGATGGTCTGCATCGTCGCCCAGTTCATGAAGTTGCCGCTCCACTTGCCCGAGCAGCTGTGCAGGTTGGTGCCCGTTGCCAGGCCCGCCGGCTGGAAGAAGCTGCTCGCCGGCGTGGTGGCGTTCAGCGTGTACGTGTAGCACTTGAGCGGATCGAAGTAGCCCAGGTAGGTCGAGCTGTCCGCGTAGTTGCCGAGGTTGGCCACGCTGATGGCGGTCGGGTACTCGACCGACAGCGTGAGCGCCAGGTTGCCCGGCACGTCCGCGCTGGCGAAGACGGGCTGGTCGGCCAGCGTCACGGCGGACGAAGAGGCCGCGCCCAGCAGCAGTGCGGCGGCGGTCAGTGCGAGAGAAATGACGCGGAGGCAATTCATCGGGTTCATCGGGTTCATCGGAATCACTCGGGCCGGGTCAATGAAGTCTGGAGAAACACCTGCGTCGAGCGCGCACCGGTGACGCGCACGCTCAGCCGGTAGACCGGCGAGATGCTCGACGCCGGCCGCTGGCTGGCCGGCAGCTGGCTGCTGCCGCCGGTGACGTCGCTGCTCGAAGGTGAATAGACGCAGTTGCTCGTCGTCGCCGTGCCGGTCGTGCGGCACAGGCGGTCGATGACGTAGCGGATCGTGATGTCCGAGGTCGCGCCCGGCAGGTCCGAAGCAGTCGGGCTGAAGGTGGCGCCGGTGAAGTCGGCGCCGCTCGGCGAGCTGCCGGTGGCCAGCAGCACGAGCGGAATGCCCTGGTCGTTGGCGACGAGTTCGACGGCGCTGTAGTTGGCCGTGGGAACGCTGGCCGCGGCGAGCGTGGCCGTCTTCAGCGCGCCGCTCTTGAAGGCGGTCATCACGTTGGAGGCGGCCTGCTCGCCCTGGCTGGCAAGGTCGCGCCGGAACGCGAGATTGCCGGCGCTCGCCAGCGAGGTGTGTGTGGAGCGCATGACGGCCACGCCGCCGATCAGCAGAATGACCAGCACGATCAGGCAGAACAGCAGCACGACGCCGCGCTGGCGCCGGGCGCGTCGTGCGTGCGAGGCGCGAAGAAAGGAATCAGGTGTCATGACGTGGGCAGCAGCAGCACGTTGCGAAGGGGAATCGTCGATTCGACGACGCGGTGGCGGAAGTGCTGTTCGCTGGTGCTGAAGCTGATCGTCTGCTGCAGCGAGGTGGCGAGGTCCTTGAACAGCGTGAGCGAGGCGGGCGACGGCAGCTCGCCGTTGGCGTTTTCCTTCTCGTAGTTCGCGCTGCGCAACACCAGCGCGACGCGCACGGCCACCACCTGGCGCGCCTTGGCCGGCGTGGCCATCAGCGTGGCGATGTCGTAGCCGGCGGCGCCCGGGTCCACCCAGGTGTCGAGCACGCCGTCGGCGTTGGTGTCCAGGCCGTACAGCGCATGCATCTCGGCCACGCCGTCGGCGATGGCCTGCGAGGCGTCGGTGCCGTTGCTCATCAGCAGGTCGTAGCTGTAGAGCGTGTTGTTGCTGCCCACGCCGAACATCTGGAACTGCGTGTTGCCCGCGTTGACGTTGCCCAGCGGCGTGAAGTAGGCGCTGCCGCTGGCCGCCAGCGTGGCCAGGCTGGTCGCCGAACCCGACGCGGTGTAGTAGGTGCCGCCCAGCGGCAGCGCGTCGTTGCCGCTGGTGTCGGCAAAGGCCGTGCTGGCGTGCACCTGCTCCAGCAGGCAGTCGGTGGTGCCGTTGGCGCTGACCAGCCCGAGGTCGCCCTCGGCCAGGCCCGTGGTGCTGTCCAGGCGCAGGATGTTGCTCGACTTGCCGCTCGAAAGAATGAGCCGCGGCACATCGCCCGATGAGGCGGTGCCGCCCATCACCACCAGCACGTCGGAGCCGGCGTCGGACTGGCTCTTGCCGATCAGCACCGGTGCCACGCGCAGGTTGGCGCTGCCGCTTGCGCCGCCGAGAAAGGCGGTGGCAAAGGGTGCGGGGAAGGCCGTGCTGCGCGGCAGGTTGGGCGTGCCCGGCAGCGTGGCGTTCAGCCGGCAGCCGAAGGCGCCCGCGAGGCTCCACGACTGCGTGAAGCCCGAGCCGGCGCCGCGCACCGCACGGTCGAGCACGTAGGCGGCGTAGGCGCCGGTCTGGCCCATGTCGTTGGTGGCGGTGGTGGTGCGCTTGCTCGACTCGCTGAAGATCAGCAGGCTGGTGACGGCCAGCGTCACCACCAGGCCGATGATGACTGCCACCATCAGTTCGATGAGCGTGACGCCGCGCTGATGCACATGCCTCATGTGCGTCATGGCAGCACCACCCGCGTGACGAGCTGGCTGGCGGCGTTGGACGCCGTGGACACGCGCGTCACGGCGCGCCAGGCAATCACGATGTCCGCGGCATTGGCCGTGCCCGCGCTGTTGGTTGCGCCCGAGACGGGTGTCACCGCGAGCGTGGCGTTGGGCAGGCCGCCGTTGCCGAGGTCGCTCACGCGCGCCTGCCACGAGGTGGTGTCGACCGAGATGGAATTCTTCAGCCACATCGTGCTGGCGATCTCGTTGGCGAGCAGCGCGGCGCGGTTACGGTCTTCGGCGTCGACGGAAATGGTGAGCGCGCGCGCCAGCATGCCCGCCATGCCGAGCAGGCCGAAGGAGAAGATCAGCAGCGACACGAGCACCTCGATCAGCGCGAAGCCCCTTGACTGCGTGCGGCGTCGGGTTGGCGTCTTCATGTTCAGCCCGGGCAGCCGTCGGGCGCGCTGGACGACAAGGTCCTGGCCGGGTCGCACATGTGCACCTGTCCGCCCAGGCTCACGACCACGCGCAGCGGGCGGTCGGCCGAAGTCATCGTGATGTTGTAGGTGGGCGCCGAGCTCAGGCTGCAGGTGGCGCCCGTGATGCCCGTGCTGCTGTTGCTCACCAGCCGCCCCAGCGGGTTGAAGCAGATAGCGGCGGGCCCGGCGATGCTCACCCCGGCGCCGGCGACCGTCAGCACGCCGGCTTCGACGAAGGTGGCGACGCCGGCCGTGTCGAGCGTCGGCGAGGCGACGAAGTTGATCGACCAGTGGGTGCCGTTGGCCACGGCGGTCAGGCTGGTCTTCGGCGCGGTGTCGTTGGTCAGCGAGAACACGGCCGTGCGGCTGCGGCGCACGGCCTCGGCCTGCGCCTGGCGCAAGCCGTTCTGCAGCGCGTCGCTCACGGTGCGCACCCGGGTGTTGGCGATCCACGCGAAGAACGAGGGCATGGCCAGTGCCGTGAGGACGACCATCACCACCAGCGTCACGCAGAGCTCGATGAGCGTGAAGCCGGCCGACGACATGGCGCGTTTCATCAGCATGCCCCTCGCCTGGACACCCAGTCGCTGCTGCAGGTGGTCCAGCCCGCGGGCACGCCCACCGTCGCACGATTGTTGGACTGGTCGACGGTGAAGATGAAACCCGCGGTGCTGCCGCTGCCCGTGGCCACCAGCGTGTAGCCGCTGGCGGTCGCCGCGCCATAGGTGCCGTCGCACGACAGCGTGAAGGTGCCGACCATGCGCAGCGTGGAGGACACCAGGCAGGGCGAGGTGAAGCTGCCCGTGGACAGGTAGGTGCGGTTGTCCTGGAAGTAGCGCTCCATGTTGGCGCGCATCATCGACAGGCCGTTGGTGGCATCGACGATGCGCCCGCGCATCACGTAGTCGTTGTACGAGGGGTACGCGATGGCGGCGAGGATGGCGACGATGGCCACGGTCACCATGAGCTCGATCAGTGTGAAGCCGCGCACGCGCGGCCGGCGGGGCCTCTTCTGCAGCCTTGGCATGGGTGTTCTTCTCCTCGTGTGTCGGAAACAATCAGAAACTTCCGAGGGCGGAGTCGACCATGCAAAGTGGGAGGAATCTTGCGCGCGCGTTGCCGGATGTGCACGGCGGCGCAGGCCGCATGCGGCATGCCGCGGGCCGTCGCGCGGCAAGCCATCGCGGCGGCGCAAGTCTCAGGGTGTGACGGCGGTCTGCAGCGAAGGGCGTTTCGCTTCGGCGCCGAGCGCCAGCGGCACGCGCACCTGCGCAAGGAGTCCGTGCGGGCCGGACTTCAGCACCACGTCGCCGCCGTGCGCGCGCACGATCGAGCGGCACACGGCCAGGCCAAGGCCGCTGCCTGCCGCACGCGAGGCACGCGCCTGCGGCGAGCGATAGAAGGGCTTGAACACCCGTTCCAGTTCGTCGGCGGGCAACCCCGGTCCGCGGTCGCTGATCTCGGCCACGGCATCGGCGCCGTCCGTGAACAGCCGCACCCGCGCCTGGCGGCCGTACTTGACGGCGTTCTCGATCAGGTTGTCGAGCACGCGGCGCATGCCCATGGTGTCGACCTCCACCTGCGCGGGTTCCGTGCGCAGCAGGCGCACGTCCTTGCCGACGAACACGGCCTGCTCGACCACGTCCTCGACCAGGCTCGACAGGTCCATGCGCTCGCGCGCGCTGACCACCGAGGCATCGCGGATGAAGCTGAGCACGGAGCCGATCATCCGCTCCATCTCCTCGACGTCCTCCAGCATGCCCGCGCGCACGTCGTCGGGAACGTCCTCGATGCGAAAGCGCAGCCGCGTGAGGGGCGTGCGCAGGTCGTGGCTGATGGCCCCGATCATCACCGTGCGGTCGTCCACGAAGCTGCGCAGCCGCGCCTGCATGCGGTTGAAGGCCTGCGCGGCGCGCCCGATCTCGGCGGGGCCCTCCAGCGCCAGGACTGGCGCCGACGGGTCGCGGCCCAGCTGGTCGGCGGCGCGCGCGAAGCCGGTGATGGGGCGCACCAGCCGGCGCGAGAACAGCCAGCCCGCGGGGGCCACGATGGCCGCAGCCATCAGGAACCACAGCAGCACGCGCCGCTGCCACGCGTTGGGGAAGGACTCGGGCACCGGTTGCACCACCACCCAGCTGCCTTCGCGCGTGTAGACGGCGGCGATGAAGTCGCCTTCGACGAAGGGCGCGGGCGCGAGGCCGAAGAGGCCGCGTGCGGCGGGGCGTTCGACCTCGGCCGTGGTGTCGGTGGACGGCGGCGTGCGCGGGGTGTCGGTGCTGCGGGCCGGGCGCGGCGTCTGTGCGTCGGCGCGAGGCGCGGGCACGGGTGCAGCCGCAGAAGGGGTGGTGGCGGGTGCGCGTGCCGCGGGCTCTGTGCGCTGGGAGGGCGCGGCGGGCGTGCGTGTCGCGGGCGCCTCTACCGTGGCCGGCGCCTTGCGGGGCTCGGGCCTTTCGAGGACAGGGGGGAGCTCCTGCATCGAAGGTATGGAAGGCATCGAGGGCATGGGCTGCATCACGGGCCCCGGGGGCTGGCCCGGCGGCAAGGAGGGTGCCGCAAGCCCCGCGAGGCCTGGAGGGGCCGGCATGCCCGGCATGGCGCCCGTCGAAGGGACGGGCCCGGCGGGCGTCCCCAGGGTGGCGGGTGCGGCGGGCATGCCGGGCGATCCCACGGCGTTCGGTGTCGCAAGCGTGGGTGCCGGCGCACTCGCGGGCGCACCTCCGGATGCAGGGCCCGGCGCAAAGGGAGTGACCGGCGCATTGCCGCTCGCAGCGGAACCGGGGACCCCGCCGGGCGGCGACGGCTGCGGGAAGCCGCCCCCATTGCTACCCATGCCGCGGCCGATGCCGAAGCCACCGTTCGGGCCGCCCATGCCCCCGGGGGGCATGGGCAAAGAAGGCATCGCAGGGGGGCCGCCCGCCTGTACCCGCAGGAAGCCCCCGCTCGTGAATGCGGCGGCGACCGGGTGCGGGCTTGCCTGCGGTGCACCCCCTGCATCCGCCACCGGCCCCGTGGTGCCCGCGAACGGCAGCGGGGTGAAGAAGTACAGCCGCACCTCGTTCTCGTCGCGCTCCATCAGTTGCGCCAGGTCGCGCCGCGAGCGTTCGGAGGTCAGCCAGCCTTGCCCCTTGGGTTCGGGTGCGCGCGCTTGCAGCGAGCGCAGCAGCAGGCTCGCGTTGCGGCCTTCCGCGGTGCGGCCCGAGAGCACGCGCGCGATGTCGCCCAGCTCCCACTGGCGCTGCGGTTCGGGTGGCAGCAGCATGGTCAGAGCCAGCGTCACGCCCTGCGCCACCACCAGACCGCCGAGCAGCAGGGCCATGATCTGCAGGGCCAGCGGGGGGCCGGGCCAGCGGCGCGCGGTACCTTGGGGATTCATGGGTCGATGCTGGCACGGACGGGAAGCGATGTCACGGCCCAGTCTGGGGAGCGCATGTTGCCGCGCGATTTCAGCGCATTGCAATGCATTGCATCTTGCGCGGCCCTTCGAGCGGCCGCGGCATGCGGCCTATGATCCGCTACCCGATCCGCCGTAACGTGAACCTGTCCACCCGCATCCTCATCGTCGACGACGACGCCGGCATCCGCAGCCTGGTGGCGTCCTTCCTGGAAAAGCACGGCTTCCAGGTCGACGCGGCCGGCCATCCCGCCGAGATGCGCGAGCGGCTCGCGCAGGCCGATTACGCACTCATCGTGCTCGACGTCATGATGCCCGGCGAAGACGGCCTGAGTGCATTGCGCGAGCTGCAGCGCATCGGCGGGCCGCCCGTGATCATGCTGTCGGCCGTGGGCACGGACATCGACCGCATCGTGGGCCTGGAGATCGGTGCCGAAGACTACCTGGCCAAGCCCTGCAATCCGCGCGAGCTGCTGGCGCGCATTCGCACGGTGCTGCGGCGCACGGCCGGCGCCGGCTCCGCGGCCCGGCCTGCCGCGCAGGCCGTTGCGCTTACGCAGCCCGCGACAGCCGATGCCCCTGCCGCCTTGCTGTACTTCGCGGGCTGGCGCATCGACCTCGAAGCCCGCTCGCTGCACGACCCGCAGGACCAGCCCGTGGACCTGTCCGACGGCGAGTTCCGCCTGCTGCGCGCGCTGGTGCAGCACCCGCGGCGCGTGCTCACGCGCGACCAGCTGGTGGCGTACGCGCTGGGCGCGCAAAGCGATTCGTACGACCGCGCCATCGACGTGCAGATCAGCCGCCTGCGCCGCAAGCTGGCGGCGGGCGAGGTGCGGGCCGACCTGATTCGCACCGTGCGCAACGAGGGCTACATGTTCGTGCCCGCGGTCACGCGCACGCGCGATGCCTGAGCCTTCGCGGCCGGCCCCGCGCGGCGGGCTCGCTGCAACACGCTGAAATCTGCGGGCAATGCGCGGGCCGCAAGCTGGAGGCTTCGCATTCATCATCTCTATAGCCTCATGACATTCCTCGACTGGCTGTGGGACTGGCGCACCCTGATCGCGCTGGCCGTTGGCGACGCCGTGCTGCTGGCGCTGTTCTTCGCCTGGGATGCGAAGCACCTGGCGTTGCTGACCGTCCTGACGCGGCAGCCGCAGCCCCTCAGCCCAGAAGGCCGTGGCGCGTTGCCTCCAGGATGGCCTGGGTCCGGGACCTGACGTCCAGCTTGCGGTAGGTGTTCTTCGCGTGGAAATCGACGGTGTGGATCGACAGCGAAAGCGTGTGCGCGATCTGCCGGTTGCTCAGGCCTCCCGCGACCAGCCGCAGGAACTGCAGTTCGCGCGGCTTCAGCGCGCACTGCGCCGCCGGCGGCTGCGGCAGGCCCGCCTCGGGCTGCAGCGATGCGGCCAGCATGCCCAGCACGCGGCGCGCCACGCGTGAGTCGAGCGCGGCGCCATCGCTCTGCAGGGCCCGCAGCGCATAGGCCATCTCGGCGTCTTCGGCCTCGCTCAGCAGGTAGCCCGTGGCACCCGAGGCGAAGGCGCGCAGCACCAGGTCGTGGTTGTCCATGCGCGACATCGCGACGACCTGCGCGCGAGGTTGCGCGGCGCGCACCTGCGCAATCAGCCGCGCGCCGTCGCCGTGCGGGTGAAGCTGCATGTCGACCAGCACCAGGTCGAACCGGACGATGGCCAGCAGGCCGTCGGCTTGCGCGCGCGTGGGTGCCAGCAGCACCTGCCGGCCCGGCGCCAGCGCGCCGAGGATGCGCCGCATGCGGCTCGCGACCGCGGGGTCGCTTTCCACCACCAGGGCGCTGGAGAAGGGCTCGGGCCTGAACACGGGCGAGGCGCTCAGGGCACCGTCTTCGGATGCGCGAAGCGGCCGGCCTTGTGCTTGCGCCTGCAGGCGCCGCTGTGCGCGTTGGCGGGTGTTGCATCGGCGCTCGAGTCGGTGATCGGCGCGAGGGTCGACTGGCTGTAGTCGCCGCCGCCGGTTTCATGCGCCGCGCAGGTGTCGCTGCCGGCCACGAAGACGCCCAGCGCGAGCGCCCCGAACGCCAGCAGGCCTGCAAGGCCGGGCATCCATGCGGTCTTGCGCGGGCGGCGGGGGGCGGCGTGCGCGGGCTTGGGCTGGTGCCATTGCGCCGGCAAGGGAAGCCTCGGGTGCTGGCCTTTGGCCGGACCCGCCGCCAGCAGATCGTTGAAGCGCAGCGCCTGCGAGACGCCGTGGGTGTTGCGATGCCAAGGGCTTTTCATGCGCAGATGGTGAACTTCAAAACGGGATAAAAATTGGACGTCGGCCGCGACGCGCCGCTAGCGGCCCTTGCAGTCACCTGCCGCCCAGCAGCAGGCCCAGTCCAGTGGCGCGCAGTGCCGCCGCGAGAGGGTCGATGAAGAAGCTGCCGACATAGCTGGACGACGTGGGAAAGGCCTCCGCGCGCGGGACCACGGGTGCCGACGGCGGCGCCGGCGCCGGCTGCCGCGCAGTCTCGGCGGGAGCGCCGCCCAGGCATGCGCCGGGCGGGTCCGCGGTGATCGTCATGTACTCGGCCCCCTCGAACGCGCAGACCTGCACGTACTTGCCGCCCGGAAGCCAGGTGCTCGACACCACGCGGGCCTGCGCTGCGGCATTCGACATGCCGCACGCCAGGCACAGGCACAGCGCGCCGGCGGCCGTTGTCGTTCGATGGAGCAGCGATGTCATGGGCGGCTAGAAATCGAGCTTGGCGCTCAGGCTGAAGGTGCGCGGATCGCCGGGCTTGATGTAGCTGTCGTACTGGTACTCCCAGTAGCGCCGGTTCGCCACGTTGTTGATGGCCGCGCGGAAGGTGGTGGGGCGTCCGCCGATGCGCGTGATGTAGCTCGCGCCGATGTTGGCGACGGTGTAGCCCGGCAGGCTCAGCTGGTTCGACGCGTCGAGCATGGTGCCGCCCGTGTACTTCAGGTCGGCCGACAGCCTCAGGCCCGGCACCTGCGCCACGTCGTAGGCCACCTGCGCGGTCGCCACCATCTTCGGCGCACCGGCCACGCGGTTGCCGACGTAGCTGCTGCCGCGCTGGTACGAACTGTCCAGCAGCATCAGGTTGGCGCCGACCTGCCATTGCGAGCCCAGCCGCGTGGAGGCGCCGAGCTCCAGGCCCTGGTAGATCGACTGGCCGTCCTGCACCAGCACGTTGGCGCTGTTGGCGTACTCCGCGCCGCGCTCGATGCGGAACAGCGCGGCCGTGGCGCTCCAGCGTTCGCGCTGGGTCTTCAGGCCCAGCTCGTACTGGCGGCTCTTCAGCGGCTTGAACAGTTCACCGTCGTTGGCGTAGAGGTGGCTCACCGTGCTGCCCGGCTCCAGCGACTCGACGTAGCTGGTGTACAGCGTGGTGTCCGGTGCGGGCTTGAACATCAGCGCCAGCGTGGGCGTGAGCACGCCGCTCCTTCGGTAGCCGGAGTTCTGCAGGCCGGCGATGTCGTAGCCGTTCTGCTCGGAGGTGGTGCTGCGCAGTCCTGCCAGCACCGACCATCGGTCGGACAGCTTCAGCGTGTCGCTCGCGAACACCGCGCGCTGCGTGATGTCGCTGCTGCGGTAGGGCAGGAAGGCCGTGGTGCTGCCGTAGGCGTTGGTGTTCGGCGCGAAGATGCTGCCGGTGCCGATCAGCTGGTAGACGCTGTTGGCGCTGTAGGTGTTCACCTGCTTCTGCCACGACGCGCCCAGCGTCACCTGGTGCTCGAAGCCGCCGGTGCGCAGCCTGCCCGTGGCCGTGGCCTGCCACTGGTTGAAGCGGTGGGCTTCGGCGCCGTCGTAGCGGTAGTCGTCGTAGCCGCCGGCCGCGTCCTGCAGGTAGGCGATGCTCTCGTTGCGGCTGCGCGATGCGCTGCTGTGGCTGTAGCTGGTGGCGAGCGTCCAGTCGGGCGAGAGCTGGTACTGCAGGCCGGTGGCATACAGGTTGAAGTCGGTGGCCAGGTGCTGGCCCGCGCTCACCAGGTTCGCATTGTTCGCGCCGATGGTGGCGGGCAGGGCGGTGCCGGTGTAACTGCCGGTGTAGATCGATGGCGTCTGGCCGGTGGCGGTTCGCTTCTGGTAGAGCGAGTCGAAGGTCCAGGTGAGCTTGTCGGTGAGCCTGGCGTCCAGGCCGAGCGACACCGAGTTGCGGCGCACCTGGCCGTCGTTGTAGGTCTTGCCTTCCTCGTGCGTGGCGTTGAGCCGGTAGCCGAAGCGCTCGTCCGCGCCGAAGCGCCCGCCCAGGTCGACGTGCTCGCTCCAGATGCCGGCGGTCTTGTAGCCGACCTCGATGCTGCGCACCGGCGTGTCGCCCGGCTTCTTCGTCACGTAGTTGATGATGCCCCCGGGCGAACCGAAGCCGTACATGAAGCCCGAGGAGCCCTTGAGCAGTTCGATCTGCTCGAACTGCTCGTAGGGCAGCGTGATGGCGTAGCTCAGAAAGGGCTGGCCGTTGATGCGGTAGCCGTTCTGCCAGTCCAGCGGCAGGCCGCGCACCGTGATGTAGCTGGCCCAGCTGTTGTAGGCGCCGCTGTTGTCGGACACCGAGGCGTCCAGCGCGAACACGTCGCCGAGCTTGGACACCTGGCGCTCGGCCATGTCTTCGCTGCGCACCACGGTGGTGGAGAAGGGGGTTTCCAGCTGCGAGCGGGCGCCGAGCGCGCCGCTGCTCACCTTCGCGCGCAGGTGCTGGGGCGTGTCGTCCTGCGAGTCCGCCGTGACGGTCACCGTGGGCAGCGCGGTGCCTTCGGGAGCCTGCGCGTCCTGTGCCAGCGCACGGCCGCCTTGCGTGGCGGCCCACAACACCAGCAGCGTGGCGCGCGCTGGCGGGCCGAGCGCGGTGCGCTTGAATGAAGTGGACGGGGTGGCGGCGCTCGGGCGTCTTGGGTTCAACGGTGGCTCACTTGATGGATAAGAATGAATCTCATCTTCGTGGCGCATCTCGTAGAAATCTGGGAAGGTGGCCTTGCAACCCGGTGCGGTTTGGGGCCCTTCAGTGCCCGTTCCCCGGCGCAGGCGCCAGCCCGCGTTGCTTCAGGAAGTCGTACAGGCTGACGGCCAGCACCTGCGCGATGGGAATCGGCAGCGTGAGCCGCAGCACCGCGGCGCGGTTGACGGGGCAGTTGTCGGAGCTGTGGTCGACGCGGCTGGCATCCAGGGTGATGTGGACGCAGCCCGCGTTGACCCAGTAGCCCGAGACTTCGTCCGCGAACACCTGCGGGGCGTGCAGGTCGTCGACGTAAATGGCTTTGGGAGGCTGGGGCATGGCGGGGCTGGAAATGGCGAAGGCCCGATGATCGGCATCGATCTGGTAGAAAAAACGAGGGCCGCGCCGCCCGCCTGCGCGGCCCTTGCCTTCAGACGATGCGCACCGACAGTTCGGGCAGCCTGTCGATGTGGATCTGGATCAGGTCGCCACGCACCACCGGTCCCACGTTCTCGGGCGTGCCCGAGTAGATGATGTCGCCCGGCTGCAGCTCGAAGGCCTGCGACAGGCGGCTGATCTGCTCGGCCACCGACCAGATCATGTGTTTGAGCGTGGCGCTCTGCTTGGTCTGCCCGTTCACCTTGAGCCAGATCGCGCCGTCGGTGAAGTGCCCCACCTTTGCCACGGGGTGTATCGGCCCGATGGGTGCCGAGTGGTCGAAGCTCTTGCCGATTTCCCACGGCTTCTTCTGGTCGCCCATCTCGCGCTGCAGGTCGCGGCGCGTCATGTCCAGGCCCAGCGAATAGCCGTACACGTGGTCGAGCGCCGAGGCGGCCGGAATGTTGCGCCCGCCCTTGGCCAGCGCCACCACCAGTTCCACTTCGTAGTGGTAGTTCTTCGTGAGCGACGGGTAGGGGTGGTCGGCCACCACGCCGGGCGTCACGACCTGGATCGCATCGGCCGGCTTCTGGAAGAAGAAGGGCGGCTCGCGCGTCGGGTCGGAGCCCATCTCGCGCGCATGGGCCTCGTAGTTGCGGCCGATGCAATAGATGCGGCGCACCGGATAGACCTGCTCGCTGCCGACGATCGGAATGGTCGACACCGGAACGTCGAACGCCGTGGCCGGTGTGCCCGGCGCGCGGCCAGCGCCTGCAGGCGATGCACAACCGGCGATGGCACCGGTGGCCATGGCGGCGGATGCGGCCAGCAGGCCGCGACGAGAACTGGACATGAGGGTCTCCTTGGTTTTATGGAATGCGCGTGCCGTGCAGGCCACGGCCGGTTCATTCTGGGACGGCGCGCCGCCGAAGAACCGTGCGCATCTACGCAAAAACAGGACAGAACCCACCCCGGGCCTCGCCGGGCGCGGACCGTTTCAGCGGCTGGCGACGATGAACAGCCGCGGGAACGGCAGCAGCACGCTGCCGTCGGCCAGTGCCGGGTAGGCCTGCGCTATCGCCTCCTGGTAGCGCGCCAGGAACGCGGCCTGCTGCGCCGCATCGAGCAGCGCGAGGTAGGGCCGCAGCGCCGAGCCCTTGAACCACTCGACCACCGCCGCCGCGCCTGCCAGCGGGTGGTAGTAGGTGGTGCGCCACACGTCGACACGGCTGCAGTGCGGCCGAAGCATCGCGTAGTAGTCGATCGCGCCGTGCCGCGCGGGATGCCGCACGGTGCCGATGCGGTCCGCGAACGCCGGGGCGGCCGCCACCTCGCGTGCCAGCCGGTGCGCGGGCTCCTCGAGGTTGTCGGGCGTCTGGATGGCCAGGTGGCCGCCGGGCGCGAGCTGGCGGGCCAGTTGCGGGTAGAGCGTGGCGTGGTCCGGCAGCCATTGCAGCGACGCGTTCGCCAGGATCACGTCCATCGGCTGCGCGGCGCGCCATGCCGCGATGTCGGCCACGGCGAAGGGCACGTCGGGCATGCGCTTCTTCGCCGCTTCGATCATGTCGCCGGAGCTGTCGATGCCGCTCACCGCGGCTTGCGGAAAGCGCTGCGCCAGCACCTCGGTGGAGTTGCCCGGACCGCAGCCCAGGTCGATGGCGAAACGCACCGGGCGTTCGCTGTGCGGGACGGCGGCGACCAGGTCGCGGACCGGTCGTGTGCGTTCTTCTTCGAAGGCGCTGTATTGCTTGGCGGACCAGGTCATCGGGGTGTTCCTTGCTGTGGTGGGCGCAGTTTGCCGAGGCGCTTTCCGTTCGTAAAATGAATTTATTCTGGCCATTGATTCATAAATCTGATGAAGATCGACATCCTCGGAATCCAGGCCTTCGTGGCCATTGCCGACGAGGGCGGCTTCCAGGCGGCGGCCGATGCGCTGCATGTCACGCAGACCGCCATCACGCAGCGGCTGCGCAAGCTGGAAGACTTTTTGAGCGTGGCGCTGGTGGAGCGCACCACGCGCTCGGTGTCGCTCACCACCATCGGGCGCGACTTCGTGCCGCGCGCGCGGCGGCTGCTGGTGGAGCTGTCCGATTCGCTGCTGGAAATCCGCGAGACCGGCAAGGCCGAGCGCGGCGACGTGTCGATGGCCTGCGTGCCCACGGCGGGCGTGCAGTTTCTGCCGCGCATCATGCAGGCCTACTCGGCGCGCCATCCGCACAACCGCATCAAGATCCTCGACCACGCGTCGGCCGCCGTGGCGCATGCGGTGCTGCACCGCGAGGTGGAGTTCGGCATCGGCATGGCGGGCGCGCATTCGCCCGAGCTCACGAGCGTGCCGCTGATCGAGGACGACTACGTGCTGATCTGCCACCCCTCGCATCCGCTGGCCGGGCGCAAGCGCGTGGCCTGGCGGCAGCTGCAGCCGCACCCGCTGATCTTCGCGGGGCAGGCGAGCGAGAACCGGCCGCTGCTCGACGGTGCGCTGGGCGCCGCCGCAGCGAACCTGCAGCCCTTCTACGAGGTGCAGCGCAGCTCGACGGCGGTGGGGCTGGTGGCCGAGCGCGTGGCGGCTGCGGTGGTGCCGCGGCTGGCACTGCAGAAGGGGGCGTACCCGTCGCTGAAGACCATCGAGCTGGTGGAGCCCCGGGTGTCGCGCACGCTGGTGCTCATGACGCGGCGCACGGCGCGGCTGTCGCCGGCGGCGCAGGCGCTGTACGACCTGATCGCGGCGCAGGCCTCACGGGGCGCGAAAGGTGCGCGGCAGCGCTAGGCGGCGCAGCGCCATCGCCATTCCGGCTCCGGGGCCTGTCGCTCCATACATAGAAATTAGTGGAGCTCAGCAAAGAAATATAGCGTTTTCGGTTGTGGGCTTTCGTTCTTAAAGTTGCGCCATCCCAACTTGAACCCCACGCGACGCCATGACAGAAGCAACTCAACGCATCCCATTCCATCTCGCTTTCCCCGTGCGGGACATTGCCGAAGCTCGAGCCTTCTACGGCGACCTGCTGGGCTGTCCTGAAGGCCGAAGCGCCCCGGAGTGGGTCGATTTCGACTTCTACGGTCACCAGATCGTCGCCCACCTGGCACCCGACGAATGCGGTCACAAGACCAGCAGTGCCGTCGACGGACATCAGGTGCCGGTACGTCATTTCGGCGCGATCGTGCCGATGGACAGGTGGCAGGCCATGGCAGACAAGCTGGTCGCCCGGAAGACCGAGTTCGTGATCGAGCCCTACATCCGGTTCAAGGGCGAACCGGGTGAACAGGCCACGATGTTCTTCCTCGACCCCTCGGGCAATGCCATCGAGATGAAGTCTTTCGCGGACCTGAACTCGCTCTTCGCGAAATGAGCGCCATCATGAAAACTCAGACGCTGGTCAGCGCGGCCGTGGCCAGCGCCTTGGTGATGTTCGCAGCCTCTGCGGCCGCCCAGACGGACACCCTGAAGAAGATCAAGGACTCGGGCGTGATCACGATGGGTGTGCGCGATGGTTCCGGTGCCATGTCGTTCACCACGGGGCCGGGCAAGTACACCGGCTTTCATGTCGAAATCTGCGAGCGCGTCATCGCCGACATCAAGAAGTCGGCGCAGCTCGACAAGCTGGAAACGCGATACCAGCTGGTAACGCCACAAAACCGCATACCGCTGGTCCAGAACGGAACGGTCGACATCGAATGCGGCACGACGACGAACAACGCCGCGCGCCAGAAAGATGTTGCCTTCGCGCCTACGCTCTATGTCGAGGGGGTTCGCATTGCGGTCAAGGCCGGTTCGCCGATCAAGTCGACAGCTCAGCTTGCGGGCAAGACAGTCGCCGCCACGAGCGGAAGCACATCCGTCCAGCTGCTGCGAAAGCTCAAGAGCGAAGCGACCGAGTTGATGGCCAAGGACAACAGCGAGGGGTTTCTCTTGTTGGAGACCGGCCGTGCCGACGCCTTTGTCGCGGATGGACAGATCCTCGCCACACTGATCTCGAAGAGCAAAGAGCCCGCGCAATACAAATTGCTCGATCAGGTCCTGAGCACCGAGCCCATTGCGATCATGCTGCCCAAGGGCGATGCGGCTTTCAAGAACGCCGTCGATCAGAGCATTGTGGCGATGGCCAAAAGCGGCGAGGTCGCTCGCATCTATGACAAGTGGTTCATGAAGCCGATCCCGCCTCAGAACGCGATCGTCGGACTGCCTGCGACCGAAATGACCAAGGCGGCTTGGGCGAATCCAACCGACAAGCCGATGGAGGCGTACGAGGCGCGGTAGTGCGCATCAGAAACCTTCATCTCTGGGTGGCTCGACTGCGCGGCAAATCGGCTCGGGCTGCTGAATTCGCCTGGCACGGCCATTTGGCCGGCGCTGTCGATGCGCTCAACGTTGCGCAGCCACCTGCACTTTGCGCGGTGCTCTAGAGCCGGTACCGGTCGACGAATTTGCCGTCCGTCCATGCTCCTCGCAGGACTCCCGAAGGCACTGGGCAAACTGCACGACGATGGGCGGCGTGGCGCGCAGCTTGCGCTGCAGCAGGCCGATCTCCCGGTAAAAAGTCGCCTCGCCCAGCGAGATCACGCGCAGGTTCGGCGGCAACGGAAGGTGCGCCTCGACCATCGGAATGAGCGATACCCCCAAGCCCTTGGAGGCCAGATGCACGAGCCCGGAGATCTCGTCGACCTCGATGGCTTCGTTGACCGAAAGTCCCTCGCGACGAAGAAAGCCTTTGACCATCCGGCCACCGAACGAGGCGCGGTCGTACCGCAGGAAAGGTTGCGCCTGAAGCAATTCGCGCCAGTTTCTTCCCTTGATCGAGTCCGGCACCACAAGGACGAAGGGCTCGTGCACCAGTGCGGTCCAGGTCAACTCGGGAAGCAGGCCGAATGGCGGCCTGATGATCACCGCGGCATCGATCTTGCCGGCATCCAGGTCGTCCATCAATCGCATGGAAACACCTGGCGACACGTGCACGCGCACCATGGGGTAAGCGGCGCGCAGGCGTCCAAGAGCGCGGGCGAGCAGTGTCGACTGCGTCGAAGCGATGGCGCCGATTCGCAAGAGACCCCGCGTCGAACTGTCGTCAGGCGCATCGCCCAGCTTCGCATAGAGCGCGCATATTTCTTCGGCGCGCGAAAGCGTTGTCTGCCCCGATGCATTCAACGTAGCGGAGCGGCCGGTGCGGTCGAAAAGTTCGAACCCCAGCGACTGCTCGAGCCGCCGGATCTGGCTGCTGACCGCAGATTGCGTCAGGCCGATTCGGTCGGCGGCCGCCGCGAAGGTGCCGTGCTTGCAGACGGCAATGAAAGTCTTGAGTTCTGCGATCAAGGGTTGCTCTCCTCATGTCCATTCGAAGCAGTAAGAGCCGACATGCGCATCGGCCTGCCTGCGACCGCAGCCGTGACCGCCATCATCGCCGCGAGCACGAGCCACGCCATATCACGCGTCGGCGGACGGGCGGGTCGGCAGCAAGCGCACCGCGTGCGCCGCGAGGCGCCTCATTTCAGACGTGCTCAGTCCGTCGCGCGCTTGAATCGACAGTCCTTCAAGCATGGTGTTGAGCGCGCCCGCCAACGACTTCAGCTCTGTCTGCGCAGGCAGTTGACCCTCCTTGACAGCGCGCTTGAGACGCTTGACGAACAACGCCTTGCCCTCCAGGCGCAATGCGTCGATGGCCTCCCTGACTTCCACCGATGCGTCGGATACGCTGACGGCAGCCAGCGCCACGAGGCAACCGCAAGGCGCCTGCGGCGACAACAGAATGCGGGCGGAAGCATCGAAGAAATTCGCAACAGCCTGGTGGATGTCAGGTTCGACCTCCAGCGCCTCCCAGGTCGCATCCCAGTAGCGATGCTCATAGAAGTCCACCGCTTCCAGAAACAGCTTGGACTTGTTTCCGAATGCGGCATAGAGGCTGGGTGGATTGACCCCCATCGCGGAACACAACTCAGCCACCGACGCCAGTTCGTAGCCCCTGCGCCAGAACACATCCAGCGCATGTGTCAGGGCTTGGTCGCGGTCGAAGCCGCGCGGGCGCCCGCCCTTGTTCAGAGGAGGCTCTGTGAGCGATCTTTCATTCGGCATAGATGTTCTCACCTCGAAATTTCTGATGGCTTGATGGAATCTGTAGCGACCACTATACAATAGAGGTTGTGTAGCGGACGATACATAATGGCTGACATGGGGTGGGCTGGTCGCGGCGCTTCTTGCGCTGTGGACCATCGCTCGTTTCACCCGCCAGGCGATCCATCGATCCATCCTTCAACAACGGAACATGAGCAAACTGTTTGAACCCTTGACCTTGCGCGGCGTGACCCTGCGCAACCGCGTCGCCCTCAGCCCGATGTGCCAGTACACGGCAACCGATGGGCATGTCAACGATTACCACGCCACCCACTACGGCCGTTTTGCCCTCGGCGGCTTCGGGCTGCTGATGGTGGAGGCAACGGCCGTGTCGCCCGACGGCCGGATCACGCATGGCGACCTGGGCCTGTGGGATGACGCCCACATCAAAGGACTGTCGCGCATCGCCGCTTTCGCCAAGGCTTACGGCGCAACGCCCGGCATCCAGCTGGCGCATGCCGGCCCCAAGGCCAGCATCCAGCGCGCCTTCGAAGGCAATGGCCCGCTCGACGCGCGTGATGCCGCGCGTGGCGAGCATCCCTGGCAGGTGGTGTCGCCGAGCGCGCAGCCTGCGGCCAAGGGCTGGCTGGTGCCCAAGGCGCTGGACGCCGGAGGCATCGCGAAGGTGCGTGCAGATTTCGTCGCCGCGGTGCGCCGCGCACTGCGGGCAGGATTCGAGGTGCTGGAACTGCACTGTGCGCATGGCTTCCTGCTCAACGCGTTCCTGTCGCCGCTGACCAACGACCGCAGCGACAACTACGGTGGCAGCTTCGAGAACCGCATCCGCCTGCCATTGGAGATTGCGCGCGAGGTGCGCGAGGTCTGGCCGCAGGACAAGCCGCTGTTTGTGCGCGTGTCGGCGGTCGATGGCAGCCGCAGCGGGTGGACGATCGACGACAGCGTGGCGTTCGCCACGGCCTTGAAGGCGATCGGCGTCGATGTCATCGACTGCTCGTCGGGCGGCTTCGGTGTTTTCGAATACCCCAGCGGATACGGCTTCCAGGTGCCATTCGCTGCGCAGATCCGTCGCGAGGCGCGCATCGGCACCATGGCTGTGGGAATGATCACCGATCCGCGCCAGGCCGAAGAGGTCATCGCGTCGGGCCAAGCCGACCTGGTCGCGCTCGGCCATGCAGCGCTGCGCGATCCGCACTTTCCGCTGCACGCGCAGCACACGCTCGGGGCCGCCCGCACGGACGCGGCGCATGCCGACTGGAACATCCAGGCCGGGTGGTGGCTGGACCATCGCGAAGACAAGCTGCGCCAGCTGGGACCCTGGGTCTCTGCGGAAGAAACCGCTGCGGACAGCTGCACGGTCTGACGCCCATGCCGGCCAACAGCGACCGGCTTTTTCTGACGAATCTTTTCAACCACCAGGAGTGACACCATGAACAAACCCACCTACGTGCCGGAATACCAAGCCATCGTCGAAGTGCTGAACAAGTACAACGAAGGCTGCAAGCAGGCCAAGAGCAGCATCATGAAGCCGGCCTTCAGCGACAAGGCGACGATGTTCAGCGTCGATGGCGAAGGCAAGCTGAGCGGCGGCGCGATCCAGGCTCTGTTCGACGGCATCGACAGTGGATTCCGCCCGTCGCCCGAAGCCCAAGGTGCCGTCGTCAGGGTCGACATCGTCGGCACCGCTGCCAGCGCGCGCATCGACACCAACGACGTCTCGGGTTTCTGCTTCACCGACTTCTTCCACCTTCTGAAGGTTGAAGGTCAATGGACGGTGATCAGCAAGATCTTCCACACCCACGTGGCGCCTTGACGCTTCACCCAGGTTGGCCCGCCGCCGCGTCTTTCGCTGCGGCGGGCCCACGACACGACAAGGGATCGACGATGGTTCCAGTATTCATCGCGGGCCGCGGCCTCGCCGGTGGCGAATCCGTTGAATGGTTCGCGCGCGCATGACCGGCCCGAGAAAAAAATTGCTTTTGGTCGGTGCCACCGGTTTGGTCGGACGCCATGTGCTGCAACGGGCGCTGGCCGATCCACGGGTGGATGCCATCGTCGCGCCGAGCCGGCGCGCGTTGCCGACGCATCCCAGGTTGTCGTGTCCGTTGGTGGACTACGAGCGGCTCGATGAAGATGCCAGCTGGTGGCGCGCCGACGCCGTCATCTGCTCGCTCGGCACTACCCTGCGAAGGGCAGGGTCGCAGACGGCATTCCGCCGGGTTGACCACGACTACCCGCTGGCCGTTGCGCGATTGGCACGCGCACACGGGACGCCGACCTACGTGCTGAACTCAGCGATCGGTGCTGCTGCCGATTCGCGGTTTTTCTACAACCGGGTCAAGGGTGAGCTGGAGAACGGGCTGCGTCAGGTCGGCTTCGACGCACTGACGTTGGTGCGCCCTGGCGTGATCGGAGGGCATCGCGACGAATTTCGACTGGGAGAGCGTTTGATCGTCGGCATGCTGAACGTCGCGGGACCGCTGCTGCCTCAGCGCTGGCGATTGAATCCGGCGTCCTCCATTGCCGAGTCATTGCTTGAAGCCGCCCTTGCGCCGCAGGCGGGAGTGAACGTTGTCGACGCAGAAAAAATGACTTGAAGCCTCGACGCTGATGCAATCAAGAACCTCACTAAAATGAGAACAATTCTTATTTGAGGCGGCCATGGTCGCCGTGCAACGTCCGCCATGGCCGCCGATTCCGTACTTCACCATCCGCACCTCCACGCGCTCTACAGCGACCACCACGGCTGGCTGCAGGGCTGGTTGCGCAAGAAGCTCGGCAACGCCTTCGATGCGGCGGACCTGGCGCAGGACACCTTCCTGCGCATCCTCGCCGCGCCGGACCACACGCCCGAGCGGCAGGACGGCTGGCAGCTGCGCGAGCCGCGCGCGTACCTCACGGTGGTCGCCAAGCGGCTGCTGGCCAACCTGTACCGCCGGCGCTCGCTGGAGCAGGCCTATCTCGACGCGCTGGGTGCGCTGCCCGAGCCGCAGGCGCCGTCGCCCGAGCAGCAGGCCATCGTCCTGGAGACGCTGCAGGAGATCGACGCCATGCTCGACGGCCTGGCGCCGCCGGTGCGCCAGGCCTTCCTGATGGCGCAGCTCGAAGGGCTGGGCTACGCCGAGATCGCGCTGAAGCTCGCGGTGAGCGAGCGCACCGTCAAGCGCTACATGGCCGAGGCGATGGCGCGCTGCATCCTGCTGGTGGAATGAGCGCCGCGCCGGGCCGCCCCAAGCAAGCTCGCACCGCAGCGCGCAGCGCGGAGGTTTTCGAATGAGCGCACACGCGCAGCGGCCCGCCGCCGTGGACGAAGGCATCGCCTTGCAGGCGGCGCAATGGTTCTTCCTGATCCAGTCGGGCGAGGCCACGCCGGCCGAGCGCACGCGCTGGACGCGCTGGCGCGAAGCCGATCCGTTGCACGAGGCGGCTTGGCAGCGCGCCGAGAAGGTGAGCCGCAAGTTCGGCCTGCTCCCGGGCGGGCTGGCGATGCCCGCGCTGGGCCGCACGGCGCGCGCCGACCGCCGCACCGCCGTCAAGACGCTCGCCGTGCTGCTGACCGCAGCGCCCGCGGGCTGGCTCGCATGGCGCGCCTCGCCGGCGCGCGAATGGCTGGCCGACCACCGCACCGCCACCGGCGAGCGCCGCGAGGTGCGCCTGCCGGACGGCACGCGCATCCAGCTCAACACCGCGACGGCCATCGACGTGGCCTACGGCACCACGCAGCGCCTCGTGCGCCTGCGCGCGGGCGAGATACGGATCGACACCGCGCCCGACGGCGTGCCTTCCGGCGACCCGGCCTACCGTCCCTTCGTGGTCGAGACCGCGCAAGGCCGGCTGCGGGCCCTGGGCACGCGCTTCGTGGTGCGTCAGCACGAAGACCGGCGCAGCCACGTCGCGGTGCTCGAAGGCGCGGTGGAGGTGCGGCCCGAGGACGCCCGCGGCCCGGCCGTGGTGCTGCGCGCGGGCGAGCAGGCCGGTTTCTCGGCGTCGGCCGTCGACGCTGTTGTGCCGGTGGGCCCCGAAGCCGACGACTGGTCGCGCGGCGTGCTGCGCGCGAAGAACATGCGGCTGCACGACTTCCTTGCTGAGCTCGGCCGCTACCGGCCCGGCGTGCTGCGCTGCGACCCGGCGGTGGCCGAGCTGCGCGTGTCGGGCGTGTTCCAGCTGAACGACACCGGCCCGGTGCTCGACAGCCTGCCGCAGGCCTTGCCGGTGGACGTGCTCTTTCGCACGCGCTACTGGGTGACGGTGGTGGCGCCCGGCGGCTGAGGCATGGGCCGGGCCGATGACGGCCGGCTTCAGATTTTTTCTTTGCCGCGCCGTGTCCCTTTTTGTTTTCTCGCGTGTGAAGCCTTGAGGAACAGCAACTTCACATCCTTTGCGAGAGATCACTTCATGGCCCGTCGCCGACCGCTTCCTTTCGAATCCCACCTCTCGCGCGCGGTGCACGGCGCGCTGCTTGCCATGGCCTGCGCCGCGGGCACCGCGGCCGCGCAGACCCTGCCCGCCGATGCGTCGACCGATGCATCCGCTGCGCAGGCCGGCCCGCGCAAGGTCTACAGCATCGCGCCCGGCCCGCTGGACGAGGCGCTCTCCGGCTTTGCCGCGGCGGCGGGCGTGAGCATCACGATGCCCTCGGCCCTGGTGCAGAACCGCAAGTCGCCCGGGCTGCAGGGCAGCCATGCGGTGCGCGAAGGCTTTGCGCGCCTGCTGGCCGGCTCGGGGCTCGAAGCGGCGGGTGGCGCGGGCGGCGCCTACGCATTGCGTGCGTCCACCGTGGGCGGCGCGAGCAACGGCGCAAACAACAGCGCGGACGGCAGCACGCTCGCCCCCGTCACCGTGATGGCCGAAGCCGAGCGCAGCGCCACCACCGAAGGCACGGGCTCGTACACCGCGCGCGCCGTCACGCTCGGCAAGGGCGAGCAGGCGCTGAAGGACATTCCCCAGTCGGTCAGCGTGGTCACGCGGCAGCGCCTGGACGACCAGGGCCTCGTCGACCTGCGCGACGCCGCCAACGCCGTCACCGGGCTGGTGGGCGTGAAGGGCGTGGGGCCGGGCATGGTGCTGTCGTCGCGCGGCTTCCAGATCGACGCCTGGCAGTACGACGGCGTGCCGGTGCCGCGCAACTGGTATTCGCTGGGCAACTGGGCCACCGAAGGCCTGGCGTTCTACGACCGGCTCGAAGTGCTGCGCGGTGCCGCCGGCCTGATGCAGGGCACTGGCAGCCCGGGCGGCGCGGTGAACCTGGTGCGCAAGCGCGGCCAGGCCGAGAAGACGCTCACGCTGACGGCCAAAGCCGGTTCGTGGGACCACTACGGCGTGCAGCTCGACGCGGGCGGCCCGCTCAACGCCGAGGGCACGCTGCGCGGCCGCGTGGTGATCGACGAAGACCGCAGCCGCTCGTTCACCGACTTCGTGTGGGGCAAGACGCGCTCGCTCTACGCCGCCATCGACTACGACGTGTCGAGCGACACCACCGTGGGCTTCGGCATCAGCAACCAGGAAGGCCGGGGCCGCCCGATGCTGCGCGGCTTTCCGCGCTTTCCGGACGGCACCGACATCGGCCTGCCGCGCTCGGTGTACACCGGCGCGCTTTGGAACCACCACGCGCTCGACCAGACCACGGTGTACGCAGACCTGGAGCACCGCTTCAACCAGAACTGGAAGCTCAAGGCCTCGGTGCTGGCCATGAACGAGAAGAACACCTCGCAGCACCAGCGCATGCACGGCGACGTGCAGCCCGACGGCAGCGGCCTGACCTTCGCCGACTGGGACACCCTGTTCGATTCGAAGAAGTCGGGGCTCGACGTGTACCTGCGCGGGCGCTTCGATGCGCTGTCGATGGAGCACGACGTGACCGTGGGCGCGAACTACGCCAAGTTCACCTCGAACGACCGCTACGCGCGCCGGTTCAGCGGCGGCGGCAACATCTTCGCCATCGACCACGACCGCCCGGCGCAGAGCTACGACACCATCCTGGCGGCCGGCGGCACCCGCAGCCGCACCTCCTACGACATCAGCCAGTCGGGCGTGTACGGCACCTGGCGCGCCAGGCTGGCGGAGCCGCTCACGGCCATCGTCGGCGCGCGCGCGAGCTGGTACGACTACCTCTACGCGGACCGCGTGCGGGACACCCGCAGCACCGTGACCACCAACGGCAAGATCACGCCGTACGTCGGCCTGGTGTATGCGCTGAACAAGCAGTGGTCGGCCTACGGCAGCGCCACCGAGGTGTTCGAGACGCAGAGCGAACTGGCCAAGGGCGGCCAGCCGCTCAAGCCCATCACCGGGCGCAACCTGGAGCTGGGCCTGAAGGGCGAGCTAATGGACGGGCGCCTGAACGCTTCGCTGGCCGTGTTCCGCTACGACCACCGCAACCGCGCCGTGACCGACTACGACAGCGGCTACGCCTGCGACGACTGGTACTGCTACAAGTCGTCGGGCAAGGTGCGCAGCGAAGGCTTCGAGGCCGAGGTGAGCGGCGAGATCGCGCCGCGGCTGCAGCTCACGGCCGGCTACACCTACAACACCACCAAGTTCCTGGAGGACCCGGACAACCAAGGCCAGGTGTTCAGCCAGTGGACGCCCAAACACATGCTGCGCGTGTGGAGCAACTACCAGCTGCCGGGCACATGGAGCCGGCTCAGCGTGGGCGGCGGTTTCACGGTGCAGAGCGCAACGCTGGGCTACGACCGCTCGTTCAAGGTGCCGGGCTTCACGGTGTGGAGCGCGCGACTGGCCTGGCAGGCCTCGCCGGAAGTGAGCCTGGCCGTGAACATCAACAACATCTTCGACAAGCGCTACTACATCCCGGCGTTCAATGAGACGAACGGCAACAACAACTACGGCGATCCGCGCAATGTGATGTTCACGGTGAAGTACACGCCGAGGCTGTGAGCGGGCAGGCGCGCCGGCGGCCGGACAACTTTTGTCTACAATGAGAATAATTCTTATTTGTGAGCGGCGATACGGCCGCCGTGCCGCTCGACATGTCCGCCGAAGCTGCCTTCCAGCAAGTCCACACCCTCTATAGCGACCACCACGGCTGGCTCCAGTCATGGCTGCGCAAGAAGCTCGGCAACTCGTTCGACGCGGCCGACCTGGCGCAGGACACCTTCGCGCGCCTGCTCACCGCGCGCAACCCCGAAGTCATTGCGCAGCCGCGCGCCTACCTCACGAGCGTGGCCAAGAACATCCTGGTGAACTGGTACCAGCGCCAGGCACTGGAGCGGGCCTACCTGGAGGCGTTGGCCGTCATGCCCGAGCCCGAGGCGCCGTCGCCCGAGCAGCGCCTGCTCATCCTGCAGACGCTGCACGAGATCGACGCCATGCTCGACGCCCTCAAGCCGCTCGCGCGGCGCGCCTTCCTGCTGTCGCAGCTCGACGGCATGAAGTACGAGGACATCGCGCGCGAGCTCGGCGTGTCGCTGGCCACGGTCAAGCGCTACATGCAGCAAGGCTTTCGCGGCTGCCTGGCGTTGATGGAATGAGCGCGCGATGAAGTCCACGGCCTCGTCGAGCATGCTGGGCGCGCCGGCGTCCGCGCTCGCGCCCCGCGTGCTCGACGAAGCGGCCGAGTGGCTGATGCGCCTGCACGACAGCGCCGTCACCGAAGCCGACCGCCGCGCCTGCGCGCACTGGTGCCAGAGCCATCCCGACCACGCCCGCGCCTGGGCGCGCGCCGAGCTGCTGATGAACAAGCTCGGCGGCCTGCCCCCGGCGCTGGCGATGCCTTCGCTCGCGCGTCCCTTGCAATCCGCGAGGTCCGCGCGCGACGGCGGACGCCGCGCGGCCGTCGGCCGGCTGGCCGCGCTGCTGGCGGCCGTGCCCGCCGGCTGGCTGGGCTGGCAGCTTGCCAGCGAACGCGGCTGGACGGCCGAACACCGCACTGCCACCGGCGAGCGCCGCGAACTGCGCCTGGCCGACGGCAGCCGCCTCGTGCTGAACACCGCCAGCGCGATCGACGTGAGCTTCGACGGCGCGCAGCGCCTGGTCGTGCTGCACGCGGGCGAGATCCTGATCGCCACCGCGCCAGACCCCGGCACGGCGCACCGGCCGTTTCGCGTGGCGACCGGCCACGGCACCATGGAGGCGCTGGGCACCCGCTTCAGCGTGCGCAAGGAAGACGGCGCCACCCGCATCGCGGTGCTCGAAGGCGCGGTGCGCATCGCACCGCGCGCGGCCGCATCGCGCGTGCTCCCCGCCGGGCAGCAGGCCCGCTTCCGCGCCGACGCGATCGACGCCTTCACCGCGGCGGACGAAGCCGGCGTGGCCTGGGCGCAAGGGATGCTGCTGGCCGATGGCATGCGCTTGGCCGACTTCGCCGCCGAACTCTCGCGCTACCGGCCGGGCGCACTGCAGTGCGACGCAGCCGTGGGCAACCTGCGCATTTCGGGCGCGTTCCCCCTCGAGGACACCGACCGCGTGCTGCGCATGCTGGTGTCGACCTACCCGGTGGATGCGGTGACGCGGCTGCGCGGGTACTGGGTCACGCTGGTGCCGCGCCTGAAGACGGATGCGGCCACGGACGCCGGGACAGGCGCCAACACGCGCGCCCCGAGAAATATGTTCGCCAAGGGGTGAGACTTTTTTTCGTTTCGGCTGGCAAGGAAGGTGAAGAACTCACCGTTGCCCAACCGAAAGGCCTGTTTCCATGTCCGCATCCCGTCCGTCCGTTCCGCGCCCGCCTGCAGAGCGCCGCCTGAACACCGCCCTTCGCCATGCCCTGATGGTGCTCGCCCTCGGCGGGCTGGCCGGTGCGGGGTTGCCTGCCTCCGCCGCCGGTGCGGTGTCGCTGGACGCCGCCAGCGCCAAGGCCTACGACATTCCCGCCGGCCCGCTCGGCCGCACGCTCGCCACCTTCGCCGTCGGCAGCGGCATCGCGCTGTCGTTCGACCCCGCGCTGACGCAGGGGCGCAGCAGCCCGGCCGTTTCGGGGCGCTACACCGCGCGTGAAGTCATCGACCGCCTGCTCGCCGGCAGCGGCCTGCAGGTGGTGGCACGCACCGACGGCAACTACACGCTGAGCCGCCGCGAGGCGAGCGCGGGCACCGCCGCCCAGGCCGGCGTCGACACGCTGCTGCCCGTCACCGTGGTGGCCGAAGCCGACCGCAGCGGCACCACCGAAGGCACCGGCGCGTACACCACCCCCGCCACGGCTGCGGCCACAGGGCTGTCGCTGTCGCTGCGCGACACGCCGCAGTCGGTCACCGTGCTCACGCGCCAGCAGATCGACGACCAGAACCTGCTGTCGCTCGGCCAGGCCATGAAGAGCGTGCCGGGCGTGTTCGCCGTGAGTTCCGACAGCGACCGCACCGACCTGTACGCGCGCGGCTTCTACATCGACAACTACCAGTACGACGGCGTGCCCACCACCGTCACCACCGACTTCTTCGGCGCCTCCAACAACGACCCGGTGCTGTACGACCGCATCGAGGTCGTGCGCGGCTCCACCGGCCTGCTGACCGGCGCGGGCAACCCGTCGGCCTCGGTCAACCTGGTGCGCAAGCATGCCGACAGCAAGGTGTTCGCCGGCAGCGCGTCGCTGGCGCTGGGCTCGTGGAACCTGCGCCGCGCCACGGTCGACCTGCAGACGCCGCTGACCGAGGACGGCCGCGTGCGCGCCCGCATCATCGGCATGACGGAGGACCGCGACTCCTTCATCGACATGTACCACGGCCGCAAGCATGTGCTGTACGGTGTGGTCGACGCCGACCTCACGCCCGACACCACCCTGAGCGTGGGCATCGACTCCCAGGCCAACCGGCCGACCTCGTCGACCTGGGGCGGCCTGCCGCTCACCTTCAGCGACGGCGGCGCCGCGAACTGGGACACCTCCAAGACCATCGGCACGCCGTGGACCCACTGGGACACCACGACGACCACGGCCTTCGCGAACCTCACGCACCGCCTGGACAGCGGCTGGAAGCTCAAGGCCAATGCGTCGCACCGCGAGAGCAAGCAGAACGCCAAACTGCTGTACCTCTACGGCGACCTCGACCGCCTCACCGGCACGGGGCTGGGCTCGCTGCCGGGCTACTTCGAGCACGCGTTCCGCCAGAACAGCCTCGACCTGCAGGCCACCGGCCCCTTCGAGCTGCTGGGCCGCAAGCACGAGCTGGTGGTGGGCCTCGCCAACAGCCAGTCGCGCTATGCGGAGGCCAACCACCCGCGCACCAGCACGCTGCCCGACACCGGCAACTTCTACGACTGGAACGGTTCGTACCCCGAGCCGACCTGGGGCGCGCTGAACGTGTCCGCCGTCACCAAGACGCGCCAGACCGGCTACTACGGCGCCGCGCGGCTGTCGCTGGCCGAGTCGCTCAAGCTGATCGTGGGCGGCCGGCAGAACAGCTGGCGCTCGACCCGCCGGACCGCGGACGACAGCGCCACGCGCCGCCACGACGTGTTCACGCCCTACGCGGGCCTGGTGTACGACCTGAGCGAGAACTACTCGGTCTACGCGAGCTACACCGACATCTTCCAGCCGCAGAACTACCGCGACACGAGCGGCGCCTACCTCGACCCCGTCACGGGCAAGAGCTATGAGGTGGGCGTGAAGGGCGAGCACCTGGGCGGCAAGCTCAACACCTCGATTGCGGTCTTCCGCGCCGAGCAGGAGAACGTGGCGCAGCGCGACGGCACGAAGCTGGTGCCCAACTCGACCGACGGCGCCTACTACGGCGCGCGCGGCGTCGTCAGCAAGGGCATCGAACTGCAGGTGTCGGGCGAGCTGGCCCCGGGCTGGCAGATGAGCGCGGGCATTGCGCGCACCCTGGCGCGCGACGGCGACGGCGCGCGCATCAATACCGCCATGCCGACCACGCAGGCCACGCTGTTCACCACCTACCGGCTGCCGGGCAGCTGGCAGCGGCTCACCGTGGGCGGCGGGGTCAACTGGCAGAACCGCATGTACTCCCCGTACACCGTGGGCGACGTCGACATGCGCTACCAGCAAGGATCGCTCTCGGTCGTGAGCCTGATGGCGCGTTATGCGTTCACGCCCAAGCTGTCGCTGCAGCTCAACATCGAGAACCTCTTCAACAAGAAGTACTACAGCAACGTCGACGGGCAGGCCTTCTTCGGCACGCCGCGCAATGCGGTGGCGACGCTGAACTACAAGTTCTGACGAAAAGAGGCGCAAAAGGCGCTTTCTTGTGCCCGGCATGACCCTTTTTCCGTTCTCGTTTGTCATGCAAGGAAGGAGGCGCATTTCCGCGCCTCGTTTTCTTTCACGATGAACTTCCGTCTTCCTTCCATGCCCGCAGGGCTTTTGCTGCTGGGCCGTGTCGCGGCCGCCGTGTTCGGCGGCTATGCGCTGGCCGCCGCCGCAGCTGTCTTTTTCGCCGCCGTGCTGCCGGCCGGCCGCGCCGAGGCCGTGATCGGGGGCATGCAGCTCAGCTTCGTGGTCTATACCGCGGCGGTGATCTGGGCGTTCTCGCCTGTGTCGTTGCTGCGCGTATGGCTGGGCCTGCTGCTGCCGGCCGTGGTGCTCGCCGGCCTGGGCTGGACCTTGCGCGGGGCGGGTGCCTGACCATGACCACCACAACGGGAGAGAAAGTAAAAAGCAGTGCGAAGGGCGGCTTCCGCCAGGCCCAGGCCTGGCTGCACACCTGGTGCGGGCTGTGGTTCTCGTGGCTGCTGTTCGCGGTGTTCCTCACCGGCACGCTCGCGGTGTTCGACGAGCCCATCACCCACTGGATGACGCCGGAGCACCGGGCCGAGGAAGCCGCCGAGGCTGCCAAGGCGGCATCGAAGGCTGCACCCACGGCCGACCGCGCGCAGCGCCTGGCCTGGGGCCTGGCCTACATGGCCGAGCACCACCCGGGCGCGCGGATGTGGGAGCTGTGGCCTTCCGACGCCAGCGGCGGCGGCGAGCTCAACGTGTACTGGTTCGATGCGAACAACCAGTACGTATCGGCCGCGCTCGACCCGGCGACCGGCCAGCCCCTGGCGGCGCAGGCCGGCCGCGCGGCGCGCGCCACGCTGGGCGGGCACCACTTCGTCGACTTCCACTACGAGCTGCACGCCGGCACCGTCGGCCTGTGGATCGTGGGCATCGCCGCCATGGCGATGCTGGTGGCGCTGGTGTCGGGCGTCATCACGCACAAGCGCATCTTCAAGGACTTCTTCACCTTCCGGCCGAAGAAGGGCCAGCGCAGCTGGCTGGACGCGCACAACGCGGTGGCGGTGCTGACGCTGCCGTTCCAATTCATGATCGCCTACACCGGCCTGGTGATCTCGGGCACCACCTTCATGCCGGCCGGAAAGGTCCTGCACTACGGCACGGGCCCTGCCGCACAGATGCAGTTCGCGTCGGAGCTGGGCGACGGCGCCAAGCCGGCGCGCACCGGCCGCGCCATGGACGTGCCCGCGCTGGAGCCCTTCGCCGCGCGCGGCCAGCAGCTCATGGGCCAGGCGGTGCGCGCGGTCGTCATCGACCACCCGGGCGACGCGGGCGCGCGCATCGGCGTCTATGGCTGGAACAACGAAGACGAATCCGCGCGCCGCCTCAGCGGCACCACCGGCATGGCGCTGTTCTCGGCCGCCAGCGGCGAGGTGCAGCGCGTGCGCATGCCGGGCGCGGCCGATGGCGGCGCGGCGCTGCTCGCGCAGTCGGCCATGAGCGGGCTGCACATGGTTACCTACGGCGGCTGGGGCATGAAGTGGCTGTACTTCTTGTGCGGGCTGGCGGGCACCGCGATGATGGGCTCGGGCGCGGTGCTGTTCGTCGTCAAGCGGCGGCACAAGCACCTGGGCGAGTTCGGCGGCGCGACCGCACGGGTCTACCGCCTGGTCGAGGCGCTGAACGTCGCGGCCATCGCGGGGCTGTCCGTGGCCTGCGTGGGCTACCTGTGGGCCAACCGGCTGGTGCCGGTGGCCACCGACCATCGCGCGAGCGTGGAGCTGTACGTGTTCTTCGCGCTGTGGGGGCTGTCGCTGCTGCATGCCTTCCTTCGCCGACCGGCACAGGCGTGGCGCGAGCAGCTCGGCGCGCTGGCCGCGCTGTGCCTGCTGCTGCCGGTGCTGAATGTGCTGACCACGGGCGACCACCTGCCGGCGCAACTGCTGCGTGGCGACTGGGAGAGTGCCGGCGTCGAATTGGGCGCGGTGGCCTTCGGGCTTGCGGCCCTGGACGCGCTGCGCCATCTGCGCAGGTCCGCCACATGACGACCGCGTACGCCTCGTTGCTCGGCCTTGCGCTCGCCTATGCCGGCATGGCCGGCCTGAGCTTTGCCATGGACCGCCACCACGAACAACTGACGCGGCGGCGCGACGTACCGGCGCGGCGGCGCGTGCCGCTGCGCGTGGCTGGCGCCGCGTTGCTGGCGGCCGCCGCCGTGCCCTGCGTGATGGCGTGGGGCGCCACGGTGGGCGCGGTCGCGTGGCTGGGCTTTCTGTCGGCCGGCGCGTTGCCGGTCGCGCTGCTGCTGCCTTACCGCCCGCGCGGCGCAGCAGGGCTCGCGGTCTGCGCCGCCGTGGCGGGCTGCGCGGGGCTCGCCTTCGCATTCATCGGGCAGCCGCGCTGAGCGGCAGCCTTCATTTCACCGGTTCTTCGCTCACACCCATGCCTTCTTCTTTTCGTCTTCGCTCGCTGTTCTTGGCTGCCGCATGCCTCGTCACGGCTGGTGCCGCCCAGGCCGACTACCTCTGGCTGTCGCGCGACGGCGCCAACGGCGTCGCCCGCGTGGGGCAACTCGACAAGACCGCCCAGCCGCTGGCCAGCGTGGCCGCGCCGCGCGCCTTCCTGGCCGACGGCAAAAGCCTGCCGCTGACCGCCGAAGCCGACCGTGCGGTGATTTCCGGTGCAGCCGGCGCCGACCTGCGCGCCGTGGCCAGCCGTGCCGGCAGCGAAGGCGACAAGGCCACGCTGACCCAGTTCCAGGCCCGCTGGGGCCGCGCCGAGACCCAGGCCGTGAACGACCTCGAGTTGGTGCCCACCGAGCCGGGCGGCAACACCTTCAAGCTGGTGTGGAAGGGCAATGCGGTGCCGGCCACGCAGGTCAACGTCGACACCTCGGAAGGCTGGCGCCGCGTGCTCAAGCCCGCGAAGGACGGCACCGTGTCGCTCACGACGCCGTTCTCGGGTCTCTATGTGCTGGAGGTGACGGCGCGCGTGAATGGCGCCGTCACGGTCGATGGGAAGAAGTACGACGAAGTGCGCCACACGGCGACGCTGAGCTTCGAAGTGCCCCGCTGAGGGGCGGCACACCGGGGGGCGCCGGGCCCCCGGGCGGCATGGCGCGCGCAGGCCTCAGCCCGCGCCTTGCTGGTGCCGGCGTCCCAGCGCGAACACCGAGTTCGGCGCGTCGACGATGAAGGGCTTGCGCGCGGGCGCGCCCGGCGCGGCGCGGCGCGGCTCGGGCCGCGTGGCGGCCTGCACGCCCTTGGCCTTCTGCTCGTCGACCAGCGCCTGCAGCGTGATCGACTTCAGGAACTCGACCGCGCGCAGGTTCACGGTGGCCCACAGGTCGTCGATCTGGCAGCGGCCGGTTTCACCCGGCTCGCCGGCTTCGCGGCGGCGGTTGTCGGTGTCGTGTTCCTCGATCGACAGCACGATGTCGGCCACGGAAATGTCCGCCGCCTTGCGGCTGAGCGAATAGCCGCCGCCCGGGCCGCGGGTCGATTCGACCAGGTCGGCACGGCGCAGCTTGCCGAACAGCAACTCGAGGTACGACAGCGACACACGCTGGCGCAGGCTGATCGATGCCAGCGTGACGGGGCCCGAACGGCCGTGCAGGGCGATGTCGATCATCGCGGTGACCGCGAAGCGGCCTTTGGTGGTGAGGCGCATGGAAATATTCCTTCGTGGGGATTACTCGTCGCGGCCGCCGGCAATGCCCAGCAGGGCCAGCAGCGACTGGAAGACGTTGTAGATGCTGAGGTACACACCCAGCGTGGCCGAGATGTAGTTGGTTTCCAGGCCGTCCTTCACGCGCTTCAGGTCATGCAGGATGAAGGCCGAGAAGATGCCGATGGCCGCGACCGACAGCGTCATCATCAGCGCGCTCGACTGGATGAAGAAGTTGGCAATGCCCGCCACCAGCAGCAGGATGGCGCCGATGAAGAGCCACTTGCCCATGGCCGACAGGTCGCGCTTGATGACCGACGACAGCGTGGCCATGCCGAAGAAGATGGCACCGGTGCCGGCGAACGCCGTCATCACCAGGCTCGCGCCGTTGGCCAGGCCCAGCACGGTGCCGACCAGGCGCGACAGCATCAGGCCCATGAAGAAGGTGAAGGCCAGCAGCACCGGCACGCCGGCGGCAGATTCCTTGGTTTTCTCGATGGCGTACATGAAGCCGAAGGCGCCGCCGAGGAAGACCATCAGGCCGATGCCCGGCGACATGGCGCGCGAGAAGCCGGTCGTCACGCCGATCCAGGCGCCCAGCACGGTGGGCACCATCGAAAGGGCGAGCAGCCAGTAGGTGTTGCGCAGCACGCGGTTGCGTTCCTGCACCGAGGCGATGGGGGCCTCGAAGCCGGGGTTGAAGGCGGTAGGGCTGTTGTTCATTGTGTTGATTCCTTGAAGGGTGGGCCGGCGCTGGCTGGACGCAACGACGCGTTCAGATGGCAAGCGGCCCGAAATGGGGAAGGTCTGGGTGCCGATGCGGGTGCGGCCGGAGGGCCGGCAGCCCCGCATCGATGGGCAGGCGCCGTGGCGGCGCCCGGTCGCGAAGGCTTTGAGGGCCTAGGCGACGAAGGAAGCGGCCCGGGGTGGGCGCTTGGGCCGTTCGAGGAACGGCGCGATGGTGGTGGTCAGGCCCAGCTTGGGCGGCTGTTCCGTGAAGCGCAGCAGCGCGGGCGCGTCGTTGCGCGCGTCGACCAGCTCGGCATGTTCGGAGCCGGCTTCGTCGACGGAAAGGGAATCGTCCGAGGCCACGTCGGCATCGGTGCCGTCCGACGCGTCGGACAGCGACATGCTGCTCACGAGCACCTGGGCGGTCTGCGCAGCCGTCTCACCTTGCGCATGGCCGCCACCGATCATGCTGTGGGCAAGCACGGCAAAGCCGTAGCAGGACAACATGAAGGCAAGGACAGTGGCGGTAAACCAGCGGGACATGAGGGTTAATTTTACCCGGCGCGCAGCAACAAATCCGTCGCGCGCCAATTCAACCTTTTTTCAACCGACCGGGTTGCAGGAATGTTCGCTCAGGCCGGCGCGGTCGGGGTGTCGCTGCCTGGAGGCTGCAGCCACTCGCTTGCGTGGGTGCGCAATGCGTCGATCTGCAGCCAGATCAGACCGAGTTCCGTGTGAAAAGTTCGCGCCTGCGGGTCGCCGCCGGCGCCGCCCTTGCCGCTGTCGGCAATAGCCTGCACGAGCGCGGCGCGGGCGCTTGCTTCGGCCTGCGCGTCCACCGGGCCGTCCAAGCGGCCCTTGTCCAACCCCGCTGCCAGGCCCTCCAGCGCCGCAATGGCGCCTTCGGCGGCCGTGCGCAACACCGCCATCTGCGCCGAATCGGGCAGCGCCGAACGATGGGCGCCCAGGGCCGAGAGGTAGCTCAGCAGCGTGTGCGAGCGGATGAGAAAGCGCAGCGCCACCCCCGCGCGCGGCCGCACGAAGCCCGGCTCGCGGAACATGTCCGACACCGCGGTGGACAGCGCCGCATCGGCGTTGTGGTCGTTGCGACGCGCCAGCCGGTAGTCGAGGTGGTCGCGCGCGCCCGTGCGGTATTGCGCGACGATCTGCCGCAGGTAGCCCGCATGGCCGCGCAGCGCGGCGGCCGCCAGTTCGTTGATGCGCCTGGCCTGCCAGTGCGGCAGCACCAGCAGCACGGCCAGGCCCGCGATGGCGCTGCCGATGGCGGTGTCGACCAGCCGCGGCACCAGCAGCACGCCGCTGTCGCCCACCTGGTTGAAGCACATCAGCACCAGCAGCGTCATGGACGCGGTGGCCAGCAGGTAGCGCGTGGTGCGGGTGGCGAAGAACACCACGCCGGCGGCCACCGCGATCACCGACTGCACCAGTGGCTGCGGAAACAGCTGCAGCAGCGCCCAGCCTGCCACCACGCCCAGCGCGGTGCCCGTGATGCGCTGGCCCATGCGCGCGATGGTGTCGCCGTAGCTCTGCTGGCACACGAACAGCGTGGTCAGCAGGATCCAGTAGCCCTGCGCGGGATGAATGACCTGCATCACCGCGTAGCCCGCCACCAGCGCGATCGACAGCCGCAGCGCATGCCGGAACAGCGGCGAGCGCGGCGTGAGCTGCCGCCGCACGCGCTCCACCGCGTCGCGCCACGAGCGCGGCGAGCGGTCGAACAGGCCCATCTCCGTGCGCCCGGCGCGTGCCGAAGGCTGGCTGGCCCCCACGAGCTGCCCGTCGAGCAGCGCCAGGTTGCGCGCCAGCGCCTCGACCGATGCCAGCAGTGCGAGCCGCTCATGTTCGACCGCCCTTGCGCGCTCGTGTGCGATGGCGCTCTGCAGGTCGGCCAGCGCCTGCACGGTCTCCGTGCCCGCGTCGAAGGGCTCGCGCCGCGCGATCGAGTCGGCCAGCCGCTGGCACGCCAGCCCCTGCAGGCCCAGCACCCGCTGGCAACGGTAGAGCAGGTCGCTGTGGAAGAAGGCGTCCGCCAGCGCGTTGTAGTCGTCGTGCGAGGAACTGGCGCGCTCGTGCACGTCCTGGGCAATGAGATAGAGCCCGCGGTAGCGCGACAGCCGCCCGGTCGGTGCACGTGCGCCGATGCGCCGGAAGATGCTTTCCTTGGCCGCGTTCAGCTCCGTCACCACCTCGGCGTTGAGCTGCGCGAGCGCAAGCCGCTTGCGCTCGATGTCGATGCCGCGCAGCGGCTCGAACAACGACGCCTTGAAGCGCACGAAGTTGCCCAGCACCGTGAACAGCGACACCAGCCGCGCCTGCACCGGCTGCGCCGGGAACACGGCGCACCACAGCACCGAGAACACGCCGTACCACGCGGCGCCCGCCAGCAGCAGCAAGGGCTCGCGCCCGCGCGCGGCCAGCCCCTGCACCCCATGCGACGCCATGTTCTCGATGCCCAGCGTGGCGTACATCGCCAGGATCAGCGTGGCGTACGCAATGGCCTTGTAGCGCGCCTCCACCGCGCCCAGCATCGTGAGCGCGAAGGCGGCGAGCGCCAGCCCGGTGATGAACAGCAGCGGCAGGCCGAAGGCCGCCTCCACCGCGAACGCGATGGCGCCGAAGCAGGCCAGCGTGACCAGTTGCGCGCGCAGCCGGCCGCGCCAGCTGTCGTCGGTTTCCGCCAGCGCGCTGGCAATGGCGCCCAGGAACAGCGGAATCACCGCGTCGGGATGGCCGGTGGCGCCGCACAGCGCCATGAGGCTGCCGAGCGTGAGAAGAATGCGCACAGGCTGCGCGCGGGAAGCAAAGGACCGCAGCCGCTGGCGCAGCGCGTCGGGAGACAGGGGAAGCATGACGCCGATCTTGCACGATGCATGCCACGGCCAGCTGACCCGCGGCCGCGCCCCGTGCGGGTCAGGCCGCCCGTGGCGCGCGCCGCCGCCGCACCCACCACAGGCGCACCAGCCACGCCAGCAGGAGCAGCCCGACGCCCATCGCCGGCAGGATGTACGGCTGCACCTGCGCCAGCAGCGGCCGCGGCCCGCCCGCGCGCGACAAGGCCACGTCCGCTTCGCTCACCCGCACCGCGCCGTTGCCGTAGCGCCCGAGCACGTAGTTGGAGATGTCGGCAATCTGCGCGTCGGTGAGCGGGTCGACGTACGAGAGCGCGTCGAAGCGCGGCATCAGCACGTGCGTGTCGCCCACCTGCCGGTCCACGCCATAGAGGATGGCCGCCACCAGGTTCGCCGGATTCGACAGCCCCGTGGCCGTGTTGTGGAACAGGCTCGGGTAGGCCTGGTTGCGGCTGCCCGCGCCGCTCGACTGGTGGCAGCTGGCGCAGTAGCCGTTGTAGAGCTGCTCGCCGCTGGTGAGCCGCGCCACGCTGTTGAACGGCCGGCTGCCGCGCAGCGTGGCCTCGGTGCTCGACGCCGCACCCCATGCATGCGCGGACTTGCTGTTTTCGCCCTTGTCGGCCGCGTCGCGGATCGGCGGCGTGCCCTTCAGGTACACCGCCATGGCGCGCAGGTCGGCTTCGGGCAGGTGCTGCAGGCTGTTCTGAACGGCTTCGGCCATGCCGCCCGCAGCCTGCGCCTTGCCCTCGACGCGGCCGGTGCGCAGGTACTGCACCAGCTCCTGTTCGCTCCAGGCGCCGATGCCGCTCACCGGGTCGGACGTGATGTTGGGCGCGTACCAGGGCCCGACCGCGCCGCCCGCGAAGGCCTGGCCGCCGCGCTCGGCCATCAGCGCGTTGCGCGGCGTGTGGCAGGCGCTGCAGTGGCCCAGCGCGCCGGCCAGGTAGGCGCCGCGGTTCCATTCGGCGCTTTTCGTGGCGTCGGGCACGAAGCGCTGGTTGTCCAGGAACAGCAGGTTCCAGATCGCCATTGACCAGCGCTGGCTGAAGGGAAAGGGCAGCGTCGTCTTGTCCGCATCGGCGTCGACCGGCGCCACGCCGTGCATGAAGTACGCGTACAGCGCGCCGGTGTCCTCGTCGCTCAGCTGCGTGTACGAGGTGTACGGCATCGCCGGGTACAGGTGGCTGCCGTCGCGCCTTACGCCCTGGCGCAGCGCGCGTGCGAACTCGGCCTCGGTGTACTCGCCGATGCCGGCCACCTTCGAAGGCGTGATGTTGGTCGCGTAGATGGCGCCCAGCGGCGACTCGATGGCGTAGCCGCCCGCGAAGGGCTTGCCGCCGCCCGGCAGGCCGAGCGAAGCGGGCGCGGTGTGGCAGGCCATGCAGTCGGCCGCGATGGCGAGCTGGCGGCCCTTGTCGATGAGCGCAGCCGGTGGCTCCTGTGCCATGGCGCCCTGGCCGACGACAGCGCCGAATACGAGCAGCGTCGCCGCCCATGCACGCAAGGTCGTCATGCCCTCAGCCCTTCGCCAGTGCGCGGCCGATCGCGTCGGCCGACTTCAGGCCCAGCGCAGCCATCGTGAGCGTGCTGTTGACCACGCTGGCCGAGGGAATCGGCCCGCCGCCGGGCAGCCACAGGTTGTCGTGGTCGTGCGCGCGGCAGTCGCCGTCGACCACCGAATCCTTTCGGTCGGCGCCCATGATGGTGCCGCCCATGATGTGGTTGTTGGCGTTCAGCGCGGTCGTGATGTTGAACTCCGTCGCGCCGAACAGGCTGCCGATGTGCTCCAGCTGCTTGTGCGCCGCCGCCGCGCCCTTGCGCACGTAGTCGCCCACGTCGTAGTGGATCTCGGGGCAGGCCAGGCCCAGCGGGTCCTTGCGGGTGGCGCTCAGCGTGAGCCGGTTGTTCGGGTCGGGCAGCGGCTCCAGGCTGATCGACAGGTCGACGCCGAAAGCCGCGCGGCGGCGAATCTCTTCGTCCAGCGCCTTGCCCACCAGCCCGAGCTTGAGCGCCTGCTGCGTCGCCGGCCCCACCCGCGTGATGTTGTTCAGGATCATCTTGTTCGACGAATACTCGCTGCGGAACGCGCCGTCGCGCGGCCCCACCAGGCAGCTGCTCTGCGCCGGCCCGCGGCCGATCCACAGCGGCTCGTTGGCCAGGAAGGTGCAGTGAAAGCCCGAGTGGTCCATCATGTTGCGCCCCACCTGGTCGGAGCTGTTGGCGATGCCCTTCGGGTTGCGGTCGTTCGCCGCCAGCAGCAGCAGGCGCGGCGTTTCCAGGCTGTTGCAGGCAATCACGAACTGGCGCCCGGTGGCCTTGTGCGACTTGCGTTCCTTGTCGTACCAGTGCACGGCCGTGATGCGGTTGTTCGCGTCGGTGTCGATGCGGTAGGCCACGGCCTCGGGCAGCAGCGTGGTGCCCTTGGCTTCCGCCGTCTGCACATGGTGGATGCCGTTGTACATGGCGCCGATGGGGCAGATCGGCTGGCAGTTGTTGTTGCCGCAGCAGGTCGGCCGCCCGTTCCACGGCCGCGTGCTGCGGCCCTGCGGAATCGGCACCGAGCGGTAGCCGTGCGCGTTCACCACCTCGGCGAAGCGCTTGTCGCCGTAGCTCCACGGCACCATGTCCATCGGGTAGGGCTTGCTGCGCTCCGAGGGCGACTGCTGCGCCGGGTCGTTCGGCCCGGCCACGCCCATCTGCTCCTCGGCGCGGCAGTAGAAGGGCTCCAGCTCGTCGTAGCCGATGGGCCAGTCGCGGCCCACGCCGTAGGTCGACTTCATGCGCAGGTCCACCGGCAGGTGGCGCCAGCTCGACGCGGCCCAGTGCCAGGTGGTGCCGCCCACCACGCGAAGGTAGCCCTGCTGAAAGCCCTTGCCGTCGGGCCCCGAAAGGCCGACGTAGTCGTTGGGCGGAAAGTACAGCGGCGCGGGCGCCAGGGGCGACTGCGGAAACAGGCCCTGGAAGTCGGAGCCCACGCGGTTGGCGAAGGGCATGTTGCGCCAGTTCTCCACCGCCTGCGCGCGCTGGATGCGCGGGCCGGCCTCGAGCATGAGCACCGCGTGGCCCTGGCCCGCGAGCTGGTCGGCGATCATCGCGCCGACCACGCCGGAGCCGACCACGACCACGTCGGCGGTCGCGTTGCCATCTGAATCGAATGCTGCTTTCTTCATCGGGAATGTGTGTGTTGTGTGTGCCGTTGAAGCGAAGGGGGTGCGGGGTGAATGGGGGCGCGCCTACTGGCTGCGCATCACCGGGGGCGGCGTGGCCGAAGGCCGTGCCGCTTCCTGCGGCGTCGGCACACCGACGTCGGGCGGCGCCGCGGTCCACCACATCGGGCCTTCGTTGCAGTAGGTGGGCACCGTGAGCGCGTCGGCCACGGGCCGGTACATCAGCGCCTGCTCGTAGGCCACCACGGTGGTCTTCCGCCCGGCGACCACGGTGCCCGTGTACCAGGCGCTGACCACGGCCAGCGCCGCTTCGCGCAGGCCGGCGCTGGTGGCCGCGCCCAGCAGGGCCTCGGGAGCGATGCCCGGCTGAACCAGGCCCGCCAGCGATGCGGCCTGCTGCGCGAAGGCGGCGTCGCCCTGCAGCATGGCCTCGCGGATGCGGGCCGCGGTGGTGGGGTCGATGTCGTCGTGGCCGGTGATGGCCTTGGAGAACGCGAGGAAGCGCGCAATGGCCTCGCCGTCGACGGTGCCCGCGGCTGTTGCGGCCGAGGCTGCTGCCGGTTGCGCGCCACCCGTGCCCGGCCAGCCGAACAGGGCGGCCTGCGCGGCCACCGCCGCGGCGGCCAGCACGGCCTCGCGCCGCGTGAGCCCGCCCGGCGCGCCTGTTGGGTTCGAAGCGTCTTCCTTCATGGAAAGGTCATCGTGTGACATGGGTTTCCTCCTGTGCGCTTCCCTGCTTGCAACCCGGCAGTGTGAGGCTGAGTGCGTACCCGAGCACGAGGGTGCGGGATTGGAGGATGCTGTCCTACGCGGGACTACGCAAGCCCACGCCGCCGCGCCACGTGTCACGTGGAGGACCGCCGGCAACCGCCGTGCAACGTATCGTCCACCGCACACTGAACGAAGAAGGACGAGAGACATGCATTTCGAATTCACGCCCAAGGTGATCGCGCTGCGCGACGAGCTGCTGAAGTTCATGGACGAATACGTCTACCCGAACGAAAAGCGCCGCGAGGAAGAGCTGGCCGCCAACGCCCGCGCCGGCCGCCCCTATGCCGAGCTGCCGATGATGGCCGGCCTGAAGGCCAAGGCGCGCGAGCGCGGGCTGTGGAACCTGTTCCTGCCCGAGGCAGAGCACGGCCCCGGCCTCACGAACGTCGAGTACGCGCCGCTGTGCGAGATCATGGGCCGGCGCTACTGGTGCGCGGAAATCTTCAACTGCTCGGCCCCCGACACCGGCAACATGGAAGTGCTGGCGCGCTACGGCACCAAGGCGCAGCAGGAACGCTGGCTCACGCCGCTGCTGGCGGGCGAAATTCGCTCGTCCTTCGCCATGACCGAGCCCGAGGTGGCCTCCAGCGACGCCACCAACATCCGCTGCAGCATCCGCCGCGAAGGCGACGAATACGTCATCAACGGGCGCAAGTGGTACATCACCGGCGCGATGCACGAGCGCTGCGAAATCTTCGTGCTCATGGGCAAGACCGACCCCGACAACGCCGACCGCCACAAGCAGCAGTCGATGGTGCTGGTGCCCAAAAACACGCCCGGCGTGACCATCGTGCGCGACATGCAGTTGCTCGGCATGTACGACCCGCCGTTCGGCCACCCAGAGATCGTGTTCGACAACGTGCGCGTGCCGGTCGGGAACATCCTGCTGGGCGAGGGCCGCGGCTTCGAGATTGCGCAGGGCCGCCTCGGCCCGGGCCGCATCCACCACTGCATGCGCGCCATCGGCATGGCCGAGTCGGCGCTGGAAATGATGTGCCAGCGGCTGGTGTCGCGCACCGCGTTCCACAAGCCGTTGTCGGAGCAGGGCGTGTGGCGCGAGCGCATCGCCGAGTCGCGCATGCTCATCGAGCAGTCGCGCTGGATGGTGCTCAACGCCGCCTACCGCATGGACACCGTGGGCAACAAGGTCGCCGCGAAGGAAATCGCGATGATCAAGGTGCTCACGCCGAACAACTGCGTGAAGGTGATCGACTGGGCCATGCAGGCCTTCGGCGCCATGGGCCTGAGCCAGGACACCCTGCTTACGCACTTCTACGCCTACGAGCGCCACCTGCGCGTGGCGGACGGCCCCGACGAGGTGCACCGCAACGCCATCGCCAAGCAGGAGCTGGCGGCCTACCGCTGAGAAAAAAGAAGGCAGAACGCGGCGCCGCGCCGCGTTCAGTTCCCGGCTTCGGCCGGCGCCTCCCACGCGAAGCCCACGCCATACACCGAGCGGATCCAGTCGTGTGCCGGCGTCACCGCGCCCAGCTTGCGGCGCAGGTTCTTCACGTGGCTGTCGATGGCGCGTTCGGTCACGTCCACCGTGTCGTCGTAGGCCAGCTCCAGCAGGCGGGCGCGCGAGAAGATGCGCCCCGGGTGCCGCGACAGCACCTGCAGCAGCCCGAACTCGCGCCGCGTGAGGTTCAGCGGCGCGCCTTCGAGCGAGGCGCGCCAGTGCACGTCGTCCAGCACCAGCCCTGGCCCCTCGTCCGCCGAGGCCGAGCCCTGTGCGCCGGACGCCGGGCCTGCGGTGCGCCGCAGCACCGCGCGCACCCGCGCCACCAGCTCGCGCGGCGAGAAGGGCTTGCACACGTAGTCGTCCGCGCCCAGCTCCAGGCCGAGCAGGCGGTCGACCTCCTCGATGCGCGCGGTGAGCATGATGATCGGGTGCGTCGTGTGCTCGCGCGCGCGGCGCAGCACCTCGATGCCGTCCAGCCGCGGCAGCATGATGTCCAGCAGCGTGAGGTCGGGCGGCGCGGCCACGATGCTCTCGAGGGCGCTTTGCCCGTCGGTGAAATGCGTGGTCTCGTAGCCCGCGTGGCGCAGGTAGTCCTGCACCACCGAGGCGATGTCGGTCTCGTCTTCGACGATGGCAATTCGGGTCATGACGGTGCGGCCAATGGAAGGGTGATGGTCACGCGCAGCCCGCCCAGCGGCGAGGCCGACGCGTCGATGGTGCCGCCGTGCGCCTCGACGGTGGCGCGGCAGATCGACAGGCCCAGCCCGGAGCCGCCGTGCTCGCGGCTGCGCGAGGTCTCGCCGCGGAACAGCCGGTCGAACAGGCGCGGCAGCTCGCTCTCGGGCACGCCGGGCGAGCTGTCGTCCAGCAGCAGCGTGAGGCAGTTGCCGGTCCATGCGCCTTCCACCGTGACGTCGATGCGCAGCGTGCCGCCTTCGTCGGTGTAGGCCAGCGTGTTCTCCAGCAGGTTCATGAACACCTGGTGCAGCCGGTGCGCGTCGCCGTCCACGGTGGGCTGCGAGAAGCTGTCGATGCGGTCGATGGCGCTGCGGTCCACGGCAATGGCGCGCTTGGCGAAGCGGTCGCGCGTGTGGTCGAGCGCCTCCTTCAGCAGCGACAGCGGGTACACCGTGGCAGTGAGCAGGCCGCCCTGCGGCTCGCGCATGCTGCTGCGCAGGTCGTCCACGAGCTGGCCGAGGCGGATCACCTGGCGGTGCAGGCGCAGCGCGGTGCGTTCGTCGAAGGTGCGCACGCCGTCCTGCAGCGCCTCGATCTCGGCGCGCATGGCGGCCAGCGGCGTGCGCAGCTCGTGCGCCGCGTCGGCCAGCCAGGCGCGGCGCGAGGCCTCCACCGTGTCCAGTCGCTGCGCCATGTCGTTGAAGGTCTTGCCCAGCAGGGCCAGCTCGTCCGAGCCCTGCACGGTGACACGGGTGGACAGGCGCCCACGGGCTACGTCCTGCGCGGCCTGCGTGAGCTCGTCGATGGGCTTGAACCAGCGCCGCGCCAGCAGCCACGACAGCACGAGCGCAAAGCCCAGGCCGCACAGGCCCGTGAGCACGATCACGCCCGACTGGCGCGCAATGAAGGCGCGGTCGGCCTCGCTCTCCAGCCCCTGCAGCGGCGCGAGCGCCAGGTAGCCGATGACCGACTTGTTGTGCCGGATCGGCATGCGTGCGGCATTCGGCAGGTCGATGTCGGCGCCCACCACGCGCGCGCCGTTCGCGTCGAGCACGGCCAGGCGCTGGTAGATGGCGTCGTGCATGCCGCGCGGATCGGGAAACACCCAGGGCGGCGGCATGCCCGGCAGCCGCCGCGCCAGCAGGTCGAGCTGCGCGGACGGCGGCGGGCTCCCCTCGGATGCGCCGTCGGGGGGCGCGCCGTCGGGCGGCGCGCCGCGCATGGCGCGGTATTCGTACCAGGGCGGCAGGCGCCGCTCGTCGCCGTTGGCGGCGGCGCTGTCGAGCACATTGGCGAAGCGGCCCATCTGCAGGCGCTGCCAGGCGTCGTCGTTGTCGCGCAGGTTCTTCCAGTCGCCGTGGGCCACGTAGTTCTTCAGCACCAGCTGCGACAGCCAGTCCATGCGCCGGATCTCGATCTCGGCCACATAGGAGCCCAGGCCGCGCTGCAGCGCAATGATCGACAACCCCGCGAAGCTGATGAGCAGCACGATCAGCAGCGCCGCCAGCGCCAGGAAGATCTTGCGGGAAAGGGTCAGTTGGGGCATGGGCACAGGGGAGGCATGGCCGCATTCTGCGACATGCTCGACGATCGGACTTGCGGAGGTGTAGCGGGGAAGGAGGCCGATGATGTCGCCCGAATGTGGAGAAAATTGGGAGACGGTTTCCCCATGTTTCTCCATCATTCCTCCCGAATGCGGCCGCAACATGGGTTCATGACACCGGACCTGAACTTTGCGCTGCTGGGTGCGATCACCGTGTTTTTCTGGCTGGTCGCGCAGGCGTGGGCGCTGTTCGTCCTGTGGGCCGAGGGGTGTGCCACCCGAGCGGACGGTGCCGGACCCCACAACCAGCAGGACAACCCATGACACGGCCACAGGCTTCGCCCGCCGGCCGCCGCGGCCTGCTGGCCACCCTTGGCGCGGCGGCCCTGGGCGCGGCTTCCGCGCGCCCGGCAGAAGCTGCCGCGCCCCCGGCCAGGGCCGCCGCATCTCTTCTGCCGCTGACCGCGCAGACCACCGAAGGCCCCTATTACCTGGACCTTGCGCAGGTCCGCCGCGACATCACCGAGGGGCTCGAGGGCGTGCCGCTGGAGGTGCGCTTCAGTGTGTGCGACACCGCCGGCAAGCCGCTGCCCAGGCTGCGCGTGGACCTCTGGCACTGCGACATGCAGGGCCGCTACTCGGGCTTTGCCGGGCAGGGCGACGACCGCGCGGGCACCTTCGAGGGCAAGACCTTCCTGCGCGGCAGCCAGTTCACCGACCGCGACGGCACCGCCGTGTTCGCCACGGTCTACCCCGGCTGGTACGCGGGACGCACCACGCACATCCATATGAAGGTGCTCCATGGCGCGCGCGCCGTGCTCACCTCGCAGTTCTTCCTGCCCGATGCGTTGAGCGAGTTCCTCTACACGCAGGTCTCGCCCTATCGGCGTGCGCGGGTGCGCGACACGCTCAACAGCCTCGACGGCATTGCGCTGAAGGCCGGCGACACGGTGCTCGGCGCGGTGCGCGAGGAGCGCCAGCGCTATGTGGCCACGCTCGCGCTGGTGGTCGACCCGGCCGCGTCCCCGGTGGTCGACCGGCCGCCGCAGCCGGGCGGCATGCCGCCGCCCGGAGCGATGCCGCCCCGGGGTGGCATGGGCATGCCCGGCATGCCGATGGGTGCCGGAGGTCCTGCGCGCGGCCGCGCGCTGGAAGGCGCCGCGCGCGTCAAGGCGCTGGTGCCGCCGCGCACCGCGGGCTGAGCGCACGCGCGCGGGCGCCGGCCCTGGTCGCCGCTCAGCCCGCCGGCCGATCCGCAAAGCAGAAGCCCACGCCGTAGACCGAGCGGATCCAGTCGTGCGCGGGTGCGGCGTCCGCCAGCTTCTTGCGCAGGTTCTTGATGTGCCCGTCCACCGCGCGCTCGTTCACCTCGAGTGCCTCGGCAAACGCCGCTTCCAGCAGCTTCGAGCGCGTGAACACCCGCCCCGGATCGTTCGACAGCGTGCGCAGCAGCAGCCACTCGCGGCGCGTGAGCGCGAGCGGACGACCCTCCAGCCGGGCATCGCCCCGCCGGCTCGGTCCGCCGGCGAAGTTCACCGCAGCCGAGGGCCGGCCGGCGTCCTGGCGCTGCGCATGCCGGCGCAGCACGGTGTTCACGCGCGCCACCACTTCCCTCGCAAAGAAGGGCTTGCACACGCAGTCGTCGGCGCCCGCATCCAGTGCCAGCAGCCGGTCGGACGCCTGCGCGCGCGCCGTCAGGACAATGACCGGGTGGTTGCCGTGCGAGCGCACCTCCTGCAGCACCGCGATGCCGTCCTCGTTGCCCAGCAGCGTGAGCGCCGGCGGCGCCGTCAGGATGCGCGCCAGCGCCGCCGCCGCGTCGTCGGTCTGCTCGACCTCGTGGCCCGCGCCGTGCAGGTGCGCGAGCAGTTGCGAGGCGCTGTCGCGATCGTCTTCCACCAGCAGGATGCGACCCATGGCTTGCGTTCTCCCGTCAGAAAGACGTGCCGATCTGGAACTGGAGGCGCTGCGTTCGGTCGGCCGCGATGTTGTTGGCCGTGTCTGCCTTCTGGTAGCGCAGCGGCACCGCGTACGCCAGCCGCAGCGGCCCGAGCGGCGAGATCCAGCTGATGCCGATGCCGGCCGACGCGCGAAGGCGGTTCTGCGCCTTCCACTGCGCATCCGTCATGCTGGCGGTGCGGTCGGCGAACACATTGCCGGCATCGAAGAAGGAGTACAGCCGCAGTGTCTTGTCGTTGCCCGCGCCGGGGAAGGGCGTGCTGAACTCCATGTTGAAGATCGCCTTGCGCGTGCCGCCCAGCGCCCCCTCCGTGACCGCGTCGGTCGGACCCAGGGAGTTCTGCTCGAAGCCGCGGATCGAGCCCAGCCCGCCGGCATAGAAGTTCTTGAAGATCGGGAACGTGCTGTTGCCCAGTGCCCGCGCATAGCCCAGCTGGCCGTTGACCGCGAGCGTGTACTGCTTGGACAGCGGAAAGTACTGCTGGTATTGGTAGTTGGACTTCAGGTAGCGCAGCTCGCTGCCCACGCCCACTTCCAGGTTGGCGCTCTGCAGCTTGCCGCTCGTGGGCACCAGCGCGCTGTCGCGGTCGTCGCGGGACCACCCCAGCGTGGCCGGGATGCCCACGATGTTCGGCTTGGCACAGCTCACGTTCGGCACCGTGCCCGTGCACTTGAAGTAGTCCAGGTAGGCCTGCGGCGTGGCCGTGTACACGTACGACCCGTCGACCAGCGTGTAGCTGCCGTTGGTGCCCGGCGTGAACGAATAGCGCTCCACGCCGATGCCCAGGAACACCGTGTCCTGCTCGCCCACCGGAAAGCCGAAGCGCACCGAGCCGCCGTCGCTGGCGAGCTTGTAGTTGCCGTCGGCCTCGTAGTAGGGCCGCGTGGTGGTGTGGAACACGTTCAGCGTGCGCGAGATGCCGTCCTTGGTGAAGTACGGGTCGGTGGCCGTGAGCGAGATGGTGCGGTTGTACGAGCTGGTGTTGACGTTCAGCCCCAGGTAGTTGCCGCTGCCGAACACGTTCTCCTGCGTGATGCCGAAGCTCAGCGACACCTTGTCGGTGGACGAATAGCCCGCCCCCAGCTGCAGCGAGCCGGTCGGCTTCTCGGTCACGTTCACCGCCAGGTCGACCTGGTCCGGCGAGCCGGGCACGTCGACGGTGTCGATGTTCACGTCGGTGAAAAATCCCAGCCGGTCGATGCGGTCGCGCGAGGCGCGGATCTTGTTGCCGTCGTACCAGGCGCCTTCGTACTGGCGAAACTCGCGGCGGATCACCTCGTCGCGTGTCTTGGCGTTGCCGCCGATGTTGATGCGCCGCACGTAAGCGCGCCGCGAGGCCTCGGCGTTCAGCACCAGGGTGACGCGGTTGTTCGCGCGGTCGATCTCCGGCACGGCCTTCACGCGTGCGAAGGCATAGCCGAAGGTGCCGAAGTAGTCGGTGAAGGCCTTGGTTGTGGCCGCCACCTGCTCGCCGTTGTAGGGCGCGCCGGGGCGAATGGTCACCAGCGTCTTGAACTCGTCGTCGCGGCCCATGTAGTCGCCCGCGAGCCGCACGGCGGCCACCACGAACTTCTCGCCCTCGGTGATGTTGATGGTGAGGGTGAGTGTCTGGCGGTCCGGCGATATGGCCACCTGCGTCGAGTCGATGCGGAACTCCAGGTAGCCGCGCGTGATGTAGTAGGAGCGCAGCGTCTCCATGTCGCCGTTGAACTTGGTGCGCGAGTACTGGTTGGACTTGGTGTACCAGGCCAGCCAGCCGCCGCTGTCCTGGTCGAACAGGTCGAGCAGGGTGCTTTCGCTGAAGGCCTTGTTGCCCACCACATGCACTTCCTTGATGCGCGCGGGTTCGCCTTCGGTCACGGTGAAAGTCAGGTTCACGCGGTTGTTCTCCAGCGGCGTGACGGTGGTGACCACCCGGGCGTTGTAGAGGCTGCGGCTGATGTACTGGCGCTTGAGCTCCTGCTCGGCGCGGTCGGCCAGCGCCTTGTCGTAGGCCTGCCCCTCGGCCAGGCCGATCTCGCGCAGCGCCTTCTGCAGCGCGGCCTTGTCGAACTCCTTGGTGCCCACGAAGTCGACGTCGGCGACGGTGGGCCGTTCTTCGACCACCACCACCAGCACGTTGCCGTTCACGTCGATGCGAACGTCCTTGAAGAGGCCGAGCTTGAAGAGTTCGCGAATGGCGTTGGTGCCGCGCTCGTCGTTGTAGGTGTCGCCGGCCTTCAGGCCCATGGTGGCGAACACGGTGCCGGGCTCCACGCGCTGAAGGCCTTCGACGCGGATGTCGCGCACGGTGAACGGATCGGTGGCCCATGCGGGGAGGGCAGCCAGCGAGGCAAGCAGCACGGCGGCCGCTGCGAGGGACTTCGGTAAATGCATCGCCGCATGGTCTTCGCCAATGTCGGAGAAATTTGGGACTACCCCAGCGCAGTCGGGGCTGTACCGCGTCTTTACCTGGCGTGCTGCGCCGCGTTGTCCAGCGATACCGCGCAGCGTGCCCTGCGCGCGCGCTGCTAACACACAGCAAGCTACTGCAAGACCAGGCCGCGCGCTTCTCCCTGCAGCTCCAGCAGCCGTTCCACCGTGCGATCGATGCCTTCTGCGTCCAGCAACCGATACGTGCGAGACGTTCGCCCGTTGTTGCGCACCAGGCGCGCGATGTAGGGAAGGTCCTGCTGCGTGACGACAGCCGCCGGCATCACGCCCTCGAGCTCGATGCCTTCACATGGCAGCAGCACGAAATACTGCAGCCGCAGGTCGTCGGGCAGCAGGCTGCGCAATTGCGTGGTCTTGCGACCGCCCTGCCATGCGGGGTCTTTCACCTCGCGCGCGTTCTGGCAGCCGTTGAGCCGCAGGAACCAGCGCGGCGGCGACTGGTCCGACTTCTTGCGATAGACAAAGGCGTTGCGCCAGGCCTTGATCTCGAACAGGTAGACGCCGGTCTCGCATACCACCACGGCATCGATGCGCGCGGTGCGTGCCGCATGCCCCTCGGGCATGGGAATCACGAGGTCGCGAAGAATGCGCAGGTGCGAAAAGGTGGGGCTGAATGCGTTGGCGAGCTGTTGCACGCCCAGTGTCGCGGCGGTGTTGCTTTGCAAGGCAATGGTCATGGGTGACTCCTTCGGTCGCCGAGCATCGCGCGGCTTTTGGGAGACTTTTCGTACGAGGTGTTTCCGTAGGGCTCAGGCCGCGTGTGCACGCAAACAACATTCCGTGCAAAGAGAAGGCAATCACAAGATTCCTCCGAAATTGAACGAGACCATGCGTGTCTGCTGCTCGCTGAAGAGCCGCTGAAACCGGAGAAACCCAATGAAGAAAACCCTCACGGCATTCGCTGCCCTGGCCGTCTGTGGCCTGGCCTCTGCCCAATCGTCCGTCACGCTGTTCGGTGTCGTCGACGCCGGCGTGACCTACCAGTCGGCCACCGCGCGCGACTCGCTCACGGGCGCCTCGGTCAAGCAAAGCAAGACCAGCCTGGCCAACTCCGGCTACAACTCCAGCCGCATCGGCTTCCGGGGCACCGAAGACCTGGGCGGCGGGCTGGCTGCGAGCTTCTGGCTCGAAGCGCCCATCACCAACGACGACGGCGCCACCGGCATCTCCACCTTCGCGCGGCGCTCCACCGTGAGCCTGTCGGGTGGCTTCGGCGAGCTGCGCCTGGGCCGCGACTACACGCCCACGTTCTGGAACGACACCGTGTTCGACCCGTTCGGCACCAACGGCTCGGGCACCAACGTGATCAGCACCGTCAGCGGCAACAGCACCATCAACAACGCCAACTACGTGCGCGCGAGCAACTCGGTGGGCTACTTCCTGCCGCCGAACCTGGGCGGCTTCTACGGCCAGCTGCAGTACAGCTTCCACGAGAACACCAGCACCGACGCCACCAGCACCACGGCCGCGAGCAGCAGCAGCGCGGGCCGCTACGTGGGCGGGCGCTTCGGCTATGCCAACGGCCCGCTGGACGTGGCCCTGGGCGTGGGCCAGAGCGTGGTGGTGGACACCGCCACGCTGGAGCGCAAGGTGCAGACCATCAACCTGGGCGCGTCGTACGACTTCGGCCCGGTGAAGCTGTTCGGCGAGCTGTCGAACGTGCAGAACAAGTTCGACACGGCGCTGAGCAACACGCACGACACCTACAACGGCTACCTGATCGGTGCGACCGTGCCGGTGGGTGCGGGCCTGATCCGCGCGTCGTACTCGGTGGTTCGCTACAACGAGGGTGCGGCCGGCATCACGGGCGAAGACCCGCGCGCGCAGAAGCTGGCCATCGGCTACGTGCACAACCTGTCCAAGCGCACGGCGCTGTACGCCACGGTGGCGCGGGTGAACAACCGCAACGACGCCAACTACACCGGCAGCCTGGTCTCGGCGAGCACCACGGGCTACGGCAGCGCGGGCGTGGGCTTCTCGGGCGTGCCGCGTTCTTCGACCGGCTACGACTTCGGCATTCGCCACGCGTTCTGACGCGAGGCGCGCTCTGTGCGCGGGAAGAAGGGCTCGCCCTTTCTTCCTGTGCGCAGCCCGTCCATTCAGCAATGAGCTTTCAATGAACCGAATTCGACTTCTGGCGGGCGCCCTGGCGGCCACCAGCCTCGCAGGCTGCATCGTGCTGCCGCCGCCGCCCATGCCTTGCCGCGCGCCGCCACCGGGCTTTCGCGGCGAAGCGCCGCCCATGCCTTTCGGCGGCGCCCGCATGCCGCCGGCACCCGGGTGGGAGGACTGCGATGGCCAGCGCAGCGGCCCGGGCAACGGTTGCATGCGCGCCGCGCCGGGCGGCCCCGGCGCGCCTGTGCCGGGAGCCCGTTGATGGCCGCGGGACAGCTTCAGTCCGGCAACCTCGGCGTGGTCATTGCCGGCGTGATCCTTCTGGGTCTCGGCGGCGTGATCTGCCTGATGGGCTCGCTGTTCCTCGCCAACCTGCGCCAGGGCGCGAAGGCGCGTGAACTCGCCGCGCAAGCCAGGCAGGACGCGCAGCGGCGGCTGGGCGCCAGCCGCGTGCAAGACCTTCGGCCGCTGCTCGACGCGGCCACGGGCGACACGCACGGCAAGGCCATCCGCTTCGAAGTGCAGCTGCCGCCGCAAGCGGTGCCCGTGCTCGCGATCGAGGCCGAGCTGCGCGAACTGCTCGCCAAGGTCACGGCCTATGCGGCCAGCGTGATGCGCGCGGGCGCGACGCTGCAGGTGTCCGCGCACGCGGAAGGCGAGCAGGCCGTGATCCATTGGCGCGACCTCGATGCCGTCGATGCACGACCGCCGCTCGCGAGGTTCTTCGACAGCGCGCACGCAGCCGGCGCCAGCGCCCGGGCCTGCGAGCGCATTGCCGACCACCACGGCGGGCGCATCTACTCGGCGCCGTGTGCGGGCGGCGTGCTGGGCCTGACGCTGCGCCTGCCGCTGCAGGCCTAGCCGGCAACGGCAGGCTTGCGCCGACATGGACAAACGGTAATGAAGCGGCCGCGCTTTCTCGGGTTCAATCGCGGCTAGGATGGTCCCGGCGGCGCCCGGATGGACGGTGGGCCGGCCGACTCCATCGCCATGAGCAACCGAACGCAGTCACTCCCCGATCTTCTTGTTTCCCCGGCCCCTCGCGTTGCCCCGCACGAGGGCGCGGCAGCGGCGTGCTAGGCCCCACCGCCATGTGGCGCTGCCTCATCGTCGAGGACGACGCCGACAACGCGCGCTACATCGCCGACGGCTTCCGTTCGCTCGGCCACGTGGCCGTGATCAGCCGGGACGGTGCCGATGCGCTCGCGCGCGCCACGGGCGAGCCGTGGGACCTGGTGATCCTCGACCGCATGCTGCCCAACGACGTGGACGGCCTGTCGATCCTCTCGACCCTGCGCGCCCTCGGCAAGAAGACGCCGGTGCTGGTGCTCAGCGCATTGAGCGCGCTCGACGAACGCGTGCGCGGCCTGAAGGCCGGCGGCGACGACTACCTGGCCAAGCCCTTCGCCTTCTCGGAACTGGCGGCACGCGCCGAGGCGCTGGTGCGGCGCTCGCGCACCGGGCCCGAGATCCGCACGCTGCAGCTGGCCGACCTCACGCTGGACCTGGCGCGCCGGCACGTGGAGCGCGGCGGCCGGCCCATTGCGCTGCAGCCGCGCGAGTTCCGGCTGCTGGCCTACCTGATGATGCATCCGGGCCAGGTGGTCACGCGCACCATGCTGCTGGAGGCCGTGTGGGACTACCAGTTCGACCCGCAGACCAACGTGATCGACGTGCAGGTGAGCCGGCTGCGCGGCAAGCTCGACGCGGGCGGCGCGCCCACGCTGATCCACACCGTGCGCGGCGTGGGCTACACGCTGGCCCCGCCGCAATGATCCGCACGCTGCGCCAGCTGTGGCGCTCGGTGGGCTTCCGGCTGGCCTTCTACTACGGCCTGCTGGTGGCCATCACGATGCTGGCCGCGCTGGCCATCGTCTACATGCAGACGGTGGGCGTGCTGCAGCAGCGCATGGTGCGCCAGGTGGAGGCCAGCGTGCAGCAGCTGATGGTGCGCTACGACGCGCGCGGCGCCGACGGCGTGGCGGGCGAAATTTCGAATGCGCTGTCGGACGGGCGCAACTCCGACAACGAGATCTACCTGCTGACCGACCGCGAAGGCAGCAAGCTCGCGGGCAACCTCGACCAGGTGCCCTCGGCCGCGCCCGACGCGGGCGACGGCGTGCACCGGCGCGTGGTGCGCGCGGGGCAGACCGTCATCGCCTACATCGTGCTGCGCCCCCTGCCGGACGGCGGGCAGCTGGTGGTGGGGCACGACCTGCGCGACCAGGAATCGATCGAATCGCTGGTGGCGAGCGCCAGCGCGGCGGCGGGCATCGTGGCGGTGCTGCTGCTGATCGGCGGCACCTTCGTGTTCCGCCAGGAGCTGGAGCGCAGCGTGGGCGCGGTGCGCCGCACGGCCGCGCGCATTGCGGCCGGTGAGCTGCAGGAGCGCGTGGCGCCGTCGGGCGAGGAGGACGAGTTCGCGCTGCTGGAGCACGACATCAACGCCATGCTCGACCGCATCCAGTCGCTGATGGACGGCGTGCGCCATGTGTCCAACACCATCGCGCACAACCTGCGCACGCCGCTCACGCGCGTGCTGGTGCGGCTGCGCGCTGTGGAAGCCGCGCTGCAGCAGCAAGACCCGCAACGCGAGGCCGTGGCCACCGCCATCCGCGAGCTCGAGGAACTCGCGGTGGTGTTCGAGAAGCTGCTGCAGATCGCCGAGGTCGAGGCCGGTGCGCGCCGGCAGCAGTTCGCGCCGGTGGCGCTGCACGTGATTGCCGACGACGTGGCGGAGTTGTACGAGGCCGTGGCGGAGATGCAGGGCATCGCGTTGCTGCGCGAGCCCGCCGACATCGCGGTGGCGCTGGGCGACCGCGACCTGCTGGCCGGCGCGGCGGCCAACCTGCTGGACAACGCCCTGAAGTACGCAGGCACCGGCGCCACCGTGCGCATCGGCACGCACACGGTGGACGGCCGGGCGCAGCTCTTCGTGCAGGACAACGGCCCCGGCATTCCTGCCGCCGAGTACGAGCGCATCGGCGTGCGCTTCCACCGGCTGGACCGCAGCACGCCGGGCCACGGGCTGGGGCTGGCCAGCGTGCAGGCGGTGGTGGCGCTCCACGGCGGGAGGCTGCAGTTCGCGGATACGCGCCCGGGGCTGCGCGCGTGCATCGACCTGCCGGTGGCGGACGGCTGAACGCGCCGCGTGCGCTCGCCACATTGCCGAACGGCAATGTCTTGGTCATGCACAAAAGTCCGTTGAATTCCTAGGATCGCTCGGCGCACAACGCGTGCCGATCAACGCAGTTCCAGGAGACATCAACGGTGAGAATCAAGAGTCAGAGAGACTTCTGCTCGGGCGTGCTTTTCAGCGCCTTCGGCGTGGCCTTCGCATGGGGCGCCACGACCTACAACGTGGGCTCGGGCGCCCGCATGGGCCCCGGCTACTTTCCCCTGATCGTGGGCATCCTCATTGCCCTCATGGGCGTGGCCATCACGCTCAAGGCGCTCAGCGTCGAGGCGGAAGACGGCGAGCCCATCGGGCGCATCGCATGGAAGCCGCTGGTGTTCATCATCGGCGCGAACCTGATCTTCGGCGTGCTGCTGGGCGGCCTGCCGAGCATCGGGCTGCCGTCGATGGGGCTCATCGTGGCCATCTACGCGCTGACCTTCATTGCCAGCCTTGCGGGGGACAACTTCGGCTGGAAGGGCGTGACCGTGCTCGCGACCGTGCTGGCGCTGGGCAGCTACCTGGCCTTCGTGGTCGCGCTGAAGCTGCAGTTCCAGGTGTGGCCGACCTTCATCGCCGGCTGATTCGCACAAGAACAAGACAAGACAAATGGACCTGATTTCCAATCTCTCGATCGGCTTCGGCGTCGCCTTCACGGCGCAGAACCTCGTCTATGCCTTCGTCGGCTGCCTGCTGGGCACGCTGATCGGGGTGCTCCCGGGCATCGGCCCGGTCGCGACCATCGCGATGCTGTTGCCTGCCACCTATGCGCTGCCGCCCGTGTCGGCGCTCATCATGCTGGCCGGCATCTACTATGGGGCCCAGTACGGCGGCTCGACCACGGCCATCCTGGTCAACCTGCCGGGCGAGTCTTCGTCGGTGGTGACCGTGATCGACGGCTACCAGATGGCAAGAAAGGGGCGCGCCGGACCGGCGCTCGCCGCGGCCGGGCTGGGCTCGTTCTTCGCGGGCTGCGTGGGCACGCTGATCCTGGCTGCCTTTGCGCCGCCGCTGACCGAGCTGGCCTTCAAGTTCGGCCCGGCCGAGTATTTCTCGCTGATGATCCTGGGCCTGATCGGCGCCGTGGTGCTGGCCTCGGGCTCGCTGCTCAAGGCGATCACCATGATCCTGTTCGGCCTGGCGCTGGGCCTGGTCGGCACCGACGTGAACTCGGGCGTGGCGCGCTACAGCTTCGACATTCCCGAGCTCACCGACGGCATCGGCTTCATCGCCATTGCGATGGGTGTGTTCGGCTACGGCGAAATCATTGCCAACCTGGCGGTGCCCGAGCACGAGCGCGAAGTGTTCACCGCGAAGGTCAAGGGCCTGTGGCCCACCAAGCAGGACTTCAAGGACATGACGCCCGCCGTGCTGCGCGGCACGGCGCTGGGTTCGGCGCTGGGCATCCTGCCCGGCGGTGGCGCGCTGCTGTCGGCCTTCGCGGCCTACACCATCGAGAAGAAGATGAAGCTGAAGGCGGGCGAAGTGCCCTTCGGCAAGGGCAACATCCGCGGCGTGGCGGGCCCCGAGTCGGCCAACAACGCCGGCGCGCAGACCTCCTTCATTCCGCTGCTGACGCTGGGCATTCCGCCCAACGCGGTGATGGCGCTGATGGTGGGCGCCATGACCATCCACAACATCCAGCCCGGTCCGCAGGTGATGACCAGCAACCCCGAGCTGTTCTGGGGCCTGATCGCCTCGATGTGGATCGGCAACCTGATGCTCATCGTGCTGAACCTGCCGATGATCGGCATCTGGATCAAGCTGCTGACCATTCCCTACAAGTGGCTCTTTCCGTCGATCGTGCTGTTCTGCGCGGTGGGCGTGTACTCGGAGAACAACAACACCTTCGACGTGTGGATGGTCGCGATCTTCGGCATCGTGGGCTATGCCTTCCTGAAGCTGAAATGCGAGCCCGCGCCGCTGCTGCTGGGCTTCATCCTGGGGCCGATGATGGAAGAGAACCTGCGCCGCGCGCTGCTGCTGTCGCGCGGCGACTGGAGCGTGTTCGTCACGCGGCCGCTGTCCGCGGGGCTGCTGGTGGTGGCCGGGTTGCTGCTGGTCATCGTGCTGCTGCCGTCGGTGAAGGCCAAGCGGGAAGAGGCTTTCGTCGAGGAGTGACGCATCGCACGGCCCTGGAAAAAGCGGCGCCACGGAACTCCGCGTCATACTCGCGGTCCCATGGTTCCGCCGCTTTTTCCCCGATGCCGAACGTGCGCCTCTACGCTCCCCTGACTCTTCTTCGTGCGCTTGCCGCGAGCGCGGCCCTTCTCGCAGCGGGCGCACCGCATGCGCAGACGCTGCCTCCGGGCGTGCGTCTGGGCATGTCGGCCGAGGCGTTGCAGGCCGCATTGCCTGCCGCCGAGCGCGTGCAACGGCCCCAGCGCCTGAGCGGCGGACTGGTCGGCAGCTGGCACGGCGCACCTGTGGAAATGGCCGGGCTGCTGTTCGAGCCGACCTTCTTCTTTGCCGCTTCCGAGTTGCGTCGCGTCGAGTACGTGGCCACGGCTCAGGCCACGCCGGACAGTGGCGCTTCTGCCTTCGCGGCGCTCGTGCAATGGGGCCGCGGCGTGTTCGGCGCCGAGCTCGCCTCGCGCGACCCCGGCAGCGCCTACGCCGCCTGGGTGAGCAACGACACCGACGTCTACGTGCAGCAGGTCAGCGACCCGCGCCGCGCCAGCGTGCGGCTCGTGTACAAGGCCCGGCAGCTGCGCGACGGCAGCGAACTCTGAGCGGGCGCGCCCATCGGCGGCGCGGCGGGGCAGCGGTGTGGCGGCGCTTCAGCCGCCTCCGCGCTGCGCGAGCTCGTGCAGCGCGGCCGACAGCGCCTCCACATCGACCGGCTTCAGCAGGTGGTGGTCGAATCCCGCCCGCGCGATGCGCAGCCGGTCGTCGGCCTGACCCCAGCCCGTGAGCGCGATCAGCCCCATGCCGTGCAGTCGCGGATGGGCCCGAAGCCGGCGCGCCAGCTCGCAGCCGTCCATGCCCGGCATGCCGATGTCCAGGATGCCGAACGACGGGTTGAAGTGTTCGGCCTGTTCCAGCGCGTCCGCGCCGCTGAACGCCACGGCGGTTTGCGCACCCAGCAGGCCCAGCAGCGCCGCGAGCGACTCCGCGGCATCTCGGTTGTCGTCCACCACCAGGATGCGGTGCTTCGCTGCGATGGTCTCCTGCGACGCGCGGGCCTTGGCGCCGGCCCGCACCCCGTGCTCGAGCAGCGGGAGCGAGACGATGAATTCGCTGCCCTGGTTCGCACCCTCGCTCTTCGCGACGACCGTGCCGCCGTGCAGTTCCACCAGGCTCTTCACCAGGGTGAGGCCGATGCCCAGGCCGCCCTGCGCGGCCCGCGCGGTGCCGCTCACCTGCACGAACATGTCGAAGATGGCGCCGAGCATCTCGCCGGGGATGCCCGCGCCGCTGTCCTTCACGCGCACCACCGCGTGGCCGTGGTCGTCGCGCTCGACGAAGACATCGATGCGCCCGCCCTCCGGGGTGTACTTGGCGGCGTTGTTCAGCAGGTTGGAGAACACCTGGGTCAGGCGCACGCCGTCGCCTTCCACCGCCAGCGAGGCGTCGGCGATGTGCAGCGAGAGCGTGTGCTTGCCGGCGTCCATCAGCGGGCGGCTGAGCTCCACCGCGCTGCGGATCACCTGGCTGAGCGCCAGCTCCGCGGGCTGCAGTTCGATCTTGCCGCGCGTGATGCGCGAGACCTCCATCAGGTCGCTCACGAGCCGCACCATGTGCTCCAGCTGGCGGCCCATGAGCTCGTAGTAGGGCAGGGCGGTTTCCGGCGTCAGGGCCTTGCGCTTCAGGATGGCCAGCGCGGTGCTCAGCGGGGCCATCGGGTTGCGCAGCTCGTGCGCCAGGGTCGCGAGGAATTCGGTCTTGCGCTTGTCGGCCTCGTTGAGGTCTTCCAGGATGCGGCGCAGTTCGTACTGCCGGCGCCGCGCACGCAGCGCGCTGCGCAGCGCACTCACCAGCGACGCCACGCGGATCGGGCGCTCCAGCACGGTGACATTGGCCATGCCTTCCATGGCGGTGGAAATGGCGCGCGAGTCGGCGCCCTGCCGCGCCAGGATCAGCACCGGCAGGTCGGACCACGGGGGCTGCGCGGCCACCGCGGCGGCGAGCTCCGAGGCGCCGCTGCCCGAGAGCATTTCCTCAGACACCAGCAGTGCGCCTGCGCCTTCGCCGACCGCGCGCAGCAGCTCGGGCAGATCGGCGCACACCTGGGTCTCGATGCTGGCGCTCGAGAGCACGGCGGAGGCCATGACGGCGTCCCGCGTCGTGGCCGTTCTCATCAGAACGCGCAACTGCGGGTTTTGGAGGGGGAGGGTGTCCGTCACGGCGAAGGCGTGGCGACGCCGTCGACCGGCACCGGCACACCGGTCAGGATGCCGCGGAAATGGCGCAGCGGCTCGCCCACGTTCAGGCCTTCGCTGTTCATCGAGAAGGCCCGGATGGAGCGCTCATGCGCGCCGCCGCGCTTCTTGAGCACCGAGATGGCCTGGCGCACCTCGCCTTCGGCTTCGAAGTAGCGCATGAGCACCACCGCATCGGCCAGGTAGCTCGCGTCGACCGGCGTCTGCATCTGCATGCCGATCAGCCCGTGCTGCGCGCCGACAAGGATGGTGGCCACGCCGGACTGGCCGAGGTAGGTGAGCAGTTCGTGCAACTGCACGATCAGGAAGCGCTCGTCGGGCATCGCGTTCAGGTAGCCATTCAGGCTGTCGATGACGACCACCTTCGCGCCGTGTTGGGTCACCGCCATGCGGATCTCGTGCACCAGCTCGCCGGGAGACAACTCCGCCGGGTCGACCTGCTTGATGCGGATCTGGCCCGACCGAAGGTGGGGCTCCAGCGTCATGCCCAGGCCGGCGCAGCGCGTGCGCAGGGTGTTGACGCTCTCGTCGAAGATGAACAGCGCCGCCGACTCGCCCCGCTGGGCCGCCGCAATGGCGAACTGCACCGCCACCGACGACTTGCCTGTGCCGGGTGCGCCGACCAGCAAGGTGCTGGTGCCCTTTTCGAGCCCGCCTCCGAGCAGTGCGTCGAGTTCCTCGATGCCGCTGGGCAGCTTGGTGAGGGTCGTGTCCGCCACGTGCTCGGCCGCCACCAGGCGCGGGAACACCTGCAGGCCGCCGCGGTGGATCTTGTAGTCGTGGTAGCCGCCGCGAAACGACTGCCCGCGGTACTTCACGACCAGCAGGCGGCGGCGCGACGCGCCGTAGTCGGAGTTCGACTGCTCCAGCCGCACGACCGCGTGCGCGATGCTCTGCACCTGCAGGTCGTGCTCGGTGGCGGTCATGTCGTCGAGCAGCAGCACCGTGCACTGGCGCCCCGCGAAGAACTGCTTGAGCGCCAGGATCTGCCGCCGGTAGCGCAGCGACGTGCCCGAGAGCAACCGCAGCTCGGACAGCGAATCGAACACGATGCGCGAGGGCTTGAGGGCTTCCACGTCGCTCAGGATGCGCAGCGTGGTCTCGCTGAGCTCCACCTCCGAGGGGTGGAACATCGTGTACTGCTCGTCGGGCTGCAGGCTGTCCTGCGTGGGCAGCATCTCGCGCACATGGATGGGCGAGACGTCCCAGCCGTGTGAGGCGGCCACGCCGCGCAGCTCGGTCTCGGTTTCCGACAGCGTGACGTACAGCACCGATTCGCCGAGGCGTGCGCCTTCGAGCAGGAACTGCATCGCAATGGTGGTCTTGCCCGCGCCAGGCGTGCCTTCGAGCAGGTACAGGCGGTTGGGCTCCAGGCCGCCGCCGAGCACGTCGTTCAGGCCCGGTACGCCAACACTCAGCAGTCGCTGGTGGTGAGGCTCCATGTTGCTTCTCCGTATTGAAAGAGGTTGGCCAAATTCAAACATCGAAGTATCCGGGCGGCTTGCAGGACGGCGCCGCCAACAGCTGGCGGAAGCTTTTGTCGGTGGCACGGGGGCGGGGCAATGTCCTGCACGGCGCGTCGGAATCGTCCGGCTGGCGCGGCGCGGCGGCCATGGAAACTGCGTTTCCTGCCTGTCCCGACCCCAACCCCAGAACTACCCACCTTCAGCTCTTCAGGAGAACACGATGCGCGAAGACACCGAGATCCGCATTCCCCAGGACGATGAACGCATCGATGTCACCGACCTCAAGGAGGTCGACTACTGGACCCAATGGTTCGGGGTGAGCGAGGCACGGCTGCGCACTGCAGTGGCCTCGGCGGGCACGGTGAAGGACGACCTGCGCGTCTACCTCGGCCTGCCCTGACCCTCGGCGGGTTCAGCCCTCGGCGAGCATGCCTCGCGCTTCGATGAACGCCACCACCTCGGCCACGCCGGTGTGGGTCTTGAGGTTGGTCATCACGTAGGGGCGCTGACGGCGCATGCGCTGCGTGTCCTGCTCCATCACGTCGAGGTTGGCGCCCACGTAGGGTGCCAGGTCGGTCTTGTTGATCACGAAGAGGTCGCTCTTGGTGATGCCAGGGCCGCCCTTGCGCGGGATCTTCTCGCCGGCCGCCACGTCGATCACGTAGATGGTGAGGTCGGATAGCTCGGGGCTGAACGTCGCTGCCAGGTTGTCGCCCCCGGACTCGACGAACACGATGTCGGCGTCCGGAAAGTCTTCGAGCATGCGGTCGATCGCCTCGAGGTTGATCGATGCATCTTCGCGGATGGCGGTGTGCGGGCAGCCGCCGGTTTCCACGCCCATGATGCGCTCGGCCGGCAGCGCGCCGGCCACGGTCAGCAGGCGCTGGTCTTCCTTGGTGTAGATGTCGTTGGTGATGGCGACCAGGTCGTACTTGTCGCGCATCGCCTTGCAGAGCATTTCGAGCAGCGTGGTCTTGCCGGAGCCGACCGGGCCGCCGATGCCCACGCGCAGCGGGGGCAGTCTCTTGGTGCGATTCGGGATGTGGTGCAGGGCGGAGGTCATGGCGGGTGGGCTCGGTTCAACTTCGGAAGAGGCGGGAATATTGTGTTTCGTGGCGGGCCGAGAGCACGGCCAGCAGCGGGGCGAAGGCCTGGCGGTCGTCGTCGCCCAGGGCCATGGCGCGGGTGACGGCGGCGGGTATTTCTTGGGACAGCCGCCCCAGGATGCGCTGGCCCGCGCTCTGGCCCAGTGGCACGGCCTTGACGGCGGCGCCGACCATGTTCTCGGCCCAGCCGAACGCGAAGGCCAGGCAGCCGTCGTGCACGCTGGCGCCGGTGCGGCTCACCGCGAAGGCGAAGGCCACGGGGTAGCTGGCGGGCAGGCCGGCAAAGACTTCGGCGGTGTCGGCATGGTGCAGCTTGAGCCACTCGACGAAGGAGCGGCCCATCTGCTCGGTCTGCAGGAAGAATTCGGCGGATTCGCGGGTGGTCATGACCCACTGGTTGAGTTCGCGCACGCGCGGCATGTCGTTGGCGCGCCAGGCTGCAACGGCCTGCGCGAACACGGCGAGGTCGCCGCGCGCAAAACTCAGGTGCAACTGGTCCGAGAGCCACTCGGCGGCCTTGGCTTCCGAGTCGATGCCCGCCCATTCGACGGCCGCCTCGACGCCTTCCGAATACGAGAAACCGCCCACGGGCAGGGCGGGGGAGGCCAGCCAGATGAGCTGCAGGAGGCTGTGGGCGCCGGCTGGGTCGGACATGTCAGTGGTACGCCGCGCTGGTTCAGTGCGAGTGACCGTGGTGGTCATGGCCGTGCGAATGGCCATGGTCGTCGAGCAGTTCCGGTGCGAGCACGAGCGGCTTCGGCCCTTTGCTGCTGCCATGCGATGGCGCATGGTCGTGCGCATGGTCATGGCTGTGACCGCCGCCGTGCGACCCATACGCGCCGCCCTCGGGCTCGAAGGCTTCGTCGACCGCCACCACGATCAGGTGCATCGAACGCAGCATGTCGGCCAGCACATGGTCGGGCTCGATCTTCAGGTGGTCGGGCTTGAGCTCGATCGGCACATGCCGGTTGCCCAGGTGGTAGGCCGCGCGCGTCAGGTCGAAGGGCGTGCCGTGGGCGGTGCAGTGCGTGATGCGCAGCACGGGCTGCGGCGCCGCGATCACGCGCACCAGCGAACCGTCTTCGGCCACCAGCACGTCGCCGCCCCGCACCGCCGTGCCGCGCGGCAGGAACACGCCGATCTGGCGGCCCTGCGAATCGGTGGCGTCGAAACGGCTTTTCTGGCGGACGTCCCAGTCGAGCTCGATGGTGGCGGCGCGCTTGAGCAGCACGGGCGCAAGGCCGCGGCCCTGGGGCATGAGTTTGTTGGCGGTGAGCATGGTGGCTTGCGGCTCCAAATAGGGCGGGCTAATATAACGCTTGTTATAACTTCTGTTCAACGGAGCGTCCCATGTCCGCCCTCAAATTGACTCAGATCGGCAATTCGGTCGGTGTCATCCTGCCCAAGGAAGTCCTGGCGAGCATGAACGTGGGCAAGGGCGACACGGTCTACCTCACGCAGGCCGCCAACGGCGGGGTGACGATCACGCCATACGACGACGAGTTCGAGCGCCAGATGGAAGCCGCGCGCCGCATCATGAAGAAGCGGCGCAACGTCCTGCGCGAACTTGCCAAGTGAGCGCTGCCAACCGGCGCTGGGTCTGGCTGAACCTCCAGATGATCCAGTTGGTGCATGAAGAACAACTCGCCGAGCATGGGGGACCGGGCGGTGTGCGCGACGAAGGAATGCTGGCATCCGCGATGGGGCGACCGCAGAACCGGGCGATGTACGAGTCTCCCGATGCCGCAACGCTGGCCGCGAGCTACGCCTTCGGCATTGCCCGCAATCACCCGTTCGTGGACGGCAACAAGCGAACCGCGTTCGTGGCCATGGAAACCTTCCTGGCCCTCAACGGATTCGAGCTTCTCGCATCCGATGAGGACTGCGTGCTGAAGACGCTCGGCCTTGCGGCAGGGGACACCGATGAAGCGTCCTTCGCGCAATGGATTCGCGATCACCTCGCGCCGCGTGACCTCTGACATTCAGAACAGGAAATACCGCTGCGCCATCGGCAGCAGCTTCGCGGGCTCGCAGGTCAGCAGGTGCCCGTCGGCGCGCACCGCGTAGGTCTGCGCGTCGATCTCCATCTTCGGCGCGTAGCCGTTGTGCACCATGTGCTGCTTGCGCACGCCGCGGATGTTCTTCACCGCGCTCAGGTGCTTGGACAGGCCGTAGCGCTCCTTGATGCCCGAGGCCAGCCCGGCCTGCGACACGAAGGTCAGCGAACTCTTTGCCAGCGAGCCGCCGTAGGCGCCGAACATCGGGCGGAAGTGCACCGGCTGCGGCGTCGGGATCGATGCGCTGGGGTCGCCCATCGCCGCCATGGCGATGGTGCCGCCCTTCAGGATGGTGAAGGGCTTCACGCCGAAGAATGCGGGCTTCCAGATCACGATGTCGGCCCACTTGCCGACTTCGAGCGAGCCGACTTCGTGCGCGATGCCGTGCGCAATGGCCGGGTTGATCGTGTACTTGGCGATGTAGCGCCTGGCGCGGAAGTTGTCGTTGCGTTCGCTGTCTTCGGGCAGCGTGCCGCGCTGAACCTTCATCTTGTGCGCGGTCTGCCAGGTGCGGATGATCACCTCGCCGACGCGGCCCATGGCCTGGCTGTCGGAGCTGAACATGCTGATGGCGCCCAGGTCGTGCAGCACGTCTTCGGCGGCGATGGTTTCCTTGCGGATGCGCGACTCGGCAAAGGCCAGGTCCTCGGCGATGCCGGCGTCCAGGTGGTGGCACACCATGAGCATGTCGACGTGCTCGTCGAGCGTGTTCACGGTGTAGGGCATCGTGGGGTTGGTCGACGACGGCAGGAAGTTGGCCTCGCCCACCACGCGCAGGATGTCGGGCGCATGCCCGCCGCCGGCGCCTTCGGTGTGGAAGGCGCAGATGGCGCGCCCGCCGACCGCCGCGATGGTGTTCTCCACGAAGCCCGATTCGTTGAGCGTGTCGCTGTGGATGGCCACCTGCGTGTCGGTGGCGTCGGCCACGTCCAGGCAGTTGCTGATGGCCGCCGGCGTGGTGCCCCAGTCTTCGTGCAGCTTCAGGCCGATGACGCCGGCGTCGATCTGCTCGTGCAGCGCGTCGGGCAGGCTGGCGTTGCCCTTGCCCAGGAAGCCCAGGTTCATCGGGAACGCGTCGGCCGCCTGCAGCATGCGCTCGATGTGCCAGGGGCCGGGCGTGGCGGTGGTGGCGAAGGTGCCGGTGGCCGGGCCGGTGCCGCCGCCGAGCATGGTGGTCACGCCGGAGGACAGCGCCTCCTCGATCTGCTGCGGGCAGATGAAGTGGATGTGGCTGTCGATGCCGCCGGCCGTGACGATGTTGCCCTCGCAACTGATGATCTCGGTGCCCGGGCCGATGACGATGTCCACGCCCGGTTGCACGTCGGGGTTGCCGGCCTTGCCGATGGCGGCGATGCGGCCGTCCTTCAGGCCGATGTCGGCCTTGACGATGCCCCAGTGGTCCAGGATGAGCGCGTTGGTCAGCACGGTGTCGACCGCGCCTTGCGCCCTGGTGCGCTGCGATTGCGCCATGCCGTCGCGGATGGTCTTGCCGCCGCCGAACTTCACCTCTTCACCGTAGCCGCCGGCACGCAGGGTGTAGTCGGCCTCGACCTCGATCAGGAGCTCTGTGTCCGCCAGGCGAACGCGGTCACCCACGGTGGGGCCGAAGATTTCGGCGTAGGCACGCCTTGAAATGGTCGCCATCAGAGCTTTCCTTGAACGAGGCCGCGAAAGCCGTAGACGATGCGAGCGCCCGAGTAGTCGACCAGCTCGACCGTGCGCTGCTGGCCCGGCTCGAAGCGCACCGCGGCGCCCGAGGCGATGTTCAGCCGCATGCCGCGCGCGGCCTCGCGGTCGAAGCCGAGTGCGCCGTTGGTCTCGGCGAAGTGGTAGTGCGAGCCGACCTGGATCGGGCGGTCGGCGGTGTTCTGCACCACCAGCGTGAGGGTGCGGCGGCCGGGGTTGAGCGTGTGCTCGCCGTCGTCGGTGAGGAGTTCGCCGGGGATCATGGCCGGCCTCAGATGGCCTGGGCCAGCAGCGTGGCGCCCAGGCCGACCACCGCGGCACCGGCCACGCGCGGCAGCCAGGCGTTGGCATGGCGCAGCGACCAGCCCAGCGCGATGCCCGCGCCGTGCAGCAGCACCGTGGCGCCGACCATGCCGGCCAGCGTGAGGGCCGCGCCCTGTTCGCTGGCCAGTTCGTGGCCGTGCGCCACGCCGTGGAACACGGCGAACACGCCGACGACCGCCATCGCGGCGCCGGCCGGCAGGTGCACGCGCGTGACCACCAGCAGCCCCAGCACCAGCAGCGAGGCCGCGATCATCGGCTCGACCGCCGGCAACTGCACGCCGGCCAGGCCCATCAGCGCGCCCACCAGCAGCATGCCGGCGAAGGCCAGCGGCGCCCACAGCAGGTCGGGCCAGGCGCGGCGCGCGGCCAGTGCGCTCCAGAAGCCGACCGCGACCATGGCGGCCAGGTGGTCGGCACCGGTCAGCGGGTGCAGGAAGCCGGTGGTGAAACCATGGTGCATGCCGCCGTCGACACCGACGTGGGCGCTGGCTGCGAACGGCAGCAGCAGGGTGGCAAGCAGGGGGAGGGTCTTGAGGGTGTGGGCGAGGCGCATGAAAAGGTCTTTCTTCTTTTTGGCGGAGGTTCAGACGATCGGCTGGTGGACGGTCACGAGCTTGGTGCCGTCCGGGAAGGTGGCCTCGACCTGGATGTCCGGGATCATCTCGGCGATGCCGTCCATCACGTCGGCGCGCGTGAGCACGGCGCGCCCGTCGCTCATGAGCTCGGCCACGCTCTTGCCGTCGCGGGCGCCCTCCATCACGGCGGCGGAAATCAGGGCGATGGCTTCGGGGTAGTTGAGCTTCAGGCCGCGGGCCTTGCGGCGTTCGGCCAGCAGCGCCGCGGTGAAGATCAGCAGCTTGTCTTTTTCGCGCGGGGTCAGTTCCATGGGATCGGCATCGGGTGGCGGAGGGAGGCGGCCATTATGGGCAAGCAAGCTTCTTTGCAACAGTCGTGCCCTGTTCGCCAAAAGCCGTACGGATGGCACGAAAGATGCACCGAAACGGTGTGAATCCAGACGCCCCGCCCCTGCCTCCAGACGACGCCCCGCAGCGCATCGTCAAGGTCCGGCGCGACTACAACAGCTGGGTGGCCAGCGAAACGCTGGAAGACTACGCCCTGCGCTACACGCCGCAGCGCTTTCGCAAGTGGTCCGAATGGCGGGTCGCCAACACCGCCTTCGGGGCGGCGTCGTTCCTGATCCTGGAGGCGGTGGGCGCCACGCTGCTGGTGCAGTACGGCTTTGCCAACGCCTTCTGGGCGATCCTGGCGACCGGGCTCATCATCTTCCTGGCGGGCCTGCCGATCAGCGTGTACGCGGCGCGCTACGGCGTGGACATGGACCTCCTCACGCGCGGCGCGGGCTTCGGCTACATCGGCTCCACGCTCACCTCGCTGATCTACGCGAGCTTCACCTTCATCTTCTTCGCGCTCGAGGCGGCGGTGATGGCCTATGCGCTGGAGCTGGCGCTGGGCATCCCGCCCGTCTGGGGCTACCTAGTGTGCGCGCTGGTGGTGATTCCGCTGGTCACGCACGGGGTGTCGGCCATCAGCCGGCTGCAGCTGTGGACGCAGCCGCTGTGGCTGCTGATGCTGGTGGTGCCCTTCGGCTATGTGCTGGTGCGCGATCCTGGTGCGTTTGCGGGCATAACGCACTACAACGGGGTTAGAACCGGAACGCAAGGCTTCAATCTGCACCTGTTTGGCGCGGCGCTCACGGTCGGCATTGCGCTGATCACCCAGATGGGCGAGCAGGCCGACTACCTGCGCTTCATGCCCGCGCGCACCAAGGCGACAGCGGGCCGCTGGTGGGCCGGGGTGCTGGCTGGCGGGCCGGGCTGGGTGGTGCTGGGGGTGTGCAAGATGCTGGGCGGCGCGCTGCTGGCGTACCTTGCGCTCACGCACATGGTGCCGGCCGACCGCGCGGTCGACCCGAACCAGATGTACCTGGCGGCCTACGAGTACGTGTTCCCGAATTACGGCTGGGCGGTGGCGGCCACGGCGCTGTTCGTGGTGATCTCGCAGCTCAAGATCAACGTGACCAACGCCTACGCCGGCTCGCTGGCCTGGAGCAACTTCTTCTCGCGCGTGGCGCACAGCCACCCGGGGCGCGTGGTGTGGGTGGTGTTCAACGCGCTCATCGCCTTCATGCTGATGGAGATGAACGTGTTCGAGGCGCTGGGCGACGTGCTGGGCCTGTTCGCCAACATCGCCATCGCCTGGATGATGGCGGTGGTGGCCGACCTGGTCATCAACAAGCCGCTGGGGCTGTCGCCGCCGGGCATCGAGTTCAAGCGCGCGCACCTGTGGGACATCAATCCGGTGGGCGTGGGCGCGATGGCGCTGGCCTCGGTGCTGTCGATCACGGCGCACCTGGGTGTGTTCGGCCCGCTGGCGCAGGCGTTCTCGGCGCTGATCGCGCTGGGCACGGCGCTGGTCGCCTCGCCGTTGCTCGCCTGGGCCACGGGCGGCAAGTACTACCTGGCGCGCGGCTCCGACGAAGCCCATGGCGCGGTCCCCTTCGCGCCCGCCGAGGGCCCGCGCGCGGTGCGCTGGGCGCGCGTGGAAACCGGCAGCTACCAGCGGCTGAAGGTGCAGCACTGCGTGATCTGCGAGCGCGAGTACGAGGGGCCCGACATGGCCCATTGCCCGGCCTACCAGGGTGCGATCTGCTCGCTGTGCTGCACGCTGGACGCGCGCTGCGGCGACCTGTGCAAGCCGCATGCGAGCCTGTCGTCGCAGTGGTCGGCGGTGCTGCGCTGGTTGTTGCCGCGGCGCAGCTGGCGCTACCTGGACACCGGCCTGGGCCACTTCCTGTTGCTGATGCTCGTCATCGTGCCGCTGCTGGCCGTGGTGTTCGGCGTGCTCTACCAGCAGGAGCTGCGCGCGTTCGGCGAGGGCGCGCTCGAACTGGCCTCGCAGGCCGACGTGGCCGCGGCGCTGGCCGGCGTGCAGAAGCTGTCGCTGCGCTCGGGTTTCCTGAAGGCCTACATGGCGCTGCTGGTCATCGCGGGCATCGTGGCGTGGTGGCTGGTGCTGGCGCACCAGAGCCGCAAGGTGGCGCAGGAAGAGTCGAACCGCCAGACGCACCTGCTGGTGCGCGAAATAGAGCTGCACCGCGAGACCGACCGCGCGCTGCAGGCCGCCAAGCAGGCGGCCGACGAGGCGCGCGAGATCGCGGAGCACGCCAAGCTCGCGGCCGAGCAGGCCAAGCAGGCCGCCGACCAGGCCAACCAGGCCAAGAGCCGCTACATCAGCGCCATCAGCCACGAGCTGCGCACGCCGCTCAACAGCATCCTGGGCTACGCGCAGCTGATGGGCGAAGACCACTCGGTGCCGCCGCACCGCCAGCAGGCGGTGGCGGTCATCAAGCGCGGCGGCGAGCACCTGCTGTCGCTCATCGAAGGCACGCTGGCCATTGCGCACATCGAGGCCGGCAAGCTCACGCTGCATGCACAGCCGATGCGTTTTGCCGACACGCTGCGCGAGCTGGCCGACATGTTCGAGCTGCAGGCGGCGGAGAAGGGACTGCAGTTTCGCTTCGAGGCCGCGGGCCTCTTGCCCGAGGTGGTGCGCGCGGACGAGAAGCGCGTGTGCCAGATCCTCATCAACCTGCTGGGCAACGCGATCAAGTTCACGGCGGCGGGGCAGGTCACGCTGCGGCTGGCCTATGCGCGCGAGTTCGCGTCGGTCGAGATCGAGGACACCGGGCCTGGCATGCCGGCCGAGGAGATCGAGCGCATCTTCGAGCCCTTTGCGCGCGGCAATTCCGCCGGCGCGTCGTCGGCGCCGGGCGCGGGGCTCGGGCTGACCATCGCCAAGATGCTGACCGACCTGATGGGCGGCGAGATGAAGGTGAGCAGCACGCCGGGCGTGGGCTCGCTTTTCTGCGTGCGGCTGTTCCTGCCGCGCGTGCACGACACGGTGGCGGGCGTGAACCGCCCGGTGCAGGTGCAGCAGCGCGCGCGGCGCGGCTACGAAGGCGCGCGCCGCCGCCTGCTGGTGGTCGACAACGAGGAGGCCGACCGCGACCTGCTGGGCCATGTGCTCGCGCCGCTGGGCTTCGAGCTGCGCAGCGCGGCCAGCGGGCACGACGCGCTGGACCTGATTGCCGCGGGCTACCGGCCCGACGCGATGTTCGTCGACCTCGCGATGCCGGGCATCGACGGCTGGGAAACCATCCGCCGCGCGCGCAAACTCGGGTTGACCGACGCCTCGGTGGCCATCGTCTCGGCCAACGCCTTCGACAAGGGGCTGGACAACGACGTGGCCATTGCGCCGGAAGATTTCTTCGTCAAGCCGGTGCGCCACACCGAGCTGCTCGACTGGCTCGAACGCCGGCTCGGGCTGCAGTGGACCGACGCGGCCGCCAAGCCCGCGCCGGTGGCGCCGCGCGCGCTGCAGGCGCCCTCGCTGGAGCGCCTGCGCGGGCTGGAAGAAGCAGTCAGCCTGGGCTACTTTCGCGGCATCATGAACCAGCTCGACGCCATCGACGCGGCGCAGCCCGAATGCGCGGGCTGGTCCGAGGCCCAGCGCGTGCTGGCGCGCCAGTTCCAGTTCGAAGCCATGAGCCGCGCGCTCGCCGCCGCCGTTGAAAGCGCCGCATGACCCAGAACCAGACGCCACCCCCCATGGACACCTCGCCCCTCGCCCGCACGCTGCGCGAGCAGCAGGGCGCCAACAGCGACCTGGTGCTGATCGTCGACGACGTGCCCGACAACCTTGCGGTGCTGCACGACGCGCTGGACGAATCGGGCTACACCGTGCTCATTGCCACCAACGGCGAGCAGGCGCTGCAGCGCGCCGCGCAGGCGCGGCCCGACATCGTGCTGCTCGACGCGATGATGCCGGGCATCGACGGCTTCGAGGTGGCGCGCCGGCTCAAGGCCGACGCGGCCACGGCGCACATTCCCATCGTGTTCATGACGGGCCTGACCGAAACCGAGCACCTCGTTGCGGCGCTGGAGGCGGGCGGTGTGGACTACGTCACCAAGCCCATCAAGCCGAAGGAAGTGCTGGCGCGCATGAACGTGCACCTGCAGGGCGCGCGCCGCGCGCGGCAGGACGCGCGGCAGGCCGGCCAGGCGCGCAACGCGCTGGACGCCTTCGGCTACGCCAGCATCACCGTGCGCCTGCCCGAGGGGCGGCTGATCTGGCAGACGGCGCTGGCGCGCGACCTGCTGCAGCGCTACTGCGAAACGCGCGCCCCCGAGACGCCGCCCGCGGTGCTCGAGTGGCTGCGCCGCCACACGCCCGATGCGCGGCAGCGCGGCATCGAGCCGCCGGCGCTGTCGATCGCGCAGGGTGCGGGCAGCCTCACGCTGCGGCTGCACCAGCAGACCAGCAGCGACGACGACGGCGACGAGTGGATGATCATCATGCGCGAGGTGTCCGACACCGGCGTGATCGAGGCGATGAGCCTGAGCCTGAAGCTCACCGCGCGCGAGGCCGAGGTGCTGTACTGGGTGGTCAAGGGCAAGACCAACAAGGACATCGGCGAGATCCTGGGCAGCAGTCCGGCCACGGCCAAGAAGCACCTGGAGCGGGTGTACGTGAAGCTGGGCGTGGAAACACGCACGGCCGCGGCCGGCGTGGCCATCAAGCGCATCCGCGAGCTGCAGCCGCAGTTCGAGATCTGATGCTGCCGGGGCCCTGCGGCGCGTCATGGCGCCGACTTTCCGCGTCCCTAGAATGGGTCGAGGGCCTCCGGGATGCGCGCGATGAAGAACAACAGCAGCCAAAGAACGACGACCCGGCCGTCATGCGGCCGGATGCTTGCGGCTTGCTGCCTGCTTCTGGGCCTGGGCATGAGTACCGGCGCGCAAGCCTCGGGGCATTTCGACGTGGACGACGCCAGCATGCTCGATGCGGGCCAGTGCCAGTACGAAACCTGGTGGGGCCGCACGGGCGTGGAGCCCGTCACGGGGTTTCACTTCGGGCCCGCATGCCGGGTCGGCCCGGTCGAACTGGGCCTGAACTTCGACCGCACCTCGGTGGACGGCATTCATTCGGCCAGCGGCGGCCCGCAGCTCAAGTGGACTTTCTACGGCCAGGCGCCCGACGCGTCGCTGAGCGCGGCGGTGTCGATGGGCGCGGTGTTCGACCTGAAGCGCGGCGGCCGCGCGGGCGGACAGTTCGTCGTGCCGGTGACCTGGCGGCCGCTCGACAGCCTGCAGGTCCATGCCAATGTCGGCGCCGACTGGGCCACCGGCACCGGTGTGCGCACCTCGCGCATGGGCGCGGCCCTGGAGTGGGCGTTGAACGACACCGTCTCGCTCATCGCCGAGCGCAATCGCGCGTCGAACGCGTGGACTTCGCGCATCGGCGGGCGCTTCAGCCTCACCCCGCTGATCAGCGTGGACGTGAGCACGTCGCGCACCCGGCTCCCTGGCATGCAGGGCACGCGCGGCTTCGTCATCGGGCTGAACCATGAGTTCACGTGGAAGTGATCGCCGGGTCTCGCGTACATCGAACGTGACCTTGTGCCCGGCGAAAGCCGCGCTTCGGCAGGGCGCAGCGACAAATTCGGGACCGGTCGAGCCGTCCGGGCGGCCTGAGTCATGCGCTGTTGCATAAAATTTGGGCACGATCTCCAATTCACAAATTCCCCGTGAACCCCCTGTGATGACATCGCCCGTTCTGGACTTCAAGTTCGCCGTTCCTCCCTCTGACTTTCCTGCGCAGCTCTCGGGAAATCCCCTGGGGTTGGTGAGGGACCGAACGCCCAAGCCGCTGCGCAACCCGAACCTGCGCGGGCTGCAGTGCCTGCGCTGCGATGCGCTCTACCCGGTCACGCTGACGCACGACGGCTGCCCAGCCTGCCGGAACGCCGGCTTTCACGTGGCCTTGCGCGCCAGCTACCTGCCCGACAGCGTCGAGGCGGTGCCGCTGCCCTATAGCGCTGGTGTCACGCTGGGCGAAGGCCGCACGCCGCTGCAGGACATGCCCGAACTGGCGCGGCAGTTCGGCGTGGCGCGGCTGGCGTTGAAGGACGAGTCGTGCAACCCGACCGGCTCGCACAAGGACCGGATGACCGCCGCGGGCGTGGCGCAGGCGCTGGACTTCGACGCCCACACGCTGGTGCTGGCCTCCTCGGGCAACGCGGCGGTGTCGGCGGCGCACTATGCCTGGGCCGCGGGCCTGGGCTGCGAGGTGGCCACCTACGAAGGCATGCCGGCTACCTATGCGCGCCAGCTTGATGCACTGGGCGCGCGGCGCTACGAGTTTGCCCACAACGCGGCCCGCTGGGCCTTCGTGCGCGAACGTGCGCAGCACCCCGGCTACTTCGCGCTGACCAACTACCGCCTGCCGGCGCTGGGCAGCGCGCCGCTGGCCATCGAAGGCTACAAGCCCATCGCGCAGGAATGCCTGACGGACGGCGGCTTGCCTGACCACATCGTGATTCCCACCGGGCGCGGCGACCTGGCCTGGGGCATCTACGCGGGCTTTCGCGACCTGCTGGCCGCGGGCCGTATTGCGCACCTGCCCAGGCTCTGGCTGGTGGAGCCGTTCCCGCGCCTGTCGCGCGTGCTGGCAGGCGGGTCCGTCAATGGCAGCTACCCGGGGCACACCGCGCAGCTTTCCACCGCGGGCGCCACCGTCACCTACCTGCAGTGGCAGGCGGCCACCGCGACGGGCGGCGGTGCCGTGGTCGTGAACGACGACCAGGCCCGCGAGGCGCGCAGGCTGCTCACGGCGGCCGGCGTCAGTGCCGAGCTGTGCGCGGCCGGCGGCCTGGCCGCGCTGCGGCAGCTGCGCGAGAGCAACGACGTCGCGCCCGATGCGCACGTGGTGCTGATGCTGACCGCCAATGCGGCCAGCGACCCGAGCTGGCCCGACCGCGCCGCCTGACTCGGCTACTTCGCGTCGCTGTACACGGTGGCGCGCGACACGCCCATGTGCGCCGCGGCAATCTCCGCGCCCCGGCGCACTTCGAGCAGGCCCGCCTTCTTCAGCTCCTGCACCAGTTGCTTGCGGTCGACCGGCTTCAGCGAGCGCGAGGTGGTGGCGCGCGCGGCCGCGAACTCGTCGATGCGCGCGTGGATGCGCTCCGAATGGGCGCCGCCCGTGTCCAGGTGCTCGTGCACGTCCTTGTCGTCGATGCGCGTGAACTGCGCGATCGCGCCCTGGAAGCTCTGGAACAGCGTGAGGTCGACGTTCAGGCACAGCGCGGCCACGTACTCGCCGCTCTCGTCCTTGATGCCAATGGAGGTGCTCTTGACCTTGCGCCCGTCGGGAAAGGTGTTGGCGTAGTTCGCAATCACCGCCGGAAATTCCGGGTCGCGGATGCGCGCCAGGCCCAACTCGGTGACCGACTGCCCGACCTCGCGCCCGCTCAAGCTGTTCTCGATGGCGTAGATCGCGTTCTTCGGGTTGCTGAGGTCGTGCACCACCACCTCGCAGAAGGGTGCAAAGGTTTCGCCCAGGCCCTGGGCCAGGTGGCGCAGCGTTTCCAGGACGTGCTTGTTCGACGGCTTTTTCATGTCGCCCAATGTATCCAGCTCTGGACGAAGCATCCAGAATATACGAAAAGTCTAGTGTTGGATGTATTATCCAGATCTTCCCAATCGTCCGGATTTCTCCAGGAGCCGCGAATGACCCAGAAAGAACGCGCCCGCTATGTCGATCCCCGCACCGGCAGGCACCATGAACTGTCCGAACGCCGCTGGCGCTCGGACGACGGCAACCCCATGCTGGTCACGCCGCTTCCCGGCATCGGGCGCGACGACATCGACTCGCGCACCCGCTCGCTGTGGCGCTACCGCGCGGCGCTGCCCGTGGTCATCGAGCGGCCTGCGAGCATGGGCGAGGGCTGCACGCCGCTGGTGCAGAAGCGCTGGGGCGCGCTCGAGCCGTACTTCAAGCTCGAGTGGTTCAACCCGACCTGCAGCTTCAAGGACCGCGGCGCGGCCGTGATGATGTCGTTCCTGCGCCAGATCGGTGTCGACGCGGTGCTGGAAGACAGCTCGGGCAACGGCGGCGCGGCCATCGCCGCAGCCGGCGCGGCGGCGGGCATGCGGGTGAAGGTGCTCGCGCCGAGCTACACACCCGCGCCGAAGGTGGCGCAGATCAGGGCCTTCGGCGCGCAGGTGCAGCTGGTGCCGGGGCCTCGCGAGGAGTCGGAATACGAGGCGGTGCGCCAGTCGGCGTCGATCTTCTATGCGAGCCACAACTGGCACCCGTTCTTTCTGCAGGGCACGAAGACGCTGGCCTACGAGCTGTGGGAAGACCTGGGCTTCGTCGCGCCCGACAACGTGGTGATCCCGACCGGCGCGGGCAGCAATGTGCTCGGCTGCTGGATCGGCTTCAAGGAGCTGCTGGCGGCGGGGCAGATCAGCAAGCTGCCGCGCATCTTCGTGGCGCAGCCGTTGAACTGCTCGCCTGTCGATGCGAGCTTCACGGCCGGCGTCGACACGCCGGTGGAGCGCCTCGTGCAGCCCACGATCGCCGAAGGCACGGCGATCAAGCGGCCCGTGCGTCTGCGCGAAATGCTGCAGGCGCTGCGCGAAACGAACGGCAAGACGGTGGCGCTGACCGAGGCGCAGATTGCAGCGGCGGTGCGCCAGCTGGCGGCGAGCGGTCTCTATGCGGAGCCGACGTCGGCCTCCGCCGCGGCGGCCATCGACGTGCTGGCGCAGCGCGGCGACATCCGGGCCGGCGAGACCACGGTCGCGCTGCTGACCGGCACGGGATTGAAGTCGACGCAGTTCATGACGGAGCTGTTCGGCGGCACGGCCGCCGGCGCCGCCTGACAACCGCTACCAGGGCCACGCGATGCGCGTGCCGGTGCCGGTTTCCGTCGCGCGAACGTGGAGCCGGCGCGCGACCGTGAGGTCCTGCAGCGCGAGGCCGGTCATGTCGAAGACGGTGATGTCGCCCGGGGCGCGCACGAAGGGCGTCTTGCCGCTCAGCAGGTCGCCGAGTTCGGTGCTCTGCGTGCCGGGCGCCCATTGGGTTTCGCCGATCTGCAGTGCCTGCGTGCGGTCGTCGACCACCAGGCGCACGCTCGACAACGACAGCAGGCCCTCGGGCAGTTCGCGCTTGCCCTTCGTGTCGGCGCCCACGCAGTTCAGGTGCGTGCCGGGTTGCACGGCGTCCAGGTCGAACAGCGCGCCGCCCCCCGGCGTGGCGGTGATCACGATGTCGCTGTGCGCGACGGCGCTGTTGCGCTCGCTCGCGGGGGCGATGCTGCAGCGGTCGGCAAATTGCGCCTCGAACGCGGTGTTGCGCCGGCCGTCCACGCCCACATAAAGAACCTCGTGCAGCGAGGGCATCAGGCGCAGCGCGAAGTCGAGCTGGATGCGCGCCTGCACGCCGGTGCCGAACAGGCACAGCCGCGTGCTGTCGGGCCGTGCGAGCTGTTGCAGGCCCAGACCGCCGGCCGCGCCGGTGCGAACCGTGGTCACCGTGTTGCCGTCGATGACGCACAGCGGCCGGCCGGTGGCGGGGTCGATCAGCAGGATCGTTGCCTGGTGCGGCTCGCCGCCGCGTCCGCGGTTGGCGGGCCAGAAGCCGGCCGCCTTGAAGCCGAGCAGGCCCTGGGCCTGCACGTCGCCGGACTTGATGCCGAACACGCCGCCCGTGGCGAGCGGCTCGCGCACCACCGGGAAGACGCGGCCTTCGCGCTCGCTGTGCAGCACGAAGGCTTCGCGCACGGCCTGGAGCACGTCGTCGGGGGAGAGGAGGGCGTCGACCTGGTGCTTGTCGAGCAGCAGGAGCCGGGCGTCCGCGGGGGCGTGGGAGAGTGTCATTTGGAAATATTATCTACTTCCAGACAAAAAATCAAAAATAAGACGCCGCGATCGCATCGGCGCCTGGTGTTCAGCGCCCGGTGTGCACCTTGATCCGGATGGTCGCCACGTCCCAGCCCCGGTTCTTCAGCCGGGTCACCAGCATCGGCGACAGCTGGCGCAGCTTGGCGGCCGCGGCGCTGCCCTTGACCAGCAGGCACCAGACGTCGCCTTCTGCCGGACCGGGCTGGATGGCCGCGCGCATGGCAGGCGGGATCAGCCCTTCCACGGCTTTCAGCCGCTCGGCGGTGTCGCGGGCGCGCGCCATCAGGCTGCCCAGGGTGGGCGAACCTTCCGCTGCCTGCTGCAGCGAGATGGGAGGGGGCGTGCGGCGATACATGGGTAATCCAGGGGTTAGAAACAAGACAGCTAAAATGCCCGGTTTGCCGACGTTCGCGCCGGAAAAAGGGCCGCTTGCTTTCACGGAAAGCGCGCCCAACTGCTTTCACCATATCTTAGGGAATCCGGTCGAAGTGCCTGTCGTCTCAGGTGCCCGTCCATCTCCACCCATGGCAACCAACTTCCTGACCCAGATTTTCGGCAGTCGCAACGATCGGCTCCTCAAGCAGTATCGCAAGACGGTGGAACGCATCAATGCGCTCGAACCCGAGTTCGAGAAGCTCACAGACGACGGGCTGCGTGCCAAGACGCAGGAGTTCAAGGACCGCGTCGCCAAGGGCGAAAGCCTCGACGCCCTGCTGCCCGAAGCCTTCGCCGTCGTGCGCGAGGGCTCCAAGCGCATCATGAAGATGCGGCACTTCGACGTGCAGTTGCTCGGCGGCATGGCGCTGCACAACGGCAAGATCTCCGAAATGCGCACCGGCGAAGGCAAGACGCTGACCGCCACGCTGCCGGTGTACCTGAATGCGCTGTCCGGCCAGGGCGTGCACGTGGTCACGGTGAACGACTACCTGGCCAACCGCGACGCGACCTGGATGGGCCGCCTGTACAACTTCCTGGGTCTTTCGGTGGGCATCAACCTGCCGCAGATGCCGCGCGAGGAAAAGCAGGCCGCCTACGCCAGCGACATCACGTACGGCACCAACAACGAGTACGGCTTCGACTACCTGCGCGACAACATGGTCTACGAGCCCGGCGACCGGGTCCAGCGCGTGCTGAACTACGCCATCGTCGACGAGGTGGACTCGATCCTGATCGACGAAGCCCGCACCCCGCTGATCATCAGCGGCCAGGCCGAAGACCACACCGACCTGTACCTGGCCATCAACAAGGTGGTGCCCCTGCTGACCAAGCAGGAAGGCGAAGCCGACCCGCGCACCGGCGAAGGCGTCACGGTGCCCGGCGACTTCACGGTCGACGAGAAGACGCACCAGGTGTTCCTGACCGAAGACGGCCACGAGAACGCCGAACGCATCCTGGGCGAATTCAAGCTGCTGCCCGAGGGCGCCTCGCTCTACGACCCGGCCAACATCACGCTGATGCATCACCTGAATGCGGCATTGCGTGCGCGCCACCTGTACCACCGCGACCAGCACTACGTGGTGCAAGACGGCGAAGTCACCATCGTCGACGAGTTCACCGGCCGCCTGATGACGGGCCGCCGGTGGAGCGACGGCCTGCACCAGGCCGTGGAAGCCAAGGAAGGCGTGGAGATCCAGGCCGAGAACCAGACGATGGCCTCGATCACCTTCCAGAACTACTTCCGCCTGTACGGCAAGCTGGCCGGCATGACCGGCACTGCCGACACCGAGGCCTACGAGTTCCAGGAAATCTATGGTCTGGAGACCATGATCATTCCGCCGAACCGCATCAGCAAGCGCGATGACCAGCTCGACCGCGTCTACAAGACGACGCGCGAGAAGTACGAGGCCGCCATCCAGGACATTCGCGAGTGCTACGAGCGCGGCCAGCCGGTGCTGGTGGGCACCTCGTCCATCGAGAACTCCGAAATCATCGACGCGCTGCTCACCAAGGCGGGCCTGCCGCACCAGGTGCTCAACGCCAAGCAGCACGCCCGCGAAGCCGACATCGTGGCGCAGGCCGGCCGCACGAAGATGGTCACCATCGCGACCAACATGGCCGGGCGCGGCACCGACATCGTGCTGGGCGGCAACATCGAGAAGATGATCGAGGCGGTCGAGAACGACGAAGGCCGCGACGAGGCCGCCAAGGAAGCCGACATTGCGCACATCCGCGCCGAGTGGGTCAAGGACCACGAGTTCGTGAAGTCGCTGGGCGGCTTGCGCATCATCGCGACCGAACGCCACGAGTCGCGCCGCATCGACAACCAGCTGCGCGGTCGTTCGGGCCGCCAGGGCGACCCGGGCTCGTCGCGCTTCTACCTGAGCCTGGACGATCCGCTGATGCGCATCTTCGCGGGCGACCGCGTGAAGGCGATCATGGACCGCCTGAAGATGCCCGACGGCGAAGCCATCGAAGCGGGCATCGTCACGCGCAGCATCGAGAGCGCGCAGCGCAAGGTCGAGGCGCGCAACTTCGACATCCGCAAGCAGCTGCTCGAGTACGACGACGTGTCGAACGACCAGCGCAAGGTGATCTACCAGCAGCGCAACGACATCCTCGACGCGGGGGACCTCACGGCGCAGATCGCGGCGCTGCGCGAAGGCTGCTTCACCGACCTCGTGCGCCAGTACGTGCCGCGCGAATCGGTGGAAGAGCAGTGGGACCTGGCCGGCCTGGAGAAGAGCCTCGCCAACGAGTGGGGCCTGGACATGCCGCTCAAGAAGGAAGTGGAAGCCGCGGACGCCATCGCCGACGAAGACATCGTCGAGAAGGTGCTGGCGTACGCCAACGAGACCTTCGACGCCAAGCTGGCGCTGATCGGCCAGGAAAACTTCACCCAGTTCGAACGCATGGTGCTGCTGCAGAGCATCGACACCCACTGGCGCGAACACCTGGCCTCGCTCGACTACCTGCGCCAGGGCATCCACCTGCGCGGCTATGCGCAGAAGCAGCCCAAGCAGGAATACAAGCGCGAAGCCTTCGAGCTCTTCGGCCAGTTGCTCGACTCGGTCAAGAACGAAGTCACGCGCCAGCTGATGACGGTGCGCGTGCAGTCGGGCGAACAGCTCGAGGAAGCCGCCGAAGCGCTCGAAAGCCGCGCCGAGAACGTCGCCAACATCACCTACACCGCGCCCACCGAGACCGGCGAGGTCGAGGTGCGCGTCGACGAGGAAAGCCAGCGCCGCCTCGCGGCCGCCGGTGCGGGCGTGATCAGCGCCGAGGCTGCGGCCTTCGGCCGCGTCGGTCGCAACGACCCGTGCCCCTGCGGCAGTGGCAAGAAATTCAAGCAGTGCCACGGCAAGCTCTCCTGACCCCGTAACTTCCGAAGAGAACCCTTCATGCCTGTGAACCTGTCCGCCCCTGATCCCGCCGCCTTGTTCGCGGTGCCCGGCGTCCGCATCGGCGTGGCCGAAGCGGGCGTGCGCAAGGCCAACCGCAAGGACCTGACGGTCGTGCTGATCGACGAAGGCTCGGCGGTCGGCGGGGTGTTCACCCAGAACCGTTTCTGCGCCGCGCCGGTGCAGGTCTGCCGCGCCCACCTGGCCGCCAGCTACGGCATTCGCGCGATGGTGATCAACACCGGCAACGCCAACGCCGGCACGGGCGAAGACGGCCTGATGCGCACGCGCTCCACCTGCATCGCGCTGGCGCGCCAGCTGGACATCGCGCCCGAGCAGATCCTGCCGTTCTCGACCGGCGTGATCATGGAGCCGCTGCCGGTCGAGCGCATCGAAGCCGGCCTGCCGGCCGCGCTGGCCGATGCCGATGCGAACCACTGGGCGCGCGCGGCCGAAGGCATCATGACCACCGACACGATCCCCAAGGCGTTCAGCCAGCAGGTGCAGGTCGGCGGTGCGACCGTCACCATCACCGGCATCAGCAAGGGCGCCGGCATGATCCGCCCGAACATGGCGACCATGCTGGGCTTCATGGCCACCGACGCGAAGATCGACCCGTCGCTGATCCAGCCGCTGGCCACGCTGCTGGCCGACGCCTCGTTCAACCGCGTGACCATCGACGGCGACACCTCGACCAACGACTCGTTCGTGGTCATCGCCACGCAGAAGGCGGCGCACGCCCCCATCACCTCGCTCGACTCGGCCGACGGCAAAGCGCTCGTGGCGGCCATGCAGAACGTGGCCCGCCAACTGGCGCAGGCCATCGTGCGCGACGGCGAAGGCGCGACCAAGTTCATCACCATCCAGGTCGAAGGCGGGCGCGACGCGGCCGAATGCAGGCAAGTGGCGTACGCCGTGGCGCATTCGCCGCTGGTGAAGACCGCCTTCTTCGCCAGCGACCCGAACCTGGGCCGCATCCTGGCGGCGGTCGGCTATGCGGGCATCGCCGACCTCGACCAGACCGGCATCGACCTGTTCCTGGACGATGTGCACGTGGCCGTGAAGGGCGGGCGCAACCCGTCGTACCGCGAGGAAGACGGCCAGCGCGTGATGAAGCAGAGCGAGATCACGGTGCGCATCGGCCTGGGCCGCGGCAACGCCAGCGAAACCGTGTGGACCTGCGACCTGAGCCACGAGTACGTGACCATCAACGCCGACTACAGATCATGATGACCCCCACGCTGCGCACTTCGTGTCGTCGCTGCCCCCCGAGGGGACGTTCAACGCCCTGCGGGCGGTCGGGCGGGCGTCGATGAATGAGCAATTTCAGAGGCTGATCGAGCGCGCAGAGCAGCTCATTACCCGCATCGAATCGGTCCTGCCCCAGCCGCTGTCGGCGCCGGCCGACTGGAACGCCTCCATCGCTTGGCGCTACCGCCGCCGCAACTCCGGCCATGGCGTGCTGGAGCCGGTGCGCCACGTGGCCGCGATGTCGCTCGATTCGCTCAAGGAAATCGACGTCCAGAAGGAAAAGATCGCGCGCAACACGCAGCAGTTCGTCGAAGGCAAGCCGGCCAACAACGTGCTGCTGACGGGCGCGCGCGGCACGGGCAAGTCGTCCCTCATTCGCGCCTGCCTGCAGACCTATGCGCCGCAGGGCCTGCGCCTGATCGAGGTGGACAAGGCCGAGCTGGTCGACCTGCCCGACATCGTCGAGGTAGTCTCGCAGCGGCCGGAAAAGTTCATCGTGTTCAGCGACGACCTGAGCTTCGACGAGGGCGAGCCGGGCTACAAGGCGCTGAAGTCGATCCTGGACGGCTCGATTGCCGCTTCGACGCCCAATGTGCTGATCTACGCGACCAGCAACCGGCGCCACCTGCTGCCCGAGTACATGAAGGACAACCTTTCGTACACCCACACCGACGATGGCGAAGTCCATCCCGGCGAGGTGATCGAGGAAAAGATCTCGCTGTCGGAGCGCTTCGGCCTCTGGGTGAGCTTCTATCCCTTCAGCCAGAAAGAGTACCTGGCGATCGTGGCCCAGTGGCTGTCTTCGTTCGACGTGACGCCGGCCGCCATCGAGGCGGCGCGGGCCGAGGCGCTGGTGTGGGCGCTGGAGCGCGGTTCGCGCAGCGGCCGCGTGGCCTACCAGTTCGCGCGCGACTACGCAGGGCGGAGCACCGCGTGAGCCAGGCCGCCCCCTCCGCGCGCAAGCACACCGAAGTCGCAGTCGGCGTGCTGATCCGCCTGGACGACGACGCGCTGCTGCTCTCGACCCGTCCCGAAGGCAAGGCCTACGCGGGCTTCTGGGAGTTTCCCGGCGGGAAGATCGAGGCGGGTGAAACGGTCGAGCAGGCGCTGCGGCGCGAACTGCAGGAAGAGCTCGGCATCACCATCGAGGGCGCCGAGGTCTGGAAGGTCACCGAGCACGACTACCCGCATGCGCTGGTGCGCCTGCACTGGTGCAAGGTGACGGCGTGGAGCGGCGACTTCGAGATGCGCGAAGGCCAGCAGATGGCCTGGCAGCAGTTGCCGTTGGCGGTGAGCCCGGTGTTGCCAGGCGCATTCCCCGTGCTGCAGTGGCTGTGCGAGGAGCGCGGCCTGTCGTTCGTGGCGCCGCCGGTGGTTGCGCCGACCGACTGATTGATGCATCCCAAGTACCGTCCGGACATCGACGGCCTGCGCGCGCTCGCGGTGGGCTCGGTGGTGCTGTATCACGCCTTTCCGACGGCGTTGATGGGCGGTTTCATCGGGGTGGACATCTTCTTCGTGATCTCGGGCTTCCTGATCACGACCATCATTCTCCAGAGCCTCACGGCGGGCGATTTCAGCTACCGCGACTTCTACGCACGGCGCATCCGGCGGATCTTTCCGGCGCTGATCGTGGTGCTGCTGGCCACGCTGGCCGCCGGCTGGTACCTGCTGCTGTCCGACGAGTTCGCGGAGCTGGGCAAGCAGACCGTGGGCGGCTCGGCCTTCATTGCCAACCTGGTGTTCTGGAGCGAGTCGGGCTACTTCGACACGGCCGCCGAGACCAAGCCGCTGCTGCATCTGTGGTCGCTGGGCATCGAGGAACAGTTCTACATCTTCTGGCCGCTGCTGCTGGGCCTGGCCTGGCGCAAGCGCTGGCCGATCGTGCGCGTGGTGCTGGCCGTGGCGGCGGTGTCGCTGGTGATCAACGTGGCCACGGTGCATCCGCTGCCGGCGGCGTCGTTCTATTCGCCGGCTTCGCGCTTCTGGGAGCTGATGGTGGGCGGCATCCTGGCCTGCATGCGGCTGAAACCGCCGGCCCCGAACGCATGGCGCAGCCATGCGCAGTCGGTGCTGGGCGTGGGGCTGATCGTGCTGGGGCTGGTGATGATCCGCAGCAACAAGGCCTTCCCCGGCTGGTGGGCGCTGCTGCCCACGCTGGGCGCGGTGAGCTGCATTGCCGCCGGCCCCGCGGGCGTGCTGAACAAGTACCTGCTGTCCAACCGGGTGATGGTGTGGATCGGGCTCATCAGCTATCCGCTGTACCTGTGGCACTGGCCGTTGCTGGCGTTCGTGCGCATCGTGGAGGCCGACCCGCTGCATCCGTCGCCGGTCTACCGCGCGGGCGCGATGGTGGCGAGCGTGCTGCTGGCCTGGGCCACCTACCGCTTCGTGGAGCGCTTCGCGCGAAACCGTCCCGGCACCGGCACGCTCAAGCTGTTGGGCGGCGGCATGGTGCTGGCGGCCGTGGCAGGCGCCGCTGTCTTCTTCGGCCTGCCCGAGCCGCGCAACAACAGCGCCCGGCTGCAGGTCGTGGCCAACGCCACGCTGGACGCCGACTATTACGACGGCTTCAAGCTCGACCAGCTCGGCGAGCAGCTGATCTACAAGGTCGGCGGCGGTCCGAAGCGGGTGCTGTTCCTGGGTGACAGCCACATCCAGCAGTACGCGCCCCGCGTGATGGAACTGGCGCGCACGCTGGCCATGCCCGCGGACACGTCGGCCTGGTTCGCGACCCAGGGCGCATGCCCGGCCGTACCGGGTGTGCATGCGGACAAGAACATCGGCTGCGCCGAGCGGCGCGACGCCATGCTGGCCTACGCGCTGGGCCCGGAGGTCGATTCGGTGGTGATCGGCGGCTGCTGGAACTGCTACTTCGTGGGGCAGGGTGCCTTGGCTTACTACTTCCGCGACGCCGACAACAAGGTCCATCCGTTCCAGGGCGGCGACGGCATCGAGCGCGCGCTGGCTTCGATGGAGTTCACGCTGCGCGAGCTGGCACGGCACAAGAAGGTCTACCTGCTGCTCGACAACCCGGGCGGTCCCGAGTTCGAGCCCAAGCGCCTGATCGAGGGCAGCCGCCTCACGCACATGGAGGCCATGCGCTCGACGCCGACCGCGCCGTTGCCGGCCGACCAGAAGCAGCTCAACGACCGGTTGCGCGCGATTGCGCTGGCCGCCGGCGCCGAACCCATCGATGCGATGGCGGTGCTGTGCAAGGACGACCAGTGCCTGCGCACGCTGCCCGACGGCGCGCCCGCGTACAAGGACGCCGACCACCTGCGCCCGCGCTATACGCGGGAAGAGGCCAGCTACTTCGACCGGACGGTGCGCGCAGCGCCTGCCGCCGCGCCACAGCCGGCGCGCTGAGCGCGCCTTCGCGAACCATGCATCCCAAGTACCGCCCGGACATTGACGGCCTGCGCGCCATCGCGGTGGGCTCGGTGCTGGCGTATCACGCGTTTCCGAGCCTGCTGCCGGGCGGCTTCATCGGGGTCGACATCTTCTTCGTGATCTCTGGCTTCCTGATCACGACCATCCTGCTGCAGAGCCTGGCCGCGGGCGACTTCAGCTACCGCGACTTCTATGCGCGGCGCATCCGGCGGATCTTTCCCGCGCTGGTGCTGGTGCTGCTGGCCACGCTGGCCTTCGGCTGGTACGTGCTGCTGCCGGGCGAGTTCTCGCAGCTGGGCAAGCAGACCACCGGCGGGGCCGCCTTCTTCGCCAACCTGGTCTTCCTGGGCGAAGCCGGCTACTTCGACGCCACGGCGGAGACCAAGCCGCTGCTGCACCTGTGGTCGCTGGGCATCGAGGAGCAGTTCTACATCTTCTGGCCGCTGTTGCTGGGGCTTGCCTGGCGCAAGCGCTGGCCGATTCTTCGGGTGACGCTGGCGGTGGCCGCGATCTCCTTCCTGGTCAATGTGCTCACGGTGCAGCCGCACCGCGCGGCGGCGTTCTATTCGCCGCTGTCGCGCGCGTGGGAGCTGATGCTCGGCGGGCTGCTGGCGGCCATGCGTCTGCAGGCCGCGGGCGCGCCGGCGGGCACCGCGGATTCGCGTGCCTGGACGAAGCATGTGCAGTCGGTGGTCGGCGTGGGTCTGATCGTGCTGGGGCTCTTCATGACGCGCAGCACCAAGGCGTTTCCGGGCTGGTGGGCGCTGCTGCCTGTGCTGGGCGCGGTGAGCTGCATCGCAGCGGGACCGAACGGCGTGCTCAACCGCTACCTGCTGTCGAACCGCCTGATGGTGTGGATCGGCCTCATCAGCTACCCGCTGTACCTGTGGCACTGGCCGCTGCTGTCGTACGCGCGCATCGTCGCGGGTGGCGAACCTTCGCTGCAGATGCGCATCGCGATGGTGGTGGCGTCCGTGGTGTTGGCCTGGGCCACCTACCGCTTCCTGGAGCGCTTCGTGAAGCTGCATCTGTCGCAGGGCATGCTGCGCGGCCTGGCGGGCGGCGGCGCGGCGCTGGCGCTGGCCGGCGTGCTGGTGTTCCTGGGCACGCCGCTGCCGCGCAACGACAGCCCGGCACTGCAGGCGGTGGCCGATGCCACGCGCGAAGACAACTACTACGACGGCTTCGAGGAGTCCGCGCTGGGCGGGCAGTTCGTCTACCGCGCCGGCAGCGGCAGGCACAACGTGCTGCTGATCGGCGACAGCCACGTCGAGCAGTACGCACCGCGCGCGCTCGAGCTGATGCGCACGCAGCCCGGCAAGGCGCGCACGGTCTACTTTGCGACCAAGGGCTCCTGCCCGCCGGTGCCGGGCCTGTTCAGCGGCAGCGACACCAGCTGCGACGAGCGGCGCGCGGCGGTGCTCGACCTGGCGCTCAAGCCGGAGATCGATTCGGTGGTGATCGGGGCCTGCTGGAGCTGCTACTTCACCGGCGCCGGGCCCACGGTGAACTACTTCGTGGACGACAGGAAGGCGGTGCACCCGTTCCTCGGCGGGGACGGCGTCGACCTGTCGCTGAAGTCGCTGGGCGAAGTACTCAAGCGCCTGTCGGCGCACAAGAAGGTCTACCTGGTGCTCGGCAATCCGGTGGGCATGGATTTCGATCCGCTCAGGCAGATCCAGGGCAGCCGGCTCGGCGGCATGACGGCCGCCAGCGGGCAGCTGAAAGCGCCGATGCCACAAGACCAGGCGCAGTTCAATGCGCGGCTGAAACAGGTGGCCGAAGCCAACGGGGCGCAGGTCATCGCGCCGTTCGACAGCTTGTGCGCGGACGGCCAGTGCATCCGCAGCATGCCGGACGACGGCTCGCCGGCCTACAAGGACATCGGGCATCTGCGGCCGCGGTATGCGCGCAGCTTCGCGACCTACATCGATCCCGCGCTGCTGGACGAGGGAACGGGCGGCAAGTAGCCCGCGCCTGGCGGCTGCTACTGGATCTTCGGATCGCCGAAGGGGTTGTCGTCGGGCGGCGCCTCGGCCGGCATGCGGAACTCCTCGCTGGCCCAGGCGCCGAGGTCGACGCCCTTGCAGCGCGCGCTGCAGAACGGCCGGTAGGCATTGCTCGGCGCGTAGATGCTGTCGCCACCGCACGTGGGGCAGCGCACGATGCGCTCGCCGTTTGCGTTCAGCTTGCTCATTGGCGTACCTTCGTGCGCCGCACTGCGGCGTTCATGCGCACAGCGTCAGCTCGAAGGGCGCGTCGTCCGAGCTTTGGTGCAGGCGGTCGTCCTTGTCGTGGCGCATGAGGCGCACCGACACCATGAGACGGTTGCCGCTGATTTCGGGAACCAACCCCAGCCGCGGGTCGATGCGCAGGCGCAGCAGCTGGAAGCTGCGGCCCTGCGGCAGGTTCTGCTGGAACTGGCCGTGGGTGGCGATGACCTTGTAGGGCACGTCGGCATCGCGCAGCAGCTTGAGCAGCAGGTAGATCGACGAGGCCAGCGGGGACAGTGTGTTCGACCAGCGTTCGAGGTCGGCGCGGCGGTCCTTGGCGGGGCGATGCTGCCAGGCGTAGTAGGCCGGCAGGTCGAACTCGCAGGTGCCGCCCGGAATGCCGGCACGGCTGCGAATGCTCATGAGCCACTCGTTCTCCGTGAGCGCCTGGCCGGCCTTGCCAGACACGCCGTTGAGCGTCGTGAAGTTGCGCTCGAGCTGGCCGACGACCTGGTCGAGCACGGCCTCGGCGATGGCCGGATTGCCGCGGTAGCTGTTGAAGACGTTCTTGTGCTTGTCCAGGTCGCGCAGCACATCGGCCTTGAGGTCGGCCCGCGCGGCGACGTCCATGATCTCGAAGATCGTGATCAGGGCGAAGTGATGGGACAGCGGCGATTCAGAGGGCACCAGCTCGCCGAGCCGGCGAAACAGGTGCTCCAGCCGCAGGTAGGTGCGGATGCGCTCGTTGAAGGGGTACTCGTAGAGGATCACGCGTATCGTTTTTTCAAGTCAGGTTCGAGCTCATTGCGGTCTGGCAGGCGGTGCGGGCAGCACCTGGCGCACAGCCTCCAGCATACGCTGACCGAAAAGAATGTAACCCCTGGTCGAGACATGGGTCTCGTTGGCGGGGAAAAGGTCCATGACCTTGAAGCGGTGCTGTTGCGCCAGCTCGAAAAGGTCCGGCCCGATATTTTGCGGGTTGAACGCGGCCCTGAATTCGTCGGCATGGTTTTGTTGCAAATACACCGTGCTCTTGTTGGGGACCACCATCCACACGACCTTGTACGGCGCGGCCGTGTCCTCGAAGCTCTTCATGAAGCGCGCGGACTTGGCCGACAGCGGGGCGTTGACCCGGTCTTCGGCGGTCATCAGCAGCTTGTCGCAGGCATGGTGGCTGAACTGCTTGCAGCCGTCGGGTACCACGCGCGCATCGATCAGCGGGCCCCAGCGCTCGGGCGTGTTGGTCCAGCTGTCGGAGCGCAGGATGGCCTTGGTGTTGTGGTACGTGTACCAGCCGCTGAGCAGTTCGGCGTCCCAGTTCAGCTGGAAGCCGGGAGCGGGCTTGGCCGGGTTCTCGAAGGGTGGCGGCGTCGGCTTGAAGGCGTGCGCCATCGTCTTGCAGCCTTCGGATTTCTCGATGCGGTCTTCGAGCAGGCGCTCGATGCTCTCGATGATCACCACCTTGCCCTTGAAGCCGGATTTCTCGAGCCATCCCGGGAAGTCGCCGCACACCACGCCGCCCAGGTTGTCCCAGTGGGTGGTCGTGAGCTTGTAGCCCGCGCCCACGAGAGACGCCTGCCAGGCGTAGCGCACAGAGAAGCTGTCGCCGATCACCAGGATGTCGGATTCGTTGATGGGCCAGGTCTTGACGTCCGCGTCCGGAATGGGCGGGGGCGGCGCATGCCAGCCGAACTCGCGTTCGGAGATGCGCCCGATCCGGGTCAGGTCGCCATAGGGAATGGGGGTGAACAAGCTGGCGACCAGCAACGCGCAGCACACCAGGAAACCCGCGGCGAAGATGCGAAGCCAGGTCTTGGCCGATGTCGTGTCTTCCATGTCAGAACTGGAAATAGAGGAATGGGCTGTAGTTGCCGAACTTCGACACGCACAGGCCAAAAAGATAGACGCATCCCAGCCCGGTGACCCAGGTGGCCACGCGCTGCAGGTGAGGCCGTCCGGCCAGGCCCGCGACGTTGGGAATCCAGCGGTCGAGCGTGATGGTGGGCGGCAGCGCCAGGCAGATCACCAGGCCCACCAGGAGGGTCTGGAAGAACTCGGGCTTGCGGAACGGCACGCGGAATTCGCTGAAAGCCGAAACTGGTGCGCCATGCAGGCCCAGCATGCCCTTGTAGATCTCGATGGCGGCCGTCAGGCTGTCGGCGCGGAACACCACCCAGGCGATCATGACGCACAGGAAGGTGATGAACCAGCCGACCACGCGGCCGTACCACGTGGTCTTGGTGCTGCCGCGGCGCACCTTGGCGTTCCAGAAGTGGTTGACCATCAGGAACGCGCCGTGCAGCGCACCCCAGATCACGAAGGTCCAGGCGGCGCCGTGCCACAGGCCGCCCAGCAGCATCGTCAGGAAGAGGTTGATGTAGCGGCGCGCCGGCCCCTTGCGGTTGCCGCCCAGCGGCACGTAGAGATAGTCGCGCAGGAAGGTCGACAGCGAGATGTGCCAGCGGCGCCAGAACTCGATCATGTTGGTCGACTTGTAGGGCGAGCGGAAGTTGAGCGGCAGCTGCACGCCCACGCACAGCGACAGGCCGACCGCCATGTCCGAGTAGCCCGAGAAGTCGAAATAGATCTGCAGCGTATAGGCCAGCACGCCGAACCACGCGGTGTACAGCGAAGGCAGAACGCCTTCGTGCACGCCCTTGAACATCATGTCGGCGTACTGCCCCAGCGGGTCGGCGATGAGCATCTTCTTGGCCAGGCCGAAGACGAAGATGCCCAGCCCCAGCGCCATGTGGTTGGCGTTGAATTTGTAGGTGGCCGGGCTGTTGAACTGCGGCATCATCTGCGCGTGATGCAGCACCGGGCCCGCGATCAGGTGCGGGAAGTAGGTCACGAACAGCGCATAGTGGACGAAGCTGCGCTCTTGCACCTTGCCCTGCCAGCAGTCGACCAGGAAGGCGATCTGGGTGAACGTGTAGAACGAGATGCCGATCGGCAGCACGATGTGCACCAGGTCGATCTGCGCGAAGCCGGCGGCGGCCAGGCCGGCATCGATGTTTTCCAGGAAGAAGTTGGCGTACTTGAAGACCGCCAACACCCCGAGGTTGACCACCAGCGCGATGATCAGCAGGGCCTTGCGGTGCTTGTCTTCCCGGCTCGGGGAAGGCGTGAGTCGCAGTCCGAACCAGTAGTTGATGCAGATCGACCCCAGCAGCAGGGGCAGCGCCTTGACGCTCCACCAGCCGTAGAAGAAGAGCGAGGCCAGTGCCAGGAAACCCGCCGCCGCTCGGGGACTGCGCGCGCCGATCAGGAAGAAGCCGATCAGGACCAGCGGGAAGAAAACGAAGATGAAGGGATACGAATTGAAAAGCATCGTGAGGGGCGCTAAGGCGTGCGCCGTTTGACGTGACCGTCGTGTCGCCGCTGCGGCGTCAATGCCAAATTATCGCGTGCCCGCCACAACCCAACGTTCCCAGAGACCCCACACCTGCGCACCGAGTTGCTCCAGGGTCAGGGACTCGTTGTAAATGACCGCGTCCGCGGCCGCCCTGCGCGCCTTGCGCGGGGCCTGTTGGGCGATGACTGCCTGGACGGCTTCCGGTGCCCAACCTGAGCGCGCGACCACGCGTTTCATTTGCGTTTCCTCGGTGGCATCGACCACCAGCACCCGGTCGACGAGGGTGCGCCAGCGGCCGGATTCGACCAGCAGGGGAACATCGAAGACCACCACCGCATCGTCACCGGCCGCCGCGGCCTGGCGCTCGGTTTCGGTGCCGATGAGGGGGTGCAGGATGGCTTCCAGGCGACGCTTGGCGCCGGCATCGGCGAACACGATCCGGCGCATGGCGGCCCTGTCGAGGCCGCCGTCCGGAGCGATGACGCCGGGGCCGAAGTCGGCCTCCAGGGCCGGCATCGCGACGCCCCCGGGCTGCGCGATGGCACGCGCAATGGCGTCGGTGTCCACCAGCACGGCTCCCTGCCGCACCAGCAAGCCGGCCACCGTGCTCTTGCCGCTGCCGATGCCGCCGGTCAGGCCGACGCGCCGCACCATGGACGGCGTCAACGGACCAGCGCGCCCAGGGGGAAGGCGAACGGAATCCATTGCCTCACGACCTCCGGGCCCGCCACCAGACAGATGAGGCCCGCGCCGGCCAGGAAGGGGCCGAAGGCGATCGGGATGTCCTTGTGCGCCAGCTTGCCGGCCACGCGCAGCGTCACGCCGATCACGGCGCCCACCAGCGACGAGACGAGGATGATCGCAATGAGGTAGTCGGCGCCGAGCCAGGCGCCCAGCGCGGCCAGCAGCTTGAAGTCTCCATAGCCCATGCCTTCCTTGCCCGTGACCAGGCGAAAGGCATGGTACACAAGCCACAGGCTCAGGTAGCCGAACACGGCGCCCCAGACGGCTGAACTCAAAGGCACCCCGGTCCAGCCCGCCGCCGCGCCGATCAGGCCAAGCCACAGCAGGGGGTAGTTGAGCGAATCGGGCAGGAACTGGGTGTCGAAATCGATCAGGAACTGGCAGACCAGCAAGGCGCCAAAGGCGGCCCAGAGCGCGCCCGCGGGCGTGACACCGAAGCGCCAGGCGCACAGGGCGAACAGGGCGCCCGTGACGAGCTCGACCAGCGGGTAGCGTGGGCTGATCGCGGTCCTGCAGGCGCCGCAGCGGCCGCGCAGCACCAGGTAGCTCAGCACGGGGATGTTCTCGTACCAGCGGATCCTGTGGCCGCAGGCGCCGCAGCGCGAGGCGGGACGCGCCAGGTCGAAAGGGGGCTGCGCTTCGATGACCGCCGCGGCCCTGTCGGCCGCTACCTCCAGCCCGGCGGGGGGCGCGACCTTCGAGCCGAAGGCCAGCGACCACAGCGAGGGGGCATCCTTCGACGACATGAGGTTCGCGACGGCGTCGGCGAGCCAGTCGCGGTACATCATCACCGGCGTGCGGTAGATGACGACGTTGAGGAAACTGCCGATCAATAGCCCCAGCACACCGGCGAACGCGGTGTCGAATTCCCTCGACACGAGCATCAGACGACCTGGCCGAGCTTGAAGATGGGCAGGTACATCGAGACCACGATGCCGCCGATGATGGTGCCCAGGAACACGATGATGATGGGCTCCATCAGGCTCGACAGGCCCGCGACCATGTCGTCCACCTCGGACTCGTAGAAGTCGGCCGCCTTGCCCAGCATGTGGTCGATGGAGCCGGACTCTTCGCCGATGGCGGTCATCTGGATGACCATCGACGGAAAGAGGTTGGCATTGGTCATGGCCGCAGTGAGGCTGGTGCCGGTGGAAACCTCCTGCTGGATCTTCGCCGTGGCGTCGCCGTAGACGCTGTTGCCCGAGGCCCCGCCCACCGAGTCGAGGGCTTCGACCAAGGGGACGCCGGCGGCGAACATGGTTGCCAACGTTCGGGTCCAGCGGGCCACGCAGGATTTTTCGATCAATGTGCCGAAGATGGGAATGCGCAACAGGACGCGGTCCATGACCTTCTGGAAGCGCTCATTGCGTTTCCACGCCTGCAGGAAGAAGTAGATGCCGCCGCCGATGCAGCCGAAGATCAGCCACCAGTACGAGACGAAGAATTCGCTGATGGCCATCACGAACAGCGTGGGCGCAGGCAGATCGGCACCGAAAGAAGTGAACACCTGCTTGAACGCCGGAATCACGAAGATCATGATGATGGCCACCACCACGAAGGCCACGACGACCACGGAGGTCGGGTACATCAGCGCCGACTTGATCTTGGACTTGATCGCCTCGGTCTTTTCCATGTACGTGGCGAGGCGGTCCAGCAGGTCTTCCAGGATACCGGCGGCTTCGCCGGCTTCCACCAGGTTGCAATAAAGGTTGTCGAAGTACTTCGGAAACTTCCGGAAGGCCGCCGACAGCGAAGTGCCGGTTTCCACGTCGGTGCGAATGTCGTTGAGCAGCTTGGCCACGCTCGCGTTCGCGTTGCCGCGTCCGACGATGTCGAAGGACTGCATCAAAGGCACGCCGGCCTTCATCATCGTTGCCAGCTGGCGCGTGAAGATCGCGATGTCCTTGGGCTTGATGGCCTTGCCCGAGCGCATCCGGCGCTTCTTGATCTTCGACGCAAGCACGCCTTGGCGGCGCAATGCCGCCTGCACCTGGTTCTCGCCGGCGGCCCGAAGTTCGCCGCGCACCATCTTGCCGTTGCGGTCCTTGCCCTCCCACTCGAAGACAAACTCCTTGTGCGTGGGCTTGGAGCGGGGGGATGCCACTGTTGCCATTCGATCTCCGGTTTCTCGGTGTGTTCGTTACAGGTTGGTGCAGGCGACCACTTCTTCCAGCGAAGTGAGACCTTGCATGACTTTGCGCAACCCCGACTGGCGCAGCGAGCGCACGCCTTCGGCCTCGGACTGCTGGGCGATGTCGAGCGCGCTGCCGTCGCGCAGGATGATTTCCTGGATCGCCTCCGTGATCGGCATCACCTGATAGATGCCCACGCGCCCCTTGTAGCCGCCGCTGCATGCGGAGCAGCCGACGGGGCGATAGGGCTTCCACGTTCCGTCCAGTTGTTCTTCCTGGAATCCGGCGTCGAGCAGCGCTTCGCGCGGTACTTCGGTGGGCACGCGGCACACCGTGCACAGCCGCCTGGCCAGGCGCTGCGCAGTGATCAGGATCACGCTGGACGCAATATTGAATGGCGCGATGCCCATGTTGCGCATCCGCGTGAGCGTGGTCGGTGCGTCGTTGGTGTGCAGCGTGGAGAGCACCAGGTGGCCTGTTTGCGCGGCCTTGATCGAGATGTCCGCAGTTTCCAGGTCGCGGATTTCGCCGACCATGATGATGTCCGGATCCTGGCGCAGGAAGGCGCGCAGCGCGGCCGCGAAGGTGAGCCCCGCCTTTTCGTTCACGTTGACCTGGTTGACGCCGGGCAGGTTGATTTCCGAGGGGTCTTCCGCGGTCGCGATGTTCACGCCCGGCTGATTCAGCAGGTTCAGGCAGGTGTACAGCGACACCGTCTTGCCTGAGCCCGTGGGGCCCGTCACCAGCACCATTCCGTAGGGACGCCCGATGGCGTGAAGGAGGCGCGCCTTTTCGTCTGCGTCGTAGCCCAGCGCATCGATGCCCAGGCGAGCGCTGCTGGGGTCAAGAATACGGATGACGATCTTTTCGCCGAACAGCGTGGGCAGGGTGCTCACGCGAAAGTCGATGACGCGGTCCGGGCCGATCTTGAGCTTCATGCGGCCGTCTTGCGGCACGCGCTTCTCGGAGATGTCGAGCCGCGAGATGACCTTGATGCGCGAGGCCAGCTTGTCCTTGATGACGGTGGGCGGGCTGGCGATTTCGCGCAGCTCGCCGTCGATCCGGAACCGCACGCGGTACTGGTGCTCGTAGGGCTCGAAATGGATGTCCGAAGCCCGCATGCCGATCGCGTCGAGCAGCATCTTGTGAAGAAAGCGCACGACCGGCGCGTCTTCGACTTCGGCAATCGCCTGGTCGGAGGCTTCGCTCGAAGTTTCGGAGGTGACTTCGTCGAACTCGAACTCGCTGCCGACAATGTTGTTGATGGTCTCCGCCGCGCTCACCGCAGCGGCTTCGATCATTCGAGAAAGCTTGTCGTACTCCGCAATGACCCAGTCGACGCCCATCTGGGATGCGAACTTGATCTTTTCCGCCGCTTGCTGGTCGGACGGGTCGGCTGTTGCAACAATCAGACGGTTGTTGCGCTTGCTGAGGACGACGATGCGGTACGCGTGGCACAGCTTGGCGTCGAGCAGGTCCTTGGGCAGGCGCTGCGGATCGATCGCATCGAGGTCGAGAAGCGGAGCGCCGAAGGCGCTTGAAAGCGTGTGGGCCAGATCGGCCGCTGAGACAGCGCCAGAGCCAGTGAGCTCGGCGATGAAGCTGGTGCGCCCGCTCAGCGACTTCTGATAAATGTCCTCAGCGGACTTGGCGGGGAGCTTGCCGGCCGAAACCAGGGCACGTGCGAGCCCTGGGAGCGCAATCTGCGCAGGTTCTTTGACGGGAAGTTCGGCAGCGGCCATTCAGCGAATGCAAAAGATGTGAAAAAATGCTTCACGATCATCGCTGAACACTCCTGCGCTGTAAATCGCCATACAGCAACAGGCGCGGCCATTTATTTATGCCAGCCAAAGGCTGGTCGGGGTGAGAGGATTCGAACCTCCGGCCTCTACGTCCCGAACGTAGCGCTCTACCAGGCTAAGCTACACCCCGATGGTTGCAAGAAAAAAGTAATCGCCCTAGATGCCAACTCAGTGAGGTGTTCAGGTACGTCGCTCAAGCAACTGAGCCGCCAATTGTAGCAAACCTGAGGCGTACAAATTGGACGGAAAGTCTTTCAAAGCGTGAATCGCGCGTTGTGCCTCGGCGGCAGCTGCTGCGCGCGAGGCATCCAGCGCCCCCGTTTCGCGAACGATTTCGACGATTTTTCCCAGTTGGGCGGTGTCTCCAGCCTCGATGGCTGCACGCACGAGTGCGCTCTGCGCAGGGGTGCCGCGCTGCATCGCGAAGATGAGTGGGAGCGTGGTCTTGCCTTCGCGCAGGTCATCGCCCACGTTCTTTCCGGTTTCCTGGGCATCGCCCGCGTAGTCGAGCACGTCGTCGATCACCTGGAAGGCGGTGCCCAGCGCCTGGCCGTAAGTGGCGCATGCCTGCTCCGTGTCTGCAGACGCGCCTGCGAGCACGGCGGCGAGCCGGGTGCTGGCTTCGAAAAGCTTGGCGGTCTTCGAGCGGATCACGCGCAGATAGGCTTCTTCGTCCAGTGACGCGTCGTGCATGTTCATCAGCTGGAGCACCTCGCCCTCGGCAATGATGTTGGTGGCCTCAGCCAGGATTTGCATCACGCGCATGTTGTCGGCGTCCAGCATCATCTGGAAAGCGCGCGAATAGAGGAAATCGCCGACCAGCACGCTCGCCGGGTTGCCGAAGGACTCATTGGCTGTCGCCCGGCCGCGCCGAAGGGTCGACTCGTCGACCACATCGTCGTGCAGCAGGGTTGCCGTGTGAATGAACTCCACCACGGCCGCGAGGTTGAAGCGCTGCTCGCCGGTGTAGCCCAGCGCCCCCGACATCAGCAGCAAAAGCGCAGGCCGCAGGCGCTTGCCGCCCGCGGAGATGATGTATTTCGAGACTTGGCTGACCAGCGGCACGCCCGTGTCGAGGCGGTGGGCAATCACACGGTCGACTTCGACCATGTCGCCCGCAATCAGGTCCAGCACAGTGGCGGTGGGGGAGGTGTCGGCGGCGGGAACTGGCAAAGCGTGGGCGCGGGGCGCTGCTGGAAATGATGGCGGCCCCTTCTATGAAGGGAGGGCCGGAAATGCCAAATTATAGGGAGCCGCCGTGGCTTCCCCATCCTGCTGGGCCTCTGGCTGGGCGGCAAGTACAAACCGCGCTATAATCTTGGGCTCTGCGGAATTCGCCGTGGGGACTCAATTTCTAAGAGGTTTACATGTACGCGGTCATAAAAACCGGCGGCAAGCAATATCGCGTTGCTTCCGGCGAAAAAATTAAAGTAGAACAGATTGCTGCGGACGTAGGCCAGGAAATCGTGATCGATCAGGTTCTGGCTGTCGGAAACGGCGCTGAAATCAAGGTTGGCACGCCCCTGGTGTCCGGCGCAACGGTGACAGTCACGGTACTGTCGCACGGCAAGCACGACAAGGTTGGCATCTTCAAGATGCGCCGTCGCAAGCACTATCAGAAACGTCAAGGCCATCGCCAGCAGTTCACCGAACTGCAAATCGGCGCGATCGCCGGCTAAGGAGCACATTCCATGGCACAGAAAAAAGGCGGCGGCTCAACGCGAAACGGGCGCGATTCCAAGCCCAAGATGCTCGGCGTGAAGACGTTCGGCGGCGAACTGATCAGCGCAGGCTCGATCATCGTGCGCCAGCGCGGCACCAAGTTCCACCCCGGCGTGAACGTCGGTCTGGGCAAGGACCACACGCTGTTTGCCCTGGTCGACGGCCATGTGTCGTTCGGTTTCAAGGGTGCATTGAACAAGCACACGGTCAACGTGACTCCCGCGGCGTAAGCCTCGCAGTCATTTCGATCACCCGAGGCCCCGCATTGCCGGGGCTTCTTCATTTGTAAACTGGACATCCCATGAAGTTCGTCGACGAAGCCTTCATCGACATCGCTGCCGGCGATGGCGGCAACGGCTGCGTGTCGTTCCGTCATGAGAAGTACAAGGAATTCGGCGGCCCCAATGGCGGTGACGGCGGCCGCGGCGGCCACGTCTTCGCAGTGGCCGATTCGAACCTGAACACGCTGGTCGATTTCCGCTATTCGCGCCGCCACGAGGCCAAGCGCGGAGAGCACGGCATGGGCTCCGACATGTTCGGCGCCGCCGGTGACGACATCACGCTCAAGATGCCGGTCGGCACGATCATCTCCGACGCGGAAACGGGCGAGGTCCTGTTCGAGCTGCTGGAGGAAGGCAAAGTCATCACCATCGCCAAGGGCGGCGATGGTGGCTTTGGCAACATGCGTTTCAAAAGCGCCATCAACCGCGCACCGCGTCAGAAGACGCCTGGGTGGCCTGGCGAGAAGCGCAGTGTCAAGCTCGAACTGAAGGTGTTGGCCGACGTCGGTCTGCTCGGCATGCCGAATGCCGGCAAGTCGACGCTGATCAGCGCCATCTCCAATGCACGCCCGCGCATTGCGGATTACCCCTTCACCACGCTGCACCCGAACCTTGGCGTGGTGCGCGTCGGTCCGGAACAGAGCTTCGTCGTGGCCGACCTTCCCGGCCTGATCGAAGGTGCTGCCGAAGGCGCCGGCCTCGGCCATCTCTTCCTGCGCCACCTGCAGCGCACGCGCCTTCTGCTGCACGTGATCGACATGGCGCCGTTCGACGACGCTGTCGACCCGGTCGCCCAGGCCAAGGCCATCGTCGGCGAACTCAAGAAATACGACGCCGCGCTCTACGAAAAGCCGCGCTGGCTCGTGCTCAACAAGCTCGACATGGTGCCGCTCGAAGAGCGCCCGGCGCGCGTCAAGGACGTCGTGAAGCGTCTGCGCTTCAAGGGGCCCGTGTTCGAAATCTCGGCACTCACGCGCGAAGGCTGCGAACACCTGGTGCAGGCTGTCTATCAGCAGGTCAAGGCGCAGCATTTGGCCGAACAGGTGCCGGTCGTCGTCGATCCGCGCTTCACTCAGCTGCCGCCCGAGAGCGTTTGAGCGACGACGCAGCATCGCCCCTCTGGTGCTGCATAAACACAGACAGCAGCACACTTCGCAGCATTCAAGACCGCACCGCCAGAAATGACCACGAACTCCGGATCCACTGCCTTGCGGGATGCCCGCCGAATCGTCGTCAAGGTGGGCTCCAGCCTCGTGACCAACGAGGGCCGTGGTCTCGACGAGGCGGCCATCGGTGAATGGTGCCGGCAACTGGCGGCGCTGGTGCGCGACGGGCGCGAGGTCGTCATGGTGTCGAGCGGCGCGATTGCCGAGGGCATGAAGCGTCTCGGCTGGCGCACGCGGCCGCACGAAATCAACGAGCTGCAGGCGGCAGCAGCCGTCGGGCAGATGGGCCTGGCCCAGATGTACGAGACCAAGCTGCGCGAGAACGAAATCGGCAGCGCGCAGGTGCTGCTGACCCACGCCGACCTGGCCGATCGCGAGCGCTACCTCAATGCCCGCTCGACGCTGGTCACCTTGCTCAAGCTGGGGGTCGTGCCCGTCATCAACGAGAACGACACGGTCGTGAACGACGAGATCAAGTTCGGCGACAACGACACGCTCGGTGCGCTCGTGGCCAACCTGGTCGAGGCTGACGCGCTGGTGATCCTGACGGACCAGAAGGGTTTGTACACCGCCGATCCGCGCAAGGACCCTGACGCGAAGTTCGTGCACGAGGCCGCCGCTGGCGACCCAGCGCTCGAGGCGATGGCCGGTGGTGCGGGTTCCAGCATCGGCCGCGGCGGCATGATCACCAAGATCCTCGCGGCCAAGCGCGCTGCCGGTTCGGGCGCTTCCACTGTCATCGCCTGGGGCCGCGAGCCCGACGCGCTGCTGCGCCTGTCGCGCGGCGAGTCCATCGGCACGCTGCTGGTGGCGCAAACTGCCAAGCACCAGGCCCGCAAGCGCTGGATGGCCGACCATCTGCAACTGCGCGGCGCCGTCGTCGTCGATGCGGGGGCCGCGGCCAAGGTGCGCGCCGAAGGCAAGAGCCTGTTGCCGATCGGCATGACCAGCGTGTCGGGAGAGTTTTCGCGCGGCGACGTGATCGCGGTGCGCGATGTCGACGGCGTCGAGCTGGCTCGGGGCCTGGCCAACTATTCGAGCGTGGAAGCGCGCCTGCTCTGCCGCAAGCCCTCGGCCGAATTCGAGCGTTTGCTGGGCTATGTCGCCGAACCTGAAATGGTCCACCGCGACAACATGGTGCTGATGCCGAGCTGAAAACGACAACGGGGCGCGAGGCCCCGTTTTTCATTGACGCGGCGCAGCGCGTTTTACTGCACTTCCCGAATCGGGTTGCGGATGTTCTGGACCATTTCTCCCACCGAGGAGCGCGGCGCATTGCCGCGGCACAGTGCCTGGGTCGACAGCGCACGGGTATAGCTGGAGTTCATGGCGTTGATCTGCTTCCACTCCGGCGCCGTCGTCTCTTGCCAGATGCCGTTGTTGAAGCGCGCATAGCTCTTCATTTCGGCTGTCGAACAGCGCACGCCCTCGTAGAAGGCATTGACTGCACTTCCGCTGCGGTTGTGCGCCACCACCACGTAGCGCACGATGCCGTCGTCCGTGATGACGATCGTGCTGGGGTCTACACCGAACGTCAGGCTCATGTACGGCGGCATCTGGATGTGCAGCAGGCGGTTTTCGCTGAAAGCCGGCGGCGGCGGCACGGCGGTTTCTTGCCACTCTTTCTCGGTGCCGTAGCGCTTGGGCGGCAGCGGCATCCCCGACTGGGCCCAATCGGGGTTGTCCGTGTCGTATTGACCCGATGCGCATCCAGCCAGGATGCCGAAGCAGGCAAGCAGAAGCACCCGTTCAGCGTTGCGTCGGAAGGAAGGGCGCTTTGTGGTGGGAAGGAGGTTCATCGCTCGCGGAAGGAATGTCGGGATGCGGATCGAAACTGCCGCCGGGCGGCAGGTCCAGTCCGGGGGGCGCCCCGGCGTCCAGCGAATGGCGCTCGAACTCTCGAGCACGCACGTTGCTGCGCAGGAAGCGATTTCGGAAATCCTGCCGTGGCAGGTAGCGAGCAAGCTCGGTGAGCGCCATCTCGTAGACGCCGCGCTTGAACTCGACGACCACGTCGAGCGGCACCCAGTAGTCGTGCCAGCGCCAAGCGTCGAATTCGGGATGGTCGGTGGCACGCAGGTTCAGATCCCAGTCGTGACCGACAAGTTGCAGCAAATACCAGATTTGCTTCTGGCCTTTGTAGTGGCCCCGTGCGTCACGGCGGATGAACCGATCCGGCACCTCGTAGCGCAACCAGTCACGGGTACGGGCAACGATGCGCACATGCTCCGGATGGAGACCCACCTCCTCGTGCAGTTCCCGGAACATGGCTTGCTCGGGACTTTCGCCGCGGTCTATGCCGCCTTGCGGAAACTGCCAGGAATGCGTACGTATGCGCTTGCCCCAGAAAACCTGGTTTCTCTGGTTGAGCAGGATGATGCCGACGTTGGGCCTGAAGCCGTCCCGGTCGAGCATAATCAAACCCCAATTTTTGAACTGAGTCGATTATGCATGCCGGGGTGTCCCCGGCAAGCTGCCGATGCCAGGCTCTCAGGGTCTCTCCGGGGGAGCAGTCCCCCACTTCCCACTTTCGAGTCCAGCGAATCCATCCGAACGATCCCGATGAAAGCTTCCCGATTTTTTGTCTCCACCCTCAAGGAAGCGCCCGCTGACGCCGAGGTCGCGAGCCACCGGCTCATGACGCGTGCCGGCATGATCAAGAAGCTCGGCACCGGCATCTACACATACATGCCCATGGGCCTGCGCGTGATCCGAAAGGTCGAGGCCATCGTGCGCGAGGAAATGAACCGCGCCGGTGCCGTCGAGATGGCGATGCCCGTCGTGCAGCCGGCCGAGCTCTGGCAAGAGACCGGCCGCTTCGAGAAGATGGGCCCCGAGCTGCTGCGCATCAAGGACCGGCATGACCGCGACTTCGTGATCCAGCCCACCAGCGAAGAGGTGGTGACCGACATCGCGCGCCAGGAAATCCGCAGCTACAAGCAGCTGCCCAGGAATTTCTACCAGATCCAGACCAAGTTCCGCGACGAGCGCCGTCCGCGCTTCGGCCTCATGCGCGGACGCGAGTTCATCATGAAGGACGCCTACAGCTTCGACCGCGACCTCGATGCCGCCAAGGCCAGCTACCAGGTCATGGCGCAGGCCTACCGCAACATCTTCGATCGCTTCGGCCTGCGCTACCGCGCCGTGGCTGCCGACAGCGGCGCCATCGGCGGCGACCTGAGCGAAGAGTTCCAGGTGATCGCCGCGACCGGCGAGGACGCCATCGTCTACTGCCCCGACAGCAACTACGCCGCCAACATGGAAAAGGCCGAGGCGCTGGCACCGGCCGGCCCGCGCCCCGCCGCCGCCAAGGCGCTCGAGAAGACCGCCACGCCGGCCAAGAGCACCTGCGAGGACGTCGCCGTGCTGCTCGGCGTGCCGCTGTCCACCACCGTGAAGTCGCTCGTGCTGGCCACCGACATCGTCGACGCCGCCGGCAACATCAAGGGCGCGCAGGTCTGGTTGCTGCTGCTGCGCGGCGACCACGAGATGAACGAGATCAAGGTCGGCAAGCTGCCGGGCCTGGACAAGGGCTTCCGCTTCGCCAACCTGGCCGAAATCGACGAGCATTTCGGCTGCAAGCCCGGCTACCTCGGGCCGCTGAACCTGAAGAAGCCGGTCAAGCTGGTGGCCGACCGCGAGGTGGCCGTCATGGCCGACTGGATCACGGGCGCCAACGAGGTCGACTTCCACATGACCGGCGTCAACTGGGGCCGCGACCTGCCCGAGCCCGAACTCGTGGCCGACCTGCGCAACGTGGTCGCCGGCGACGCCTCGCCCGACGGCAAGGGCGTGCTGGCCATCGAGCGCGGCATCGAAGTGGGCCACGTGTTCGTGCTCGGCACCAAGTACAGCAAGGACATGAATGCCACCTATCTCGACGAGGGCGGCAAGCCGCAGTTTCTCGAGATGGGCTGCTACGGCATCGGCATCACGCGCCTGCCTGCCGCCGCCATCGAGCAGAACCACGACGAGCGCGGCATCATCTGGCCCGACGCCATCGCCCCGTTCACCGTGGTGGTCTGCCCGATCGGCATGGACCGCAGCGCGGAGGTCAAGACCGCCGCCGAGGCGCTTTACGAAGACCTGCTCGCCAAGGGTGTCGACGTGCTGCTCGACGACCGCGGCGAGCGCCCTGGCGCGATGTTCGCCGACTGGGAACTCATCGGTGTGCCGCACCGCGTGGTCATCTCCGACCGCGGCCTGAAAGAGGGCCAGCTCGAATACCAGCACCGCCGCGACACCGCAGCCACCAAGGTGCCGTCGGCCGGCATCGCCGACTTCATCACCGGCAAGCTCGCTGCATGAGCCTTGAGGGCGGCCTCTCGCGGCGCCAGTGCCTGGGCGCCGCCGTGAGCGCGGGCGCCCTGACGGTGCTGTCGCTGCCGCGGACCGCCCTGGCCGGCGCGCAGATCGAGGAGCCGCTCATCGACTCGGTGCGCACCGCGCTGAGTTCGGCCATCCACAACAAGGCGCCCCCGGTTCCCCAGTTCGCGAACACCGAGGCTCGCCTGGCGTACCTGCGCTGGCTCGGCGAGATGAGCGAACGGCTCAAGAAGAAGGTGGCCGATGCGCCGTCGCGCATCGAATTCCTGCAGACCGCGTGGTACGAGGCCAAGCGCTCCGGGCTGGAGGTGAGCCTGGTGCTTGGGCTGGTTCAGGTCGAGAGCAATTTCCGCAAGTTCGCGGTGTCGAGCGCCGGGGCGCGCGGCTACATGCAGGTCATGCCGTTCTGGACGCGCGTGATCGGCGACAGCGATTCGGCCAAGCTCTTCCACATGCAGACCAACCTGCGTTTCGGCTGCGTGATCCTGCGCCACTACCTCGACCGCGAAAACGGCGACCTCTACATGACGCTGGGCCGCTACAACGGCAGCCGTGGCAAGTCGCCGTACCCGAACGCGGTGTTCGCGAACCAGCGGCTCTGGGCGTTCAACGACAAGGAACGCGAGCGCGAGAAGGACAAGGACCGCTCGGCGGCCTGAAACCTGTGGAGCCTGTCAGGCTGCCGGCGCCTTCGCGGTGCCCGAGCCCTTCGTGACCATCACCTGGTCGATGCGGTAGCTGTCCACGTCCATCACCTCGAAGGTGTAGCCGCCCCAGGTCACGTTGTCGGTGCGCTTGGGCACGCGGCGCAGCATCACCATCAGGAAGCCCGCAAGCGTCTCGTACTCCTCGGCATGCGGCAGTTCGTCGATGTGCAGCGCGCGCTGCACGTCCTGGATGGGCGTGATGCCGTCGATGAGCCATGAGTTCTCGTCGCGTCGCACGATCTGCTCTTCGTCGGGCATCGTCACCAGGTCGCCCATCACCGTGCTCATCACGTCGTTGAGCGTGATCACGCCCACCACCAGGCTGTACTCGTTGACGATGATCGCGAAGTCTTCATGCGCCTGCTGGAACTGCTCGAGCACCTCGGTCAGCGAGAGCCGGTCGGGAATGACCAGCGCCTTGTGCAGCGGCAGCCCCTGGTCGAAGGCCAGCGGCTGGCCGCTGAGCACGCGCTGGAACATGTCCTTCGCATCCACATAGCCCAGCACGTGGTCGATGTCGCCGTCGCACACCGGATACGCCGAGAAGGGCTCGGCCACGATGCGCGCACGCAGCACCGACTCGGGGTCGTCGTGCAGGAACCAGGCGATGCTCTCGCGCGCCGTCATCACGCTGCTCACCAGGCGCGTTTCTAGCTCGAACACATTGGCGATCACCTGCTGCTCGCGCACCGCGAGCACGCCCGCACGTGCGCCGGCCTCGGTCATGGCCAGGATGTCGGCCGAGGTGATCTTGTCGTCGCGAACCAGCGGCATGCCCAGCAGCTTGAAGAGCATGTCGGTCGAGCGGGTGAAGAACCACACCAGCGGCTTGAAGGTGGTGATGAGCACCTGCATCGGCCCGACCATGCGCACCGCGAGCTGTTCGGGATTGCTCATGCCCAGGCGCTTGGGGAACAGGTCGGCGAACACCAGGAACACCGCGATGACGATCACGAACGAGCAGAGAAAGGCCACGTTGGCTGACGCTTCGACGCTCAGCCAGCGCTCGAAGAAGCCTGCGAAGTAGGGGCTGAGCGAGCCCTCGCCGACCACGCCGCCCAGGATGGCCACCGCGTTGAGGCCGATCTGTACCACGGTGAAGTAGTGGCCTGGCTGCTCCTGCACCCGCAGCACCTTTTCCGCCCGCGGGTCGCCTTCGTCGGCCATCTGGCGCAGGCGCAGGCGGCGCGAGGCGGCCAGCGTGATTTCGGCAAGGGAGAAGAACGCGCTCAACGCGATCAGCAAGACGATGATGAGCAGGCTTTGGGTCAGGTTCATGGTGGCACGGCGAAGAGCGCCATGGTGCCATGACTCGGCCCGGGAAAAGCGCTCAGACGCCGCCGTGCGGGTGCGTGGGGTCGACCCACAGCACCGATTCCGGCTTTTCGACGGGCTCGATGTCGAGATTGACAGCCACCGCTTCGCCATCGCTGCGGCACAGCACGCACTCGAGCGACTCTGTCGCGCTCGCGTTGATTTCCTGGTGCGGCACGAAAGGCGGCACGTAGATGAAGTCACCGGGTCCGGCCTCTGCCGTGAACTCGAGCTTCTCGCCCCAGCGCATGCGGGCCCGACCGCGCACCACGTAGATCACCGATTCGAGGTGGCCGTGGTGGTGGGCGCCGGTCTTGGCATCGGCGTGGATGGTCACCGTGCCGGCCCACAACTTCTGTGCGCCGACGCGCGCGAAGTTGATGGCCGCCGCCCGGTTCATGCCGGGCGTCTGCGCGGTGTTGACGTCGAGCTGGTTGGCCGCGACCACGCGCACGCCGTCGTGCTTCCAGGCCGGTTCGGCCGAATCGACCTGATGGTCGTCGTGGGTGTGCGAATGGCCGTGATCGTGGCTCATTGCAGCCTTCGTGAAATCAGGCGGGGCTGCCGTTCACCACCTGCTGCAGCTCACCGGATTCGTACATCTCCATCATGATGTCCGAGCCGCCGATGAACTCGCCCTTCACGTACAGCTGCGGAATGGTGGGCCAGTTGCTGTATTCCTTGATGCCCTGGCGGATGCCGTCGTCTTCGAGCACGTTGACGGTCTTGAGCGCCTTGGTGTCGACGCCGACCGCCTTCAGGATCTGGATGGCGCGGCCCGAGAAACCGCACATCGGGAAACTCGCATTCCCCTTCATGAAGAGCACGAGTTCGTTGGTTTTGACGAGATCGTCGATGCGTTGCTGAGCGTCGGACATGGGGAACTCCTGAAAAGTGGGCTGAGGGGATTATTTCACCGCGCGCCAGATTCCGCCTGAGCAGCGCGGGATGCCGGCAAGGTCGTCGCGGCTTTGCACGTCAGCAAAACCGCGCTCGGCGAGCAGCTGCCGCACCGCCGAGGCCTGGTCGTGGCCGTGTTCGAGCAGCAGCCAGCCGTCTTGTGCGAGGTGATCGGGGGCGTGCTGCACGATCCGGCGGATGTCGTCGAGGCCGTCGGCGCCCGCCACCAGCGCCGAAACCGGCTCGTGGCGCAAGGCGGGCAGGTGCGGGTCGCCGGCGGCGATGTACGGCGGGTTGCTGGCGATGACCGTGTAGCCGCTGCCGGCGCCATCGAGCCAGTTCGCCTGGGCGAAGCGCACCGGCAGGCCGAGGCGCTGGGCATTGGCCAGCGCCACCGCAAGCGCGTCGGCGCTGGCATCGACCGCATCGACCTGTGCGTCGGGGCGGGCGTGCTGCAGGGCCAGCGCGATCGCGCCGCTGCCCGTGCCCAGGTCAAGCACGCGCGGCGCGGCGCGGCCTTCCAGGCACTGCAGGGCCCATTCGACCAGTGTCTCGGTGTCCGGGCGGGGCACCAGCACGCGCGCATCGACCCGCAGGTCGAGGCCGTGGAATTCTTTTTCGCCCAGCAGGTAGGCCACCGGCTCGCCCGCCAGGCGGCGCGACAGCTGTGCGGCCAGCGCGGACCACGCGGCACCGGGCATTGCATCGGTGTCGTGCGCGAGCAGCCAGGCGCGGTCGTGCGGGGCGCGGCCCAGGGCGTGCAGCAGCAGCAGCTGTGCGTCGAGCCGGTCCACGCCCAGCGCGACGCCCGCCGCGAGCGCCTGCGCCACGGTCGAGGGCAACGGGTTTTCGGTGCTCATCACGCCGGCAGGCTCGATTCCAGCTCGGCCAGCTGCTCGGCTTCGCGCGCGGCGCGCAGGGCGTCCAGTACGTCGCCCAGGTCGCCTTCCATGATGGCCAGCAGCTTGTAGAGCGTGAGGTTGATGCGGTGGTCGGTGAGCCGCCCCTGCGGAAAGTTGTACGTGCGAATGCGGTCGGAGCGGTCGCCGCTGCCGATGAGCCCCTTGCGCATGGCCGCGTCCTTGGCGGCGCGCTCGCTGCGGTCCTTTTCCTGGATGCGCGCCGACAGCACCTGCAGCGCCTTGGCCTTGTTGCGGTGCTGGCTGCGGTCGTCCTGGCACTCGGCCACGATGCCGGTCGGGATGTGCGTGATGCGCACGGCCGAGTCGGTCTTGTTGATGTGCTGTCCGCCCGCGCCGCTTGCGCGGTAGGTGTCGATGCGCAGGTCGGCCGGGTTGATCTGCACCGCCACGGTCTCGTCGGGCTCGGCCAGCACGGCGACGGTGCAGGCGCTGGTGTGGATGCGGCCTTGCGTCTCGGTCGCCGGCACGCGCTGCACGCGGTGGCCGCCGGATTCGAAGCGCAGCTTGCCGAAGACGTCGTCGCCGACGATGCGGATCACCACTTCCTTGTAGCCGCCGAGCTCGCTCGCGCTCTCGCTCACGACCTCGCAGCGCAGGCCGACGCGCTCGCAGTAGCGCGTGTACATGCGCAGCAGGTCGCCTGCGAACAGGGCCGACTCGTCGCCGCCGGTGCCGGCGCGGATTTCCATGAAGGCGTTGCGCGCGTCGTCCGGGTCCTTGGGCAGCAGCAGGCGCTGCAGTTCCTCTTCGAGCTGGAGCAGCTCGGCTTCGGCGCCCGAAATTTCTTCCTTCGCCATCTCGGCCATGTCGGGGTCGTCGAGCATCTCCTTCGCACCGGCGATGTCGGCCTCGCGCTGCCTGTAGCGCTCGTAGCGGCCGGCGATCTGCGTGATCTCGGCGTGCTCTCGCGAGATGGTGCGGTACTGCGCCATGTCGCTCATGATGTCTTCGCGCGAGAGCAGGAAGTCGAGTTCGCCCAGGCGCTGGACGTAGCGTTCGAGTTGATGGCGCAGAAAGGATTTCACGGCGGAAGGGACTCGGAAAAAATGAGGGATTGCGGCCGTGCGATCGCAGGGCGCATGAAAGCTGCGGCCAAGGGGCCGGGCGGTGAGCCGCGTCGCTAACGCTCTTTGCGCAGGAACAGGCGCGAGATGGTCTGCGCCGTCTGCTCGCGCGAGGCGGCGTCGCCCGCGTGCAGTTCGGCCATGGCGCCGTGCATCATCTTCTGGGTGAGCCCGCGCGACATGGCTTCGAGCACGGCCTCGACCGATTCGCCCTTGGCCAGCAGCTTGCGCGCGCGCGCCATCTCGGCGGCGCGCCATTCGTCGGCCTGCGCGTTGAGCTGCTGGATCAGCGGCACGGTGCCGCGCTGGTCCAGCCAGTGCATGAAGCTCTGGACGCCCGCGTCGATGATCACCTCGGCCTGCGCCACGGCGGCCTGGCGATTCGCCTGGCCCTGCTGCACCACCTGGGCGAGGTCGTCCACCGTGTAGAGATAGATGTCTTCGAGCGCCTTCACTTCGGGCTCGATGTCGCGCGGCACGGCCAGGTCGACCATGAACATCGGGCGGTGCTTGCGCGCCTTGAGCGCGCGCTCCACGGCGCCCAGGCCGATGATCGGCAGCGTGCTGGCGGTGCAGCTCACGACGATGTCGAACTCGGCCAGCCGCGCGGGCAGGTCGGCCAGCCGCATGGCTTCGCCGCCGAAGCGCGAGGCCAGCTTTTCGCCGCGTTCGAGCGTGCGGTTGGCAATGGCGATCGACTTGGGTTCCCTGGCCGCGAAGTGCGTGGCCGCGAGGTCGATCATTTCGCCGGCGCCGACGAACAGCACGCGCGTCTTGCGCAGGTCTTCGAAGAGCTGGCCGGCCAGGCGCACCGCGGCGGCGGCCATGCTGATGGAGTGGGCGCCGATCTCGGTGGCGGTACGCACTTCTTTCGCCACCGCGAACGAGCGCTGGAACAGCTGGTTGAGCGTGCTGCCGAGCGCGCCGGCGGTTTCGGCCGCGCGCACGGCGTCCTTCATCTGGCCGAGGATCTGCGCCTCGCCCAGCACCATGGAGTCGAGCCCGCTGGCCACGCGGAAGGCATGGCGCGCAGCCTCGTCGTCATGCAGGGTGTAGGCATGCGAGCGCAGCAGGGCCGGGGCCACGCCGCCGCTTTGCGCCAGCCAGCCGAAGGTGTGGTCGAGCGCGACGTGCTCCGAGGCACAGTAGATCTCGGTGCGGTTGCAGGTGGAGATGATCGCGGCTTCGACCTGGGGGTGGCGGCCGGTGCCGAAAGAGCTGCGCAAACTCTGCAGCGTGGGGGCGATCTGATCGAGCGCGAACGCGAAACGACCGCGCAGATCGAGCGGCGCGGTCGTGTGGTTCAAGCCGAGAGCCCAGACTGACATGCGCGTGATTATAAAATCAGCAGCCGCGCCCGGCTTGCGCAGGGACAAATGGCTTTCCCTATGACAGCCATAACACTGCCCGCATGACCCGAGGCATGCTCACCCCCTCCCGATGGACCTGCTGGCCCTCCTGAATCACCTGCTCAATTTTGTGGCACCCGCGGCTTTCCTGGCCCTGGTGCTGGTCTTGGCCGGGCGTTTCCTGGGTGACCGGCGCGCCGGCGTGCCGCGCTGGTGGGTGCAATGCGCATTCACTTTCCTGGCGGGTGTCGCCGTGCTGCTGGCCGGCCTCGTGGTGTCCGGTCGCGACGGGACGATGGTGACCTATGCCGCGCTGGTGGCGGTCTGCGGCACGGTGCAGTGGCTGGCGATGCGCGGTTGGCGCCGCTGACAGCCGCTCAGTCCAGCGGTCGGACCATGTAGACCGAATCGCCAGGGTAGGTGGCGAGCCGGGCCTGCTGGTCGGGGCCGGCGGGTTGCCCGGCCCCATAGCCCTGGCGCTGCCAAAAACCCACCGAAGACTGCACCGACACCAGGGTCGAATGCCGCCAGCCGGCCTGCGCCGCATGGGCCCAGGCATGGCGCACCAGCCGCGGCCCGAGGCCCAGCCCCGAGGCTTCGGGGTGCACGGCCAGGTCGTGCAGGTACAGCGTATCGGCCGCGGCGGCCACCTCGAACTCGCCATGCAGCGGCGTCAGCTTGCCGACCACCGACGGGTAGCCCGTCAGATAGGCCCGCACCCCACCCCCGTGTTCCACCACCCAGCCCGTGTGCGGTGCGGCCGCGAGACGGCGCGCGATCAACGCGCCGTCCTCCACGAACCCCGCGCCGTAGCAGGCCAGCTGGATCGCCAGCACCGCGTCGAGGTCGTGCACGTGCATGGCACGCACGACAAGGGCCCCAGACGCGCCCAGGGTTTCAGCGCCGCTTTTCAACCTTGCACGCCCGGAATCGGAGATGCCGTCGAAGAAGGCACGGTGGGCGTGGCCAGCGGCTCCGGCGCGGCCGCCGTCGCCGCCATCACCATCGTCGGAACCGCCAGCGGCAGCGAGGCCTTCTTCAGCTCGTCGAGGATCACGAACAGCAGGTCGCTGCGCACGCCGCCCGCCAGCCGGGGGCTCGCCACGTAGGCGATGGCCTGAAAGATCAGCAGCCCGTTCTCGATGCCTTCGAGGGTGAGCGAGGGCGCCGGCGTTTCCAGCACGCCTTCGTGCGCCCTGCAGGCTGTCAGGATCAGTTCGCGCACGCGCTGCGCGTCGGTGGTCAGCGGCATCGGCAGGCGGATCAGCACGCGGCCCTCGGCGTTGGACAGCGTCATGTTGCGCACGGTCTTGGTGATGAACTCCGAGTTCGGCACGATCAGCGTCGATCGGTCGCCCAGCACGATTTCCGTGGCCCGCACGTTGATGCGCCGCACGTCCCCCTCGGCCGTGCCCAGCACCACCCAGTCGCCCACCTTCACCGGCTGTTCGGCCAGCAGGATCAGGCCCGAGATGAAGTTCTGCACGATCGCCTGCAGGCCGAAGCCGATGCCCACCGACAGCGCGCTCGCCACCCACGCGATGCGCTCGATGCCGATGCCCATCGCCGAGAGCGTGAAGGCAACCACCAGGATGCCGCCCACGTAGCCCAGCAGCGTGGTGATGGAGCTCTGCATGCCCGGCTCGAGCTGCGTGTTGGGCAGGTAGCTGCGCTCGAGCCAGCGCTTGAACACCCGCAGCACGATGAACCCGATGACCGCCACCGCAAGGGCGCTCAGGATGGCGCCCGGCACCAGCTGGAATTCGCCCACCTTCACGCCGGAGCCCAGTTTGCCGCTGCGCTGGAATACCTCGCCCGGCGAAGTGCCCAGGGGCGCGGCCAGCGCGATCAGCATGTACACGAACAGCGCCACCCGGCTGATGCCCGAGAGCACCGTGGCTGCCTGGTCCAGCGTCTGCGGCGCGAGCCCGAAGCTCTTCTGCAGCTTCTGGCCGAAGGCGCTGCGCGACGACACCACGGCCGTGAACACGTCGTCGGCGAACTTGAACAGCACGTAGAAGGCCGCAGCCACGATGCCGGTCCAGGTCAGCTGCGAGGCCAGGAAGCTGCCCAGCGCCACATAGCCCAGGGCCACCAGCACCCAGATGGCGATCATCAGCACGCCGATCAGCGCCACCAGCAGGCCGACCCACATCGGCCGCTCGGGCAGGCCGGCCTCCGGCGCGTTGGCGCGCAGCGCCTTGAGCCGGTAGATCACGGTGCCTACCAGCGCGGTGAGGACGAGCGCCGTCAGCACGTGCGTGGCCACCACGGCTGCAAAGCTGGCGTCGACCAGCGCATTGATCTCGGCCGGCGTCCAGGCCAGCGCCGCCACCAGCGCCACCAGCCAGGGCAGCACGGCGAGCTTGCTGGCCGTGGCGTCCGGAATGGGCGGCAACCGCCACGAAGGGCGGGAGGTGGCCAGCAGCGCGCGGCCCAGGCCGATGACGAAGGCCATGAACGTCAGCGCCTGCGCGGTCGATTGCAGCGCCTTGCGCGCCTGCGCGTCCCATGTGGCGTGGGCCTTGAGCACTTCCACGAAGCCGTGCGCGGCCACCGCCACCAGCAGAATGTGGCTCGCCACGATGGCAATCACCAGCAACGAGCGCCGCAGCCGTCCGGCAGGCAGCACCCGCATCGCCAGGCGCGTGAGCGCGTGCTCGGCACCCCAGATGCCCCCGAAAGCGAGCAACAGCGCGCCGATCAGCGTGGCGATCACCAGCGTGCGCGACGCGGGCGCCAGCGCCTGCGCAAAGCCGTCGTCGAGCGCCGAGCCCATGGCCTGCAGCCGCTCCATGTCTTCGGGCCAGGCCTCTCGCAGGGCGTTCCAGAAGGCGCCGGTGAGCGGCGAGGCCGCGCGCTCGGTGAGCTGGGCCTCGAACAGCTCGCGCCGCTGCGTGACGAGGTCGGCGCCGCGCTGGCGCACGTCGATGGACAGCAGCTTGGCGAGCCGGATGTCCGCGTCGAGCGCATTGCGCTCCTTGGTCAGGCTGGCGCGCTGGCGGGTGATGTCGGGGTCTTCGGTGGCGCCGGCGCCGGGCGCGTTGCCGAGTTCGCCCAGCCGTGCGTTGAGGTCGGCGAGGTCGCTGGTGCGCGCGGCCACGAACTTGTCGGCCTGCGCGCCGATGTCGTTGATCAGCCCGAGCTGCTTGCGCGGGTCTTCGTCGGTGCCGTCGCTGCGGGCCGCCTCGGTCGTGATCTTGTTGAACTGCGTGCGCAATTCCGCCACCGTGGGCGCCGGGGCCGCCACCGTGGCGGTGTTGGCGCCGTTGTTGGGGTTGCCGCTGCCGGCGTTCATGCTGGCGTCGGGCTGTGCCAGCGCAAGGCCGCACATCGACAGGGCCAGCAGGGTGGCGAGGCAGTAGCTCGCCAGGCGAGAGGTCCGTTTCATGGCCGCATCATAGAAGCGGCCACGAGGTAAGCGCCTGTAAGAGACGTGCGCCTCAGCCGGCCGGGCTGAAGAGGTCGACCCGGTCGGTGATGATGCCGTCGGTGCCCAGCGTGATGAGCCGCTGCGCGTGCGCCTCCTCGTTGACGGTGTAGCTCAGCGCGCGCATGCCCGCGCCGTGCACCAGCGCGACCACGGCCGCGTCCCACAGCGTGTGCTTGCACACGATGGCCACGCAGCCCAGCCGTTGCGCGGCTTCGAGCCAGCCGGCCCACAGGGTGTCGAGCAGCAGCCCGCGCGGCAGCTCGGGTTGCGCGGCCTGCGCGCCTTCGAGCGACTCGACCTTGAAGGAGGTCAGCAGCGGCGGGACGCCCGCGCCTTGCCACCACCGCGCGGCCTGCTGTGCGACCACTTCGCCGGTCTGGCGCTCGGTGCCGGGCGTGGGCTTGATCTCGATGTTGAGCAGATGGTCGTTCGCCAGGCAGAAGCGTGCGAGGTTCTCCAGCGTGGGCAAGGGCTCGCCTGCGTAGGCGGGCGAGTGCCAGCTGCCCGCGTCCAGTTGCGACAGCGCGCTCCAGGGTTGGGCGCCGCCGGTGCCCTTGCCGCCGGTGGTGCGATCGAGCTTGTCGTCATGCATCAGGAACGGCACGCCATCGGCGCTGAGCTTGGCGTCGCACTCGAACATGCGGTAGCCGTGCGAGGCGCCGAGGCGGAACGCCGCGAGCGTGTTCTCGGGCGCCAGCTTGCCGGCGCCGCGGTGGGCCACCCAGCGGGGGTAGGGCCAGGGTGTAGACAAAGCCATCGCTCAGTCCGCGCGCTTGCCCGAACCGGCGTCGAACCAGTGCAGTTTTTCTTCGCGCGCCGCGATCTTCACGGTGTCGCCCGGCACGGGCGGACGGTCGCCCTCATCGGTGCGCATGATGATCTGTTCCTCGCCGATGCGGCCGTACACCAGGCGCTCGGCGCCCAGCAGCTCGACCTGCTCGACCTGCACCGTCCAGCCGCTTTCGTCGAGCTTCATGTGCTCGGGGCGGATGCCCAGGATCTGGCCCGGGCGCACGCCCGGCGCCTGCCTGAGCAGGTTCATCGGCGGCGAGCCGATGAAGCTGGCCACGAAGGTGGTGGCGGGGCGGTTGTACACCTCCTCGGGCGTGGCGAACTGGTCCATCACGCCGCCGTTCATCACGATGATGCGTTGCGCCAGCGTCATGGCCTCGACCTGGTCGTGCGTGACGAACAGCGAGGTGATGCCGAGCTCGCGGTGCAGCTTCTGGATTTCCAGGCGCGTTTGCGCGCGCAGCTTGGCGTCCAGGTTGGACAGCGGTTCGTCGAACAGAAACACCTGCGGCTGGCGCACGATGGCGCGGCCCATGGCCACGCGCTGGCGCTGGCCGCCGGAGAGTTCGCGCGGCTTGCGCTCCAGCAGGTGGCCGAGTTCGAGGATCTTGGCGGCCTTGTCGACCCGCACCTTGATCTCGGGCACCGGCACCTTGGCGATCTTCAGGCCGTAGGCCATGTTCGCGAACACGCTCATGTGCGGGTAGAGCGCGTAGTTCTGGAACACCATGGCGATGTCGCGCTCGGAGGGTTCGAGCTGGTTGACGACCTTGTTGCCGATGGCAATCTCGCCGGCGGAAATTTCTTCCAGGCCGGCCACCATGCGCAGCAGCGTCGACTTGCCGCAGCCCGAGGGGCCCACGATCACGATGAATTCATGGTCGGCGATCTCGGCGCTAACGCCGTGGATGACCTGGTTGGCTTTCGGCCCGTGGCCGTAGCGCTTGATGACGTTGCGAAGAGAGAGAGCAGCCATAGTTATTTTTCAGTGTCCACGAGGCCCTTGACGAACCACTTTTGCATCAGGATCACCACCAGCGCGGGTGGCAGCATCGCGAGAATGGCGGTGGCCATCACGACGTTCCATTCGTTCTGTCCGTCGCCGCCGGCAATCATTCGCTTGATGCCGACCACCACGGGGTACATGTCTTCGCTCGTGGTCGCGAGCAGCGGCCACAGGTACTGGTTCCAGCCGTAGATGAACTGGATCACGAACAGCGCCGCAATCGAGGTCTTCGACAACGGCAGCAGCACATCGAAGAAAAAGCGCATGGGGCTCGCGCCGTCCATGCGAGAGGCTTCGGTGAGCTCGTCCGGCACGGTCAGGAAGAACTGGCGGAACAGGAAGGTCGCCGTGGCCGACGCGATCAGCGGCACCGTCAGGCCCGCGTACGAGTTCAGCATGTTCAGGTCCGACAGCACCTTGTAGGTCGGCAGGATGCGCACCTCCACTGGCAGCATCAGCGTCACGAAGATGGCCCAGAAGCAGATCTTCTTGAACGGGAAGCGGAAATACACGATGGCGAAGGCCGACAGCAGCGAGATCGAGATCTTGCCGATGGCGATCACCATGGCCGTCACGAAGCTCACCCACATCATGTGCGCCACCGGGGCGTTGGAGCCCGCGCTGTTCTCGCGCCCGAAGAGCGCGCCCTTGTAGCTGTCGATCATGTTCGAGCCGGGCAGCAGCGGCATGGGCGCCTGCACGATCTCCTGCGCGGTGTGCGTGGAAGCCACGAACGCCAGGTACAGCGGGAAGGCGACGATCAGGACGCCGAGGATCATCACCACATGGGCCAGGATGCCCTGGGTGCCGCGTCGTTCAACCATGTCGCGCTCCGCCGGTTGGGGTTTTCTGTTGTTGTTTCATCTTCAGTACTGAACCTTCTTCTCGACGTAGCGGAACTGGATGACGGTCAGCGCCACCACGATCACCATCAGCACGACCGACTGGGCGGCCGAACCGCCGAGGTCCAGGCTCTTGAAGCCGTCGTGGTAGACCTTGTAGACCAGGATGGTGGTGTCCTGGCCCGGGCCGCCCTGGGTGGCCGCATCGACGATCGCGAAGGTGTCGAAGAAGGCGTAGACCACGTTGATCACCAGCAGGAAGAACGTGGTGGGCGACAGCAGCGGGAACTGCACCGTCCAGAACCGGCGCCACGGGCGCGCGCCGTCGATGGCGGCGGCCTCGATCAGCGACTTCGGAATCGACTGCAGGCCGGCCAGGAAGAACAGGAAGTTGTAGGAAATCTGCTTCCACACCGAGGCCATGACGATCAGCGTCATGGCGTGGCCGGAGTCGAGCAGGTGGTTCCAGTTGATGCCGATCTTGCCCAGCGCATAGGCCACCACGCCCAGCGAGGGCGAGAACATGAAGACCCACAGCACGGCCGCCACGGCGGGCGCCACGGCGTACGGCACGATCAGCATGGTCTTGTAGAAGGTGCCGCCGCGCGTGATGCGGTCGGCGAACACGGCCAGCACGAGCGACAGGCTGATGCCGATGCTGGCCACCAGCACCGAGAACACGGCCGTCGTCTTGAACGACTCGGCGTAGCTCGAGTCGCCCCACAAGTGCCTGAAGTTGTCGAACCCGACGAACTCGACCGATGTGCCGAACGCGTCTTGCTGCTGCAGCGACTGCAGCACGGCCTGCCCCGCCGGCCAGAAGAAAAACACCAGGATCACCGCCATTTGCGGTGTCAGCAGCAGCCAGGGCAACCAGCCCGAGCGAAAGAAGACGCGTTTTTCCATGAGCCCCTCGTACCCCTCTACATAAAAAATCCCGCCGGGTCCACTCTTCTACAAGAGTGGACGCGGGCGGGCGATATTAGCCGGACACGGAGGCCCGAACTTCAATCGTTAGCTTTTGTTTGCTTTCTGGAAGCGTTCGAGCTGCTCGTTGCCGCGGGTCACGATGGCGTCCAGGGCTTCCTTGGCCGTCTTCTTGCCGCTCCAGACCTGTTCCAGCTCTTCGTCCTCGATGGCGCGGATCTGCACGTAGTTGCCCAGGCGGATGCCGCGGCTCTTGTCGGTGACCTTGCGGATCATCTGCGTCACGGCCACGTCGGTGCCGGGATTCTGCTTGTAGAAACCCGAGTCTTCGGTGAGCTTGTACGACGCCGTGGTCACGGGCAGGTAGCCCGTGCGCTTGTGGCTGGCGGACTGCACTTCAGGCGTCGAGATGAAGCTGAAGAACTTGGCCACGCCCTTGTACTCGGCGGCCTTCTTGCCCGACATGACCCACAGGCTGGCGCCGCCGATCACGGTGTTCTGCGGTGCGCCGGGCACGTCCGGGTAGTAGGGCAGGGGAGCCAGGCCGTAGGCGAACTTGGCGTTCTTGGCCACGTTGCCGTAGAAGCCCGACGACGTGTTGATCATGGCGCACTCGCCCGACACGAACGAGGCTTCAGGCACGTTGCCGCGGCCCTTGTAGACGAACAGGCCCTGCTTGGCCATGCTGGCCAGGTTCTCGATGTGGCGCTGGTGCAGCGGCGAATTCACCTTCAGCCGTGCGTCCAGGCCCTGCAGGCCGTTGGCCTTGCTCGCGAACTCCACGTTGTGCCAGGCCGAGAAGCTCTCGACCTGCGTCCAGTTCTGCCAGGCGGTGGTGAACGGGCACTTGTGGCCGCTGGCCTTGAGCTTGGCGGCCGCGGCCACCACTTCGGGCCAGGTCGAGGGGGCCTTGTCGGTCGGCAGGCCGGCCGCCTTGAAGGCGTCCTTGTTGAAATAGAAGATGGTGGTCGAGCTGTTGAACGGGAAGCTCAGCATCTGGCCGTTGGGGGCGGTGTAGTAACCGGCCACGGCGGGGATGTAGGCGGCCGGGTCGAACTTCTCGCCAGCGTCCTTCATGACCTGGCCGACGGGAATGATCGCGCCCTTGCTGGCCATCATGGTGGCGGTGCCCACTTCGAACACCTGCAGGATGTGCGGTGCGTTCCCGGCGCGGAAGGCCGCGATGGAGGCCGTCATGGATTCGTCGTACGTGCCCTTGAAGGTCGGGACGATCTTGTATTCCTTCTGGCTCTCGTTGAACTGCTTGGCCAGGTCGTTGACCCACTCGTTGTTGACGGCGGTCATGGAATGCCACCACTGGATTTCGGTCTGGGCGTGTGCCACGTTGAACAGCGTGGTCGCGGCCAGCGCCGATGCCAGCGCGAGCGTCTTGAATCGCATGAAGACTCCTGAAGGGAAAAGAGAAAGCGCGGATGCTAGGGCATGTGCGTGACACAGCCGCGTCACATTGGCGCACGGACCACGGGTTTCTTCCAATCGGGGAAACCCCTTTGGCCCTGTTTGCATCAAGCCCGGGGCGGCCCGCGGCCCTGCATGGTGCAGCGCACCATGCTAGCATCGCCCTCCCTTTTTTGGCCCAGCTTGTCGCCACGGCCGGGGCTTCCGCGAGACCGCCATGAGCAGCAAAACTTCCCTCGACAAAAGCAGGATCAAGTTCCTCTTGCTCGAGGGCATCCACCCCTCGGCGCTGGAGGTGCTGCGCGCCGCCGGCTACACCAACATCGAGTCGCTGCCGGGCGCGCTGCCCGACGCGGAACTGAAGGCCAAGATCGCCGACGTGCACTTTCTGGGCATTCGCTCGCGCACGCAACTCACCGCCGAGGTGTTCGCCGCCGCCCACAAGCTGGTGGCAGCCGGCTGCTTCTGCATCGGCACCAACCAGGTCGACCTGGAAGCCGCCCGCGAGCACGGCGTGGCGGTGTTCAACGCGCCGTATTCGAACACCCGCTCCGTGGCCGAGCTGGTGCTGGCCGAGGCCATCCTGCTGCTGCGCGGCGTGCCCGAGAAGAGCGCGGTGGCGCACCGCGGCGGCTGGCTCAAGTCGGCCGACAACGCCTTCGAGATCCGCGGCAAGACGCTGGGCATCGTGGGCTACGGCTCGATCGGCGCGCAGCTGTCGGTCTTGGCCGAGGCGCTGGGCATGCACGTGGCCTTCTACGACGTGGTCACCAAGCTGCCGCTGGGCAATGCGCGCCAGGTGCGCGACCTGCACCAGCTGCTGGGGCAGAGCGACATCGTGACGCTGCACGTGCCCGAGACGCAGGCAACGCAATGGATGATCGGCGCGGCCGAAATCGCGGCCATGAAGGCGGGTTCCATCCTGATCAACGCGTCGCGCGGCACGGTGGTCGAGATCGACGCGCTGGCCGACGCCCTGAAGGCAAAGAAGCTTCTGGGCGCCGCCATCGACGTGTTCCCGGTGGAGCCGCGCAGCAACAAGGACGAGTTCCTGTCGCCCCTGCGCGGGCTGGACAACGTGATCCTGACGCCCCACATCGGCGGCTCGACCATGGAGGCGCAGGCCAACATCGGGCTGGAAGTGGCTGAAAAGCTGGTCAAGTACAGCGACAACGGCACCTCGACCTCGTCCGTCAACTTCCCCGAGGTGGCGCTGCCGGCCCACCCGGGCAAGCACCGGCTGCTGCACGTGCACCGGAACGTGCCGGGCGTGCTGTCGGAGATCAACAAGATCTTCTCGGACAACCACATCAACATCGCCTCCCAGTTCCTGCAGACGAACGAGAAGGTCGGGTATGTGGTGATGGACATCGAGGCTGCTTCTTCCGACCTCGCGCTGGAGAAGCTGGCAAAGGTGAACGGGACGATTCGCAGCCGCGTGCTGTTCTGAGCCCCTGACTTGCTCCCTCTCCCTTTGGGGAGGGGGTCGGGGCGAGGGCAGGGGCTTAGGTCCCCGCCAGCGCCCCTGGCACAAGGGCAAGCGCCCCGCCCCGAGGCAAGACCCCGAGGCCTGCCCTAAAATCCCCAGCCCGGCTATGGGTGCGCAGCGCCCGGCCGAGGCGCCCCACCCGATGAATGCTCCGACCGCGTTGAACACGCTGTTGGCACAGGCCGCAGAGCCTGTCCGACTGCGCGAGATCCCGTACAACTACACCAGCTTCTCCGACCGAGAGATCGTGATTCGCCTGCTGGGCGAACGCGGCTGGGAACTGCTGCAGACCCTGCGGGCCGAGCGCCGCACCGGCCGATCGGCCCGCATGCTCTACGAAGTGCTGGGCGACATCTGGGTCGTCCAGCGCAATCCCTACCTGGTCGACGACCTGCTCGACAACCCGCGCCGCCGCGGCCAGCTGGTCGAAGCCCTGAAGCACCGCCTGGGCGAAGTCCAGAAGCGCCGCACCCCCGACAGCGACCTGACGCGCGACCAGTTCGTGGGCGAGCTCACCCGCCTCGTGGGCGACGCCGTTTCTGCCTTCGACACCAACTTCCGCGACGTCGCCGCCCTGCGCCGCAAGGCCACGCGCGTGCTGCGCCGCCTCACGGCCAAGGACAACATCAAGTTCGACGGCCTGTCGCGCGTGTCGCACGTGACGGACGCCACCGACTGGCGCGTGGAATACCCCTTCGTGGTGCTGTGCCCCGACACCGAGGCCGAGATGGCCCTGCTGGTCAAGGGCTGCATCGAGCTGGGCCTGACCATCATTCCGCGCGGCGGCGGCACCGGCTACACCGGCGGCGCGATTCCGCTGACCTGGAACAGCGTGGTCATCAACACCGAGAAGCTCGAGGCGATGACCGAGGTCGAGCACATGCCGCTGCCGGGCCTGGCCGACCCCGCGCCCACCATCTGGACCGAAGCCGGCGTGGTCACGCAGCGGGTGGCCGACGCGGCGGAGCGCGCGGGCTTCGTGTTCGCGGTCGACCCGACCTCGGCCGAGGCCTCGTGCGTCGGCGGCAACGTGGCCATGAACGCGGGCGGCAAGAAGGCCGTGCTGTGGGGCACGGCGCTGGACAACCTCGCCTCGTGGCGCATGGTGACGCCGCAGGCCGAGTGGCTCGAGGTCACGCGCATCGGCCACAACCTCGGCAAGATTCATGACGCCGAGAGCGCCGTGTTCGAGCTGCAGTACTACGCCGCCGACGGCAAGACCAAATTGCGCACCGAGCGCCTCGACATTCCGGGCCGCAGCTTCCGCAAGGAGGGCCTCGGCAAGGACGTGACCGACAAGTTCCTCTCGGGCCTGCCGGGCATCCAGAAGGAAGGCTGCGACGGCCTCATCACCAGCTGCCGCTGGGTGGTGCACAAGATGCCCGCGCACACGCGCACCGTGTGCCTCGAATTTTTCGGCAACGCCAAGGACGCGGTGCCCAGCATCGTCCAGATCAAGGACTTCATGTTCGCCGAGCAGAAGCGCTCGGGCGTGCTGCTGGCCGGCCTGGAGCACCTGGACGACCGCTACCTCAAGGCGGTGGGCTACGCCACCAAGTCGAAGAAGCACTGCGGCCTGCCGAAGATGGTGCTGTTCGGCGACATCGCCGGCGACAACGCCGACGATGTGGCCCGCGTCACCTCGGAAGTGGTGCGCATCGCCAACTCGCGCAGCGGCGAAGGCTTCGTTGCCATCAGCCCCGAGGCGCGCAAGAAATTCTGGCTCGACCGCAAGCGCACGGCCGCCATCAGCAAGCACACCAACGCCTTCAAGATCAACGAGGACGTGGTGATTCCGCTGCCGCGCATGGCCGAGTACAGCGACGGCATCGAGCGCATCAACATCGAGCTGTCGCTGCAGAACAAGCTCGCGCTCACCGATGAACTCGAAACCTTCCTCACGCGCGGCAACCTGCCCTTGGGCAAGACCGACGACGCGCACGAGATCCCGGCGGCCGAGCTGCTGGAAGACCGCGTGGCGCAGGCTGTGACGCTGGTGCACGAGGTGCGCGCGCTGTGGGCCGGCTGGCTGCAGAACGTCGATGCGCAATTCGTGCAGCTGCAGGACCATTCGCTGCGCGCAAGCTGGAAGACCCAGCTGCGCCAGCCGCTGCAGGAGATTTTCTCGGGCGCCGAGTTCGCGCCGATCCTGGCCGAGTGCACGGCCATCCACAAGCGCGTGCTCAAGGGCCGCGTGTGGGTGGCGCTGCACATGCATGCGGGCGACGGCAACGTGCACACCAACATCCCCGTGAACAGCGACAACTACGACATGCTGCAGACCGCGCATGCCGCGGTGGTGCGCATCATGGCGCTGGCGCGCAGCCTGGACGGCGTGATCTCGGGCGAGCACGGCATCGGCATCACCAAGCTCGAGTTCCTGACCGACGAAGAGCTGCGCCCGTTCACCGAATACAAGGCCCGGGTCGACCCCGAAGGCCGCTTCAACAAGGGCAAGCTGCTGCGCGCGCCGGCGGGTGAGGCCGTCACGCTGCATGCCGACCTGACCAACGCCTACACGCCGAGCTTCGGCCTGATGGGCCACGAGTCGCTGATCATGCAGCAGAGCGACATCGGCGCCATTGCCGACAGCGTGAAGGACTGCCTGCGCTGCGGCAAGTGCAAGCCGGTGTGCGCCACGCACGTGCCGCGCGCCAACCTGCTGTACAGCCCGCGCAACAAGATCCTCGCGACCTCGCTGCTGGTGGAGGCCTTCCTCTACGAAGAGCAGACCCGGCGCGGCATCAGCATCAAGCACTGGGAAGAGTTCGAGGACGTGGCCGACCACTGCACCGTGTGCCACAAGTGCCTGACGCCGTGCCCGGTGAAGATCGACTTCGGCGACGTGTCGATGAACATGCGCAACCTGCTGCGCAAGATGGGCCAGAAGAGCTTCCGGCCGGGCAACGCGGCCGCAATGTTCTTCCTGAACGCGACCAACCCGCAGACCATCAAGGCGGTGCGCGCGGGCATGGTGGGCGTGGGCTTCAAGGCGCAGCGCCTGGCCAACGACCTGCTGCGCGGCCTGGCGAAGAAGCAGACCGGCGCGCCCCCGGCCACGCTGGGTCCGGCGCCGATCAAGGAGCAGGTGATCCACTTCATCAACAAGAAGATGCCGGGCAACCTGCCGAAGCAGACGGCGCGCGCGCTGCTCGACATCGAGGATGCGGACTACGTGCCGATCATCCGCAATCCGAAGGCGACGACCTCGGAGACCGAAGCGGTCTTCTACTTTCCGGGTTGCGGCTCGGAGCGGCTGTTCTCGCAGGTCGGCCTGGCTACGCAGGCGATGCTCTGGCACGCGGGCGTGCAGACCGTGCTGCCGCCGGGCTACCTGTGCTGCGGCTATCCGCAGCGCGGCAGCGGCCAGTTCGACAAGGCCGAGAAGATGATCACCGACAACCGCGTGCTCTTCCACCGGGTTGCCAACACGCTCAACTACCTGGACATCAAGACGGTGGTGGTGAGCTGCGGCACCTGCTACGACCAGCTGCAGGGCTACCAGTTCGACAAGATCTTCCCGGGCTGCCGGATCATCGACATCCACGAGTACCTGCTCGAAAAGGGCATCACCCTGGCCGATGCCGGCGGTGGCGGCTACCTGTACCACGACCCCTGCCATTCGCCGATGAAGCTGCAGGACCCGATGAAGACGGTGAAGGCGCTGGTCGGCGACAACGTGCTCAAGAACGACCGCTGCTGCGGCGAGTCGGGCACGCTGGGCGTGTCGCGGCCGGACATCTCGACGCAGATCCGCTTTCGCAAGGAAGAAGAGCTCAAGAAGGGCGAGGCCGCGTTGCGCGACGCCGGCGCCGTCGGCGAGAAGGACAACGTGAAGATCCTCACCAGCTGCCCGAGCTGCCTGCAGGGCCTCTCGCGCTACGGCAACGACCTGAACAACGGCCTGCTCGAAGCAGACTACATCGTGGTCGAGATGGCCAACAAGATCCTCGGCGCCGACTGGATGCCGACGTACGTGGCCGCTGCCAACCAGGGCGGGATCGAGCGGGTGCTGGTATGACCAGGATGCAAGGGTGCGTGCTCTGCGAAGGCGCCGGTGGCCGCCTGGTGTTCGAGGGCGCGAAGCTGCGCGTCATCCATGCGGACGAGGCGGGCTTCCCGGCTTTCTATCGCGTGGTGTGGCACGACCATGCGCCGGAGTTCTCCGACCTCGACGCGGCCGACCGCGCGTTGTGCATGGAGGCGGTGGTGGTGGTCGAGCAGTGCCTGCACGAACGCCTGAAGCCGACCAAGATGAACATCGCCGCGCTCGGCAACATGGTGGCTCACCTGCATTGGCATGTGATTGCGCGCTTTGCGGACGACAGCCATTTCCCTGGTTCGGTGTGGGCGCCGGTGCAGCGCGAGCGCAATGCCGCGAAAGAGGCCGCGATCGCCGAGTGCCTGCCCGCCGCCGAGGCTGCGATGATCGAGCGCTTGGCTCGCGGGCCTTTCTGAGGAGTTTCCGATGGCAGGCTTGAAACCGGGCGCACCGACGCCGCAATCGATCACCGTGCACGGCCAGTCGCGCGTGCTCGAGGTGGCCTTCTCCGACGGTGCGAGTTTTCGCATTCCGTTCGAGCTGATGCGCATCTGTTCGCCGTCGGCCGAGGTGCAGGGCCACGGGCCGGGCCAGGAGATCCTGCAGACGGGCAAGCGCGATGTGGAGCTCGTCGACCTCGAGGCGGTCGGCAACTACGCGGTGCAGCCCACCTTCAGCGACGGCCACAACACCGGTATCTACTCGTGGGACCTGCTCTACGAACTGGGCGCGAAGCAGGCCGAGCTGTGGGCCACCTACGAACGCCGCCTGGCCGAGGCGGGCATCGCGCGCGACGCACCGATGATCGACAAGGGCGGCTCCGCCTGCAGCAGCCACTGAGCGCGCGAAATCGCGCGAAACTTCGGTACAGCGACTGGCGCCATAGCCCTACGCCCAGGAAGGGCGGGACAAAAAAAGCAACGAATGCCCGCCGTGCCCGCGGGGTCGTCGGCTTGATGTGAAGGCTTCCGGCCTAACATCGGTCGCATGAGTACCACACACTTCGGCTTCGAAACAGTCGACGAAAGCGAGAAGGCCCGCCGCGTTCGCGGTGTCTTCGATTCGGTCGCTTCCCGCTACGACATCATGAACGACCTGATGTCGGCCGGCCTGCACCGCGCCTGGAAGGCATACACCGTCATGGTCGCGAACGTGGGCGAAGGCTCGCGCGTCCTCGACATCGCGGGCGGCACCGGCGACCTCGCATTGGCCTTCGCAAAGAAGGTCGGCGCCACCGGCCAGGTCGTGCACACCGACATCAACGAAGCCATGCTGCGCACCGGGCGCGACCGCCTGCTCGACGCCGGCGTCTCGCTCCCCACCACGGTCTGCGACGCGGAAAAGCTCCCCTTTCCCGACAACCACTTCGATGTGGTGACGGTGGCCTTCGGTCTGCGCAACATGACGCACAAGGACGCCGCGCTCAAGGAAATGAACCGCGTGATCAAGCCGGGCGGCAAGCTGCTCGTGCTGGAGTTCTCCAAGGTCGCCAAGCCGCTCGCGAAGGCCTACGACTGGTATTCCTTCAACGTGCTGCCGCGCCTGGGCAAGCTCGTGGCCGGTGACGACGCCAGCTATCGCTACCTGGCCGAATCCATCCGGATGCATCCCTCGCAAGAGGAGCTCAAGACCCTCATGAAAGAGGGCGGTTTCGGACATGTGGACTATCACAACATGACGGGTGGCATTGCTGCCCTCCATGTTGGAATCAAATGTTGATGACGCGAATCTTTCGCTCGAGAGGAGACGACATGAAGAGTTTGGGTACCTTGTTTTTGACGGCAGCTTTGGTTCTTGGCAGTGTCCAGGCCGAGGCTGCTCGCATGGGCGGTGGCAAGTCGTTCGGGCGTCAGTCGTCCAACGTGACGCAACGCCAAGCCACGCCGCCGGCAGCGCCGGCGCAGCAGAACGCAAACAACGCGGCAGCCAAGCCTGCAACGCCCGCACCCGCGGCCGCTGCACCGAAGCGTCCGTGGGGCGCGATGCTCGGCGGTCTCGCGGCCGGCCTGGGCCTCGCATGGCTCGCAAGTTCGCTGGGCCTGGGCGCCGGCTTCGGCAACATCCTGTTGATCGGCCTGCTGGTGCTGGCCGGCGTGATGGCATGGCGCATGTTCAAGGCGCGTTCGCAAGCTTCGGGCGCCAGCCGCCAGGGTGGCTTCGCGTTCCAGGGCGCAGGTGCCGGCCCGAGCAACGCCAGCGCCCCGGCGCAGTACAGCCCGGCCAACGTCGGCAACGACGCGTCGGCGCGTCCCTGGGAGCGCAATGCAACGTCGTTCGACGCCACGCCTTCGAATGACGCACCGCACGGCAGCAGCCTCTCGGCAGCGGGCGCCGCAGCCGGCGGCAGCATGATCGGTTCGGCACTCGGCGGTTCGCAGTCCTGGGGCATTCCCGCGGGCTTCGACGTCGACGGCTTCCTCGGGGCTGCCAAGCGCAACTTCGTGACGCTCCAGGACGCCTGGGACCGCGCCGACGTGTCGATGCTGCGTTCCATGATGACCGACAGCATGGTCGAGGAAATCCGCACCCAACTGGCCGACCGTGCCGGCCACACCGGTGGTGTATCCAACAAGACCGAAGTCGTGATGCTCGACGCCAAGCTGCTCGGCATCGAAGAGTTGCCCGAGGCCTACATGGCCAGCGTGGAGTTCTCCGGCATGATCCGTGAAGACGCATCGACCGGCCCGGGTCCGTTCCGGGAAGTCTGGAACATGACCAAGCCCACGAGCGGCAACGGCGGCTGGCTGGTGGCGGGCGTGCAGGCGCTCCAGTAAGAAAAACCTGAACCGTGGCCGTCACAGGGCCGCGGCACAGACGGGATAATGGGGACATGGCTACACCATCGTCCCCATTTTCTTTTCTCGGCGACCTTCTCAACCGCGTCGGCGAGCGCCTTCAGCCCCCGGATTGGGCGGTTCACGAAATACAGCACCGCGTCGTCCTGTTCCTGAACCACGTGCTGCAGCAAGAGCCCGAGGCGCAGCAGCGTTTGTTGCGGCAGCAGGGGCGGGTGGTGCGCTTCCAATGGCGCTTCGTCACCATGGAGCTGGTGGCCACGCCCGCCGGCCTGCTCGACCTGGCGCCTGCAGGCTCGGTGCCCGAGCTCACGCTGACCGTCACCGACGACTCCCCCTTCGACATCGCCCGTGCCACGCTGCGCGGCGACAAGCCTTCCGTGCAGATCATCGGCGACGTGCAGCTGGCCGCAGAGGTCAACTGGCTGGTCGACCATGTGCGCTGGGACGTCGAGGACGATCTCGCCCGCGTGATCGGCGACGTGCCCGCGCACACGCTGGGCAACGGCGTGCGTCGTGTCGCGGGCGCGCTGCGGCAGTTCGTCGGCGACCGCACTGCGAAGGCCGGCTCGGCGGGCACGGCCGAATGAGGCGCTTCTACCGCGGGCTGTTCATCGTCTGGATCGCGCTGCGCTACGGCCTCGACGAGCTCGTGCTCACGAGCTTCCAGAAGCCCTGGCTGCGCGTGGTGGCACGCATCGTCTCGGTCGGACGCAACCTCGACGCGCCGCGCGGCCAGCGGCTGCGCGAGGCGCTCGAGCGCCTCGGCCCCATCTTCGTGAAGTTCGGCCAGGTGCTGTCGACCCGCCGCGACCTGCTGCCGCCCGACATCGCCGACGAGCTCGCATTCCTCCAGGACCGCGTGCCGCCGTTCCCCTCGGCCGTGGCCATCGCAACCATCGAGCGCGCCTTCCGCCGTCCGGTGAGCGACGTGTTCGTCCAGTTCGACGAAACCCCCATCGCCAGTGCCTCGATCGCTCAGGTCCACTTCGCGACCATCCGCACCAACCAGGGCGAGGTGCGCGAAGTGGCGGTGAAGGTGCTGCGCCCCAACATGCGCGGCGTGATCGAGAAGGACCTGGCACTCATGGCCATGATGGCCGGCTGGGTCGAGGGCCTGTCGGCCGACGGCAAGCGCCTGAAGCCGCGCGAGGTGGTGGGCGAGTTCGACAAGTACCTGCACGACGAGCTCGACCTGGTGCGCGAAGCCGCCAACGCGGCCCAGCTGCGCCGCAACATGGCCTCGCTCGACCTCGTGATGATTCCGGAGATGTTCTGGGACTTCTGCCACCCCGAGGTCATGGTGATGGAGCGCATGAAGGGCGTGCCCATCGCGCAGATGGACCGCCTGCGCGCGGCCGGCGTCGACATTCCCAAGCTGGCGCGCGACGGCGTCACGATCTTCTTCACGCAGGTGTTCCGCGACGGCTTCTTCCACGCCGACATGCATCCGGGGAACATCCAGGTGAGCCTGGAGCCCGAGACCTTCGGGCGCTACATCTCGCTGGACTTCGGGATCATCGGCACGCTGACCGAGTCGGACAAGGAATACCTCGCGCAGAACTTCGTGGCCTTCTTCCGGCGCGACTACAAGCGCGTGGCCGAGCTGCACCTGGAAAGCGGCTGGGTGCCCGTGGGCACCCGCATCGACGAGCTGGAGGCGGCCATTCGCACCGTGTGCGAGCCGTACTTCGACCGGCCGCTGAAGGAGCTTTCGCTGGGCATGGTGCTGATGCGCCTGTTCCAGACCTCGCGCCGGTTCCATGTGGAGATCCAGCCGCAGCTGGTGCTGCTGCAGAAGACGCTGCTCAACATCGAGGGCCTCGGGCGCAACATCGACCCCGATCTCGACCTCTGGGCCACGGCCAAGCCCTTCCTGGAAAAGTGGATGGTCGACCAGATCGGTCCCAAGAAGCTGCTGCAGCAGCTCAGGGCCGAGGCGCCGCGCTACGCGAAGCTGCTGCCCCAGTTTCCGCGGCTGCTGCACGATTTCCTGGAAAATCGCCCCGCCGACAACCGCCGCGAGCTGCTCGAGCTGCTGGCCGAGCAAAAACGCACCAACAGGTTGCTCCAGACCATCGTCTACGGTGGCATAGGTTTTGTATTGGGGTTGCTGGCCATGCAGTTGCTGGTGCGTGTGAGTCTTTTCTAGAGGAGTTTTCGCCGTGTTGTTGACGCTGGTCATCGTCTATCTGCTGGTCACCATCGCCATCGGCCTCTACGCGGCCAAGCGGGTGAAGAACACCACCGACTTCGCCATTGCCGGGCGGCACCTGCCGCTCTTCATGATCGTGACGACCACGTTCGCGACCTGGTTCGGCTCCGAAACGGTGCTCGGCATTCCGGCCAAGTTCATCGAAGGCGGGCTCAACGGCGTGGTCGAAGACCCGTTCGGCGCGGGCACCTGCCTGATCCTGGTGGGCCTTTTCTTCGCGGGCAAGCTTTACCGCATGACGCTGCTGACCATCAGCGACTACTACCGCGAGCGCTATGGCCGCACCGTCGAGGTGGCCTGTTCGCTGATCATCATGCTGAGCTACCTGGGCTGGGTGTCGGCGCAGGTCACGGCGCTGGGGCTGGTGTTCAACCTGCTGTCGGCCGGTGCCATCGGCATCCCGCTGGGCATGGTGATCGGGGTGGTCTCGATCCTGGCCTACACCCTGTTCGGCGGCATGTGGTCGGTGGCGGTGACCGACTTCATGCAGATGATCATCCTGGTGATCGGCCTGGCCGTGATCGCGGTGTTCGCGGGCAACATGGCCGGCGGGGCCGACAAGGTGGTCGCCTTTGCGGTCAGCAAGGACCTCTTCAAGTTCTGGCCGGAGCCCAACCTGCACGACATGGTGTTCTTCTTCGCGGCCGCCATCACGATGATGCTGGGCTCCATTCCGCAGCAGGACGTGTTCCAGCGGGTGATGTCGGCCAACAGCGTGAAGGCGGCCCAGCGCGGGCCGGTGATCGGCGGCGTGGCGTACATCCTGTTCGCCTTCGTGCCGATGTTCCTGGTGGCCAGTGCGCTTTTGATCATGCCGGAGGAGGTGGCCGTGCTGCTGAAGGAAGATCCGCAGAAGGTGCTGCCCACGCTGGTGCTGCAGAAGATGCCTTTCGTGATGCAGGTGCTGTTCTTCGGTGCGCTGCTTTCGGCCATCAAGTCGACTGCCTCGGCCACCTTGCTGGCGCCCAGCGTCACCTTCACCGAGAACATCTGGCGCCAGTTCCGCCCCGCCGGCACCGACCGGCAGAACCTCCTGACGATGCGCATCACGGTGCTCGTGTTCAGCGCTGCGGTGCTGGCCTACGCCATTCGCATGCAGGGCACGCCGATCTACGAACTGGTGTCGGGCGCCTACCAGGTGCCGCTGGTAGGGGCTTTCGTGCCGCTGGTGTGCGGGCTTTACTGGCGCCGCGCCACCACGCAAGGTGCCATCGCCTCGATCGTCCTGGGCATCGGTGTGTGGCTGCTGTTCCTGGCTTTGCCCTGGGGCGGCGTGTTCCCGGCCCAGTTGGCGGGGGTGTTGTGTGCCTTCGTGGGCATGGTGGCCGGCTCGCTGATGCCGCAATGGGTGGCCAACACGCACACGCCGCACCGTCCGTTGGCGACCGAGCCGGCCTGAAGCAGGGGCCCGGCCCTCGGTCTGGACGCCCTTTGACGGGGGCGGCCCTATAATCGAGGGCTTTGCGAGCGGCAGCTGCGCCGCTTTTTTGAACCCAATCCCATGCCCATTTACGCCTACAAGTGCAGCGCCTGCGGCTTTGCCAAAGACGCTTTGCAGAAGATGTCCGACGCGCCGCTGACGGTGTGTCCGGCGTGCGGCGCGAGCGCATTCGAAAAACAGGTCACGGCCGCCGGCTTCCAGCTCAAGGGCTCGGGCTGGTACGTGACCGATTTCCGCGACGGCGGCGGCAAGAAGGCCGAGCCGGCGATTGCGCCCGCGTCGAGCGACAGCGCCAAGTCCGGCGACTCGTCTTCCGCCGGCGCCGCGCCGAGCCCGGCGCCTGCAGCGGCCCCCGCGCCCGCCGCACCGGCCCCCGCGCCGTCACCTGCCGCCAAGAGCGGCGACTGAACCAGGTACCCCGACCGCCATGCTCGCCCTGCGCAAATGGTTGTTCTCCGGCTTGCTGGTGATCGTTCCGCTGTTCATCACCCTCGCGGTGCTGAAGTGGATCATCGACACGCTGGACCAGACGCTCTGGGTGCTGCCTGGCGCGTGGCAGCGCTGGCTCTACGACAACAACATCCGCGGCCTCGGCGTGCTGCTCACGCTGGCGATCCTGCTGGTGGTCGGCGCCGTCGCCAGCAACTTCGTGGGCAAGCGCCTGCTGGGTTGGGGCGACGCCGTGGTGCGGCGCATTCCGGTGGTGCGCTCGATCTATTCGAGCGTCAAGCAGGTCTCGGACACGCTGTTCTCCGAGAACGGCAACGCCTTTCGCACGGCGGTGCTGGTGCAGTGGCCGCGTGAAGGGGCCTGGACCATCGCCTTCGTCACCGGCACGCCCGGTGCCGACGTGGTCGAGCACCTGGGCGGGGGCGACTACCTCGGCGTCTACGTGCCGACCACGCCCAACCCCACGGGCGGGTACTTCGTGATGCTCAAGCGCAGCGACTGCATCGAACTCCAGATGAGCGTGGACGAAGCGCTCAAGTACATCGTCTCGATGGGTGTGGTCGTCCCGGGCGGTCCCGCCGCCTTGCCCATCAAGCCATCCAACTCATAAAAACGAACGCGCCACGACGGCGCCGGAAGTCATCTCCATGGCCATGCGTACTCACTATTGCGGTCTCGTGACCGAAGCCCTGCTGGGCCAAACCGTCACCCTGTGCGGCTGGGTCAACCGTCGCCGCGACCACGGCGGCGTGATTTTCATCGACGTGCGTGACCGCGAAGGCTACGTGCAGGTGGTGTGCGACCCCGATCGCGCCTCCACGTTCGCCGTGGCCGAAAACCTGCGCAACGAGTTCTGCGTGCAGATCACGGGCCTGGTGCGCTCGCGCCCCGAAGGCACCACCAACGACAGCCTCAAGAGCGGCAAGATCGAAGTGCTGTGCCACGAATTGAAGGTGCTCAACCCTTCGGTCACGCCTCCGTTCCTGCTGGACGACGACAACCTGTCGGAAACCACCCGCCTCACGCACCGCGTGCTCGACCTGCGCCGCCCGGCCATGCAGCGCAACATGATGCTGCGCTACAAGGTGACGATGGAAACGCGCAAGTTCCTCGATGCCAACGGCTTCATCGACATCGAGACGCCGATGCTGGGCAAGTCCACGCCCGAAGGCGCGCGCGACTACCTCGTGCCCAGCCGCGTGCACGACGGCAGCTTCTTCGCGCTGCCGCAGTCGCCCCAGCTGTTCAAGCAGCTGCTGATGGTGGCGGGCTACGACCGCTACTACCAGATCGTGAAGTGCTTCCGCGACGAAGACCTGCGCGCCGACCGCCAGCCTGAATTCACGCAGATCGACATCGAGACCTCGTTCCTCGCCGAAGAAGAAATCCGCGAGATGTTCGAAGGCATGATCCGCAACGTGTTCCGCAACGCCGCGGGCATCGACCTGCCGGTGTTCCCGACCATGACGTACGGCGACGCGATGTTCAAGTACGGCTCGGACAAGCCCGACCTGCGCGTGAAGCTCGAATTCACCGAACTCACCGAGCTCATGAAGCGCGTGGAATTCAAGGTGTTCTCGAACGCCGCCACCATGGTGGGCGGCCGCGTCGTGGCGCTGCGCGTGCCCGGCGGCGGTGCCGAGGGCGGCATGTCGCGCGGCGAAATCGACGCGTACCAGGAATTCGTCAAGATCTACGGCGCCAAGGGCCTTGCCTACATCAAGGTCAACGACGCAGCCGCTGGCCGCGACGGCCTGCAAAGCCCGATCGTGAAGAACCTGGACGACGCCACGCTGGCCGAGATCATCGCCCGCACGGGTGCGCGCAACGGCGACATCCTGTTCTTCGGCGCCGACAAGGAAAAGGTCGTCAACGACGCCATCGGCGCGCTGCGCGTGAAGATCGGCCACAGCCCCTTCGGCAAGAAGAGCGGCCTGTTCGACGACCGCTGGGCACCGCTGTGGGTGGTCGACTTCCCGATGTTCGAGTTTGACGAGGACGGCCAGCGCTGGTCGGCCGTGCACCACCCGTTCACCGCACCGAAGGACGGCCATGAAGACCTCATGGACACCGCGCCCGAGAAGTGCATCGCCAAGGCCTACGACATGGTGCTCAACGGCATCGAGATGGGCGGCGGTTCGGTGCGTATCCACCGCGAGGAAGTGCAGAGCAAGGTGTTCCGCGCGCTGAAGATCAGCGCCGAAGATGCGCAGCTCAAGTTCGGCTTCCTGCTGGACGCGCTGCAGTACGGTGCGCCCCCGCACGGCGGCATCGCCATCGGCCTGGACCGCCTCGTCATGCTGATGACCGGTGCCGAGTCGATCCGCGACGTGATCGCCTTCCCCAAGACCCAGCGCGCGCAAGACCTGCTGACGCAGGCGCCCAGTCCGGTCGACGAGAAGCAGCTGCGCGAACTGCACATCAAGCTGCGCAACACGCCTCAACCCGTCTGATGCGGCCATGACGACCAGCCGCCGGCCCTGGAAGATCCCGGAGTCGGTGCTGGTCGTCATTCATACGCCGGCGCTCGATGTGCTGCTGATCCGGCGTGCGGATGCCGAGACCGACTTCTGGCAGTCGGTCACCGGCAGCAAGGATGTCGCGGACGAACCGCTGGCGCTCACCGCGGCGCGCGAGGTGGCCGAGGAAACCGGCTTCCAATGCGGCGAGGGCATGGCGCTGGCCCCGCAACTGCTCGACTGGCAACTGCGCAACGTCTACGAGATCTATCCGCAATGGCGCGCCCGCTATGCGCCCGGCGTGACGCGCAACACCGAGCACCTGTTCGGCCTCTGCGTGCCCGAACGCCTGACCCCCACGCTCGCGCCGCGCGAGCACACCGACTGGCGCTGGCTGCCGTACCGGGAGGCGGCCGAAGCCTGTTTTTCCCCGTCGAACGCCGAAGCCATTCTGTTGCTGCCAGAATTTATGCAATGAACCAGCCCGAAGCAGCAGCACACACCCTCCGGGTCGCGACCTACAACATTCACAAGGGTGTGCAGGGCATCGGGCCCGCGCGCAGGCTCGAGATTCACAACCTCGGCCACGCGATCGAGCAACTCGACGCCGACATCATCTGCCTGCAGGAAGTGCGCAAGATGAACCGGCAGGCCGCCGCGCGCTTCGCACGCTGGCCGGAGTTGCCGCAGGCGGACTTTCTCGCGCCCGAGGGCTATACCGCCGTCTATGAGACCAATGCCGTCACCCGCCACGGCGAGCATGGCAATGCGTTGCTCACGCGCTGGCCGGTGATTCGCACCAGCCACCAGGACATTTCCGACCACCGCTTCGAGCAGCGTGGCCTGCTGCACGTGGTGATCGAGGTGGAAGGGCAACCCGTGCATGCCATCGTGGTGCACCTGGGGCTCATCAAGGGCAGCCGGGTGCGGCAGATCGCCCGCCTGCGCGAGTTCATCGACCGCGAAGTGCCGCCCGACGAGGCCATCGTGGTGGCGGGCGACTTCAACGACTGGGGTGCGCGCATGCGCTACGCCATGAATGCCATGGGGCTGCGCGACGCCAGCGACCTGCGCGGCCCGCGCACGCTCACCTATCCCTCGCGCCTGCCGGTGGCGCAGCTCGACTTCGTCTACGGACGCAAGCTGACGCCGCTGGCCTGCGCGGTGCCGCGCGGGCCTATCTGGGCCCGCATGTCCGACCATCTGCCGTTGGTCGCTGATTTCACGCTACTTAATTGATAGCACTGCTCCGAGAGGGGGCGCGCGTTGCAGCCCGAATCCTCTAGAGTCATTCACTGGTACGATCCCCGCCATGCTGAGGAAAACCGACGTCGAACCGCTCCCCGATCGAAAAGACGATGACGAGGGCACCCCCGTCTCCGTCAAGATCCGTGAGCGCCTGAATGCGGCGCGCAAGCGCTTCAATGCCAACGACAACATCGCCGAGTTCATCGAACCGGGCGAGCTGGAGGCGCTGCTCGACGAGGTCGAGGTCAAGATGAAGGGCGTGCTCGAGAGCCTCGTCATCGACGTGGTGAACGACCACAACACCGACAACACCGCGCGCCGCGTCGCCAAGATGTACGTGAACGAGGTGTTCCGCGGCCGATACGTGCCGCCGCCCGCGCTCACCGAATTTCCCAATGCGGAGCACCTGAACGAGCTGATGATCGTCGGCCCGATCACCGTGCGCAGCGCCTGCTCGCACCACTTCTGCCCGATCATCGGCAAGCTCTGGATCGGCGTGATGCCCAACGAGCACACCAATGTGATTGGCCTGTCGAAGTACGCGCGGCTTGCCGAATGGGTCATGGGGCGGCCGCAGATCCAGGAAGAGGCGATCGTGCAGCTCGCCGACCTGATCCAGGAAAAGACGCGGCCCGACGGCCTTGCGCTCGTGATGGAAGCCGAACATTTCTGCATGGCCTGGCGCGGCGTGAAGGAAATGGACAGCAAGATGATCAATTCCGTGATGCGCGGCGTGTTCCTGAAAGACCCGAGCCTGCGCCGCGAATTCCTGTCCCTCATGCCGAGAAAGAACTGATCATGCTGGTCCGACTTCTCTACGCCAGCCGTGCCGTCGATACCAGCCCTGCGGCCATCGATGCGATCCTCACGAAATCGCGCACGCACAACCCGGCATGCGGCATCACCGGCATCCTCTGCTACGGTGCGGGCACTTTCCTGCAGGCCATCGAAGGCGGGCGCGACGCCATCAGCGACCTCTACGGCCACATCCAGCGCGACGTGCGCCACAAGGACGTGGTGCTGTTGCACTACGAAGAAATCTCCGAGCGCCGCTTCGGTGGATGGACCATGGGGCAGGTCAACCTGTCGAAGCTCAATGCCTCGACGCTGCTCAAGTATTCAGAGAAGCCCGAACTCGACCCGTACAAGGTCTCGGGCAAGGTCTCGCTGGCGCTGCTGGAAGAGCTGATGGCCACCGCAGCCATCGTCGGCCGCCACTGATCCAGGGGTGCCGCTCTCCGCATTCGCGCTGATCCTGCTTGCCGGGGTCATTCATGCCAGCTGGAACATCGCCGCCAAGAAGGCGAACGGCGACGCGCGCTTCAGCTTCCAGACCAGCGTGTTCAACATGCTCATCTGGGCGCCCGTGGGCATCACGCTGGGCTGGAACGTGGTGCCGGGCTGGGGCCTGACAGAGTGGGGCTTCGTCGTGCTCAGCGGCGTGCTGCACATCTTTTATTTCATCGTGCTGCTGCGCGGCTACCGTCGGTCGGACCTGACCGTGGTCTACCCGCTCGCGCGCGGCTCGGGGCCCTTGCTGTCATCGCTGGTGGCGGTGCTTTTTCTCGGCGAGAAGATCAGCCTCTTCGGCGTGGCGGGCATCGCGGGCGTGGTGATCGGCGTGTTCCTCGTCGCGGGCGGCCCGAAGCTGTGGCGCAAGGCGCAGGACCCGGTGCAACGCGAGCGCGTGCACAAGGGCATTCGTTACGGGGTGCTCACCGGCGGCTTCATTGCGGCGTACACCGTCGCGGACAGCTACGCCGTCAAGTTCCTGGCAATGTCGCCGATCCTTCTCGACTATTTCGGCAATCTCGTGCGCATGGTGTTGCTGGCGCCTGTGGCGTTGAAGGACCGCGCGACGACCGCGCGCATGTGGCGCGAACAGTGGAAGTACGCGCTGCTGGTGGCGGCGGTCAGCCCCGTGTCTTACGTGCTGGTGCTCTATGCGGTGCAGCAGGCTCCCATCTCCCACGTCGCGCCGGCGCGCGAGGTGTCGATGCTGTTCGCGGCGTTGATTGGCGGTCACCTGCTGCGCGAGGGCGACCGGCTCCTGCGTGTGCTGGGTGCGTTGTTCATCGCGGCCGGCGTGGTGGCGCTGGCACTGGGCTGATGCCGTGGTGCTGTTCGGCTGCGATTTCTCGAGCGCGCCGACGCGGCGCAAGCCCATCGTGGTGGCCGTGGGCGAAATTGCCGATGCCCAGCGCGTCGTTCTGACCAGTCTGCAACGCTTCGCCACGCTCGATGCGTGGGGCGATTGGTTGTGCGCCACGCCCGCCTGGGTGGGCGGCTTCGACTTCCCGTTCAGCCTGCCGCGCGAACTGGTCGAACATCTGGGCTGGCCGACGCAATGGGCGCCGCTGATGGCGCACTACGCCGGCTTGAGCCGTGCGGAGATCCGCGACACCTTCGCCGCCTTCTGTGCGGGCCGGCCTGTGGGCAGCAAGTTTGCGCACCGCGCCGCCGATGGGCCCGCGGGCTCCAGCCCGTCGATGAAATGGGTGAACCCGCCCGTGGCCTACATGCTCCATGCCGGCGTGCCTCGCCTGCTGGCGTCCGGCGCGCGCATTCCCGGGCTGCACGCGGGCGACCGCGACGACCGTGTCGCGCTGGAGGCCTATCCAGGCCTGCTGGCGCGCGAGCTGATCGCACGGCGCAGCTACAAGAGCGACGACCTGGCCAAGCAGACGCCCGAGCGCCTTGCGGCGCGCACCGACCTGCTCGCCGCGCTCGAAGTCGGTACAAGCCGGCTTGGTTTGCGACTGGCTGTCCACGCCGGGCAACGGACCGAATTGCTGGCTGATGCCCGTGGCGACGGCATCGACGCCGCGCTGTGCCTCGTGCAGGCTGCCTGGGGGTTGCGGCGCGCCAGCAGTGCCGGGCCAGGATTCGGGTTGCCGCAGGCTTTCGACGCGCTTGAAGGATGGATCGTCACTGCCTGAGCCTTGTTGTCCTACAGCGCTTCGGGCTTCCGGCGGCGTTCGTTGCTGCCAGTCGCGACTTAGATTGAAGTCAGTGAGTCATCCCGGCTCACACATTTCACCTACGCAGGAAGGAAAGCGACATGAACAAGGACCAAGTGGCAGGCCGGGTCGAAGAGGCCAAGGGCAAGATCAAGGAAGCTGCCGGCAAGGTGGTGGGCAATGAGAAGCTCCAGGGCGAAGGCGCGGCAGATCAGGCCGCCGGCAAGGTGCAGAAGACCTATGGCGACGTGAAGGAAAAGGCCAAGGACGCCATCAAGACCGGTGCCGACAAGCTGTGACGGGACGAGAGGTCGCATGTGCCCGTCGGACGGGCGCGTGCAGCCTCTTTTTTCATTTGTGCGCGATTGACGCAGCGATCCGCTGAGATCGACAAGGAGAGGCTCCATGAGCAAGCAAGAGCAACACCGCCCATCCATTGGTATGCCGTATCCGCGCGCATTGTTAGTCGTGATCGCCGCTGCGGCTGCATTTGCGCTGGCCGCGTGCGACAAGTCGGACAGCCGCAGTGCTGGCGAGAAGCTTGACGGCGCTGTCGCCAAGACCGAGCAGGCCGCGCAGACCGCCGCCGCCAAGACGGGCGAAGCCGTCAAGGAAGCCAAAGCCAAGGTGGATGCCTCCGGGACCACCGCCGAGGTGAAGGATGGCATGGCGAACGTGAAGGAAGCGGCGAAGGAAGCCGGCGCTGCAGTGAGCGCGACGGTGGACGATGCCGCCATTACGGCCTCTGTGTCCGCAGGTCTGGCGAAGGATCCGGATCTGAGCGCGATCAAGATCAACGTCGACACCAAGGGCGGGGCTGTGAGCCTGAAGGGCCCCGCACCGACGGCTGCTGCCAAGGCGCGCGCCGAGGAGATTGCCAAGGGTGTGCAAGGCGTGACCTCTGTCGACAACCAGCTCGAAGTGAAGAGCTGATCGGCATCGGGCAACGCATGCAAAACCAAAGCCCGGGATGCCCGGGCTTTTTCTTGCCTTGTATTCGGAGGCGACTGGTGGCGACAGGCCACCCGACAAAAATCTTCTCCTCCTTGCTCGAAGTGCTAAAAACTGTGCATAATCGAGGGCTCGACTGACAGTCACCGCAAGGTGTTGGTTGCGATGGGTTTCTTCGGAGCTGATTGCGAGTTGGTTGGGTGAAAAAAGCTTCTTCGAAGTTGACGCTGATTGAAAAGTCGGTGCATAATCGAAGGCTTCGCTGAAACGGATTCG